>JAFTKO010000009.1 GCA_017453205.1 Clostridia bacterium | reverse complement strand
TGTTTGTGGTATAATGTTTCATGAAGTGATTGAGTCCTTTCTGTTAGATTTGGTTGTGGTGACTTTATTTTAACAGAACTCAATCACTTTTTCTATTCTTTTTTTACTTTTAGTCTCACATCTATTGTAACACAACAAATTGTATAGAGTTCCCAAACGATTTCGATTGACAAACGTGATTTTATATGGTATAATTGGAGTAACCAATCAACAAAACAACGAAAGGAACGACCGTATGAATAATCAACAAAAATTCACTCCGTCACCTCGCGCAATTGCAAATCAGAAGTACACCACCGCACGCATGAACCTGCTTTTGGTAATTGCAATGTCGGTCATCAACATCATTCTTATTGCCGCACAGACTGACACGTACTTTCTCTTTTCGGCTACTCTACCCGTACTGATCACGCAGATCGGTGTGATCGGTTATGTCGAGACCGAGGTTGTTGCCGTACTGATTGTATTTGCCGTCATTGCCGTGGTTTTGACACTGCCCTATCTCCTGTGTTGGATCTTTTCCAAAAAGCACTACGGTTGGATGATCGCCGCCCTGGTTTACTTTTCCATCGACACTTTGCTCATGGTGTTTATGCTCCTTGGCGATCTCTCCGCAATTCTCGACATTCTGTTCCATATATGGATCCTTTACTACCTCATCATCGGTGTCAAGTACGGCCATCAGCTCAAAACACTGCCCGAGTCGGTTCCCGGGGAGCCGATCTTTGTAAACGGCGAAGAAAGCACGGTTACCGAGAATGCCGCCGATACCCCCGCACTTGAGGACACGCCCGCACTCCGCACGGCATACAGCGATGACAAGATCAAAGTCTACGCCGAGGCGACCGTCTCGGGACACATCATCACCTACCGCAAATACGGGAAGAATACCGAAGAACTGGTGGTGGACGGCTATGTTTACGCCGAGCTTCAATTCAAGGGCATGGCAAAGCCGCATGCAATGAACGCCGTGGTAAACGGGATGCAGATCACCGCAGGCTATTATCAAAAGAACTACATCATGGTCAACGGCAATATCGTCGCCGAGACCGTTCGTTGGATTTAACCCGACCGCAAAAAGGCTGTTGCAGAACTTGCAACAGCCTTTTTCATATGATCAAACAAATGTCGGTAAATATTCAAATCTCCCCGTCCGCTTCAATGGCTGGAAAGGGTTGCTCGGTGGCGTCACCATCGGCGGAGCCAAGCACCTCGGCAATGTTTTTGTTGACCAACAGTACATCGTCATCATCCAAAAGATCTCGAACAGTCAGTTTCTTTTTCGCTTCCTTTTCGGGCTGATATGCGATTACGGCACCGCCCACAAGCCCCGCGATGCCCGCGAGCAAAACCCCCGCGCACACGGCTTCCTCTTTCTTTTTGCGGATCGCGTAACCGATGATCATTGCCGTGGATGCCACCGCAACGGCGGCACCGGTCAGCGCGTAAAGCTTTTTATTCATGTTCTGTTCTCCTTCCCCGTTTTTCGGCAGATCACTGCTTGGAGATCATTTTCAAATAGGCATTGATAAAACCGTCGATCTCTCCGTCCATGACCGCCTGGATATTTCCCGTTTCGTACCCCGTGCGCGTGTCCTTGGCAAGTGTGTAAGGCATGAACACGTAGGAACGAATCTGTGCCCCCCACTCGATGTTGGTCTTGTTGCCTTGAATGTCCTCGATGGTGTCAAGACGCTCCTGCAATTTGATCTCCATCAGCTTGGATTTGAGCATGCGCAACGCCGTCTCCTTGTTCTGCAACTGAGAACGCTCGGTCTGACAGCCGACCACAATGCCCGTGGGCTTGTGTACGATGCGGATCGCCGAGTCGGTCTTATTGATGTGCTGACCGCCCGCACCGCTCGAACGGTGCGCTGTGATCTCCAAATCCTCATCACGCAAGACCACCGCGTCCACGTCCTCGAACTCGGGCATGACCTCGATGGAAGCAAACGATGTTTGGCGTCTGCCGTTGGCGTCAAAGGGAGAAACGCGTACCAAACGGTGCACGCCGTTCTCACTCTTGAGGTATCCGTATGCGTTGAGGCCGTTGACCATCACGGTAGCGCTCTTGATGCCCGCGCCGTCGCCGTCGAGCCAGTCGGTCAGCTTGACCTGAAAACCGCTCTTTTCCGCCCAACGCGTGATCATACGGTACAGCATTTGCGCCCAGTCCTGTGCCTCGGTTCCTCCCGCGCCCGGGTGGAACGAAACAATGGCGTTGTTCTTGTCGTATTCACCCGAGAGCAGAACCTCAATGCGGCGGTGCTCCTCCTCGGCGGCAATCGCCTCCAATTCGCCCTGCACCTCCTCGATAAAGGACTCGTCATTCTCTTCAATTGCCATTTCGGCAAGCGCAATGGCATCCTCCAAACGTGCGCAAAGGCGCTCATAGCCCGCGACCTTATCCTGCCCCTGCTTGATGACCTGCAAGACCTTGCTCGATTTATCGGCATTATTCCAAAAATCGGGCGCCTGTGTTTGCGCCTCCAAGTCCTTCAAATTCTCCTTGGTCTCTTCAATGCGGAGCGCCGAGCCGAGTTCTTCAATGCTCTCGCGCATTCCGATCAGTTTGTATTTTGCGTCTTCCAATGCAACGATCAAAAGTTACCTCCAACACCGCGTTCGGTGTATCTTTATGTAGTATTTCCCTATGATACCTATATTATATCATGCAAACGAATTTCTTTCAATAGGATTTTTGAAAATTTTCTTTATTTGTGGTAGCGCGTTCCTTTCAAGATCGAAAAAGAACGGTACAGCACCTCCAAAAGCAGCACGCGCATCATCTGGTGCGGAAAGGTAAGCTCAGACACCGACAGACGCAGCTGACACGACGCCTTAACCTCTTCGCTAAGACCGTGCGACGAACCGATGACAAGACAGAGGTTGCCGCTCTCGTTGAGTGCTGTCTCCAGCTTTTTGGCAAGTGCCTCGGACGAAAACTGCTTGCCCTCCACGCAAAGAGCCACACGGTAGGAGCGCGGCGGCATGGCGGCAAGGATGCGTTTGCCCTCGTCGGAAAGCGCCGATCGGATCTCCCCCACGGAGGGATCGTCGGGGAGCTTTGCCTCCTTGAGCTGTACAATATTCGGCTTGCAAAAGGCAGAGAGGCGTTTTTCATACTCGACAACGGCATCGCGCCAGTATGCCTCCTTCAAGCCTCCCACAGTAATGACAGTGACCTGTTTCACAGCAAAATTCCTCCCGTCAGCTCGGTAATGCAGTCGGGCTGTGCCACGCAAATACGCACACCCTCATCCCCCACCGCGCTGACACACTCGTCATAGGCGGTATCGGGCGTGTTGTTCTCCTGGCTCAGATGTGCCAGCATCAAATATTTGGTCCCCATGGTGCAAAGCTTTGCGGCAAACGCGGCGCTGTCGGGATTGGACAGATGCCCGCGACGCGATGCGATACGAACCTTGAGATCATAGGGATAAGGTCCCGTGCGCAGCATTTCGGGATCGTGATTGCTCTCCAAGATCACCGCATCACAGCCCGTCAGCCCCTCCTCCACTTCTTTGGAAATATAGCCGATATCGGTGGCATATCCGATGCGAAACAGCTTTCCGTCCTCTGTGGGAATTTCAATGCGGTAACCCGCCGAAGCACGGCTGTCATGCGGAGTCGGGAAAGACATGACAGTCATATCCCCCACCGTTTCCGAATAGATCGGCGGGTGCTGACAGAGGCATGGCGCGACCGATGGCTCGGTGGCGAGCTTGTACGCGCACCCCGTAAGGATATGTACGGGGATCGGATGCTTTTTGAGAAAGACAGACAGAGCACCGATGTGGTCGGTATGCTCGTGCGTGATAAAAATAGCTTTGATCTCATCGGGCGATACCCCCGCGTCGTTCAGCGCCATGCAAAGCCGTTTGGCGCTCTTGCCCGCGTCGATCAAAATACTTCCGCTCGGTGCGGAAATGAGAAATGAATTGCCTGTGGAGCCCGAATAAAGCGAAACGATGCGAACCCGGCTCATACAAACAGTTCCTCAAAATACGGAAAAATGAAAAGGTAAACCATATCTGCCAAAAAGGTAAGGATAATGGGCACCAAAAGTGTTAATACCCAACGCGATTTGTGCTCGCGGAGCTTTGCATCCTCGATCAGCTTTTGTTTTTCAATGGGACTCATATGGTTGGGGAGCATCTCGGGCGTGGCGTTCTTTGCCACAAAGCCGCGGTTATAGATGACATAATACAGCGTCAATCCCACGCCCGCAACAAGGTAAATGGCGGGCATATATCCGAAATCAACCATCGACGGGATCCAATAGTAAAGCACGATCAAGATCACCGAGTTGATCAGCAAGTAGATCAGCAATTTTTTTGTTTCGGATGTGATCTCTTTTTTCATGTTTATTCTCCTTTGTTTTCAATATTCACGTTCCAGCTCCAAAATTCTTTTTTCCGCCTCGTCGGTGTTGAGCTTATCGGTGGCGTAGGCATGCCGCAATAGGTCAGAGGGGACGTAGTCGTCGTATTTTTCAAACACGGGGATCTCCCCACCCGACACCAATGCCTCGGCGTCGATCGCGCAGCTCCTAACCTCATCCGCCATAGCGGCGATCAGATCATAATCACTCCCGCGCGACATTTTAAAGGTGATAAAATAGCATCCCTCATACTCAATGCCCGTGATCCCGAACACCGAAGCGTGGCGCGCGATCACCTTACGCATGGTGCGGAAGGAGCGCGTCCCCAGCCACGGGAACAGACACCACGAATATCCGCCGAGATGGACAAGCGAATGCTCGAGCATTCCCGTGTTTCGTGCCACATGCCGCGCCACGTCAAGCCGTTTTTGCGCGTTGGGCTTGAGATATGGGTAAACGGTATCCTCTGCAAGCACCTGTCTCATTCTTTGTACAATACGTGTGTGAATTTCGCCAAAATCTCCGGGCCATGAGACCTCCATCTTGCCCTCCACACTCTTGACGTAGATGAGCTTGTGCTGAATGTCCAGCTCCTCCACCTCCCACACACGTCCCGCAAGCGCGAAACGGTCGCCCACGGGGGGCGGCGTGGTGATGGTGCCGATCTCGTCCGAGCCGCACCGCACCGTGTAATCCTCGCTGTCCTTGAACACTGCGTAAAACTTGAACGAACGCAACAGCCGCTCTCCCGCCAGTCCCACGATCAGCGTCTTTTCCTCGGTCATTTCCAAAAAGTCGTTGTTGAGCATCGAGACAATCAGTACCTTGTAATCCTCCTTGGGCACGTTTGCAAACGGCGGGAGTGCCAGCACACGCTCGGCAAGGCACTTTGCGGTCAATTCGCCCGACGCTGCAAGCACACTCAAGGTCTGGTGGAATAACAAGCTGTACGGCAATTTTCGCACGTTGGGCGGCTCGATAAAGCGTTCCTCGATATAAAGCTGTACAATGGCAATGGCTTTGAGCAGCTCCCACGGCATCAATTGCGGCAGGGGCGTATTGGGGAGCGGATCCTCCTCACGGAACACCATCATCATTTCGGGCGGCTGTCCGCGTCTGCCCGAGCGTCCGAGGCGTTGTAAAAAGCTTGTGACCGAATTGGGCGACTGGTTTTGCAGGACGCGCTCGAGTCTGCCAATGTCAATGCCAAGCTCCATTGTCACGGTGGCGCATGTGACCGCCATGATCTCCTCGTCCTTCATTTTCAGCTCGGCTTCCTCGCGGATCGACGCCGAAAGGTTGCCGTGGTGGATAAGGAACACATCGCTGTCACCGCGGTTCTTGGCGATCTGACGGAAGGTGGCGCACAGATACTCGGTTTCCTCACGCGAATTGGAAAAGACCAGCGATTTTTTGTCACGCACGCAGTCGTACATAAAGGAGTAACCCGCATCGTAGGCGATCGATGCGGCGGGACCGTCGGTGCTGTTCTTGGGCTCGGTGTCCTGCGCGGTCTTGGAATTTTGAATGTAAAAATGCTCCATGCCCAGCCGCCAACGAAGCTTTCTGCCGTCAAACTGAGGAGCGACCGTCTCTCTGCCGCTCCCCGCGCCCAGCCAATCGGCGGCTTTTTGCACGTCGCCGATGGTTGCCGAAAGTCCGATACGCCGTGGGTGGCGACCGATCAAATGCCCGATGCGCGCCATTTGACAAAGAATTTGATTGCCGCGGTCACTCCCCGTGAGTGTGTGGATCTCGTCAATGATGATATAGCGCAGATCCCCAAACAGACGGACGATGTCGTTGGAGCGGTTGATGAGCATCGACTCCAGCGACTCGGGTGTGACCTGCAAAATACCGCGCGGCTTATCGAGGAGCTTTTTTTTGTGCGATTGCGCCACGTCTCCGTGCCAGTGCGTCACGGGAATACCGCTTTGATCCAACAATTCCTCCATGCGGTAAAATTGGTCGTTGATCAAGCTTTTGAGCGGTGCAATATAAAGCACACCCACGCTCATGGGCGGATCCTCGCACAGCTCCGACATCACGGGAAAGAACGCCGCCTCGGTCTTGCCGCTCGCCGTAGACGATGTCAAAAGCAGATTGCTGTCAGTGTAAAAGATCGTCTCCGCCGCCGCAACCTGTACCTCACGCAACGTCTCCCAGTTATGCGCATAAATGTACTCCCGAATAAAATCGGGAAACCGTTCAAATATTTCACTCATGGTTGTTTTTCGTGGAAAAACTTTTGAAAAAGTTTTCCCACACCCTTTCAAAACTTTAAACGCATTTTATTTGTAAAGCTCAAAACTCGATCTCATCAATCGAAAACTTCTTCATGGGTGTTTCGGCGGGGGCATTCTCGTCTGCCGTGGCTTCGTCCTCGCGTTTTGCGTCGTGGGTAAGCGTGACTGCCGAGCCGACCACCTGCTCAAAGGTTGCATTTGGGTTTTGCATTAAGATATTGAGGACGGTCATGTAGTCGCGGAGCATCTCACGCGGGGTGATCATACTATCCGCGCCCGCGCGTCCGAGGCAAATTTTTAAAAACTCGACCATCTGCTCCTGCGTGATACGCGGCTCGGCTCCATAGTTCTGGGCGTAAAGCTTGGTCACGCGGCTGATGAGCGCAAACAGCTCGTCGTCCGAAAGTCGGCGCAGACGGATCACGGGACCGATGAGGTTCTTAAAGCCCTCCAAGGCAAAACGGCTGTCGCAAAGGCGACTGCGGAGCGCCTCGTAGCTGAAGAGTCCACGTCGCGTATCCTCCAAAAACTGCGGTGTTCCTCCAAGGATCAAAGCCAATCCCGAGGCACGTCCCTGCAAGGTGTCGTTGAACATGGATAGGATCTTTTCGTAGTTATTCTCACGGCTGACGCGGTGCGAAATTTTGTAGAGATTGACACATTCGTCGATGAACACCACCAGTCCGCGGTAGCCCATGGTGCGTGCCAATGCCGCCCAAAGCTTGAGGAAATCGTACCAGTTGTCATCGTCGATGATGACCGAGGTCTGAAAACCGAGCTCACGGCGTGCCTCGGTCTTGGTGGCGTACTCACCGCGCAACCAACGCAAGCAAGCACTCTTGCGGTCGTCGTTCCCCTCGGTGTAGGCACGGTAATACTCGGTGATCACGCGTGAAAAATCAAAACCGCCCACCAAAAACTCCATGTCGCGCATAGTGTTCAGCACCTCGCGGTTGAGGGCATCCGCAAAACCCACATCGTCGACAGAAATTCCCGTAGCAACCACGCGGTTTTGCAGCTCGGTGATCCAACGTGCGATAATACGTTGCAGAGCCCCCCCGTCGGGAGAGGCTTTGGACGCCAGGTTCTTCATCAACTCACGGTAGGTTGCCACACCGCTCCCACCCGTGCCGTAGAGGCGGCGTTCGGGGGAAAGATCGGCATCGGCAGTGAGAAAATCGCGCTCGAGTGCGTAGCCGCGGATCAGCTGGATCAAAAAGCTCTTGCCGCTGCCGTAGCGTCCGATGAGAAAGCGCATCGAGCCGCCGCCCTCGTTAACTGCCTCAAGATCCGACAGGAGCGCCGCGATCTCATCCTTACGTCCGATGGCAATATAGGGCGCTCCCGCGCGCGGAACGACACCCGCAGACACCGATGACAACAGCGATGTCAAAATGCGCTTTGGCACCTTGGGAATGTTGTATTGTTCGTTTTGTTCCATATCATTCGATCCTTTCTATGCGTGGTCGGTCAATGCTTCCAGCATCTCCCGATAATCTTCAATCACTGTAAAACCGTCGTCGCCTTCCTCGAGCAGGATGTCGCCCATTTGATCTGCGGCAAGGGTGTTGATCTCGTCTGCCAATACCTCGGGGGGCTTTTTCATCGCGGCGGCGGCTGTTCTTTGTCCCGCAGTGTCACCGTCTCGAACCGCGCGCAAAAACGCCAGATAAGGATGCCATGCTTCCCCGTTTTGGGCGGGTGTGTCGGGTTCCGTCACGGGAACTGCGGGAATCGATACCGGGGACGGTTCGTCGGTATCCTCAAAAGCCTCGACCAAGCGTTCGGTGGTATCCCACGAAAGCCGTTCGATTTGAGCCGCGTCCGAGAGCGACAGCTCCTTTGGCGGCAGATCGTAAAGCTTTTCGTAAGCGCTGACAAATGCCTCTTCCTCTTTCTGTTTTTGTATGACCTGCGCCGCCCGCGAGGGGAGCAGCTCCTCCAGTGCGACATCCAACAGCTTGCGCACCTCGGCAGAGAGTGCATAGATCGAGAGCCGCGAGCGAATCGCGTAATACGAACGCAAACGGTTCTCGGTGTATTTGACCACATCGGTCACAAAATAACGGAGCTCATGCGAGCGCGAAAACGAGCAAAAATCGACCTCGATGCGCCGTTTGATGCGGTAGGAGCAAAGCGCTCCGCTATAAGCGTCGCGCGAGAGCTTGCTGTCGTCCATACCCGCCGCAGAAAAGAGCTTGCCGCCCGTACTGGTATGCTTGGTAACGGTACGCAAGGCAAGCACCACGGCGCGGTCGAACATCTCCAACCTCTCGTCGGTACAAAACTTGCTTTTTCGGTAATCATAATTGGAGCAAAATGCCAACAGCGCACGGATATAGGTGTCGGTGCCGTCCGAGGGGACATAAAACTCCTTGAGCGTGCAGTGTGACATGACCTCGGAAAGCAACTTGCCCGTAAAAAGCTTGGGCGGCGGCAGACGGTGGATCAGACTGTAATCGCAAATCCACTCGGGCAGATAGCTGTCAAGCTGTCGGTAGGTCTCACGATAGTGTGCCCAAAGATTGCAAAGCGCCTCTTGATCGCGCATGGCATCGGTTTTCCCCGAAAGGTTGATGATCTCGTACACGTAGAGCAAAACATAGCTGTAATCGGTGTCGAGACAGACACCGCGCCGAAAGTTCTCGCGCCACCACAGATACCACTCGAGTTGCGGCCGCGACATTTGCGTATACTGCGGCACGTAGGAGAAAAACGGCACACGCGGACATTCGGCGCCCGTCACGGGATAGAGCCGCACGGCATCGCGCACAAAGCCCTCGTAATAGCGGTAATTGCTCTTCCAACGGTAGAGACGCACACGGCGAATGAGCGCGTTGACGGGCGTGTATTCCTCGTCGGCTTGCGGCAGTCCCCTTACCTCGTCGGCGGTATGCGGAGGAATAAAATGCGGCATGGGGCGATCCCCGTCGGGTTGCGGGATCGAGATCGCCTTTGCCGCCCCGGACTTGGGCGGTGCCGGCGCTTCTACGACGATCTCGGCGGTCTCGGTGTCCGAAGCATAATGCGGTGCGCGCTTGGGCGGGATCAGCGTATCAATATCCCAAAAGCGGTCCAGCTCCTCGGCTTTCTTCTTTTTTTCTTCCCGATCCATCTTTCTCCTCCTCTCAAACCGGTTTTCTGAATATTTTATTATAACATTTTTTTGCGTCTTTGTCAATCATTATCCGATTTTTTGCAAGAATTGCAATGTTGTGTTACAATAGATGTGAGACTAAAAGTAAAAAAAGAATAGAAAAAGTGATTGAGTTCTGTTAAAATAAAGTCACCACAACCAAATCTAACAGAAAGGACTCAATCACTTCATGAAACATTATACCACAAACAAAC
>JAFTKO010000008.1 GCA_017453205.1 Clostridia bacterium | reverse complement strand
TTTGTTTGTGGTATAATGTTTCATGAAGTGATTGAGTCCTTTCTGTTAGATTTGGTTGTGGTGACTTTATTTTAACAGAACTCAATCACTTTTTCTATTCTTTTTTTACTTTTAGTCTCACATCTATTGTAACACAACACTGTTGCCGTGCGGAATTATATAGAAGAACTTGACAAAGAGCCTTTGTTTTGGTATAATAAAGCTTGATCGGAAAGACGAATAAAGGAGGTGCGCATCGATGCCGCGCTTGGAAAAACGACGTTCGTTGCAGCATTTGACGGTATGCGCGCTGTTTGCTGCGCTGATCTCGGTGCTCTCACCCATTGCTGTCCCCATTGGACCGATCCCCGTGTCGCTCGGGCTGCTTGGGGTACTGATCACAGCGGCAACGCTCTCGCCTGTCGGGAGCTTAACCGCAGTTGCCGTGTTTATGGCGCTCGGGCTTTGCGGTCTGCCCGTGTTCAGCGGCGGGGGGAGCGGCGCAATGATCTTTGTCGGACCGACGGGCGGATATCTGTGGTCGTATCTGCTTGTTGCGCCCTTGGTGAGTTTGTTTTGCCGTCTCGTCAGACGCGCACGCTCGAATGTTGCCGCAATTTTTTGGACCTCGCTTGCTTGCCTTGCGGGCGTGGTGATCTGCTATATTTGCGGAACGGTACAGTATATCTTCCTTATGCAGACCTCTCTCCTTTCGGCACTTGCCGTGTGCGTCCTGCCGTTTTTACCGTTCGATATCGCAAAATCGATCCTCGCGGCGTACCTTGCAACAAAATTAAAGAACATTTTGGGAACACGGGTTTGAGGATGTTTTTTGAGGGGACTTTTTACGGTTATTCCAAACAATAGCTCCCGCAAGGCATTACACTTTCTCTGTGGGAGAGGGCGGTTACCACCACCCAAAACGCCCCCAAAGTTAGTTTGGCTTTGATTTTCAAAAAAAAATTTAACTTTTTTTCAAAAACCTCTTGCAATTTTGAAAAAGATGTGGTATAATATGAAAGTCGTTGACAAGGCCCCTTAGTCAAACGGTCAAGACGTCGCCCTCTCACGGCGAAGATATGGGTTCGATTCCCGTAGGGGTCACCAATTGAATATTCAGCAAGTCCCCACAAAGACTTGCTTTTTCTTTGCGAGGTTCCATCGCGGTTGGTATGCAACTCTGTTGCCGATATTCTCCGCGCCGTTTTTCCTAAAAAACGGAGGAACACTTGCCCATGATAAAAAATGCAATCTCAA
This sequence comes from Clostridia bacterium, assembly GCA_017453205.1. Classification (GTDB taxonomy): domain Bacteria; phylum Bacillota; class Clostridia; order Oscillospirales; family CAG-272; genus UMGS1865. Next base: position 153,981 of record JAFTKO010000008.1, on the reverse strand, counting down.
AACAGCGAAAGAGATTGCATTTTTTCTTTATTTATGGTATAATAATATGCAATACAGCTTGTGAACGGAGGAATGAACCATGATTTCAAAATCGATCGCGGAAGCGGTGCTTGCCTGCGCGATGTCGGGCGGTGCCGATTTTGCCGAGCTTTACGGGGAGATCACCCGTAACAATTCGGTCTCGATGGTGGACGGAAAGATCGACCGTGTCACCGACAATCTGATCTCGGGAGTGGGCATTCGCGCCTTTCTCGGTACGCGTACCGTGTTTGCGTCGACATCCGACACCTCACGCGAGGGATTGATGAAATGCGCCCGCGCGGTGGCGGTTGCCATGGGAGAGCTGAAAAAAGAGATTTGTGTAACCTTGCGTGAGCGTCTGCTCCCCAATATCCACCCCGCCGCCATTGTGCCGTCGAGTGTGGATGCGCGTGTGCGGGCCGACCTGTTGCGCGCGGGGTGTTTTGCTGCAAAGGAGTACGATCCCGCTATTTCGCAGGTGTCGGGCTCCTTGCTTGGCGTCGACCATACCATCTTGGTCGCCAACACCGAGGGGCTTTATACCACCGACCGCCATGTGCGCACGCGCATTGCCATCTCCTCGGTTGCAAGTGCTGCGGGGGTCAATCAGTCCGGCTCGGCGTCGCCGGGAGCTGGGATGGGACTTGAATTTTTTGACAAGGTCGATCCCGCCGACATCGGGCGCGAGGCGTCGCGTCAAGCAATGGTCAATCTGCGCGCCGACTACTGCCCCGCGGGCACGATGACGGTCGCCATTGAAAACGGCTTTGGCGGTGTCATTTTCCACGAGGCTTGCGGACACTCCTTGGAGGCAACCTCGGTCTCGATCGGCGCGTCGCAAATGGCGGGCAAGCTCGGTCAGCAGATTGCCAATCCCAAGGTCACGGCGATCGACGACGGAACTATCCCGGGCGCGTGGGGCTCGGTCAACATCGATGACGAGGGAACGCCCACACAGCGCAATGTGCTGATCGAAAACGGTATTCTCAAAAGCTATATGATCGACCGCCTCGGCTCCCGCCGTATGGGAATGCCCATGACGGGGAGCGGACGCAGACAGGGCTACACCTTTGAGGCAACCTCGCGGATGACCAACACCTTTATTGCCAACGGTCCCGACAAAAACGAGGACATCATCGCGTCGATGGAGCATGGGCTCTACTGCCGCAAAATGGGCGGCGGCTCGGTCAATCCTCTCACAGGCGCGTTTAACTTTGCCGTCACCGAGGGCTATCTTGTGAGAAACGGGAAGATCTGTGAGCCCGTGCGCGGTGCATCCTTGATCGGTACCGGCTCCGAGATCCTGCAAAACATCGATATGGTCGGACAAAATCTCGAGACCGCGCAAGGTATGTGCGGTTCGTCCAGCGGCAGTGTCCCCACCGATGTGGGACAGCCGCTCATCCGCGTTTCCACCATTACCGTAGGAGGTCGCTGATATGAAATTTGAAGAAATGAAGCAGATATTGGTCGACGCCGCCGAACGCGCGGGGCTGACCGAGTACGAGATCTATTACCAAATGGAGGAAAGCATCAGCGCCGAGACACTCAAGGATGAGATCAGCTCTTTTGCCTCGAGTGTGGGAGGCGGTGTCTGCTTTCGCTGCATCGTAGACGGCAAAATGGGCTATGCCTCGGGCGAGCTGATGACTGCCGATGCGCTGGAAGAGCTGGTGCAAAAGGCAATGTCGAACGCGCGTTGCATCGACAGCGAGGATGAGGTGTTCATCTTTGCGGGCTCTCCCGCCTATGCCAAGCTGTCCGAACGCGATGTCAAGCTGAACGATGCCGCGGCGGTGCGTGACACGGCACTCTCTCTGCAAAGAGCACTCTATGCGCAAAATGAAAAGGTGACCGACGGCACACAGACCTGTGCGCTGACCGTGACCACCGAGATCGCCATGTATAACTCCCACGGGCTTTCGCTTTCCAACCTCGTGGGGATGAGCGGTGCATATGTCAACCCCGTGGTGCGCGACGGCGAGGAAGCGCAGGAAAACTTTGAGTTTGGTGAAGGCACCTCCTATGAAGCGCTGAAAGAGCTCCCCGCCAAGGGTGTGCAAGGCGCACTTGATAAACTGGGCGCGGGAACGATTGCCTCGGGGAAATATGACGCGGTGTTTGATGGGACACAATTCCGTCAGTTCCTGTCCACTTTCTCGCCCGTGTTCTCGGCAAAGAACGCACAGCTTGGTCTGTCGCTCCTTGCGGGAAAGGAGGGCGAAACGGTCGCCGCGCCCTGTGTGACCTTGATAGACGATCCCATGCGTGAGGGTGCCGCTATGCAAACGCCCTTTGACGGCGAGGGTGTTGCCACCGCGCGCCGCAACGTCATCGAGGGCGGTGTGCTCAAAACCCTGCTCTACGACCTCACCACTGCCAAAAAAGCGGGGATCGCGTCGACGGGCAATGGGCAAAAGGGAAGTTACGCTTCGCCTGTTTCGATCGCTCCCTACAACTTTTCGATTGCCGCGGGCGATGCCACCGAGGAAGCGCTCTTTGCCGCCGTCGGCAACGGCATCTATATCACCGAATGCAAGGGCTTTCACGCGGGTGCCAATGCGGTCACGGGCGATTTCTCCATTGAAAGCGCGGGCTTTATGATCCGCGACGGCAAACGTGCCGAGCCCATCAAGTCCTTTACCGTTGCGGGGAACTTCTTTGAACTGCTCAAACAGATCGACCGCCTCGGCAATGATGTCAAATGGGGTATTCCCGGCGGCTTTACCGTATTCGGTTCCCCCAATGTTCTTGTCAAAGGCGTTAGCATTGCGGGAAAATAAATATCGAGACTGTAGACAAAACTAAAAAAAGTGCAACTTCATTTTTTTGCACATTTTTAGGCATCGTATCGTTACGGTGCCTATTTTTACGCTTTCCCACAAGCATTCGCGGAGTAACACAGATCTCCGTATAATCTTCAATTCCGGGACAGCCCAAAAAATATCATCTCAACACAAATCTCACAATTGCGGGCAAGCCTTTGAGCCGTTTGGGTTGGCGGAGCATACGCCATGCCCATTCGAGACCAAGGCGGGAAACGAGTGCGGGGGCACGGCGAAGATCCCCCGACCAGACATCGAGCGAGCCGCCAAGTCCCGCGACCACACGGACACCACCGAGAGCGTCGAGATGCGAGGCGATCCAACGCTCCTGTGCGGGAAAGCCGAAGCAGACAAACAGAATATCGGGACGGCAAGCGCGGATGATTGCGCATACAGTGCGGTCGTCCTCGCCCTCTTTGCCAAAGTAGCCCCAATACGTCCCGCAGACCGTGAGGTTGGGGAAGCGCTGACACAACCGTTCCGCCGCTCTTTGCGCTACGCCGTCGCTGCCGCCCAATAAAAAGACGCGCAAGCCGTCTTGTGCCGCCCGTTTGAGCAAGGCTTCCCCAAATGCAATGCCAGCCACACGCCCGCCGAGCGGTGTTTTTTGTTTTTTTGCGGCAAGCAGAACTCCCGCGCCGTCGGGGAGAGAGAGCGTGGCACTGTTGAGCAGCGCGGCATCCGCGGGATTGCGTCGGCAAGCCTCCAGCATCAGCGCATTGGGCGTGACCGTAAAGCATGGAGCGCCGCGCTCAGCCAATGCCGCCTCCACCGCCTCGTCCACCGTAAGGTCGTGGATGGTTACGTTACAGAGATTTATGTGTTTCAAATTGCTTTTTTGCATGGGAAGTTACCTCAAATTTCAAAAACATCTTGACATTTTTGCCGCCTTGCGTTATAATTAGTATAATGTAATATTATGCTTTTATGCGACATCATTCCGTAAAATTCGTTTTGCGGAGACAGGAAAGGTTTTGTTATGGCAAAAAACAATGCAAAAATGGTCGAGCAGATCACGTCGATGGACGTTGATTTTGCGCAATGGTATACCGACGTTGTCAAAAAGGCGGAGCTGGTGGACTACTCCGGCGTCAAAGGGTGCATGATCATTCGCCCTTACGGCTACGCCATTTGGGAGAACATCCAAAAGGAGCTTGACGCACGCTTTAAGGCGTTGGGACACGAAAATGTTTATATGCCCATGTTTATTCCCGAAAGCTTGCTCCAAAAGGAGAAGGATCACGTAGAGGGCTTTGCGCCCGAGTGTGCCATTGTTACCATGGGCGGCGGAACGAAGCTGAGCGAGCGCCTCATTGTTCGTCCGACCTCCGAAACACTGTTCTGTGAACATTACCGCAATGTCATCCAGTCCTACCGCGATCTGCCCAAGCTCTACAACCAGTGGTGTAATGTTGTGCGTTGGGAAAAGACCACCCGTCCGTTCCTCCGCACCTCCGAGTTCTTGTGGCAGGAGGGGCACACCATGCACGAGACAGAGGAGGAGGCAAGACAGGAGACCCTGCAAATGCTGAAGGTCTATGAGGACTTCTATGCCGAGTCGTTGGCGATCCCCGCTTACACGGGACGTAAGACCGAAAAGGAAAAATTTGCGGGTGCTCGCGAGACCTACACCATCGAGCCCATGATGCACAACGGTGTGGCGCTTCAAGGCGGGACCTCGCACTACTTCGGCACCGGCTTTGCCGAGGCATTTGATATTATGTACACCGCGCGTGACAACACACAAAAATATCCGCACCAAACCTCTTGGGGCGTTTCCACCCGTATGATCGGCGCTATCATCATGACGCACGGCGACGATAACGGGCTTATCCTCCCGCCCGCCATCGCTCCCATTCAGCTTGTCGTCATTCCCGTGGCACAGCACAAGGAGGGCGTGCTGGAAAAAGCGAACGAGATCAAAGCCGCGCTTGCAAAGAAATTCCGCGTCAAGCTCGATGACAGCGATAACTCCACGGGCTGGAAGTTCAGCCAGTACGAGATGAAAGGCGTGCCGCTCCGTCTTGAGATCGGTCCGCGTGACATCGAAAATAACTCCTGCGTGCTTGTCAGCCGCGTGACGCGTGAAAAGACTTTTGTCTCGCTCGACAACCTTGCCGAGGAGGTCGAAAAGGCGCTCCAAAAGGTGCACGACGAAATGTACCAACGCGCGCTTGAAAACCGTACCAACCGTACCTATGAGGCACGCTCCTATGAGGAGTTCCTCGACATTGCCGCCAACAAATCGGGCTATATCAAAGCCATGTGGTGCGGCGAGACCGAATGCGAGGAACAGATCAAGGACACCACAGGCGGCGTCAAGTCGCGTTGCATCCCCTTTACCGAGGATCACCTCTCCGATACCTGCGTCTGCTGCGGCAAGCCCGCCAAGCATATGGTCATCTGGGGCAGACAGTATTGAGAATGATATGTTTTGTTTTTGTGGGGAAACTTTTTCAAAAGTTTCCCCACACCCTTTCAACGCATTTTTAAGAAGGAGAATTTTGTATGTCAAAAGCCGATGAAAACAAAGCATTGTTGCGTACCTCCTTAGATTACACGGTGTGCAAAAGAGAGCTGATCGGTTGCGGGCTCCTTTTGGCGGTGCTTGCCTGTTTTCTGACATTGATCTCTTTGTTGGTGCAAAGCTTTCGTCTTTTACTGTTGCTGATCCCCGTTGCGGCATTCTGTGTACCGTTGGCAATCATTCAGCTCTGCCGTATGTCGGCGATCACAAAAAATTGTGATGAAGTGGTATTCTGCGAAACGGTTTTGACCGATCCGCAACCGCATTTTAACGCGACTATCTGTTTTAAAGTGACTGTCCAAACCGATGACGGAAGCGTTTTTTTCGCCGAAACCGCGCCTTTTATAGCGGCAATGCGCGGAATGTTGAAACCTCATTTTTCGGAGCTGAATAACAAAAAAGCTTTGGTTGCTTACAAAGCAGAGACCGAACAAGTGATCGTGATAAAAACGCTGTGAATTTTGAAAGAGCTTGAGAAAAATTTTTTCAGATAAGCATCCTTGACGTAAAAAATACGGTATTACCTGCTTTTCACGGATTGTTACTTATTCGGCAGTCCGGTTTGGGTGGTGGTAACCGCTTTCTCCAACGGAGAAAGTGTAACGGATTGCGGGAGCTGTTGAAACGGAAAACGCACAAATTTTAAAATTTCATTTATAAAAATGCGTTGAAGGTTTTTGAAAGGGGTGTGGGGAAAACTTTTTTTAAAAAGTTTTCCCCACGAAAGAAATACAGAAAGGAGGTCGCATATGCAAAAGGTGTGGAGTATCATAAAAGAAGCGGTACGGAACATTGATCCCGTGCTTTTTGGGTGTGCGACGCTTCTTTCGATTATCAGTATTGTAACGGTATGGGGCGCGGTAGACAACTTTGGAATGTCGAAGCTGAAGATGCAGATTGCGATCTTTATCGTGGGGATATTTGTGACGTTTGTCATCGCGTTTGTGGACTATCGCGTGATTGTGGACAAGCTGTGGATCTATATGCTGATCGGCTCGGTGCTGTTGTTGGTCATCACCTTGATATGGGGCAGCAGCGGAGAGAGCCGCGAGACGGCGAACAAGAGTTGGCTGGAGATCCCGGGTACGGGCTTTATGATACAGCCGTCGGAGTTTATCAAGTTCACCTTTGTTTGCACCTTTTCCAAGCACCTGTTTACCGTGCAGGATCACATCAACCGTCCGCTTACGGTTCTGCTTTTGGCGGGACACGCGGGGCTGATCGTGGGCTTTATCCTGCTTTCGGGCGACCTTGGGGTGGCGATCATTTACCTTGCCATCATCGCTCTGATGCTGTTTTGCGCGGGATTGCACCCGGGGTATTTTCTCGGGGCGGCGATTTTGGTCGTGCTGTTGTCTCCTTATTTGTGGGAGCATCTTTCGGAGTATCAGCAGCAGCGCATTGTTGTGGGCTTTAACCCCGAAATGGACCCCTTGGGCTACGGGATGCAACCCTTGCTCAGCCGTGATGCCATCGGCGCGGGTGGGCTGATCGGAAACGGCGTTTTCGGCGGCTACTATTACGAAATTCTCCCCGCCTCGCACACCGACTTTATTTATGCTACGGTTTGCGAAAAATTCGGCTTCCTCGGCGGTGCGCTTGTCATCATTATATTTATGGTGATGGTGGTTCGCGTGTTCATGATCGCGCGCACGGCAAGCCGTTCGGACTACGGGGGCTTGATTTGTGTGGGCATCGGCGCGATGCTTGTGGCACAAATTTTGCTCAATATCGGCATGTGCTTTGCCATGCTTCCCGTCATCGGCATCACACTCCCGCTTCTTTCTTGCGGCGGATCGTCGATGCTGGCGACCTTTATGATGCTCGGTCTGCTACATAATGTTTACGCGCATTCGGACGCGGTCCGCACCACCCGAGAACGACACGAAACTTTTGATTTGGATATTTCACTCTACAATTCATAAAGCGCAATCCCGTTTCATATATTTTACCAGTAATGAAACATGGGAGGCGCTTTATGTTTATCTATTCACTTCGTGCAAGCACCATCAAGCTGGTGGGGGTCATTTGTGTGGCTCTGACCGTACTTATCACGCTGATCGCTTTTGTGCCCACTTACGCCATCTCGTCGCAAACCTCCACGGATGTGGACGGAGAGGTCAGCTACAGCTACGACAAGGTCAAAACCGCCGCCGACGCGGTCGAATTTTTAGCGCAGTTCGGTTGGGAGGTGACCGCCGAGCCGGTGGAGACCAAGACCGTGACCATCCCCTCCGAGTTTGACAAGGTGTTTGCCGCGTACAACGAAATTCAGAAGGAACAGGGGTTGAACTTGACCAAGTTCAAGGGCAAGGACGTTACCCGCTACACCCTTAGCGTGACCAATTACCCCGACTACGAGGGAACGGTCTATGCCAACGTGCTGGTTTACCGCAACCGCGTCATCGGCGGCGATATCTGCTCGGCTGATGCCTCGGGCTTTGTACATGGGTTTGAAAAGGATTGAAGACTTGGGGACTAAAGGAGATATATTTTAGGTGATTATTTCGGGAGCCCGTTTTGGGTGGTGGTACCAAAACGGGTGCGGGAGCTATTGTTGGGATAAAGCAATCAAACATCCCTTTACCGTCAAAAAACTACGGAATAGCGCAAAAACACTCCACAATATCCACATCATCCTTTTTTTGAAAGTTCTTGAAGGTGTCGGAAACTTCTTTTAAGAAGTTTCTGACAAAAAACAAACACAGCGTAACCGTGAAATACTCGCGGCTACGCTGTGTTTTTATGCGATCAATTTTTTAATCTGTCCAATGCGTTTTGCAGGATGATCTGTGCGGACAGTGTGTCAATGACACCCTTTCGGTGAGAGCCGCGGGTGTTGGTCTCGTTGAGGTAGCGGGAGGCGGACATGGTGGTGAGGCGCTCGTCGATCATGGCGACGGGGATGTTTTCCAGCCGTTCGCGCAGGAGCTCGGCAAACGCACGGCAACGCTCGGCGCGGAACCCCTCGGAACCGTCCATGTTTTTGGGGAGACCGACCACGACGGCGCCGACCTTTTGCTCGCGTGCGACCTCGGCGACCTTATCGGCGGTCTTTTCGATGCCTCCGGGGGAGACGTAACCGATGCCCGAGGCGAGAAAGCGGCTGATGTCCGACACGGCAAGCCCCGTGCGGGTGTCGCCAAAATCCACGCCGAGGATGCGTCCCCGCGTTTCCTTGAGGTCTGTAATCTTGGTTTCGCTCATTTCAGCTTCTCAATTGCCGCGGCAAGCGTCAGCTCGTCCTCTTCGCGGGTGGAAAGATCTTTTAAGCGGACCACACCCTTTGCGGCTTCGTCACCGCCGATGATGACGAGGTGAGAGTAACCGTCCTTTGCGGCAAAGTCGATCTGCTTGCCGAATTTTTTGGAGCCGAGATAGACCGAGGACACAATGCCCGCGTTGCGGAGCGCGTCGACGGTTGCCATGTAGGTCTCATAGGGAACATCGTCAAAGCGCGCGACAAGCACCTTGACACCCGAGCCAAAGGTTTCGGGCACGAGATTGTGCGTGTAAAGGAAGTTTTCGAGCGTTACGTCACCCATGCCGTAGCCCACGCCGGAAATCTTGGCGTTCTTTACAAACAACCCGACCAAATTGTCGTATCTGCCGCCGCCGAACATGGCGCGGTTGTTTTCGGGCGCGTTGTCAAAGACCTCGAATACCGTACCCGTGTAGTAGTCCAGCCCCCGAATGATGCCGAAATCGAACATGCAGTATTCGAGCAAGCCGGTTCGTTCAAGTGCGTCAAAGAGCTGACGGAGCTCCTGCGAGCCCACCGAGTCGGGGCAAATGGCGGTGGCGTCCATGACGTTCATGCGGTACAGGGCGTCGATCCTTTCAATTTGCTCCTCGGAGAGCCCCAATGCCATCAGCTCCTGCTCGTAAGCCTCGCGCGGGATCTTATTTTTGCGATCGATGACCTTGGAGACCTTGCGGCTGCCCTCGGTGTCGGTTCCCGCGATGGCGGCGATGACGTCGTTAAAGAAACGGCGGTTGTTGATGTGCACCGTAAACATCGACTTGTCCGCACCGTAAGCACGCAGAATGTTGATGGCACTGACGATGCACTCGAGGTCTGCCTCGTAGGTGTCGCAGCCGAAAATGTCGACGTTGATCTGCCAAAATTCGCGCAGACGTCCGCGCTGGGGACGCTCGTAGCGATACATATTGGGGATCGAAAACCACTTGAGCGGGAAATTGAGCGTGCCCATTTTGCCCGCCACCATGCGCGCTACAGTGGGTGTCATTTCGGGACGGATCGCCAGTCTGCGCTCGCCGCGGTCGGTAAAGTTATAGGTCTGCTCGTTGGCGATCTCCTCACCGCTCTTGGCGGCGTAAAGGTCGAGAGATTCCAGCATCGGTCCGTTGTATTCGTCAAACGCGGATGTTTCCAGGACGTTGCGAATCACGCCGAAAAACCAGTTGCGCAGGCGCATATCCTGCGGATAAAAATCTCTTGTGCCCTTGTAGGGTTGTGTCGAAAGCTTCTCGCTCATGTTTTGATACCTCGCTGTGATTGTGTTCTGCTTTATATTATAGCAGAGTTTTTCCCCAATTGCAAGAGAATTGCAATTTTTATGGAAAAAATCTCCCAAATTTTTTTAATGTAAGTCCCCCATTTGTTTCTCATTCATTTTTATGGGCGGTTGCAAAAGCCGATAGCACAGTATTTGTTGCCGCCCTCCTCTTTATCCGCGGGGAGGGGGCGGTTGATGTGCAAAAAAACTTTCCATGGCCTTTGCTTGGGCTTTCAAATGCGCAAAATACTCATGCTGATGGCAAGAATACATATTGATTTCGGTCGTCATATGCGGTATAATAAAAGGTGATGGCGCGGGGAGCAGTCCCGCGAAACAAAAACACAGGAAAGGAATACCACTATGAAAAAATTTCGTCCCACTGCGGTGCCGCTGATTACCTGCGACCCGTATTTCAGCGTTTGGAGCTTTGATGACAACCTCAACGGCGACCATACCCGCCACTGGACGGGCGCGCGTCAGTCGATGTGCGGCGTCCTCATCATTGACGGCGAGGTCTATCGCTTTATGGGGCTTTCGCGCATCAAGGATCAGTATCTGTCCGACGGCAAGGCGCTCAAGCAGACCTCCGTCACCGTCAATCCCACCTCCACCGTCTACACCTTTACGCACAAGGCATGCGACCTTACCGTGACCTTCCTCACCCCGCTCCTTATGGACCGTCTCGAGGTCATGTCACGCCCCGTATCCTACATCTTCTATGAGATTACCCCCAAGGAAGAGGGACACACCTTTGAGGTCTACTTTGACGCTTCCGCAGAGCTGACGGGCGATCTTGTCGGTCAGGATTTTGTTGCCAAGGCCGAAGCGGGACATGTCAGCATCGGCGGTGCGGAGCAAAAGATACTCAATCGCAGCGGCGACGACGTTCGCATCGATTGGGGATATTTGCATTTGGTACATCCCAACGCGGGTGTTGCTACGCAGCTGCGCCGCCGCACGCTGTTTAAAAAGCGTATTTCCGCAAAGTATTGTGAGGTGGATCTCGACAAAAACATCCCTCATGACAAGCTTCCCATCGTCTACACGACCTCGGATAAGCTTTCCGATGTGATCGTATTGGCTTATGATGATGTGAAATCCATTGAATATTACCACAAGCCCATCGACGCCTACTACAAAAAGTTTTACGGCGATTTTGAGATCATGCTTGCCGCCGCAGTCAACGAAGCCGAGGATCTGCGCCAAGCGTGTGCTGCGTTTGACGCCAAGCTGATTGCCGACATGGAGGCGATTTCTCCCGAATACGCCAAGATCGGCGCTCTGACCTACCGTCAAGCAATTGCCGCTCATAAGCTGATCGAGGTCGACGGCGAAGTGATGTTCCTCTCCAAGGAGAATTTCAGCAACGGCTGTCTTGCGACGCTTGATGTTACTTACCCCTCGATCCCGCTTTTCCTGCTTTACAATCCCGAGCTGGTTCGCGGCATGATGCGTCCGCTCTTTGCTTTTGCCCGCACCGACCTGTGGAAGTACGAGTTTGCTCCGCATGACTGTGGCTGTTACCCCTACTGCAACGGTCAGGTCTACGGCTTGAAGAACGGTGAATTGACCTTGGAAATGCAAATGCCCGTGGAGGAGTGCGGCAACGCCATCCTTACCGTGGCGGCTGCCTGCGCCGTGGACGGTGACCGCGCACTTGCGGACGCGAACCGCGATCTGCTCAAGCAGTGGGCGGACTACCTTGCGGAGTACGGCTACAACCCCGAAAATCAGCTTTGTACCGATGATTTTGCGGGGCATCTCGCGCAAAACTGCAACCTCAGCCTCAAAGCCATTGTCGCGCTGGGCGCCTACGCAAAGCTCTTTGACGAGCCCAAGTACGGCGCACTTGCCAAGGATATGGCAGACCGCTGGGTAAAGGATGCCAAAAAGCAGAATGCCAAGGGTTGGCGCCTCACCTTTGACCGCGACGACACCTGGAGCATGAAATATAACATCATTTGGGATCGTCTGCTGGGGCTCAAGCTCTTTGACGAAAAGGTCAGCCGCGAGGAGGTCGAGGTCTACCTGTCCAAGATGAACCGCTACGGCGTACCGCTGGACAGCCGTTCCGACTACACCAAGCTCGACTGGATGGCATGGACGACCGTGATGACCGACAACCCAAAATATACCAAGAAGGTGTTTGAGGCGATTGCGCGTATGATCTGTGAGAGCGAGGACCGTGTCCCCGTCACCGACTGGTACTACACGTTGGATGCAAAACAAGCCGGCTTCCAAGCCCGCTCCGTGCTCGGTGGCTTTTATATCAACCTCTTGGCTGAGAAATTGTTGAAATAATACTTTTTAAAAAAGGAACCGCGGTGTTTGCGGTTCCTTTCTTGGTTTAGATGTTTTTCGGATCGATGATCGAGTGGTCGCAAACGGGACAACGGTCGACGAGAGCTTTGCTGTGGGTGCCGCAGGCAGAGCAGACGCAACCGTGGGACGCGTCGGGATCGGTATTGACGGGATAGGGGAGCCCGTGAAAGTGGGTGACGCGATTGCCCTCATGGTAGTAGAGGTAAAAGCCGGGCTTTTGCTCAAAGCGGATACGGCGGAGCTTGCCTTGATCGGTACGCACCTTGAGGTAGGTGTTTAGGCGGAAATCGTAATCGGTTCCCTCGCCGGGATCGTTGGAGGCGCTGTACGAGCGAGAGAGCGCCGATGTGACAATCGTTCCCGAAAAGGTACGGTCGGTAAAGAACCTCCAAATGCGGAAGATGAGAAAGCCCGAAGCAACGGCGGCAAGCACCCAAATCGCCATGCGCCAGCCCACCATACGGCGGTAATCGGGATAGGTCTGATGATTGTGATTGTAGGAGAGCGCACCGCCGATCAGCAGGGCAACCCACAGCGCGTATCCGATGAGACGTAAGGCATCGCGGCGGCGCACATACCGCACAAGATCGCGGTTTTGGAACGGAATCTTCATATAATGTGGCTCCTTTCGGGGGGCTTTTATTATATTTTATCACAAAAAAAGCAAAATGTAAAGAGGTTTTTGATGCTGCGGCACTGCAACAGCATTTACTTTTTTAAAGTATGAGATTATGACCCAATGTAACCATGTGGACCGTTTTGGGTGGTGGTACCAAAATGGTCAGCGGGAGTATCTGTGGAATCGCGTACAAACATTCCCATACCGTCAGAAAACTACCGAAAGAGGCACTGACATTCCCATGATGCCAAGATATAAACCTGCGTTGAAAGTTTTGGGAGGGTGTGGGAACCCCTTTTTCAAAAGGGTTCCCACAAAAAAAATAAAAATAACCGCTGTTACCGTGGATGTCACATTTTCGTTGGCGCACGCATATACCGGAAGAGAAGCATTTTTACAAACATATATAGAGAGGAACGGTATTAAAATATGGAACATCATTCCGAGAAAAAATCTTTTCCGCCTTTTCATCCCACATTGCAAGGGTGCGTGGTGCGGGATCAGCGCTTTGCGCGCGCGTTGGAGGAGAGTTACCTAGAGGAGCTTTATGCCATTTCGGCTTACGTCTACCGTAGCCTGCTCACGGCGGGGCACAACAAGGCACTTTCGGAGCTGTTTGAAGAGCTTGCCAAGGACGAGATGCGGCATTTTCGGTTGTTGGGTGAGCTGATTTTGGCGCTGGGCGGCAACCCCACCATCTGTACACAGCTGCGGGTGGGCTCCCCCGACGGGATGGGAAATAGTTGCGCGCCGACATGCCGCGGGACTTCGCGCATGGTCTCCGATTCGCTGCGTGAGGAAAAACGTGGGATCGACCGCTATCAAACGCTGATGGGACGCACGCAGGACCGTGTGGTGCGTTCGGTAATTTCGCACATTCTTTCCGACGAGCACCGCCACGTTGAGGAGCTTTGTGCCGCTGAGAAGCTTTCATACGGAAAATAATTGTGATAAAGCACTGTAAATGTCGTATATCACGTCGTATACGACAAAAAATAGAAAATATACGACAAAACAGAACATCTTGTGTTAAAAAACAAGCAAAAAATACAAGATATTGTGAGAAAATGTCGATTTAGGTATTGACAAAATGTTGCGGATTTGGTACAATATGGATAGAAATGTCTAAAAAGAGGGGAGTGGGAAAAAATGAGGTATCGCAACCGCAGATATCGGCGTCGGATGCACAGAGGAATATTGATTCTTTTACCGGTGCTGACCGCTGTGTTTTTGGTCTCCTGTGTTGCGGGCGCCAATCCACTGTGGGTGCGCGGCGTGTTTGGCTTGGATCTGACCAACTACGGTGCAGAGCCGACCGAGGCGGTACATCCTACCGACGGCGAGCTTGCCGCGTCTCTTTGCGACATGGTGGAAATTTTAACTGCCAACAGTATCTATTTGCACCCCTTTGGTACCGCATCACAGGCGGTTGCCGCTTACCGTGACGCGATACTGAATGATATGCTGCGTGACAACTATCTGCTTTACACGGGCAGTTCACAGTCGTTGTCCGCGTCGGAGCGTCTTTTCCCGCAATCGGATCTCTCCACCTTAATTCCCGCCGAGGATTTTGAAAACACCGTGTACCGTTATTTCGGCACCGCAAGTGTCCGACATAAGGATGGTGAGGTTTTTACTTATCTCAAAAATGTGCGCGGCTATACCGCTCCCTTGCAGGCATGGGAATCGCAGGTCGGGATTTCGGTGCAAGGCCTTGAGGAGACTGCCCACACCTACCGTATGACGTTTACGCTTTCGGACGGTGAGAATGTTTCCCAACCCTATACCGCTACCTTTGCCAAGCGCGACGACGGAAGTCTGTATTTCTATTCGCTGGAACAGTAGCACATAGATAAAGCCCCCACGAAACCGAGGCTTCGTGGGGGGTTAGAGACTGTAGATAAAACGAACGAGTTTCGTCAGCTTGCTGCAAGTTTTGGTCGAGCTTTTTTAAAAGCTCGCGCAGTGGAGGGCGCGGAGCCCTCCTCGCGCTCCGCAGAGCGCGAAATCCTTTTTTCGGCGCTTTCTTTTTGCAAGCTTTTTCTTTGCGCCTATATGGTCAAAGAAAAAGCGACTAAAGGATTTGTACAATTTGACATTTTTTGCACCTTTGGTCTACACTCTAAAACCCCCACGAAACTCAGTTTCGTGGGGGTTTATTGTGGATCAGTCGATGGTCATATCGAGCTTAGCTCTCATAATCTTTCTGAGCGTGTTCTTGGGGAACTCGGCATCGCGGACCTTCAAGACACCGATCTTTTTGTAGGGAACGGCGGTGCGGTTGTAGCTGTCGATAAAGGGCTTGAGATGTGCCTCTGCATCGGTGATGCCGTTCTTTTCCAAATATTCCTTATCGGGGAAGATCTCGGCAACAATGGCGTTGTGCTCCATGCCGCGCTTGCTTTGACCTTCGTAAACAATGATGTCAAGCACACCGGGGGTTGCAATCAACGCGCTCTCGATTTCCTCCGGATAAACATTTTTGCCGTTGGAAAGGATGATCAAGTTCTTCTTTCTGCCCGTGATATACAGGACGTTGTTTTTGTCCAACTTACCGTAGTCGCCCGTGCGGAAGTAGCCTTCCTTGTCAAATGCCTCGGCGGTAGCTGCTTCGTCATTGTAGTAACCGAGCATGACGTTGGGACCCTTGACACAGATCTCGCCCTCGCCGTCCTCGTTGGGCTCCTTGATCTTGACCGTGTCCGCATCAATGACGTTACCCACACTGCCGGGAACGACATGTAAGCTGCGGTTGACCGCGATCAGCGGTGCGCACTCGGTGATGCCGTAGCCGTTGAGGGTGGAGATGCCGATGGCGTCAAAGAAGTTGAGAATTTCGGGGTTGATGGGAGCGCCGCCCGAAATGATCATCTTGATCTCGCCGCCAAACGCCGCAAGGATCGAGCCGAAGAATTTCGCACGCAGATCGACGCCGACCTTGCGCAGTGCGTTGCTGACCTTGATCATGTTAAACACCAAATCGGTCTTGCCTTGATCCTTAATGTTGGCAAGGATCTTACGGTAGAAGGTCTCGAGATACAGGGGAACCAGTACCAAGTGTCCCGGCTTTTGCTCCTTGAGCTCCTTCATGATATAACGGATACCCGCCGAAATATAGATCTCGGTACCGATCATCACGTGACCGATGAGCATCACGGTGGAGCCGTAGGTGTGGTGGGGCGGAAGAACGCTCAGCGTCTTATCCGCAAAATCGATATAGGGCGTGACCGAGGACATGCAGGAGAGCACTGCGTTTTGCGAGAGCATAACGCCCTTGCCCTTACCCGTAGTACCCGTTGTGCCCGAGGTGAATACCAAGAGAGCGAGATTGGCGGGGTTGATATAGGTATTGTAGTAAACGTCGGAGGAAGCGGCAAATTTTTCGCGTCCGGCATCAATCATTTTTGCAAGCGTGTTTTCCTCTTTTTTCGCCAACAGATAGACGGCGGGAGCGGTCAGCTTGACGCTTTTTTCAATGACGGCTGCCTTTTCGGCAATATCCTCGTCGCAGAACAGGAAATCGGCATTGGCTTTTGCCGCGGTGTCGGCAAGATCCTCCGCCAACCAGTCGCGATCCAACGGGACCAAGGTAGCCCCTACGGAGAGTGTCGCATAATAGACGGTTGCCCACTCGTAGGACATTTTTCCGATGATGACGCAGTGCTTGCCCGCCAAGCCCCTTGCGTGAAGCTCGCTTGCCAAAGCGCGGACATCGTCGCGGAATTGGAGGAAGCTGACCTTTTCCACTTCCGCATCATGCGGATTGCGGCGGAAAGAGAACGCGGTCTTTTCCCCGTAGGTTTCGCCTGCCCATTCGATCAATTCGCGCACGTTGGCAAATTCGGTTTTCTCGTGTAAGATCTCGTTTTTCATGATGAGTGACGTTCCTTTCTAAACAGAGGTTCTCCGCTTTTTACAGTATTTGCAAAACGCCGCCCGATGATACGTCATTTCGGGCAAGAACCTAACAATCTTTTTTTATTGGGGTGTTGCTTTGAGTCCCTCGAGCAAAAAGCCGAAGCCGTATTTGAAATTTTTTACCGCCTCGTCCTTTGGGAGCTTTCGTCCCACGGCATCGGCGTTAAAGCCGCGGCAAAAGCACCAAATTGAGTAACTGAGGCTGTCGGAGTCGACATCCTTGATGTACTTTTGCTCCTTGGCGTAGTCGATCAGCTTTTTGATCTCGGCTTTCCACCATTCAAAATTGCTTTGGCTGATCGAATCGTTTTCAAATACATACGGCGTAAATTGCATTCTGGTATCGTAGGAAATGATCAAGGTCTTTGTAACGATATCCAAAACGCGCTCGAAAAAATCCTTTTCACCGCTGACCACCGAGGCGATGCTTTCCCGCACTTTGAGAATGGTATTTCTGTAAATGGCGTTGAGCACCTCGTCGATGTTGTGAAAGCGATTGTAAAACACGCGGTTGGTAATGCCGAGTGTTTGCAGGATCATTCGGACCGTGAGGGTATGTGCACCGTTTGCGGTAACGATCTTTTCGGCAGTTTCGACGATCTTATCGGACATTCCGTCCTTGATCAGCTCGTTTTTTTCATTTGCCAAAAAAAGCACCTCCTCCGCAGTACAGCACACTGTGTGCTGAAATTATATCATGTTTTTTCCGATTTGTCAATCAATTCCTTTCAATGTTAACATTTCGTTCAATTTATTTATTTTATTTGATAAATTATTCAATACAGGTTTGCCAAAAACAAAAAAACGGGAGTGAGAAATTTCAACGTTTTACGGGATTGACATTTATCCTAAATTATGATAAAATATAGAGAGTTTGCAAAACGAATCTAAAGAAAGGAAGCTATTGAGAAGATTTTATGCTGAAAAGACTTGCAAAATGCGTAAGAGAGTACAAAATTTACGTCATCCTTACGCTGATTTTCATTGTCGGTGAGGCGGTGATCGAAACACTGATCCCGTTTGTCACCGCAAATCTGATCAATGACATCAAGGCGGGCGCAGAGATGTCTGAGATCCTCAAAACCGGGGGACTTTTGACTGTGATGGCAATTCTGTCGCTGTGTTGCGGCGGTATTGCGGGCTTTACCTGCGCCAAGGCATCTTCGGGATTTTCAAAAAATTTGCGAAAGGACCTGTTCGCAAAAATTCAAACCTACTCGTTCCAAAACATCGACAAATTTTCCTCCTCCTCGTTGGTTACCCGGTTGACTACCGACGTCTCAAACGTGCAAATGTCCTTTATGATGATCATCCGCACTGCCATCCGCAGTCCTCTGATGCTCATTTTCTCGGTCATTATGGCGTTCAACATGGGCGGTATGCTCGCCATGGCGTTTGTGGTGGTCATTCCCGTGTTGGCGTTCGGTCTTATTATGATCGGTAGAAAGGCGATGCCTGCGTTCCGCGCGGTGTTCAAAAAATACGACCGCCTCAATGAGTCGATCGAGGAGAACGTCCGCGCCATGCGTGTGGTCAAGGGCTTTTCCCGTGAGGAATATGAAAAAGAGAAGTTCGGCGCAAGCGCCGAGAACATACGCGGCGACTTTACCCGTGCCGAGCGCATCGTGGCACTGAACACGCCTTTGATGCAGCTGTGTATGTATGTCAATATGGTGTTCATTCTCTTCATGGGCTCCAAATTGGCGATCACCACCGCCGAGATCGACGTCGGACATATTTCCGCTATGCTCAACTACGGTATGGCGATCCTCATGGCGCTGATGATGCTTTCGATGATCTATGTCATGATCACCATGTCTACCGAGTCGGCAAAGCGTATCATGGCAGTGCTCGATGAGGAGCCCTCCATGGTCTCGCCCGCAAACGCTGTGACCGAGGTCAAGGACGGCTCGATCGACTTTGAGGGCGTCAGCTTCAAATACTCCCAAAAAGCCCAAAAATTTGCGCTTGCGGACATCGATCTGCACATCAAGTCGGGCATGACCGTGGGGATCATCGGCGGTACGGGCTCGAGCAAATCCTCGCTGGTACAGCTCATTCCGCGGCTTTACGATGTGACCGAGGGTGCTGTCAAGGTCGGCGGCGTCGACGTGCGAAAATATGACATTGACGTACTGCGTGATGCGGTGGCAATGGTGCTGCAAAAGAACCTATTGTTCTCGGGCACGATCCGCGAGAATCTGCAATGGGGCAAAGCCGACGCGACCGACGAGGAGATTCGCGAGGCATGCAAGCTTGCACAGGCCGACGATTTTGTCATGTCCTTTCCCGATGGCTACGACACCAAGATCGAGCAGGGCGGTACCAACGTCTCGGGCGGTCAAAAACAGCGTCTTTGCATTGCGCGCGCGCTGTTGAAAAAGCCCAAGATCCTCATTCTCGATGACTCGACCAGTGCCGTGGACACCAAGACCGACGCGTTGATCCGCGCCGGCTTCAAATCTTACATTCCCGAAACGACCAAGATCATCATTGCACAGCGGATCTCCTCGGTGGAGGACGCCGATCTGATCCTTGTGATGGACAACGGCAGGATCACCGAGATGGGCAAACACGATGAGTTGCTCCGCACCAGTGAGATCTACCGTGAGGTCTTTGAGCAACAAACGAACGGAGGTGACGGCAATGAAGCAGCAGAATAATGCCAAGGCAATGCCGCAGGGCAAGCCCATGGAACACCCTGCGGGTCGCCCAAAGGTGAAAGCCGGCGTGCTGAAACGCTTGCTTGGGATGCTGGTCAAGTTTTACCCCGTACTCGTGCCGATGACCGTGGTCTGCATCCTGTTTACCGCCATTGCATCCGCCATTCCCGCGGTCTTTTTGCAAAAGGTGACCGAGTTGATCGAGACATGGCAGGAGATTGCCGTGACGCAACAGCTTTCCGCGGCAGACGCATGGAAACAGGCAAGCGCCGAGATCCTTCCGCAGATCATCTTTTTGGCGGCTATGTACGCGCTTTCTTTGGTTACCATCACACTCGATACGCAGCTTACCGCGTATATCACGCAAGGCTTTTTGTGCAAGATGCGCCGCACGATGTTCGAGCGCATGCAAAATCTACCCATTAAGTATTTTGACACACACAAGCACGGCGACATCATGAGCTATTACACCAACGATATCGATACTCTGCGTCAGTTGGTGGCACAGTCGATCCCCACCATGCTTCGTTCGTCGATCATCGTGCTCAGCGTGTTGTTCATCATGTTTTATTACAGCATTTGGCTGACGCTGCTCCTGTTTGTCGGCGTGCTGTTTATGATGCTTGTCACCAAAAAGATCGGCGGCGGCTCGGCAAAATACTTCCTCCGTCTGCAAAAGTCGGTGGCAAGGATCGAGGGCTTTGTGCAGGAGATGATGAACGGACAAAAGGTCGTTAAGGTCTTTTGCCACGAGGACGAGTGTATCGAGGATTTTGACGAAATCAACGAAGCGCTGTTTGAGGAAAGCTACCGCGCCAACGCAAATGCCAATATGCTCGGGCCGATCCTTATGAACATCGGTAACGTCATGTACGTCATCGTCGCCATGGTCGGCGGTCTCATTCTTGTCACCGGTGCGCCCAACTTCAGCATTTCGGGCTTGCCGTTCGGTGTGGATATCATCGTGCCGTTCCTTTCCATGACCAAGCAGTTTACGGGTAACATCAATCAGGTGTCCCAGCAGATCAACTCGATCGTTATGGGTATGGCGGGTGCCGAACGCATCTTTGAGCTGATGGATCAGGTTCCCGAGGTCGACGACGGCTACGTAACACTGGTCAATGCCAAAATCGCTCCCGACGGTACCGTTACAGAGACTGTCGAGCGCACGGGACAGTGGGCTTGGAAGCACCCGCACAGCGCGGACGGCTCCGTCACCTACACGCCTCTTTGCGGTGACGTCCGCATGGTAGAAGTCGACTTTGCTTATGAAGAGGGCAAGAATGTGCTCCACGACGTGACGCTCTACGCCGAGCCCGGACAAAAGGTAGCGTTTGTCGGTGCGACGGGCGCGGGCAAGACCACCATTACCAACTTGATCAACCGCTTTTACGATATCGCCGACGGTAAGGTGCGTTATGACGGTATCAATATCAACAAGATCAAAAAATCCGATCTGCGCCGCTCTCTTGGCATTGTGTTGCAGGAAACCAACCTCTTTACGGGCACAGTCATGGACAACATCCGCTACGGAAAGCTCGATGCGACCGACGAGGAATGTATCCGCGCGGCAAAGCTGGCTGGCGCCGACGACTTTATCACCCGTCTGCCCGGCGGCTATGAGACCGAGCTGACCAACAATGGCGCCAACCTCTCGCAAGGTCAGCGACAGCTCATTGCCATCGCGCGTGCCGCCGTTGCCGATCCTCCCGTCATGATCCTTGACGAGGCGACCTCCTCCATCGACACCCGTACCGAGGCGATCGTCCAAAAGGGTATGGATGCCCTTATGAAAGGACGCACGGTGTTTGTCATCGCGCACCGCCTTTCCACCGTCCGCAACTCCGATGTCATCATGGTTCTTGACCACGGGCGCATCATCGAGCGCGGTGACCATCAGCACCTCATCGACCAAAAGGGTCAATACTACCAACTCTACACCGGCGCGTTTGAGTTGGAGTAAAAATTCTTTGGGGAAAACTTTTGAAAAAGTTTTCCCCAAGCCCCTTTCAAAACTTTTAACGCATTTTTTAAAATAAATTTTAAACTTTGTGCGTTTTCTTTTTCAATAGATCCGCAAACCATTACACTTTCTCCGTGGAAGAAAGCGGTTCCCACCACCCAAAATGGTCCACAAGGTTACTTTTAGTGTGATATGGTTACCCTCCCGAGGCACTGCAGACATTGCAGTGCCTTTTTTGTATGTACTCCTATCGGTGGAAAATAAAAGAAGGAACCGCAATGTTTGCAGTTCCTTCGATGGAAAATCAAAGCTGTGAAAGTTCTTGGGGATGTCGAAAGCGGCAAAGCCGATTTTTTCTTCATTTTAAGAAAGTTTCGGCAAAAACGCACATCTTATTTATTCGACTGTGCGTATTGGTCGCAGACGGATTGGGTATCACCGATGGCGACAACGTGACCGTGGTCGAGCCAGATGACGCGGTCGCAGAGGCGGCGGATCTGTTCGATGTTATGGGAAACAAGGAGAACGGTGGTGCCGTGGCTCATGAGCTCGGTCATACGGGCATAGCTTTTTTCTTGGAAAGCGGCGTCGCCCACGGCGAGGATCTCATCGACGATGAGGATATCGGGGCTGACCATGGAGGCGATGGAGAAGGCGAGGCGCATGATCATACCCGAGGAATAATTGCGCACGGGAATGTCGATAAACTCGCCGAGTTCGGAGAACTCCACGATCTCGTTGTATTTGGATTTGAGAAAGCTCTCGGAATAGCCGAGGATAGCGCCGTTGAGGAAGATGTTTTCGCGCCCTGTCAGATCGTAGTCGAAGCCGCTGCCCAGCTCAAGCATCGGGACCACGTTTCCCCTCAGCTCCACATTGCCTTTGGTAGGCTTGAGGATTCCCGAAATGACCTTGAGCAGCGTACTTTTGCCGGCGCCGTTGTTGCCCACAATGCCTACGACCTCGCCTTTTTTGATCTCAAAGCTGACGTTTTCCAGCGCGCGGAACTCCTCGTAGCGGAGCTTGTGCTTGATGAGCGCCACAAGATACTCTTTGATGCTTTGTATTTTGTCGTGTGACATTCGGTAGCAGATGGTAATATTATTGGCTTTGATCATCTGTGATGAAAGATCCTTTCTAAAATGAATTTCCGCGCGGTCAGATGTTGAGAACGAATTTGTCTTGGTTTTTGCGGAAGATCAGCACGCCGACAAGGAACGGGATGCCGCAAAGCAGGATGCAGTAAAGGTAGGCCTTGGGCTCCAGCGAAACACCGTCGATCAAGATGCTTCGGATAAAGCGGAGAACGTGATAGAGCGGGTTGAGCTTATAGACCGTCATAAACTGCGAGGGGATGATGGTCTCGGGGTAGAACACGGGGGTGAGATACATCAACAGCATCGAGCAGATGCCCCACAGGAACTGCGTATCGCGGAAAAAGACCATCATGGTCGCCAAAATCAGTCCCACGCCGTAGCTGAGCATAAAGAGCATCAACAAAACAAAGGGAAGGAGCAGGATGGCTTTGGTGGGCCATGTTTGTGTGATCAGCATCATGATAAAGAGCGGTACCAAGGAGAGCAGGAGATTGATGCCCGAGGACAGTGTGCGTGAGAACGGATAAATGTACTTTGGCACGTAGACCTTGTTGATGAGTGTTGCGTTTCCGACAATGCTCATCAGACACATGTTGGTCGCTTCATTGAAGAAGTTGAAGCAGACGATACCGCTGAGCAGATAGATTACGAAATTTTCGATAGAGGATTTGAAGAGCGTGGAAAAAACGACATACTGAATGCTCATGGTGAGCAGAGGGTTGAGAAAGCTCCACAGCATACCGAGTACCGAGCGCTTGTATTTGGTCTTAAAGTCGCGCGCTACCAACTGACGGATCAAAAAATTGTATCGTTTCAGTGAGTACACCACGCCGAGGATGGTGTTGCTTTTGCCCTTGCTGCGGCAACGGACAAGATAAATGAGACAGAGGAGGAGCAGGACTCCGACACCCGCATAAATATACCAATACGCGGGACCGAACCAATGGCGGTTGATGCCGCCGATCTTGAGGCAAAGCCCGCAGAGGTTATTTTCGTCATCCAGCATACGCACACCGTTGAGATAAAGCGCCTCGGTGTCCTCGATCTCCACGGGAACATCCACGCGTCCCGTGTCTACCGAGTTTCCATAATAAAAGGTGACCGAATTTCCTTTGGTGCCGTACAGGCTGGTCAAAGAAAGTGTAAAGTATTGTCCTTTGACATCCTCGATCATTGGATCCAAGGTGACGGTATATTCGCTGTTGTCCTTCATGGTCGAGGTGTCGAGGGTTGCGGAATATCGAACCGTGCCGTATTTGTCGGTCAGCTCCACTTTGATGACGTCGGTATTTTTCCGCGCCATGGTTCCCACCAAAAGTGTCAGCGTCTGCAGGTCGTCAAACTCACACAAAAAGGATTGTTGAATCAAGTCTCCCTGTGTAAATTCTCCGAGCGCCGCTTTGCTGCTGACGGTCTCGGTGCTGTCTGCCGTAAAATGCAGACTCTCCCCCGCGATGGGATAAAACAGCGCTCCCAGCACAAGGTAGACCGCCAATACCACGGCGGAGATCCGAATGGCTTTGTTCTTCATAAAGCTTCCTTTCAAAATTGTGAATTTAGGAATTTAACTCAACGAGGTATCGGGCAAGGGCGTCCTTCCAATCGGGCAGACGCGAAAATCCGTTTTCCACGAGCTTGTCCTTGCTCATACGCGAGTTGAGCGGACGCGATGCGCGCGTGGGATACTCCGAGGTGGGGATGGGGTGGATTGCGGTGGTCTTACCTCCTTGACGCATGATCTCGGCGGCAAACTCCGCCCAGGAGCAGGTCCCCTCGTTGGTGGCATGATAGGTGCCGTATTTTTCGGTGACGATCATATCGCAAAGCAGAACCGAAAGGTCGTAGGTGTAGGTCGGGGAACCGATCTGATCGGCGACCACGTTGAGGTCGGTTTTTGTCTCGGCAAGACGGAGCATGGTTTTGACAAAGTTGTTGCCGTTTTTGCCGAACACCCATGAGATGCGGACGATAAAGTGACGGTCGGTTGCCTGTTTTACCGCCTGCTCGCCCATCAGCTTGGTCTTTCCGTACACCGAGAGCGGTCCCGTGGCATCCTCGGGCTTGTAGAAGCATTCGCCCGTGCCGGGGAATACGTAGTCGGTGGAAATGTACATCATTTTGGCGCCCACGCCGACCGCCGCTGCGGCAATGTTGGCAGGGCCCTCGGCGTTGACACGAGTGCAGAGCTCGGCATTGTCCTCGGCCTTGTCCACCGCGGTGTAAGCCGAGCAGTGAATGACCGCATCGGGGCGGTAGTCGGTTATATAAGAATTTACGGCGGCAGCGTCGGTGATATCAAAATCCTCAATGTCAACGCCGCGGTGCTCGATGCCGCGGTCGGAGAGAATGCGGCAAATGTCGTAGCCCAATTGTCCTTTGACACCGGTAACTAAAATTTTCATGAGTAGAAATCCTTTCTGTCGGTCGATGCTTTTATAATTATAAAAATCCTTTTTGCACCAAGCGGATGGCAAAACGGAAGATGGGGGCGGGCAGACGCAAAGCGAAAAGCTCAAACACCGACGTCACAAAATTGACGTGACGCAACCGCCACAGCGCACGGAAACCGCCCTTTTGACGGTGGAAGTTTTGTTTGCGAGCTTCGCTCCAAGCAAGCGCTTCTTCCAACGCGGGGAACGACGCGACCTCGCCAAATGCACGGACGCGCGCGTCAAATACGCCGATGCGTTGTTTGAGATAGTCGGCTTTGGAGCGTACCCCTGTCATGACGCCCGTTTGATTTCCGCCGTACACGCGGTAAAGCAGCTGCGGCTCGGCAAGAAAATCGATGGCACCGTCACAGGCGGCTCGAAAGGCAAGATCATGGTCGTGAACCACTGCGGAGGGGAAGGGCAGATAGGAGAGCGCGGTCTCGCGCCGCAGTACCATGGTGCATCCCATGGCAAAGTTGCGGTAAATGAGCGTGGGAGCCAAATCCGTGCCGCGCAAAAAAGTGTGGCGGCGGCGATGTTGCTCCATGGTGGGGGCGATCTCGTTGCCGTCACCGTCGATGACCTTGACATTGGAGCAGACCAAGATCGGGGAAAGCGGACTTTCCTCCAACAGGCGCACGGTGTTTGTCAGCTTGTCCGGGAGCCACACGTCATCTTGATCGCAAAACGCGATGTAGGGCTCATGACAGTCACGTATCAGTGCGGCAAAGGTCTCATTGGAACCGAGATTGCACTCATTCCGGTGCAAAACAAATGGAAAGCTTGTGATATGCTTGCGCAAAAGCTTTTCCAATTCGTCAAGCGGGAAATGCGGTGAGGCATCATCTCTGACATACAGGCAAAGGTTGGGGTAGGTTTGACGGTTGAGTGAATCGAGCAACGCGGTCAGCCAATCGACGCGCGGATCATAGACCGCCAACAAAACGGCAATTGTCCGGTTTTCCATTCGGTTCTCCTCCCCTCGCACATTATCAGATTGCATACAGATTATATTATAACATAAATAAACAAAAAAAACAACCGCTTTTTTGAAAAATTAGAAAAAATATAATATTTAAAAGCATTACCGCCGCACGCAAATACGGCTTTGCGGCGGCGGTATGGTTATATGTTTGCTTTGGGTGTCCGTTTTGCGAGGTAAACAATGACGCAAATAAGGAGCGCAAGCACAATGGCAACGATCAGCCCTGCGGTGATATTGTCCACAAGTGTTTGTGCGGCAAACAGCGTAAATTGCGTATAGACCTTGACGGGCAGACCGTCGGCGCTTTCCTCAAAGGAAAATTCCACATAGCGCACGCTCGAGTTGCGGTCGTAGTAGGTACAAAGCAGGTTCCCCTGTGCGTCACGCACCTCGGTCGGCTCCTCCGAGGTGTCCGAAGGTACCTTTTCAATGACATTATCCGAGCTTGAAATATTTTGACCGAAGAACAACACCTCATAATCGTAGAACACCTGTTGCTCGGTGATGCGGTTTCCTTCCGCATCGATATAAGAATAGCCCTCCATCAAGCTTTTAAAGTCCTCGTAATTGTAGATG
Source organism: Clostridia bacterium (assembly GCA_017453205.1). Classification (GTDB taxonomy): domain Bacteria; phylum Bacillota; class Clostridia; order Oscillospirales; family CAG-272; genus UMGS1865. The sequence continues at coordinate 127,510 of JAFTKO010000008.1, read as the reverse complement.
ACCTCGGGGCGCTCGATGGCGTAGATGTCGATGGAACGTGTAATCACGATACCGACAAGCAATACGGCAGTGAGCGATGCGGCAATCACGGTCAGCCTTTTCAAGAGCCCATGGCGGTATTTGTCAAGCGCCTGTTCCCGCTCACTGAGATAGAGCAGTCCGCGCTCGCTCCAACGCTTTTTCAAAATGATCTCATAGGTAAATACGCCGACGGCAAGCAAGCACAGCGCGGCAACCGCGCCGAACATGATCCATGACCATGTCATGAGTCCCGTGTAGCTCGGGCAAAACAGGAGCGGCAAAATGGCGCCAAAGAAAACAAGAGCGATGTAAGCGAGATTTTTGGCAATGCGGATCAGACGGGTGTGAAAAAGGAGGATCTCTTGTGAGTTTTCTTCGTCCTCGGTGTGCAGATAGGCATTGTTGAAAAAGCAGACTTGACAAATCGCGGCGGCGACGAGAAAAACGGCACCCACGCAAAAGCCGACCAGTCCCGAGGTAAAGCCGAGGTTGGCGATCATTGCGCCGATCAGTCCCAAAAGCAACAGCCCAAAGGAGATCAGCGTAAGGTTTTTGTATTTTGTCAGCCGTTGCTGTAACAGGAGCCGATACTGCTTTTCACTCCGCGGATTGCTTTTTTCGTCGGGCTGTTCGCGTTTTTGCTCGCTTTTCCGCTCACCGCGAATCAACTCATCCGCCGTCACGCCAAACAGATCGGCGATCACGGGGATGAGCGAGAGGTCGGGCGCACATTCGTCGCGCTCCCAGCGGCTCACGGTCTTGTCCGAGACAAAGAGCTTTTCCGCCAACTCCCGTTGTGTCATCCCGTTGGCGCGGCGCAAAACCGAGATGAATTTTCCTATCGTTTTTGGTTCCATGTAAATACCTCCTTTGGCACCGTGGCAGAGAATTTTGCGTAACGGTGCATGTGTTCGGTATCATTCTATACCATACCGTCACAAAAAATACCACCCCACAAAGCGAAAATCTCTCTCGCATTGCGAGAATTTCCGTCCGCGTCACTTGATATGGGGATGATCGGAGACTGTTTACGCGACCATCTGCCACGATGGAAAAGTAAGAATGAAAAGATACTTGCTCGGTAGTCCGGTTTGGGTGGCGGTAACCGCTTTCTCCAACGGAGAAAGTGTAACGGATTGCGGGAGCTATTGAAAGAGTAAAACGCACAAATTTTAAAGCTTATTTTATAAAAATGCGTTAAAAGTTTTGAAGGGGTGTGGGGAAACTTTTTTAAAAGTTTCCCCACGAAAAATAAAAATTATAAAATTACTTCAGCATTTCAAGAATTTCCGCCTTGGGATGCACGCCGACCATTTGATTGACGAGCTTTCCGTCGCGGAAGCAGAGGAGCGTGGGAATGCTCATGATGCCAAAGCGGGCGGCGAGCTCTTCCTGCTCGTCCACGTTGACTTTGCAGACCTTGATGTCGGGAGTCTCCTCGGCGATCTCGTCGACCACGGGGGAGAGCATGCGGCAAGGACCGCACCATGCTGCCCAAAAGTCGATGAGCACGGGCTTTTCGGAGGTCAGAACCTCGGTTTCAAAATTTTCGGAAGTAATGGTGATGACTGACATTTTTTTATTCTCCTTTGTTTTTTATGATTGAATGTGAATGATAACAAGCTCGGGCTTGTTGAAGATGCGGGGGATGCGGGTATGGTTGCCGAGCCCGCGGCTGATGACGCAACGGTTTTCAAGGACGCCCGCAGTGTATTTGGGGAAGATCCCTTGCCCGGGTGCGTAGGTCCCCCGTCCGAAAAAGCGCCACTGACCGCCGTGCGCGTGTCCGCAGACCGTCAGCTCGATGTCTGTTTCCTTGATGTAGGGCATAAAATATTCGGGGTGGTGGCAGAGTAAAATGCGGTAGCCGGACTCGCTTGCAAAGCGTTTGAGCGCTGTCGCGTCGGGTTCGTTCTTTTTGCCGTTGATGCCCGAGGTCAACCCGCAAATGCGCACAACACCGTGCAAAACACTTTCATTATCCAACAGGACCGCGCCTGTGTCGGCAATGCGCGCCTTGACCTCGGCGGGCACGGATCGGGGATGCGGATGCCGCCAAGGGTTGCCCTTGTGGTAGCATGCCAGCTCGTGGTTGCCGAGCGAGTAGTAGGTGGGGGCGATGGCGGTACAGTCCCGCAAGAATTGATAACAGGCATTGTCCTTGTCGCGGAGTCCCGCGTCATCGGTCAAGTCGCCCGGGATCAAGATCATGTCGGGCTGTTCCTTGCGCAAGCAGGCAAGGATCTCGTCGGTCTCACAGCCGTGCAGATCGGATGCCAGTGCCAAACGGAGGCGCAGATCTTTGACAGTGCTTTTGATTTCGTAGTGTGTTGTTTGCATATGCGAAGATTTTTTTCCTTTTTTGTGTTTGATGAGCAGAACGACCGCAAGGAGCACGGAACAGGTGATGAGCGCTCCCGAGGTGTCGATGAGGACATCGATAAATTGCGGACCGCGGTCCTCGGCAAGCAGCTGATGTAATTCATCGGTGCAGGCGTAGAGAAAGGTCCCTGCCAAGGAGGCGCCAAAGCGCCACCAAACACTCCCTTTCCAAGTCAGAAGCAATAAGAAGATCAAGGCACCAAGCGAGCCGAACTCGGTCATGTGCGCCAGCTTTCGCAATATGGGGTGCATTTTTTCGATGATCTTGGTTTGCTCCTGTGCGGGCTTTTGCGCAAAATCCTTGACGGTGACCTCCGCAACTACCTTGGTCACCTCGCCGCTGGTCTTTCCCGATTCCTCGCCGTTTTGTGCGGAGAACAGGAAGATGACAACCATATTTGCAAGGATCAGCACGCCCAAAAGCACGCGCAGGAGCAGTAATTTCGTTTTCTTTTTCATAATATATACCCATTTCGCACACACTTGATACGCGTGTGCGATCCCTTTATGAGTATGATACCATAAAATCGGACGAAAATCAAGTCTTTTTTTCAGATCATCTGCGGTAATAGCATTTACTTGTAGTTTTTTGTGGGGGAACTTCTTTCAAGAAGTTCCCCCACGCCCCCTCAAGAACTTTCAACGAATTTTATATTTTATCACGGGAATGTCTGTTCCTCTTTCGGTAGTTTTCTGACGGTATAGGAATGTTAGTACGTTGTTCCAAACAATAGCTCCCGCCAACCATTACACTTTCTCCGTGGGAGAAAGCGGTTACCACCACCCAAAATGGTCCACATGGTTACATTCGATCCCAGCCTCATCCTTAAAAAAATATAAATGCTGTTGCCGTGTCAGATCATCCGCAAAACAGCAGCAACGCCAGCCAAAGAACGACATCGGAGTCTCCCTCGTTTTGCGAGAGCAGAATGATCAGACCGAGCAAAAGCAGCTCGTCAAAGCCCAGTCCGTGGGAGAACGGAAAGGCGTGCCCGATGTGACCGAAGAGCCCTTGAAAGGGTTGCAGGAACGCCGCGTCGTGATGTTCTCTTTTTTCCTCATGGGGTTCATGCCGCTCTTTTTCCTCGGCGGGAGGCGGAGGAGGCGGTGCGTCATCTTTTTTGGGGATGATCACGGCGCGCGGTGGGGGCGGCATGACGGAAGGATCCTTTCGGTCGCTCGACGGTGCGGGTGTCGGCTTTCCCACATCCAAGCGGTAGGGTGCCGCAGGTGGTGTTTCTTTGGCCGGACGGTCGGAAAACGCGCACCCGCTGTAATTTTCGGGCACGTGTACGGGGCGGTCATGGTATCTCGAATACATCGTCACCCCTCCTTATTTCAATTGCTTAAACACGGCGCCAAGCTTGGAAATGCGAATGATCGAGTCCACTGCCTCGCGCCGCTCGGGCGACAAAAAGGGCTTGAGTGCCAAGAGCAGATGGTCGCGGCACAGCTCGGGTGAGGACGGAGAGTGCTCGTGCTCGGCTTTTGGCGGCGCCATGGATGCCAGCATTGGCTTCATGACCGCCATGATCTGTGGAATCTTTGCGAGCATGGAGGGATCGGATAAGACCGCCCCCAAGCCATCCAATGGGATCCCGCCCGCCGTCGGGGTCGATGCGGGAGTGTCGGACGCCGATGCCGAGACCTCGGAGCCGGCTTCATTGGTTTTTGCGGACGAAGTATCGGGAGACGGCGCCCCCGTGTTTTGTGTTGCGGCGCTCATGATCGAACCGATGCGCCGAAGCAGATCGGGGTTGGAGAGTAAAGCACCGAGCATATCAGCCGACGGCGCGGCGGAGGTTCCTTGCTTTTCTTCTTCCATAGGGAGATTCCTCCTCTCTTACATCAAGGTTTCCGACGGTTTTGTTTATAGGCGTCGTACATGGTGTTCAACTGTTGCAGATCCTGTTCGGTGGCACCGCCCAGCGCTTGGCGGATCTGTGAGATATTATTGGGGTTGAGCCCCAGTGTCGCGGGATCGATGCCCGCCTCTGTTGCGATGTTCTTGATCAAGTCCCCCAGTTGGTCGTCGTTCATAGCAAGCAGACGGTTCAGCATTTTTTGATCGAGTTGCATATTCTTGTAAAACTCCTTTCCATTCATCGTGCTTTCATGGGCAGTATATGGGAACAACGGTGCTTTTGGCACAGCAACTCGAAAAAACATCTGCAAAAAATTTGCCAACGGGTAGACAAATGCGCGTCGAAATGCTATAATAATAGGGAAGTTCAAACGCAGAGGAAAATAACTTGGAAATTTTGATTTTTTCGGATTCACACGGTAGAAGCAGTGGGATGAAAGAGGCGATCGAACGCCAGCCCGGTCGTATCGACGCGGTCTTCTTTTTGGGGGACGGCTTGCGCGATGCCAATGCCACGGAACTCGGAGACACACCTCTTTATGCAGTACGCGGGAATTGTGATTGGTCCTCCGACACAGACGCGCCCAACGAGATCGTTATCGCGCTCGAGGGACACACGGTGCTTGCCACGCACGGGCATTTGTACGGTGTCAAGGGCGGGATCGGTGCGCTGATCTCTCACGCTGCCGAGATCGGTGCCGACATTGTACTGTTTGGACATACGCATCAGCCGCTTTCGGAGGTGATCCCCAAGGGGCGCGTGATCGGGCAAAAGACGCTGACCCGCCCCATGTATCTCTTCAATCCCGGCAGTGTCGGCACGGGAATGCGGACCTTCGGGACGCTGTCTTTGCGGCGGGATACGGTGTTGTTGGCGCACGGGGAAATATAATTTGAGCCTGTAGACAAAACTAACGAGTTTTGTCAGTTTGCTGAAAGTTTTGGTCGAGCTTTTTCAAAAGCTCGCGCAGTGGAGGGCGCGGAGCCCTCCTCGCGCTCCGCAGAGCGCGAAATCCTTTTTCGGCGCTTTCTTTTTGCAAGCTTTTTCTTTGCGCCTATATGGTCAAAGAAAAAGCGACTAAAGACTTTGTACAATTTGACATTTTTTGTACTTTAGGTCTGCACTCTGATCATTTCCCTTACTCCGCAAAAAAAGACCGCCGCGGTGCGGCAGTCTTTCAAAATTTGCGGTTTATACCGTTTCGGGCGCGGGGGTTTCCGTGTTCTCGGCGGCTTGCGCTTCGGCAACAGCGGCTTCGTAAGCCGTAATCACCGCTTCTTCCAGCATTCCGCGGAATTGCGCATTGATGGGATGTACAATGTCGCGGTAGCTTTCATCGGGGTTCTTGCGGCTGGGCATGACGATAAAGAATTTATCGCGCGCGTTGATGACCTTAATGTCGTGAACGGCAAGCTGACCGTCAAAGGTGACGGAAACAATAGCCTTCATCGGTCCTTCATCAAAAAGCTTTCTGACTTTAATATCTGTGATCTGCATGGTGATTTCCTCCGTTCGGTGATTTTACTTTCAGTGTTTTTTCTGATGTATATAGTATAAAATGTTTTTGTGATGAATATTCAAAGAATGATAGATATTTTTGTGAATTTCCAAGCCGTGTGTAAATGATTTTGGAGAAAAAAGTCGGATTTCGGTTACAATTTTAAGTTTCACTTCACACTTGGAAAAAAGAAGGGAGAAAAGACATGTCTGTGGAGAACACACATTACGGTGCGGTGGCAATCGCAGAGGCGTTGAGGAACTGTCGGAGTATTTTTTTCATCGGCATCGGCGGCATCAGTATGTCGGCGTTGGCGGAGCTTTCGGCGCACAACGGGCTGACAGTCGGAGGTTCGGATCGAACCAAAACCGCGGTGACCGAGGCACTCGAAGCACAAGGCATCCGCGTGGATTACGGACATGACGCCTCCCATGTGGAGAACTATGATGCTGTGGTCTATACTGTTGCCATCGATGCCCAAAATCCCGAATATGTGGCGGCAAAGCAAGCGGGCAAGCCGTTATTCTCGCGCGCCGACTATCTGGGCTACCTAATGACGGGCTTCGGCGCTTGCGTGGGTGTGGCGGGCATGCACGGAAAGAGCACCTGCACGGCAATGTGTGCGAGCATTTTCCTTGCTGCGGGGGATCCCACCGTGCTTTGCGGTGCGTCACTGCCGTCGCTTGGAAATTCCCCGTGCCGCATCGGTCGCGCGCGGGAGCACATCGTTTTTGAAGCCTGCGAGTACATGGATTCTTTCCTTGATTTTAATCCTACGCTGGCGGTGATCCTCAATATCGGAATGGATCATGTCGATTATTTTCACAGTATGAAACAGATCCGTACCTCGTTTTTGCGATATGCGGAACGGACGGGCAAGGACGGTACGGCGCTCTATAATGCCGACGATGCCGAAAGCGTGACTGCGCTTGCTCCTTTTGCGGGAAAAAAGGTGACCTTTGCCCTTGACGCGCCTGCGGATTTTACTGCGAAAAATATTTGCCGTGAGCTTGGCGAGACCGCATTTGATTTTTGCCGCAGAGGGGAAGTCCTTTGCCGTGTCCGAATGCGGACGGTGGGCAAACACAACCTCTACAATGCCTTGGCGGCCGCAAGCGCGGCGACGCTTTGCGGCATCGTTCCCGAGAAGGTGGCGGACGGACTTGCAAGCTTTCGGGGCGCCAACCGTCGCATGGAATACAAGGGAGAACTGCCGAGCGGCGCCGTCATCTACGATGACTACGGGCATCATCCGGACGAGATCAAAGCGACGCTTGCGGGCGCAAAAGAGCTTGGCTTTGCCCGCGTGCTGTGTGCTTATCAGCCGCATACCTACAGCCGTACTGCGGGATTGTTGGAGGAATTTTCCCGTGCGTTTGGAGATGCCGACCGCGTGTATTTTGCTGACATTTACGCCGCGCGCGAGGAGAACATCTACGGCGTGACCTCAAAAACGCTTGCCGATCGCATCGGTGAAAAAGCCACTTATTGCGGCTCCTTTGACGCCGTTGCCGAGACGATCAAAAAAGAGGCTCGCAACGGCGACCTCGTCATCGTTATGGGCGCCGGGGATATCTATCAAGTGTTTGATCGGTTAGAATTATAAATGAATCATATTTTCGTGGGAGTCTCTTTTTGCATAAGGGGCTCCCACGAGACAGTTACCCATTGTAAAGTTGCTTTTTTGAAAGGACTCCTTCCGTCAAAGGCTACGCCTTGTCACCGTGAAGTCGTCAAGACGACTTCACGCTCCCGCGTCAGCGGGTGAGGGAGTTGTCTATTGGAAAGGTTTTTTCAAGTACTCCTTCCGTCTTGCGTTGCTCGCCACCTCCCCCAAAGGAGGAGGCTAAAAGTTGTTTGCCGTAAAACGTCAGTGGTACTATTATCGTGCAACAGTAACCTTAGGCGCCTTCCCACCAAGGAGACGGCTAAAAGTTGCCTTGCCATAACAAGCATGCTTTTTTGAGAAAATATATCCCCCTCACCAAAAAAGTTTAATAAATGGGAAAATAAACAAATAATTAAAAATAGCCTTTATCATAGATTCTTTAACTATATTTTTAATAAAATTTTAGAAAGATATCAATTCTTTTTCTAAAATAAAAGCGCATAGATTTTAAAATTTAATTCTTATAAATACGTGAAAAATTTTTTGAAAGAGAGAGGGGGCGCGGGGGAGAGGGAGAGCTTTTTTACAAAAAAGTTCTCCCTCTCCCCCGCAAAGTTAAAGAAGTTTATAAAGTTTAAATTACACGATTTGAAATATAAAGAATTTGAGGTAATCGGTTTCGGGGACATTCCAAAGGATGGGGTGGTCGGGGGACTGTTGGCGGGCTTCGATCTGACGGAGACCGACGCCGGCGTCCGCAGCGGCGTTGTGGAGCATTTGCTTGAAGTAAGTTTCGGTCATAAAGTGAGAGCAGGAGCAGGTAGCAAGGTAACCGCCGCGGGGAAGAAGCTTCATGGCTTTGAGATTGATCTCTTTGTAGCCCTTAATGGCATTTTTTAAGGTGTCACGGCTCTTGGTAAACGCGGGAGGATCGAGGATAATAAAGTCATAATCCTTTTGGTTGGCGTTTGCTAACTCTGTTAATAGATCGAAAACATCGCAACAAGTGAATTTCATATTGTGCTGCAAGGAATTTCGGCGTGCGTTAGCTTCTGCTAACTTGATCGCATCCGCCGAAATGTCCACGGCATTGACCAACTCTGCGCCCGCGGCGGCGGCGTTGAGGGCAAAGGACCCCGTGTGGGTAAAGCAGTCGAGCACGCGGCGCCCCTGTGCGATCTTGCGAATGGCGGCGCGGTTGTATTTTTGATCGAGGAAAAAGCCGGTTTTTTGTCCGTGGATATAGTCCACCTCGTAGACGATGCCGTTTTCGGTGATGGTCGTCTTTCCGTCAAGGTCGGTGGCAAGTCCGTCGCCCGACCAAAAATCGGTGTATTGCTTCATGCCCTCCAGCTCGCGGATGGCAACGTCGTTGCGCTCGTACAGTGCGTCAATCTTTTGTCCAAATTCCTCGCGGAGCAGCCGAACCAGCGTGGCGTACAGCGTTTCTTTGATCTGTTCAATGCCAAGTGAAAGGACCTGTGTGACGAGGATACTGTCAAAACGGTCGACCGTGAGTCCGGGGAAGGCATCGGCTTCGCCGAAGATGAGGCGGCAGCAACGAAAATCCTGTTCGCCCATTACGGCGCGGCGGTAGTCGAGCGCCCAACGGAGCTTGCGCTCCCAAAAGGCGGCGTCAAAGCGGTCGTTGGCATTTTTGGAGACCACGCGCACACGGATCTTGGAGTTGGCGTTGTAAAAGCCGGTGCCGAGATAGCGTCCTTTTTGCGTGAGGACGTCAACGAGGGATCCGTTTTCGGGGGTTTGCGAAAGGGCGAGGACTTCGTCGGCGTATACCCAAACGTGCCCGCCGCGGAGCATTTTTTCGGCTTTGTCGGTGATGGTGATGGTTGGAAATGTTCTTGACATGGGAATGATCCTTTCGGAGATATTTCAAAGCTGCAAAGGGAAATTATCTAAAATTATACCACAAAACTTCGGCATTGGCTTTTCGTTCACAGAAATTTAACAAGACAAAACACACAATATCCTTGCAATTATCTCCAAAAAAGGATAAAATATATAAGATACTGTGTAATTTAAAAGAAAAGGACTTGCAATGTTAGAATTTAAAAACGTAACCTATCGGACGGAGGAAGGGAAGGAGATCCTTTCCGACATCAGTCTGCAAATAGATGACCGCTTTGTGGCGGTCACGGGCCCGAACGGAAGCGGAAAATCCACCATGGCAAAGCTGATTGCGGGTATTTATACGCCCACGTCGGGGAAAATCTATCTCGACGGCGAGGACATCACCGATCTTTCCATTACCGATCGCGCACGCCGCGGTGTCAGCTTTGCGTTCCAACAGCCCGTGCGCTTTAAGGGGATCACGGTCAAGGATCTGATCTCTATGGCGGCGGGGAAAAAGATCTCGGTCGGCGAGGCGTGCGCCTACCTTGCCGAGGTCGGTCTTTGTGCCAAGGATTATGTCAACCGCGAGGTGGACGGCTCTCTTTCGGGCGGCGAGCTGAAGAGAATTGAGATTGCTATGATCAATGCGCGCGGCACCAAGCTGTCGGTGTTCGACGAGCCCGAGGCGGGGATTGACCTGTGGAGCTTTCACAACCTCATTCAAGTGTTCCGCAGTATGTACGAGCGCACCCACGGCACCATTCTCATCATTTCGCACCAGGAACGCATCCTTGACATTGCCGACAAAATTATTGTCGTTTCGGGCGGTAAGGTGACGGCTTACGGTGCCAAGAACGAGATTTTGCCCGAGCTGCTCAACGTGCAGTCGGGGTGCCGTTTTACCAGGGAGGTATGTGACTGATGGACGCGATACAAAAAAATCTTCTCGAGCAGATCGCAGGCATCCACGAGGTACCGCAGGGCGCATATTCTCTGCGCGTCAATGGTGCTCTGTACGGCAAAAATGACTCCGAAAATATCACCATTGTTAAGAAAACCGACAAATCCGGCATTGATATTTATGTCAAGCCCGGTACGAAGAACGAGAGCCTGCACATTCCCGTTTTGCTTTCGCAAACAGGACTCAAGGAGCTGGTCTACAATGATTTTCACATCGGCGAGGACTGCGACGTGACCATTGTGGCGGGGTGCGGCATTCACAACAGCGGCTCCGGGGAGAGTGAGCACAGCGGTATTCATTCGTTCTATCTTGCCAAAGGAGCGAAAGTCAAATACATTGAAAAGCACTACGGCGAAGGTGACGGAAGCGGCAAAAATGTGATGAACCCCACCACGGTGGCGATCCTCGGCGAGGATAGCTATATGGAAATGGAGACCGCACAGATCAAGGGTGTGGACTCGACAAAGCGCAACACGTCTGCAAAACTTGCGTCGGGAGCCACGCTGATCGTGCGCGAAAAGATCATGACGCACGGCAACCAATTTGCCGAGACCGATTTTACGGTCGACCTCGACGGTGAGGATTGCGGCACGCATGTGGTCTCGCGTTCGGTGGCAAAGGATAACAGCCGTCAGACTTTTCTTTCGCATGTGCGCGGAAACAACCGCTGTTCCGGACACACCGAGTGCGATGCCATCATCATGGACGATGCTCAAGTCACGGCACTTCCGCAGATCGAAGCAAATCATGTCGATGCCTCGCTGATCCACGAAGCCGCCATCGGTAAGATCGCAGGCGAACAGCTCATCAAGCTTATGACGCTGGGACTGACCGAAAAAGAAGCCGAAGAACAGATCATCAACGGATTTTTAAAGTGAATTAAAATGATATGAATGATGCGAGGGAGAGGGATACTTTTGAAAAAGTTTCCCTCTCCCTTTCGCTCCCTCTTCTTTCTAAATCCTTCACAGAAGAGGGGATCGGTATTTTTAAGGAACTGCGTATATTGCGGTTCTTTTTTTGTTTTTCGTTTGTCTGTTTCGAGTTTTTTTCAATTGCATAAAATAGATACAAAATTTATAATATTTTAATAATAAATAACAAAAATGGTAACAAAATGGATGAAAATGACCGTTTTTGTGCAAAAAGTGCAGATGTAGAAAATTCGGTTCAAAAATTGTGTAGATTGCACAATATTCAAAGCCTGTTTTTTTGCCAAACAACAAAAGCAAACTTCTTTTTGTGGGTAAATAAAATTTACTTATCAAAAATATACTTTCAAAACAGAAAAAATAATCAAAAAAAATAAACAAAAATCAGTGAAATTAAGTGCTTTGTTAACAAATTTACCGTAAATAAAATTTACCATACGCAAAAATCGATCATTTTTGAATATTTTGTGAACAAACCGAGTTGTAAACTTTTTGAAACTTCTGTTTGTCAAACCAATGAATTTTGGGGCTTGACGGCGTTTTTTCCGAATTTTTTCGTGAACGGTTTTGCTTGACAAAGAAGCGATTTTGTGGTATGATTATTCTATCAAAATGGGGGGAAGTCTGCTCTGTTTGGGGTGGGCTGAACGCTTTTGCGCCGTTTTTTACGGAGCTTTGTACTGCTTTTGGGTGAAAAAGCGGGCTTGGCGCGGTGAGGGCGGACGGGAGCGAACCCTGTTTGTATCGGTTGCGGTTGGCGCCCACGGGAGTCTTGCGGCAGCGGGTACAAGATCAAAAAGGGGAAAACCCCATTATTTCAGTTTGCAGGAGGAAACGCAAATGAGAAAAACGAAGTTCACAAGATTTGCTTGTATCGCTTTGGCGTTCATGTTTCTTGTGAGTACCGCGGCGGTTGCGGTCAGTGCTGACAGCGGCTCCGCAGTCACGGACAAGTCGATTGAGGATTACGTCGACGAGTTGAATACCATCTCGTATCAGGAGTATATCGAAAGAAACTCCGCGTATTTCCAAAATCCCACCAAGACAGAAGCCAAGACCTTTGACGCCTCTGCCAATTGGGTTTTCGTGGATGAAGACGGAAACACCATTGAGCTTGTAGACGGCACGTGGACAATGACGGTTTACGACAAGACCAAAAAGGACGAGGACGGCAACTATGAGGTCCTTGCTACTTACAAGTCTGTCGATGAGGCTGTCGCGGCGGGTTATAAAAAGGATGACTTGGTCTATCCCGCAGAGATCGGCGGCAAATGGGCACTCTACACGCCCAGCGTCGGTTCTGTGACATGGACGCTCGACCTTTCCGCGCAAAACATTGAAAAGGGACTGTACAGCATTGAGTTGCTGTATTATCCGATCGTCGGTAAGTCCGCGTCTGTGGAACGTGAGTTCTACATCAACGGCGAGGCACCCTTTTCCGAGGCGCGTGCGCTGACGCTGGCAAAGATCTGGTCGTCCTTCAAGGCTGACGGAACCTCGGGCCTTACCGCGGTTTACACGTTGGGCAAGGGCGATGTGCTTGACACGATCATCGGTGAGGCTGTTGCCGCGGGCTTGACCTGCACGGCTGCCGAGGACGGTAAGAGCGTGACGGTAGAGCGCCCCACTGTGATCACACAGGCGATCTATGAATTTATTGAAAAATACGAGCTGCGCTTCTTCACCACAGACGCAGACACCAACGAGCTGCGTCCCACCATGGTACAGACGCCCGAGTGGACGTCCTACACCATGCGTGATAGCGGCGGGTTCTATGCCGATGACTTCGGTTTCGTTCTCGAGCCCGATGCGGAAACCGGCAAGATCTCCTTGACGATGGACAGTGTAAACGAGTCTATGGCGTTGGCGGCGATCATCATTAAGCCCTACACGCAGACCAAGTCTTACGCCGACTATCTTGCTTCCATTAATAATAATGTAGGAAATCTCAACGAGGGTACCGGCATCGTAAAGATTGAGGCGGAGCTTGCCTCCAATACCTCCACCAACGGTGTTTACCCCGTAGAGGATCGTACTTCTCCTCTCACCTCTCCCGCCGATACCACCCGCACGGTGCTCAACACCATCGGTACCGAAAAGTGGTCCACTGCGGGTCAGTGGGTGGAATACCAGTTCAGTGTCAGCGGCTCGGGTATGTACGAGATCTACAGCCGTTACAAGCAGAGCTACCTCGATGGTATGTACGTCAGCCGTTCTCTTTCCATCTATACAAATTATGAGAGCGAAGAGGCATATCAAGCGGCTTTCGGCACCACTGCGGGCTACTACAACGGGATCCCGTTCTCCGAGGCTGCCGAGCTCCGTTATGATTACGGAACCAAATGGCAGGTCACCGGTCTTTCCACAGGCGCTGATGCAAACGGCGATGGCGTTGCCGATACCTATCAGATCTACTTCCGTGAGGGCGTGACCTACACCCTGCACTGGGAGGTCACCTTGGGCTCCATGAGCGAGGTCGTTCAACAGCTCCAGGAAACGTTGGATGCGCTCAATGATGACTACCTTGGTATCATTAAGCTGACGGGTACCGATCCCGACGATTACCGCGATTACAGCTTCTCGCGTTTGCTCCCCGACACGCTGATCGATATGATGAAACAGGCGAATAGCTTGGAGGGGATTTCCAACTTCCTCAAGGAGACTGCGGATACCGCATCCTCCTATACGGGAACCTGTGACCAGTTGCTCAACCTGTTGCGTAAGCTTGCTTATGACGAGGATGAAATCGCAAAGAACCTCGATAACCTCAAGAGCTACATCGGTAACCTCGGTACTTTCCTTACCGACGCAAAGACACAGCCCTTGCAGCTTGATTACATCATGATTCAACCCGCCTCCGCAGAGCTGCCCAAGGCCGCCGCAGGCTTCTGGAAAACCCTGTTGCACGAGTTCTCCAGCTTCTTCCAAAGCTTTGTACGTGACTACAACAGCATGGGCGCTATGGATGACGGAACCACCGACGCGACCATTGACGTATGGCTTGCATACGGTCGTGACCAATCTCAGGTTATTCGTAACCTTACCACCAACAAGTTTACTCCCGAAAACAATATCGCTGTTAACCTAAAGCTGGTTACCGGTAGTACCCTGTTGCCCTCCATCCTTGCAGGCATGGGACCCGATGTTTACTTGGGACTTGCAGACGCGACCGTTATCAACTACGCGATCCGCGGAGCATTGACAAACGTGGAGGAAATGGACGGCTTTAACGAGATTGTTAAAGAGTGCTTTACCAGAGCGGCAATGCTTCAGCTCGAGATTGCGGATGCCGACGGTGACATTCATACCTACGGCTTGCCGGAGACACAGACCTTCCAAATGATGTTTGTCCGCCTTGACATTCTTGCGGAGCTGGAGATTGAAATTCCCAAGACTTGGGATGAGATCTATACCGCACAGTCCAAGCTGGAATCGAACAACATGGAGATCGGTGTGACCACCAACTACAAGGTGTTCCTGTATCAGTCCAACGGTGACCTTTACGCCGATGACGGTATGAGAATCAACCTCGACTCTGTAAAGGGATTGGCGGCGTTTGAGAAGATGTGTAACATGTTTACACAGCACTCCTTCCCCTACCAGTACGATGCGGCAAACCGTTTCAGAACCGGTGAAATGCCGATCATCCTTGCCGACTACACGGGTCTTTACAACCAGCTCAAGGTGTTCGCAACCGAGATCGACGGTAAATGGGCGTTCGTTCCGGTTCCCGGTACCGTTCAAACCGATGAAAATGGCGCCAAATTGTATGATGAAAACGGTAATCTTATCATTAATAACACCGCTGACTCCACCATCAACGCAGTTGTTATGATTTCCGGAATTGAGGACGAGGCTTCTGCTTGGACCTTTATGAAGTGGTACACCGGAGCCGAAGCGCAGACCGAGTATGCAAACGAAATGGTCGCTATTATCGGTGATTCCGCAAAGCACCCGACCGCAAACCGCGTCGCGCTTGAGACCATGCCTTGGACACGCGATGAATACTCCGAGGTGTCGAAGCAGTTTGAAAACCTTGCGGCAATCCCGAACTATCCCGGTAGTTACTTTATCGACCGTCACACCAACTTTGCGTTCCTCTCAGCTTTGAACGATGACGCCGATCCTACCACCGAGATTCTCAGCTATATCAATACGATCAATAAAGAAATTACCCGTAAGCGCGAGGAGTTCAACCTCGAAACGCTTGAGATCGGTCAGACGTTGGCTTCCAAGAGAATGAACCAAGCGATGAATGCCATCGATAATTTGACCGAAAAGTACATTGCCGAAGGCAACACCAAGTATGCCGAGGCGATCGAAGCCGCCAAGTATGCTGTTGCAAATCAGAAGATTGCTCAACTTGATGAAGCGGCATCCCTGTTTGAAGCAATTCTTGCGAACGATTGGGACGGACAGATGATGGACGTCGTCAAGGTCAACGGCAAGGTCGTTCAAATGCCTACGTACTATAAGAACGTTGGCAAGCAGACCGCCGAGTCCGAGGACGGCGGCTACAGGATCAGTAGCTTGAACGAGCAACAACTGGTCTACTTCATCGGCGAATGTCTCAGAGACGCCGCGGATGCGCTTGCTTCTTATCAATAAACGTTCCGCTTCATGAAAAAACTTTAGTAAGGAGAAAGAGCAAATGTCAGCTAAAACAGCAGAATATAAAGCTGTTGCCAGAAAAGATTTGACATACGGACAATGGATCCGCAAGGAAATGAAACGCAACTGGGTCGCATATCTTCTGATTGCACCTTATCTGATCGTGTTCACCCTGTTTACCGTTGTGCCTGTCTTGCTTTCGGTGCTCATCAGCTTTACCGACTTTAACATGCTCCAAATGCCGAGCATTGTTTGGATTGAGAACTACATCAACCTGTTCTTCGCAGATGATGTATTCTTGACCGCATGTACCAACACCCTTATCTTCGCAGCCATCGTGGGACCGGCATCATATCTGATGTCGTTCCTGGTCGCGTGGTTCATCAATGAGCTTTCCCCCCGTATCCGTTCCATCGTTACCCTCATCTTCTATGCACCGTCCATTTCCGGTCAGGTGTACTTGATTTGGGGTACGCTGTTCTCGGCTGACTCCAAGGGTTGGGCAAACGCGACCTTGATGGAGATCGGAATCCTCACCGAGCCGCACAAGTGGTTCAAGGACGCCGACACCGTTATGCCGCTGTGTATCGTTGTTGCCCTTTGGACCTCGCTCGGTACCTCGTTCCTGTCGTTTATCGCAGGTTTGCAGGGCGTTGACCGCTCACTTTACGAGGCGGGTGCTGTGGACGGTGTCAAGAACCGTTGGCAGGAACTTTGGTACATCACACTGCCCAGCATGAAGCCGCAGTTGATGTTCGGTGCGATCATGGCAATCACCAGCTCGTTCGGCTTTGGCGGCGTTGTTACCGCATTGGCAGGCTTCCCCTCGGTCGACTATGCGGCGCATACCATCATGCACCACCTCGAGGACTATGGCGGACAGCGTTATGAAATCGGTTATTCTTCGGCAATTGCGACCGTGCTGTTCTTAATCATGGTAGGCGCGAACGCGGTCGTCAAGAAAGTACTCTCAAAGGTAGGTTCGTGATATGGCAAAGTTAAGAACAAGAAAACATAAGGTCGTCCTGTCACGTTCCGCGGGCGGTGACGCCGGTATCACAGTAATGCTTACCCTGTTGGGAATTTTCATGGTCCTGCCGATGGTTTACGTCATCAGCCAATCGCTCAAGCCCTTGGATGAGTTGTGGATGTACCCCCCGAAATTCCTTGTAAGCCGTCCGCATCTCGGTAACTACAGAGACCTGTTTACCTTGATGAACGACTCTTGGGTTCCGTTCTCACGTTACATTTTCAACACCATCTTTACCTCGGTTTGCGGTACATTCGGACACCTGTTCTTGGCGTCCATGGCTGCATATGCCTTGGCAAAGATCAAATTCCCCGGCGGCAAAGCGATCTTTAAGACCATTCAGACCTCGCTCATGTTCCACTCCACCGTGACCGCGATCACCAGCTTTATCATCATGAGTGCATTACACATGATCGATACCTACTGGGCAATCGTTGTTCCCGCTTGGGGTTCAACGCTTGGTTTGTACTTGATGAAGCAGTTTATGGACAGCTCGGTTCCGGATACGGTTCTGGAGAGTGCCCGTTTGGACGGTGCCAGCGAGTTGCGTACCTACTGGACCATCGCGATGCCCATGGTTAAGCCCGCGTGGCTGACCTTGATCATCTATTCGTTCCAAAACCTGTGGAACGCGGGTGCTTCTACCTACATCTATTCCGAACAGCTCAAATCCATCAACTACGCGATCACGCAGATCACCGCCGGCGGTATCAAGCGTCAAGGTGCGTCCGCGGCGGCTACCGTGTTGATGATGGCAGTGCCGATTTTGGTATTCGTAATTGCACAGTCGAACATCATCGAGACGATGGGTTCGAGCGGTATGAAAGATTAAGGAGGACAATATGAAAAGAATAACATCTGTTTTGTTGCTTGTATTGTCCCTTGTGATGATCGCATCGGCAATGACCGTGGGAGCGGGTGCTTCCTCGGCATATCAGACCTACACCTACTCGATCAACGGCGAAGCGCTCTATTCTCCCGACGCGTACTCCGCGAATAAATCCGTGGATTACACGCAAATGGGCATGGAGCTCAACTTCAGCAACCCCGGCGACATGGTCACCGACAAAAACGAAAAGGTTTACATTGCCGACACCGGCAACAACCGTATCGTGGTTTTGAGCCGTTACTATGAGTACGAGTTCGAGATTTCTTCGTTTATCAACACACAGGGAACCGAGGACTCGCTTGCGGCACCGCAGGGCGTGTTTGTTACCGATGAGGCGATTTGGGTGTGTGACACTGACAAGAACCGTATTGTTCGTTTTGACTTGAAAGGTAACTTTGAGGCGATCATTGATGCCCCGGAGAGCCAACTGTTTGACAGCGATGACGTTTACAAGCCCGTTGCAATGGCGATCGACCAGTACGGCAGAATTTATGTCGTATCCTCCACCACCTACCAAGGTATTATCGTCATGGATGCCGACGGTCAGTTTGTCGGATTTGTCGGTGCACAGGCGGTCACCATCAGCGCATGGGAGATCATGTGGAGACGTTTCCAAACCGAGGAACAGCAAAAGCTTTCTCAGCAGTACGTTTCCACCGAGTACAATAACATTACCATTACCGATGAAGGTTTTATCTATGTAACCACTTCCTCGATCGATCAAAACTCCGTGAGCAGTGCGATCAGAGGTAAAACCAAGGCCGGTACCTATATGCCCGTTAAGCTTCTCAACCCCGCGGGAGATGAGATCATGAGACGTAACGGCTTCTGGCCGCCTGCCGGTGAGATCGACTTTACCAGTACCGAGTCGACCTATACAGGACCCTCCACGGTCACGGACGTCGCGGTCGGTCCCGAAAAGACTTGGACCATTATCGACTCCAAGCGTAACAAGCTTTACACCTACGACTTTAACGGTAACCTGTTGTTTGCTTTTGGTGACAAGGGTTCGATGCTGGGTAGTATTTCCAATATCGAGGCTGTCACCTATCAGAACGACACGATGTTGGTTTTGGATAAGGGAAGCAACACAATCATCGTTTACGAGCGCACCGAGTACGGCGACATGCTGATTGAGGCGATCGCCGCCGAGAACTCGCTCGATTACAATTACGCGATCTCCTGTTGGGAGGCGGTCCTGCAGAGAAACTCCAACTTCGACGCCGCTTACGTCGGTATCGGTAATGCACTCTACCGCAGCGGTGAGTTTAAAGAGTCTCTCGAATACTACGAGACGGCTTACGATACCGCAAACTGGTCGAACTCCTACAAGGAAGTCCGTAAGGATTGGATGTCCACTTGGTTTATTTTAATCTTGGTCATTATCATCGCCTTGATCGTTCTTGTAGTCAAGTTCTTCGGTTGGGCGGCAAAGGTCAACAAGCGCGTTGCTACCGACGGTAAGGCACGCAAGACCTTTGGACAGGAGCTGTTGTACGGCTTCTATGTGATGTTCCATCCGTTTGACGGTTTCTACGACCTTAAACACGAGCATCGCGGATCGGTTCGTGCGTCTCTCGTGTTCATTGCACTGACCATTGTTGCGTTCTTCTATCAGAGCGTGGGTCAAGGTTATGTCATGAACCCCACGGGTACTTACTCCACCATTTGGGTACAGTGCATTTCGGTTTTGGTTCCCCTGTTCCTGTTTGTTCTTGCAAACTGGTGCTTGACCACCCTGTTTGAGGGTGAGGGAAGCTTTAAGGATATCTTCATTGCTACCTCTTACAGCTTGCTGCCCTTGATCATCTTGACCATTCCCATGACCTTCTTCTCCAACTACGTTACCACCACCGAGGCGGGGATCATCTCCTTTATCGGTACGCTCTCCTTTATTTGGGTAGGATTGCTGTTGTTCTTCGGAACCATGGTAACACACGATTATTCCATGTCCAAAAACTTGATCACCATTCTCGGAACGGTGGTTGCAATGGCTTGTATCGTATTTATCGTGCTTTTGTTCAGCATGCTGCTGTCGAAGCTGGTCAGCCTTGTTACCAACATCGTCACCGAGCTACAGTATCGGGCTTAACGACAGACGGGAGGTTAGAAAATGAAATTACACAACAGAATACTTTCGACACTCTTGGCTGTCATTCTTTTGCTCGGATCCATGGTGATCGGCGTATCCGCCGCGGAAACAACCACGGATACAAGTAAAGATGAGAAGAATGCAGACGAAGTGATCCAAAGCACCTATGTCGGCACGGTGTACAGAACACCCGAGGATAAATTGGAAAGCATGAAGCTGATGCTGACCAGAGACGGCTTTGAGCTTTACGTTGATGCTGTCAGCGGCGAGGTCGCAACCCGCGAGATCGCAACCAACAACATCCTGTTCTCCAATCCTTACGACGTTGCTTCTTCCACGGGCTCCGACTCCACCAAAAAGCAGATTCTTTCTCAGTTGGTGGTTCAGTACGTGGACAACGGTACCACCAAGTACCTGTACAGCTTTGAAGAGGCCGCAATGCGTCAGCAGATCACGGTCCTCAACATCAAAAACGGTGTCCGTGTGGAGTATACCATCGGACGCGAGGAATCCAGAAAGCTGGTTCCGAGATGGATTTCCGACACGAGCTTTGTCAAGTATATCCAGACACCCTTGAAGGAAGCCGTGGAGAAAGGCGAGATTCAGGAGTTCTTCTATAACAAGTTCATGACCTACTATAAGGATCAGAGACTTGCCGACAAGACCTCCAAAAAGGCAAAGGAGCAACTGCTCCAAGCATACCCCATTTGTGAGGAAATGGACATTTGGGTATTTGCGACCGACGCATCCTCGGTTGAGATCAACTGGTGCGAGGCTTACATCAAGGCTTATTGCGAGGATTATACCTTCGAGCAGATGGATGCCGACCATGACGAGACCGGATACGAGGCGACCGACGAGCAATATCCGCTGTTTAAGATGGCTCTCGAGTACTCCTTGGACGCAAGCGGACTCAACGTCACACTGCCTTGCAACGGCTTGCGTTACGATATGTCTACCTACACGCTGGAAAACATCAGCATCCTGCCTTACATGGGTGCGGGTAACAGCAAAAATGCGGGTCTGACCGATGCGGAAGGAAATAAGTACGCGGGCTATAACTTCTATCCCGACGGCTCGGGCTCTCTGTTCGATTTTGAACAGCTGAACACCAAGTCCACCACCACGGTGCGCGGCAAGGTCTACGGTATTGACTACGCATACCACCAGATCACCGGTACCTATCAAAAGACCATCCGTTATCCCGTTTACGGTACGGTCGCAACCGAAAAGATCTACACTGTCAACTTCACCTCCGAGTTGGTTCTCGATAAGGAAACCATGGAGATTCAAAAGGGAACCGACGGTAAGACTATGACGGGAGACTTGACTCCGTATGAATTTCGTGTTTCCAACACGGTGATGGATCTCGAGGCGATTGAAAAGTATGTGACCGAGGATCTGAAAGGAACCTTGACCTACTCGCTTTCCGAGATCGAAAAGAACGCCGAGATCTATGAGCGCGGCTATGTGGCTGTGATCGAGTCGGGCGAATCTTTGGCGGAGATTGCTACCTACCACGCAGGTTCTCTGAGTGATTACAACACCATGATGAACTACTTTAACCCCAAGCCCAAGGACAGCTACGACATTTCCGACTCGATCTCGGTCACCAGCAGCTCTACTTGGACGGTTGTATCCGAGCGTAAGTATACGGGTAACATCACCATCCATTACCAAATGCTGACCGACGAGAATGTGGGTAAGGCAGAGCAAGCCGAGAACGCTTCTTATACCTACTACGACACCACATGGCTCGGCATGGCAGAGGCTTACCGCGATTATCTGATCGACGAAGGCAAGCTGACCAAGCTGACCGAGGAGACCACCGAGGATAACATTCCTCTGTATCTCGAGGTGTTCGGTGCTTTGGAGACGACTCAGCAGATCATGACCATTCCCGTGGATGTCATGACGCCCTTGACCACCTTTGAAAACGTCTATCAAATGTATGACGCACTTTCCGATCAAGGTGTCAAGAACATCAACTTTAAGCTCACCGGTTTTGCAAACGGCGGTATGTATTCCACTGTTCCCGCAAAGCTCAAGTGGGAAAAGGCTGTTGGCGGCTCCGACGGCTTTGAGACCTTGATCTCTCAAGCGGCGGATGTCAATGCCGGCGGAGAAGAGCATCTCGGACTTTACCCCGACTTTGATTTTGCATACATCAATGTCAACACGCTCTTTGACAGCACCAGCCTCAAGAAGGATGCCATCAAGACCATTGATAACCGTTATTCTTCCTTGAGACAGTACAGTGCAACGCAACAGGCATATGTCAGCTTCTACCAGCTTGCAATTTCGCCCTCGCGTTACAGCAAATTCTATGAAAAGTTGCTCAAGAACTACGAGAAGTATGGACTTACCACCATGTCCGTCGGTTCTTTGGGAACCACCCTTAACTCCGACTTTGATGAGGATGATCCTTACAACCGCGAGGACGGTAAGGATTACACCGTTCAAGCATTCCAAGATCTTCAGGCAGCAGGCTACAGCTTGATGTCCGAGGGTGCCAATGCTTACAGCTGGGGGTATCTTGACCACATGATCAATGTGGACCTCGACTCCAGCCGTTACATCAAGTCCAGCGCATCGGTGCCTTTCATCGGCGCGGTACTGCATGGCTATATTCAGTTTGCCGGTACGGCGTTTAACGAGGAGGGTGACACCAACTACGCGATTCTCCGTGCACTCGAAAACGGTGCGGGACTGTATTTCATTCTTTCCTATCAAAATACCAACGAGCTCAAAGAGGATCCGCTGCTCAGCCAGTATTACTCGGTTCGTTACGATATTTGGGAAAAGGATGTGGTCTCCTATTACAATGAGCTGAATGCACTTCTCAAGGACGTTCAGACCAAGGTGATTGTTAATCATCAGTTCCTTGTCGGTCAGCGTGTTCTTGACCGTGATGAGCTCGAGGAAGAGCTGATGGCAAAGCTTGAGCAAGCCGCAGCAGCGGAAGAGCAGAAGCAAAAGGATAACGAGACCGAAAAGGTCCTGTCCGTTGCAAACGCTTGGCAGACTGCCGAGAACGCAACCGCAAATGTCAAAAAGTTCCTTGCAGAAATGGAAGAGATCAACAAGGATATTTACGCGGTTGATGCCGACGGATATGAGTCGGGCGACTATGCGAACTTGATTTTGCAGATTACTTTCCTGTCTCAAGAATTGACCGATGCGGTGGAGGCTTTGTATCCTCATATGGATGATCATGGTGAGAATTTTGACGCCTTGGAGCCCAAAGATGCGGTCAAGGATCTGCAAACCGTGCTCAATACCATTCGGTCGTTGGCTTCGGGTATTCTCAAGCAATACAATCAGTTGGTCGCCCTAAAAGCAGAGGGCGATGCGCTGATCGCCGAGCTTGACAATGCAAAGGCTGTGGTCGAGGCTTCGGATATCGATGCCGATACCAAGACAAAGATGATGGCAAAGATCGATGCTTATAAGAAGTCCGCTCAAGAGGAATTTGCAAGCGCCGAACAAGAGTTGCAAAAAAATAGCTCTTTGGTGACCGAGGGCTCTGACGACTATGTGGTTACTAAGGCAATGACCGCACTCGAAGAGTTGCTTGCCTTGATGAATGACACGGAGAGCGAGAGCTACGAGGATTATCAGTTGCTTTTGCAGGTTTTGACAGATAACAATGCCATCTTTACGGCAGAAGGTATTATTGCCGCAGGTCAGTTGGATACCGAGACTGAGGATACCGAGGGCGATACCGATGCGGATGTGGTGTACGACAAGCACCGTGTGGACAACAATCAGATCGTTGTTGTGACCTACGGCGACCGTGACGATACCACCCATGCAAAGACGTATGTCAAGTCCTTTATTCTGAACTACAACAACTTCTCCGTAATCGTTGATTACGAGGATCCCACCACGGGTGTCGTTACCACATATACGATCCCGAGCGGCGGTTATGTTGTGATCGAACACTGAGAAAGGGAGGTTAATTTCTCATGACAAAAGATGTAAATATGGGATCGGCTGTGAAGCCGAAAAGGAAAAAGATTGCCTCCCTTGACCGCCGTAAGGCACGTGCGGGTTGGTTCTTTGTTCTCCCGTTTATTATCGGATTTATTCTGATCTATCTACCGATGGTTTACGAGTCGATTTTGTTGAGCTTTCACACGATCGATATCGCAGGCAGCTCCGGCGCGGGTTACGCGCTGGAGTATGTCGGATGGAAAAACTACAGCGATGCGCTGTTTGTAGACCCCGATTTCGTCCAAACGCTGGTTACCGGTTTGTCGCAGTTGGCGTTTGATATTCCCGCAATTCTGATCTTCTCGCTCTTTATGGCGGTGATGCTGAACCAAAAGGCGGCGGGCAGAGGCGCGTTCCGTGCAATCTTCTTTATCCCTGTCATTCTTTCCACCGGTATTATGGAGAGCATTGCGGCGGCGGACATCATGGGTGAGTACATGGAGGACTCCAGCGGTATCGATGACGGTAGCGGACAGAGCACCGCCGACCAGCTGATTTCCACCATGGACATGGAAAAGCTTTTTGCAAACATGAAGGTTGGTACCGAGATCGTTGAGTACGTTACTACAGCAATCAACAATATTTACGATATCGTAAACCGTGCCGGTGTACAGATGCTGATTTTCCTTGCCGGCTTGCAGTCGATCTCGCCCGCAATTTACGAGTCGTGTAAGATCGACGGTGCGACCGCTTGGGAGACCTTCTGGAAGATCACTTTCCCGATGATCAGCCCGATGATCCTGGTAAACGGTGTTTATACCATTATCGACTCCTTTACCACCGAGAGCAACCCGGTCATGTCGTACATTTCCTCCGTTTACTCGCAAGCGGACGGAAACGTGCTCAGCTCGGCAATGGCATGGATCTACTTTGTCATCGTCATTGCAATCGTAGCTGTGATTGCATCCGTACTTTCCGCGTTTGTATTCTACTCACGCAAAAATGACTGAGAAAAGGAGGTAAAGAAATGAACGCACAAAACATCGATAAAAAACCGGTCGTCAAGCGCGAGAGCAAAAACAAGATCCGTGTTGATTTTGACCGTTCTCCGCTGAAGGACAGACTGAAAGCAAAATTTCTGAACTTCCATTTCCTTGCAAAGGTCGTTCTTGCCATCTTCCGTATTGTTTTGATGGTGGGTATTTCCTACATCGTGCTGTTCCCGTTCTTGACAAAGATATCCGGTTCCTTCATGGCTCCCGAGGATTTTGTGGACGTAACGGTACGATTGATCCCCAAAAACTTTACGTTGGATATCTACCGCGCCATCATCAATGAGCTTGGCTATTGGGAAGCGTTTATGAATACCTTTACGCTTTCGTTCTGCTGTGCCATCATTCAAACCTTTATCTGTTGCTTGATCGGTTACGGCTTTGCAAAGTTCAAGTTTAGGGGCAGAAATCTTCTGTTTATGCTGGTGATGCTGACCATGATCGTTCCTCACCAAACCTTGCAGCTCTCCATGTTTATGGAGTTCCGTTATTTCGACATTTTCGGTATCGTCAAGCTCCTCAAGGGCGGCGGAATTGAAGTGTTCGGACATAACATTACCGAGCTCGGCGAGGGTGTTGCGGAGTTCTTCAGCAAGTTGGATATTCTTCCCGAAGAGATTAAGTGGGGCTACTATGAGACCGACCGCGGCGCTCCGAGATACAAGGTGCAAATGGAGCTCACTCAGGCGGGTATCAACCTGTGTAACACCTACTTCCCGATGGTCCTGCTCTCGTTGACCGGACTTGCGTTTAAGAACGGACTTTACATCTTCTTGATGCGTCAGTTCTTCCGCGGTATCCCCGACGAGTTGGAAGAATCGGCTTACATGGACGGTTCCGGAACTTTCCGTACTTTCATGCAGATCATTCTCCCGCTGTCTGTTCCGATGATGATCACAGTATTCCTGTTCTCGTTCTGTTGGCAGTGGACCGATGACTTCTACACCGGACTGTTCTTTAACTCAACCAACGTCAATCTGTTGGTCAAGATCGTCGATATCCCCTCGTCCCTAAAGCTGGAGTACGCAGGTCAAGACCTGTACTATTCGGCAATTAGGAACACGTGCGGATTGATGATCATTCTACCTCTTGTGGTTTTGTATGCTTTCTGCCAGAGATATTTGGTGCAAGGTATCGAGCACTCGGGTATTGCAAACTGATTTTTCAGTGGCAAGAAAATAAACAGAGCGGAAAACTTCTTTGGAAGTTTTCCGCTCTTGTTTTCTATTTTAATATTAAAAACAATATTTGTAACGAGACTTATTTAGTTGTTTCACAGCATAGCCAAGGCTTATTTTACTTTGACCGTATATCGTTTATATTCATATTCGCCTAACACGCTCTCCGCGCCCGACGAAGATACTTGAATGACCTTTATTGGATTGCCGTGTTCGTCAAGCTGATATACCTGCTTTCCGGTGATATCGTTGCCCGAATAAGTAACAGCCTCGGTAAGGACACCGTCAATGTTGTATGCATATATCACTTTTGTGGTTGCGGTAAGATGTCGCTCTGTGATTTTTCCATCTTTATTATAATGCCTGTATACATCCGGATCACTTGCCGATTGCACCGTATAGCTTCCATCCTCCGCATATATGTATGTTTCGGTTACCGTTTCTCCGCGTTTTTTGGAGATGACTTTGTTCTGGTCGTCATACTGATATGTACTCACTGTCTCACCGTTTGTTGTATATTCACGCTGTTCAAGCAGTTTCCCCTTGTCGTCATAGATCTGTATCAATTGGACAAAAGGGGTTCCATCTCCTGTGTCCACTGTTCTTTTGATCAAATTTTGATTTTCATCGTATTCATATAACCATGTGGCGAGGAGTTCTCCGTTCAAATTTTCTTTGGTTGTCTTAATCTCGTTTCCGTATTCGTTGTAATAATAAGTACGTTTACAATTTTCAGAATGATCCAACAAAGTATAAGGCAAATAGATTTCCTTTTCTTTCGGGACGTTTTCTTCTGCGGTTGAGTCAGATGAGGAATTGTTCGGTTTAAAAGTACAGGAAATAAGTGTTAAGACAAATGTGATTGCAAAACAGATCGCCGCCGATTTTATAAATTTATGTTTCATGGATTTAAGCCCTTTCTCTTTTGTTATTTTAATTATACTACACTTCCGACTAAAAATCAACTATATTTCCGTGTGGTGACACGGCAACAGCATTTACTTATTTAAAGTATGAGATTGGGATCCAATGTAACCATGTGGACCATTTTGGGTGGTGGTACCAAAATGGTTGCGGGAGCTATTGCTTGGAATAACGTAGCAACATTCCCATACCGTCGGAAAGCTAACGAACGAGGCACTATCATTCCCCCGAAAACAACATATAAAATGCGTTAAAAGTTTTGAAAGGGTGTGGGGAAACTTTTTTCAAAAGTTTCCCCACGAAAAACACTCTAAAAGTAAATAATGTTGTCGTGAGCGTGCCGAGCGAACGGTTCCATTTAGCACCTTCTCTTACCTAATCGACAAGTATTGAGGAAAGAGCGAAGAGGTAAAAAGTAAAATCGACAAGCTTCTGCCGAAACTTGTCGATTTTTGGCTGGGGTAGCAGGATTCGGACCTACGAGTGCCAGAGTCAAAGTCTGGTGCCTTACCGCTTGGCTATACCCCAAAATGAATGGTATTGATTTTCAACATTCCAATTATACCACAACACGGCGCCGTTGTCAAGAGTTTTCTGCATTTCCTTTTTAAAATTTTTCAAAAACAAAAAAATCGTCGCAATTTGCGTCAAAAGCGGTCTTGCGTTTTTGGGAAAAATATGTTATACTGTTAGTAGTGAAAATTTGCGATCCGAAAATAGGGATCGCGTGGGAAAGGACGTGCATACCGAGAATGAAACTGATCCATTGCGCCGACCTGCACTTGGATTCGCCGATGGAGGCGAACCTCTCAACAGAAAAGGCGCGCGAACGCAAGGGGGAGATCCTTTCCACCTTTGCAAAGCTGGTTCGTCTTGCCGCCGACGGGGGTGTGGAGGCGATCTTGATCGCGGGCGATCTGTTTGACAGCAATCATATTACCAAAAAAACCGAAAAATATGTGCACGAGCTCATTGCCTCATATCCCTCGCTCTGCTTTTTTTATCTTGCGGGGAATCACGACCGCGGCAACACGCTCCGCAGTGCCGAGGACAAGCCGGAAAACCTTTATACCTTTGACGACAACTGGCGTTCCTATACCTTTGGCGATGTGGTCATCACGGGAAGTGAGCGCCCCGACCTCGATATGCTCAATCTCAAGGCCGACGCGCTCAACATCGTGTTGATGCACGGGCAAGAGCGCGCGGGGGCGGGGAAGAGCGTAGCCGGCGAGGATATCATTCGCTTTGCCAAGCTGAAAAACAAGAACATCGACTATCTTGCCCTTGGGCATCTGCACGAATACCGCACAGCAAAGATCGATCAACGTTGCACCGCCTGTTACAGCGGATGCTTGGAGGGGCGCGGGTTTGACGAATGCGGGCAAAAAGGTTATGTTTTGCTTGAGATCACGGGCGGTCGTGTCTCGCACCGCTTTGTACCCATTGCGCGCCGCACGCTCCACACGGTGGAGTGTGACATTTCGGGGTTTACGTCACAGTTGGAGCTTGAAAATCGCTTGCTTGACGCCGTGTCGGATATTCCCGCGTCGGACCTTGTCAAGGTCGAGCTGGTGGGCTCCTGTCCCGCCGAGGCGCAAAAGGATGTGGCGCACCTTGCGGGCGTGCTTTCCGAACGCTTCTATTTTGCCAAGATTGCCGACCGGAGCCGTTTGTTGATCCGTCCCGAGGACTATGCGCACGATATCTCTCTCAAGGGGGAGTTTATTCGCCGTGTGATGGCGTCAAAGCTCAAAGAGGAAGAAAAAGAACGCGTCATTGCTTGCGGTCTCCGTGCGCTGACCGGTGAGGAGGTGGGACTGTGAAGCTGTTACGCTTACACATCGACAATTTCGGAACGCTCCGTGATTTTGACCTGTCTCTTGAGGATGGGATGAATGTCCTGTATCAAAAGAACGGTTGGGGAAAAAGCACGCTTGCCGTGTTCGTCAAAGCCATGCTGTACGGTCTGCCCGCCACCTCCAAACGGTCGCTCGACGAGAACGAGCGCAAAAAATACATGCCGTGGCAGGGCGGGAGCTACGGGGGTAGTCTCGAGTTTGAGACGGCGCGCGGAAAATTCCGCGTCGAGCGCAGTTTTTCCGCCAAGGAGAGTGGTGACAGCTTTGCGCTCTATGACCTTGCTACCAACAAGCCGTCTGTCATCTATTCTGCCGCTTTGGGCGAGGAGCTGTTTGGCATCGACGCCGACGGCTTTGAGCGCAGTACCTATCTTTCCCAACGTGCGCTGACGGGCGGAAAGGACAACAACAGCATTTCGGCAAAGCTGGGCAATCTTTTGGACGATGTGGGGGATATCGGCAACTACGACACTGCTATGGCGGCGCTTGACCGCCGACGCCGTTACTACGTGATGACGGGCAATCGCGGTGCCATAGCCGAGCTGGAGGGGGAGATCCTTTTCAAGCAAACCGAGCTGGAGCGTTGCCGCCGCGTGGAGGAGGCAATGCAAGCACAACAGGACGCGCTTTTATCCCTGGATGCCAAGCTGCAAGCGGTACGGAAAACGAGTGAGGAGAACCGCCGACGCCTCGAACAAGCGGGGCTTGCACGAGAGAGAGCGGCTCTGCTGGAGCGCAAGCATCAGATGCTTGCCGAGCTGGCGCGCTTGAACGATAAAAAGAAGCATGTTGAAGCCTTTTTCGGCGATCCCCCGCCCACATCCGCGCAATTGCAGGAGCAGAGGCAGCTTTGGGAGCAGATTGGCAATGCGCGCGCCCGTTTGGACGCCATTCCGTCAGCGCCCTCCGATGCCGAGGGCTTGGCTCGCTTGCGTGCAAGGTTTCCGTCGGGAACCCCGACGGGCGAGGGAATGGAGCGCGCGGAGCGTGATAATGAGGAATTGCGCGAGCTGAAGATCCGCTGTGAGACCTTGCAAAGCACGCGTGAGTCCGATGGGCTTTCCCGCCGCTTTGCCACGGGGGCACCCGCACAGCCCGTGCTGGACAAGGCGTTTGAGCGGCTTTCCAATGCCGATAAGCTGCAAAAAGCCATAGATACCGTGGTACCCGCACCCCTGTCTGCGCGCTCCGCGATGTTGCCGATCGCAGTTCTCTTTTTGACACTTGGCATCGCTTTGGCGGTGCTTGGTGCCATTCCCGCACTTGCCTCCGCGTCCTTGCCGCTTTTGGGCGGAGGAGCGGTTTGTGTGATCCTTGGGCTGGTTCTTTGCATCGTTTCCGCGCACAGCCGCGCCCAAAAGAACCGTCAGCGTGCGGCACTGCAGGAAAAACGGAAAAAATGGCAGACACAGCGCGAAGCCGACCTTTCTGCCGTGCGCGAGCTGTTGCTCTCCTATCAGATGCCCACCGACGACCTTGGACGCTCCTTGACCGAGCTGACGTTGTTTGCCGAGCGTTATCATGAGAGTGCACAGCAGAGGCGCCGCGTGACCGAGGAGATCGACGCCCTCCACCGACGCCGCGAGGAGATCAGAGCACGGTTGCACGCATATCTTGCAAGATTTTATGGAACCTTTCCGCAAAAGGAGGACTACCGCGCCGAGCTCGAGCGCCTGCGCCGCGATACCGCAAATCTATTGCAAGCCGAAGCCACGGAGCGCAAGAGAGCCTCCGACCGTGCGGCGGCACAAACCCGTTTGCGCGAGTTGAAATTGCGGTTACAGCCCTTTTTGCGCAGATATGATCCCGCGGGAGAGTTACGCGCGGGCGAATGCCTTGACCGCGTGGGTGAGCAGATGACCGAGCACCGCAGATTGACCGACGAGATCGGACGTAAGGAAGCCGAGCTCAAAGCCTTTGTTGCAGAGAAGAGGCTCGACCAACCGAGCCCTGTGGGGGAGGTGGCGGAATTTGACCGTCTTGCCGACGAGGAACGCGATCTGCAAGCGCGTGCCGCCGAGCTGGAGCAAGCGCGTGCCACCGCAAAAAGCAGTATCGACCGCCTTTCTCTTGACGTTGACCGTATTCCCGAGCTCGAGGAACAACTGGCACAATGCAGGCTCCGTCTGACCGAGGCAAAAGCAAATGCCGATACCGTCAAGCACACCGCAAGCTTTTTGGAGGAGGCAAAAAATGCACTCTCCACGCGGTATTTGGATGGCATGCAGACAAGCTTTCGCGAATTTCTTTCCGATCTCATTGGCGAGGATGCGCCCGAATCGGTGATGGACACCTCATTTGAGGTCAGCTTGCGTCCCGACGGTGGGCAGACACGCAATATGGAGAGCTTCAGCCGCGGTTGGCGTGATGCCGTGGAGTTTTGCGTCCGGCTCTCTCTTACCGATGCGCTCTATGCCGATGGAGAAAAGCCTTTCTTGCTTTTGGACGATCCCTTTGTCAACCTCGATGACGAGCGCCTTACCGCTGCACGGAGATTGCTTGACAAGCTGTCACAAAAATATCAAATTTTGTATTTGGTTTGCCATAGGGAACGCATTTGAGCACCATCAAAAACCGAGCCTTTTGCAAATGCAAAGGGCTCGGTTTTTGAATTCTGTCGGCGCGGGAACTGTATTTTGGAAACTTCTTTTAAGAGGTTTCCAAAAAATTCATCTCATCATTTATCTTCTTCATCGGGCTCATCGGCAAAGGCTTGCGCCACGGTGAGCTTTTCGGCGGGCTTGGGCGTAATGTCGCCGGCTTTGGTCAGTGCGATCTTGGTCAGCATCGGTCCTACCAGCTCGTAGATCATGACCGCAAACAGGACGATGTTGCGCACTGTACCTCCGGTTGCCAAAACTGCGGCGGCTGTGATCGACATACCGATTGACACACCGGCTTGCGGCAGAAGAGTAATACCGAGGTAACGAACGATGGAGGGCGTGCACTTGGTCGCCTGTGCGCTCCAACGCGCACCGAGATATTTACCGAGGGTACGGAAGATCATGTACATGACACCCACCAAAATGACGATCCAGTCCTTAAAGATGCTGAACTCGAGTTGTGCACCGCTGATCACAAAGAATAGGATAAAAATGGGCATGGTCCATTTGTCGGTCTTTTCCATCAGCTCGTCGGCGGAGTCGCAGATGTTGCAGAAGATGGTTCCCAACATCATGCAGACAAGCAGATTGGAGAACGCGATCTTGACACCGTTTGCAAAGGTATAGCTCAGCTGCGAGAGCGCAATGGTCAAGAGCACAAAGGTGATCGAGAGACACAGACGCTTACTGTTGGACTTGAACATGTTTTCCACCGCGGTAAAGACAAAACCGACCACGGCACCCAACACCAAGGAGAGAACGACCTCAAGCAGGGGATTGACCAATACCGAGATCAAGCTGACAGTACCACCCTCCAGCGCCTGTGCCACACCGATGGAGACTGCAAAGCAGATGAGTCCCACTGCGTCATCCAAAGCAACCACGGGGAGCAGAATGTCGGTCAAGGGTCCCTTTGCCTTGTATTGCTTGACAACCATCAGCGTTGCCGCGGGAGCCGTCGCGGTTGCAACAGCACCCAAGGTGATGCAGACCGACAGGGGGAGCCTTTCCTCGCCGAGGATAAAATGCAGACCGATCAGCGCACCGTCTACGAGCAACATGGCAACAAGCGCCTGTACAATACCGACCACGGTAGCCTGACGCCCCGTCTTTTTGAGTGACGAGAGCTTGAACTCGGTGCCGATGGCAAACGCGATAAAGCCGAGGGCAACGTCCTGTACGATAGTTGCCATCGTGTCCATCGACTCCATGCTTTCAAACAAGCCGGTTACTCCGAGATTTCCGAGACAGTAGGGACCGAGTAAGATCCCCGCCAAAAGATAGCCTGTGACCGCGGGCAGTCCCAAGGGTTTGACGATACGCGACATAAACAGTCCCGCAAACAGCGCAAGTGCCAATGTAAAAAGAATATCAAAATCGTTCATAAAAATGTCCTTCTTTTCTCCTGTTTTCCTTTATTAAAATACTTCACAATTATACCTCTTTTTCGACTTTCTGTCAAGCACCGAATTTCACAAATAACCAACAGTAAAAGAAAAGCTTCTTATTCATTTTTATAATATCGGTTTGTTTTTTGAAAAAGTACCTTGAAAAAAGTGAAAAAAGACTTGCAAACTGTCGGAATGTGTGGTATACTATATGCAATAAAATATATCTTATCAAGAGTAACGTAGTGACAGGCACGATGATGTTACAGCAACCTGCGGTGTGTAAGGTGCTAAATCCTGTTAGATGAGAGCCGAATGCTCCGTCGCGGCGGAGTTTTTTTGTTGTCAAAAGCAAGATATGTTTTAGAACTTTTGAAAACATTTAGGAGAACCCAAAACATGAGTAAGAAGAAATTGTTTACCAGTGAATCGGTGACTGAGGGACACCCCGATAAGATTTGCGACAAGGTGTCCGACGCGATCTTAGACGAAATGCTGAGACAGGATCCCGCATCGAGAGTCGCGTGCGAGACCTTTTGCACCACGGGCATGGTCTGCGTGATGGGGGAGGTGACCACCAAGGCTCAAGTCGACGTGCAAGCCATCGTCCGCAAGACCGTTTGCGAAATTGGCTACGACAACGGCGAATACGGCTTTGACGGCAACAGCTGTGCCGTGCTCACCTCGCTCCACGCACAGTCTCCCGATATCGCCATGGGCGTGGACAAATCCCTCGAAGCAAAAGAGGGAACCGATACCGACGGCCTTGACACGGGCGCGGGCGACCAGGGACTGATGTTCGGTTATGCTTGCGACGAAACTCCCGAGCTGATGCCGTTGCCCGTTTCCCTTTCACATGCCCTTGCAAAAAAACTGACCGAGGTGCGCAAAAACGGGACACTGTCCTACCTCCGCCCCGACGGCAAAACACAGGTGACCGTGGAGTATGACGAGAACGACAACCCTGTGCGCGTGGACGCCATCGTTGTCTCCTCTCAGCACAGTGCCGATGTTTCGACGGAGCAGATCCGCGCGGATATCATTCGTGAGGTGATCGACAAGACCGTTCCCGCAGGCATGATGGACAATGAAACCAAAATCTACATCAACCCCACGGGACGCTTTGTCATCGGAGGACCTGCGGGCGATACGGGATTGACGGGACGCAAGATCATCGTAGACACCTACGGCGGTTACGCACGTCACGGCGGCGGCGCTTTTTCGGGCAAGGATCCGACCAAGGTCGACCGTTCGGCTTGCTATGCGGCGCGCTATGTGGCAAAGAACATCGTCAAAGCAGGCTTGGCAAGCAAGTGTGAGGTTCAAGTAGCCTATGCCATTGGCGTGGCAAAGCCTGTTTCGGTGCGCATTGATACATTTGGAACCGCAAAGGTTGCGGAGAGTAAGATCGAGGAGGCAATCAACGGATTGATCGATCTGCGTCCTGCGGCGATCATTCGGAAATTTGATCTCCGCAGACCCATCTACTGTCAGATCGCGGCTTACGGTCACATGGGGCGCGAGGACGTGGATGCTCCTTGGGAAAAGTGCGACCTTGTCGACGAGTTGAAAAAGCTGTTGAAATAAAGGCACTTTTGAGTTTCCGTAACCATTTCCCCTTTTTCGCATATTCTGCAAATGAGAGGGGGCGATGAAATGCTTCGGATACTGATTGAAATCGGAGTTGCGCTGTTTGCCGTGTTCGGCTTTTGCTGTGCACTGAAAACCTTTTTCGAGTTGTTGTTTGCATCGGAGCGGATCGCCGTGGCGGTCGAGGTGCGGGAAAAGAAAGACGCGGATATGCTGGATATGCTGTTGCATGAGGCACAGTCCGCGTTTTTGAGAAAGGGACACGCGCGACTGGTCGTATTGCTTTCCACCGAGCTGATGGACGGAACGGTAGGGACGGGTGAGGAGCTTGCAGACGACTATGCCGAGCTCATCGACCGCTATGGAGCCGAGTGCTATTTGATCGATCCCGAATAAGGAGATGCCCTTTGAAAGCGGGGAACTTTTTCATCTAACATTCATTCGCGTAAAGTCAAGCAAAACATCAACCGGTTCCAAGTAAAAGTAACTTTGTGGACCATTTTGGGTGGCGGTAACCGCTTTCTCCCACGGAGAAAGTGTAATGGTTGGCGGGAGCTATTGAAAAAGTGAAGCGCACAGATTTTAAGTTCTTTCTCTAAAAATGCGTTGAAAGTTTTGAAGGGGCGTGGGGAAACTTTTTCAAAAGTTTCCCCACAAAAAAGATTTCGTTAACAAAGCTTACTTTCAAAAGTTTCCCCAAAAAAAATCACAGAAAGGAGTGAGCATATGGAAGAGGGCTTTATGCAAGGCCCGATGGACGAGCAGGGGATGCTGCGGCTGACGGGAAGCATCGAGCACGTGATCTATGCCAATGAGGAAAACGGCTTTGCCATTTGCGATATGGGCACCGATAACGATGAGTTGATCACCATTACGGGGATATTGCCCTACATTGGCGAGGGTGATGTGGTCACGGTGTACGGCAGATGGGTGCACAATCCCAAATACGGGCGTCAGTTCAAGGTCGAGCGATCCGAAAAGCAGCTGCCCGCCGACCGCGCGTCGATTTTGCGCTATCTTGCGTCGGGCTCGATCAAGGGGATCGGCCCCAAGACCGCGCAACGCATTGTGGACGAGTTTGGCGACGAGACCTTTGATGTGATCGAGAACCACCCCGATTGGCTTGCCACCATCAATGGCATCACTCCCAAGCGTGCCCGCGCGATTGCCGAGGATTTTAAAAACAAGGCGGGGATCCGTTCCGCCATGCTCTTCTTTCGTGAGTATTTCGGTGCCGCCATGACGGTGCGCATTTACAAAAAGTGGGGTGGGAACGCCGTGGATATGGCAAAAAACAACCCGTATCTACTGTGTGAGGAGATTGAGGGCATCGGGTTTGAACGTGCCGACCGTTTGGCGATCCGCCTCGGGCTTGAGCGCGATTCCGACGAGCGGCTTTGCAGCGGGATCCAATATATGCTTGGTGCCAACGCGGGGCAAAACGGTCATGTCTGCCTCCCACGCGAAAAGCTGATCGCAAGCGCCGCAAAGCTGTTGGATGCTCCCACCGAACGCGTGGAGAACGCCGTGTCGCTCTTGCTCAAATCGCAAAAGCTCCGTACCGTCACCTTTGACGGCGTGCAATATCTGTATGACGTACAGCTTTATGAGCACGAAAAATACATTGCACGCAAGCTCCGATTGTTGGACAAGGTCTGTCCCGCCATGGACACTGCAAACATTGGTTCGTTTATTCAAAAGGAAGAAAGCGAGAGCGGCATGCAGTACGCGCATTTACAGCGGCAAGCGATCTTTGATGCACTGGAGAACGGCGTGATGCTGTTGACAGGCGGTCCCGGAACAGGTAAGACCACCGTTGTGCGCGCGTTGCTCCATATTTTTGACAGCATGGGGCTCAATATTGCACTTTGCGCACCCACGGGACGCGCGGCAAAGCGTCTTTCCGAATCGACCTCCTGTGAGGCAAAGACCATTCACCGCTTGCTGGAATACGGCGGTGAGGAGGGCGGGCGTGTCCGCTTTCATCGCGATGAAAAAAACCTCTTGGACGAAAACGTGATCATCGTGGACGAGGCGTCCATGATCGACAACAATCTGATGAGCGCACTGCTGCGAGCGGTCAAGCCGGGTGCGCGCATGGTCATCATCGGCGACGCCGATCAGCTCCCGTCGGTGGGAGCGGGGAATGTTTTGCGCGATCTGTTGGACAGCGGCGCGTTTGCCACCGTCCGTTTGACCGAGATCTTCCGACAGGCGCAAAAGAGCTTGATTGTCACCAACGCGCATGCCATCAACCGCGGAGAGATGCCGAGACTGGATATTAAGGACAACGACTTTTTCTTTCTGCCGCGTACAAGCGACGCCGAGATCGCCGCGACCGTGGCACAGCTCTGCAAAACGCGCTTGCCGCGCACCTACGGGGACCTTGCCGTGTACGGCACACAGGTCATTTGTCCCTCCCGCAAGGGCGAGACGGGGACCGAAAATCTCAACGTCATTTTGCAAAACGCACTCAACCCGCCCACCCCCGATAAGCGAGAACACCGTTACCGTGAACAGGTCTTTCGCGAGGGTGACCGCGTTATGCAGATCCGCAATAACTATGACATGGAGTGGGAACGTGCCGACGGCTCGGTCGGTACGGGTGTTTTTAACGGAGACATTGGTGTGATCGCACGCATCAACCCGAGTGCCGAAAATTTAGAGATTGATTTTGACGAGCGGCACGTGGTGTACGAGTTCAATATGCTGGACGAGCTGGAGATGGCGTATGCCGTTACGGTGCACAAGAGCCAGGGAAGTGAATATCCCATCGTTGTTTTGCCCATGGGGAGTACC
The DNA here is from genome assembly GCA_017453205.1 of Clostridia bacterium. Lineage (GTDB taxonomy): Bacteria > Bacillota > Clostridia > Oscillospirales > CAG-272 > UMGS1865. The sequence goes on along the minus strand of JAFTKO010000008.1, from coordinate 90,437 downwards.
GCGCCCATGCTGCTCTCGCGCAACCTCCTTTATACGGCGGTCACGCGTGCGCAGACGATGGTGGTTTTGGTCGGACGTGAGGAGATCGCACGCGCCATGGTCGAAAACAACCGTCAGTCCATGCGCTATACAGGGCTTGTCCATTGGCTGAGCGAGGGGGATGTATGAGACGGTTGGGCAAGGTATTCAAGCATCTGCTCTTCCCGCCAAAATGCTCGGCTTGCGGGGAGCTGTTGGAGTGGTATACGCACACCGAACCCGATGCCCTTTGCCCAGACTGCCGTAAGCAATGGGAAAGCGAAAAGCTCGACACCTGTGGCATTTGTGCCAAACGGGTGACCGAATGCGAGTGCTTGACCGCCGAGCTTGAAAAGGCAAAGTGCAAAAGCTTTCGCAAGCTGGTCTTTTATCAGCACGGGAAAGGGGAACGGGTGCAAAACCGGTTGATCTTTCATATGAAAAAACAGAATGACAGGCAAACGCCGCACTTTTTGGCATCGGAGCTGTTACCAATGCTCCCCGCGCTGACAGCGGTGGACGGACAGGCGGTGCTGACCTACGTTCCGCGCGCAAGAACAACAGCGCTGAAATACGGCACCGATCAAGCATTGGAGTTGGCAAACGCTCTTTCCGAACTCAGCGGACTGCCCTGCGAAAAGCTGATCTCACGCCATGCACGTAATCATGTTGCGCAAAAGGAGCTCTCTCCCGCAGAACGCTTGCGCAATGCCAAGGAGACCTTTTATTTCTCCCGCCGTGCCGAAGCCAAGGGCAAGAACGTGATCTTGATCGACGACATTGTGACCACGGGAGCCACCGCGGCGACATGTGTCCGCTTGTTGCGCCGCGCAGGTGCCAAGGCGGTCTTTTGCATTGCGGTCGCCTCGGATGATGTCAATAAATAAGACTATGCCAATTTTTGGTCAGAAAATGTGGGGAAACTTCGTTTAAGAAGTTTCCCCACACCCTTTCAAGAACTTTTAACGCATTTTCTATTTTGGTATCACGGGAATGCTTTACCGCTTAAAATCAACAAAGGCATTCATAAATCATAGGCTGTATAAGTTTACAGCCCTCTTTTTTTTACGGCGCCTCTAAGCAGGAAATGGGAGGCAACCGCCGTTAGCGCCTCCGCAATGGGGAAGGTCCACCAAAGCAGTGTGGTCGCGTTCGCACTTTGGCAAAAGAAAAACGCAATGGGTAAGACCAATACCAAAAGCCGTAACGCCGAGATGATCATGGGAGACCAGACCTCGTTAAAGCCTTGCAGGACCCCTTGGATCGCCACGCTGAAGCCCATAAACACGTAGCCGAGTGTCGAGATGTGTAGAGCGAGCTGACACATTTCGATCACGTCCGCTTTTGCAACGATGGAGGACTCGTCCAACGTCAGTGCGAACAGCCGAGAGATGGGCTCGGCGAACAATTGATAACAACAGGTCAAGATCAAAGTTACAATGACCGAGGCGAGAATGCCGTGCTTGATCGTTTTTCGTACTCTATCACGCTCCCCCTTGCCATAGTTGTAGGAGGTGATGGAAATGAGTGTGTTGGAAAGCCCAAAGGAGGCAAACAAGGCGATCTGCATGAGCTTGTAATAGATGCCGTAGCTTCCCGAAAGCAGATCAACGGTGTAAATATCGTCGACGGTACCGATGATCAGCAATACGCCAAACATCATCAGTGCAAGCATTCCCTGCATCAAAAATGCGGGAAAGCCGATCTTGTAGATGATTTTGATAATGTGCAAATCCGGCTTAATGAATTTCGGGTTTCCGTCGATCTCTCGGTTGACCGTGTAATGCAGGAGCATTGCCAGTAAAAAGGATACGATCTGTCCGATTACGGTCGCATATGCCGCGCCCGCAATGCCCATGCCGAGCGGATAAATAAAAACATAGTCCAATACGATATTGGTCAGTGCTCCCGCCACTTGGGAGACCATGGAAAGCGTGGTCTTTCCCGTTGACATCAAAAAGCGTTCGGCAACGGCAAAGCCGATTGAGCCGATGGAGATGCAACAGCAGATGCGCAGATATGCGGTGCCCATTTCGATCACGGTTTCGTTCGTGGACATCAAGCGCATATACGGTTCTGCCAAAAAAGCGCCGAACAGCAAAAACAGAACATAAAACACGCCGACGAGAAAAATGCCGTTGCCTGCGATGCGATTTACGGTTTGCCTGTTGCCCTCACCCAGATTTTTGGAGAGCATGGCGTTGATGCCCACGCCCGAGCCGACGCCGATCGCGATCATTAGGATCTGAACGGGGAAGGCGGCGGAAAGTGCCAGATTACCGAGCGCTCCCTCGGCGCCCATGTTGATTACGAACATGGTGTCAACCACGTTGTACAAAGCCTGCAGGACCATGGAAAGGATCATCGGCAGTCCCATGCCCCAAATCAGCTTGCTGATTTTTTGTGTTCCCATTTTGTTTTCTGTCATTTTTATAACCTCCGAGACATAAAAAATAGACGTAAATCCGACTTTAGCCGGACTTACGCCTTGCGACTGCTCACTACGGGTATTATTTTATCACATTTTTTTCTTTTTTGCAAATGCTTTTTTACGGCGAAGAAGTTAATTTTTTTTGAATTTCTTTTTTGCACGCGGGAATTTTTTCAAAAGTGATTGATTTTTTTGCTGAAATCATGTATAATGAAAAGAGATCGATATGATTTGGAAAGGAGGACACCATGCCCGAAAAAAACACGGAAAAAAGACAACTGCCCCGCAAAAAGAAACCGTCGCGTAAGCGTAATCCGCTTCAGCGCATATTTGATCGATTCCGCGGGTTTAAATTCAGCCGTAACATCGGCATTGACCTCGGTACCGCAACCGTGCTGGTCTATGTACAGGGCAAGGGGATCGTCCTCGAAGAGCCCTCGGTGGTGGCGATCGACACCACAACCGACCGCATTTTAAAGGTGGGACGCGAGGCACAGCAGATGTTGGGCAGAACCCCCGGTAACATTACGGCGGTGCGTCCGTTGCGTGACGGTGTCATCAGCCAGTACGAGGTCACGCTCAAAATGATCCAGTATTTTATCAAACGCGCTTGCGGAAATATGTTCTTCCCCCCGCGCGTGATGATTTGTATTCCCTCGGGGATCACCGAGGTCGAGGAACGCGCCGTCATCGATGCTGCGCATGAGGCGGGGGCGCAAAAGACCTATCTGATCGAGGAGCCCACCGCCGCCGCCATCGGCGCGGGACTTGACATCTACGCACCAAACGGCAATATGGTGGTCGACATCGGTGGTGGAACCACCGATATCGCGGTGCTGTCCTTGGGCGGTGTTGTGGTCTCGGAGTCCATCAAGATCGCGGGAGATAAGTTTGATGAGGCGATCATGAAATATGTGCGCCGCAAATACAAGGTGCTTATCGGTGAGAGAACCGCCGAGGCGCTGAAAAAACGCATCGGTGCCGTGTATGACCATGCCGAACCGGTGTTTGTTGAGGTCAAGGGCAGATGTATGACACAGGGACTTCCCAAGGTCATCACCATCAGCTCCAAGGAAATGATCGAGGCGCTTGCCGAGCCGACAACGGCGATTCTCGGTGCCATTTGCTCGGTCATCGAGCGCACCCCGCCCGAGCTGTTGGGCGACATTTTGCGCAACGGTATCGTCATGACGGGCGGCGGAAGTCTGCTATACGGCTTTGATCAGTTGGTGGCGCGTGTCACGGGGATCAAGACCAGAGTGGCGGATGACGCGGTCTCCTGCGTTGCCATCGGTACGGGAAAGTCGCTTGACAATCTCGATATGCTTCACGAGGGCGCGATCAATCTCTCAAGGGAAAGAAAGGTAAGACTGTAACGCTCTTTCCCAAAACGGCGATCGAAATAAAGAAAGGTTTCAATCATGGAATATGTAGTCAACGGGCGGAACCCCGCATCGGTGTTTCGTTTTTTTGAGGAGATCAGCGCCATTCCGCGCGGCTCCTATCATGAGAGCGGCATTGCCGACTATTTGGTGGATTTTGCAAAGACGCGCGGTTTGGAATACTACCGCGATGATTTCAACAATGTCTTGATCAAAGCCCCCGCCACCAAGGGACAGGAGCACCGTGCGCCGATCCTCTTTCAAGGTCACACCGATATGGTGTGCGAAAAGAACAGCGATGTGGAGCACGATTTTCTGCGCGATCCGCTCAAGCTTTGGGTGGATGGGAACCTTCTTCGCGCCAAGGGAACAACATTGGGTGCCGATAACGGGATCGCCGTGGCAATGATGCTTTCTCTTTTGGACGGCGAGGTCGCGGAGCATCCCACCTATGAGTGCCTGTTTACCACCGCCGAGGAGGTGGGGTTGAACGGTGCGCACGGCTTTGATTACCGCTTGATCTCGGCAAGAAGAATGATCAACATGGATAGTGAGGAGCTGGGCAAGGTGACTTGCGGCTGTGCGGGCGGCTTGCGCTCGGATCTGACACTGCCCTGTACCCCCCAAGCCTTTGTGGGCGCGGGACTGCGTGTGGCTGTCGGCGGCTTGATGGGCGGACATTCGGGTGAGAACATCAACTGCGGCAGAGCCAATGCCAACAAGCTGATGGGACGCTTGCTTGCGGCATTGCTCCCGAGCTGTGACGCGCGTATTGTTTCGATCGCGGGCGGCTCCAAGGATAACGCCATTCCGCGCGAGTGTGAGGTCATTTTGGGGGTTCCCGATGCCGATGTGGCAACAGCGCTTTTGACCGATTGTGCCGCGGAGATCGCAAATGAGCTTGTCAAGGAGGACAGGGGCTTTCACGTCACGGTGGAGGATGCCGATGCCGATGCGGCAATGTTCTCCCGCGAGGATACCGCGCGCATTTGCGCCGTGCTTTCCTGTGCCGCAAACGGCGTGCTCGAGATGAGCCGCGACGTGGTGGGCTTGGTGGAATACTCCCGCAATCTCGGCGTAGTGCGTACCGAGGGCGACTGTGTGTCATTTGTCTTTTCCTCGCGCTCCTCTATGGAGAGCCGTTTGGATGCCTCGATCCGAGAGCTGGATGCGCTGGCGGCGGTTACAGGGTGCAAAACGCGCCATTACAGCCGTTACCCGGGCTGGAGCTTTGCACCGCAGTCGGCGGTGCGCGAGGCGTATCTCAAGGCTTACACGGACGTGACAGGCAAGACCGCCGAGGTCAATGTCATTCATGCGGGATTGGAGTGCGGCATTATTTATTCCAAGCTCCCCGATATGGATATCATCTCCGTGGGACCCACCATGTTTGACATTCATTCACCCAACGAGGCGTTGGATCTCGGTGCCACCGAGATTTTTTGGGAGACGGTCGCACGCTTGATCGAGATTGTATAAAATATGCGGAACGGGAAGTCGCTCTTTCCCGTTCCGTTTTTCAAAAACTTTTTTAAAAAAGTAAAAAAAATAGGAAAAAGGACTTGACAATCGGAGCAAGCTATGATATAATATCAAAGCAACCGAATGAAAGGGATCGCTTTTTGAGGTAACGAAAAAAAGTCGAAAAAAACTTCAAAAAGTTTTTAAAAACCTCTTGACAAACTCAAACAAATGTGGTATAATAATCAAGTCGTCGGCGAGAGCCACGATTGATGGAAGCATAGCTCAGTTGGGAGAGCATCTGCCTTACAAGCAGAGGGTCATAGGTTCGAGCCCTATTGTTTCCACCATACGGTCCGGTAGCTCAGTTGGTTAGAGCGCTAGCCTGTCACGCTAGAGGTCGTGGGTTCGACCCCCATCCGGATCGCCACTTTCCATAAATACAGCCCTTGCTGTATGCCTCTGTAGCTCAGTTGGTAGAGCAGGGGACTGAAAATCCCCGTGTCGTTGGTTCGATTCCGACCGGAGGCACCATTCCGCGGATTTAGCTCATTTGGTAGAGCGCCACCTTGCCAAGGTGGAGGTGGCGGGTTCGAGCCCCGTAATCCGCTCCATTCACGGGCACGAAATATCGTGCCCGTTTTTCATTCAGAAGAGCGTAAGGTTGTAACAATTGAGCGGTTTTCTGAATATACGGAAAGAGGAAGGCTTTACCTTCCCCGTTCCGAACTGAATACGGCGCCATAGCCAAGCGGTAAGGCAGAGGTCTGCAAAACCTTTATCCCCGGTCCGATTCCGGGTGGCGCCTCCAGAAAAACTCCAACTTGCTTGCAAGTTGGAGTTTTTCTGTTATATTCGCCTGCGGCGATTTCTATTGCTTCGCAGTTATATTCGGCTTACGCCGAGTGGTATTTGCTTCGCGCGTTTTGGAGGCGAATATAATATCACTGTGAGCATAGCGAACAATATCACTTTTGCAGAGCAAAAATATCACGCTGACGGAGTCAGCATCTCACAAAAATTTTTACAACTCACAGTTTTTATTAACAAACCAACTTTTGCGATCGGGAACGAGTGTTGGCGCAAATATACACGAAGCGCAATATGCTCAAGGAACGAAAGATTTTATATCTAAATTGCAAATAGCGCAAAAAGAGTGCTATGAAACAGAATATTGGCTGGAATTACTTTTTGAAACAGGATATATTCCTAAAGCTGTGTATAAACCTTTGCAAAATCAATGCGGACAAATTCGCAGAATGTTGATTTCTTCGCTTAACACTATAAAAGCAAACCAAGATAAGAAATAATTTAAAAATTATATTGAAATATCTTCTAAACCATGATATAATATAGTTGCGAATCGGGGACGATACCCATCACAAAAAACGATATTCGCAGAAAAGCAAATCAATACAAAGGGGGCGACACCCATCGAAAAAAACGTAATTGTTGTTGATGAGCAAGGAAATGAATATGAAGCGACCTACCCAAAGCGGGCGAAAGGTCTTGTAAAAAACGGCAGGGCACGCTTCGTAGGTGAAAACAAAATATGCCTTGCGTGTCCTCCGGATAAAATTTTGGAGGAAAATAAAATGGAAGAAAATAAATTGACAGCAAAAGAAATATTCGTACAGCTTACAATATTGCAAAGACAACTTACCGAAAACAGCCAAACCTCATTGCATCGTCTCGGAGATGCTATATCTACCTTTGAAAGAGAAGAAGGCGAGTCGCGGTATGAGCAGATTGCCGACATTTGCGATGTTTTTAAAACAAGAGAATTGACACTGCTTAAAATGCTTGAAATGTATGAAAAAATGTACGATGATGTTCAAAAAGAGAAATCCAAGAAAATCGAATTGATAAGCCGAGCATTTGATAGCAATATGGCATTTATCAATGAATCTGACATTCAAACGGAAGATAAGTTTGCTGCTTTGGGTTATGTGTCGGATAAAATAGCAGAGCTTGTCGAAAAAGTTCTTTTGACCGAGGAAAATCAGCCTTAATTGTTTTGGCACTTTTTCGTCTGAACCACACAGAAAAAGCGTATTGTGAAAGCGATACGCTTTTTTCAATTTGAAATGCACTTCGTGTGTGATATGTCTTTCGGACGCGGTATGGCTTCGAGAGTTTGAAGAGAGAAAGCGAATATAATAATATCACTGCGTAGCCAAAATATCAAATTCCCCTTGACACCCCGCCGCTGTTGTGTTATAATACATTTGACGCGAGGTGTGAAACATAGAAAGGCGGTTTACTTATGAACATTAAAAAGTTATGGATTGCTATCGGCATTTTACTTTTGGTGCTTGGCGTTTCTTCTTGCCATCAATCAAAAGATGACGTATCGATCAATGACAGTCAAACGTACCCCCACACGCACACTCCATCAAGCGGTGTCACGGAAAACGTGGCAGAACCTACTTGTGAAAAGGACGGATCATATGACGAGGTTGTTTATTGCTCCGAATGTGGTGAAGAAATCTCCCGCACAAAGAAAAACACGACGGCAGTTGCTCATCAATACAAAAACGAAAAGTGTGTGTTTTGCGGTATAGAAAAAGCAAGCGACGGATTGAATTTCAAGTCTAACGGGAACGGAACCTGCTCTGTTTCCGGTATAGGTAGCTGCAAGGATGACGATATCGTTGTTCCAACTGTTTCTCCCAGCGGGGACAGGGTAACGGAAATTGCATCCTCCGCATTTTATAATTGCGTGGGGCTTACAAGCATCCGTATTCCCGACACGGTAACAAGTATCGGAAATGATGCCTTTGCCGATTGTGCAAATCTGCAAAGCATGATTGTTTCGGACAATTTAAATTCCCTTGGTGCGGGGGCTTTTTCCGGGTGCGATCGCTTACAATACAATAAAGCCAACGGATTGTGTCATTTGGGAAGCGATCATAATCCCTATCTTATTCTCATAAAACCCGAAGACAAAACCCAAACCTTGTACGAAACCAATCAAAACACAGCGTTTATTGATAGCTACGCTTTTTCTTCCTGCGAAAACGCTACCAATATCATTGTTCACGATCGTGTCACGAGTATAGGGGCTTGTGCGTTTCAAGATTGTTCAAACCTTATAAGCGTTACCTTACCGGAGGGCATTACTTATATTGCGGGATGTATGTTCAAAAATTGCGATAATCTAAAAAACGTCACGATCCCAAACAGTGTAACAAAGATCGGGGAACAGGCGTTTGAAAATTGCAAGTCACTTGAAAGCATCGTTATCCCGGCAAGTGTGAAAACGATCGAAAAAAATGCTTTTAAAAATTGTTCGGGTCTTGAAGGCGTAAGGTTTGAAAAAACCAACGGATGGCATTGCTTTGACTTGTCGGAGCCCGTTATATCGGATTTGGATCTTACAAATGAAGAAAAAAATGCTCTGTCTCTCAGCTTTAGATATACTGACTATACATGGAAACGCGCGTGAAAGGCGAAGTTTCAGTTCTTTCACAAGCCAAGAAAAAATACCAAGATACCATAGAAAACAAGTGACATCTTTTTCGGATGCACAACACAAAAATCCCGAATGCGACAGTGTTCGGGATTTTTACTTTCTGCATCTTCATTTTTCACGCTTCGATTAAAATCTTTTTTCTTCCTTTTACCTACTTTGTATAGAATATTTTAGGAAAATTTAGGTATCATTGTTGACAATGCCGTGCTTTTATGATATAATCTACTAAACATATGTACCTTACTTATTACATGTGTAAAAATAAAAAGGCGGTGGATAAATATGACCGAGATCACTTATTATGAAGGAAATTTAATTGGTAAGTGCTATAAACCCGGTTTTAGCTTTGATTTCAAGCTTGCGGTTCCCCGTTGTGATGTTGCGGAATATGCGTTGTTGGTCGAACACGACGGACAAAATGATGCAAATGTAAACTCTATGCTCCGTTTGGCAGATGAGGGGAAAGCGCCTTATTGTGTGAGCATTGGTATTTCCCCCGGCAAGCTTTCTATGCCGGACGGTACGCAAAGAAAAATGCGAATGAACAGTTACGATCTGTTTGACAGTGAGTACGGTGATTTTATTGTTTATGAGTTGATCCCCTATATTTCAGCAACCTATTCCATCCGTTTTTCCGCTTCCCCCGATATGCACTTCGTTTCGGGCGGGTCATCCGGAGGCATCTCCGCCTTTGTGATTGCATGGTTCCATCCCGATTATTTTCGCCGCATATATATGAGCTCTCCCTCTTTTTTGGCAATGGGAAGAGGAAACGAGATTCCTTATCTTTTGAGAAAATATGAAACAAAGCCTTTCAGAATTTATGAAGAGTGGTCCGAAAAGGAGCCAAACGAGTATTTTGGTTGGAGCAGAGCAATTGATGAAGAAGCCAAAGAGGCCTTGTTTTTTGCGGGGTATGATTTGCAGGTTGCTTATTTCCCGGGCGAAGGTCATTGCAGCAGATACCGTGATGAGAATGAGGCATATAAGCGCAACCAATGGATTTGGAGTGATTGGCAAACCAAAAAAATTCTTGCTCCGCGTCATTCTCACAGGGTAGCAAAGGTGGTGCCGGATGAAAGCAAATGGACTATTTGCAATGATTTTCCCCAAAAAGAAGGGGCAACCATCCCCAAAGTGCTTGCAGAACGCTTTGGGTGCGTCGTATTATCGAATGACGGTCAAGCTTGGTATGCGGCGGATCCGTCGGAAGATATTGTTCATATGTTCGTAAACAACGACCGGATATCGATAGAGAAAGGCATATTGCATGCCGCGCTTCACACCATCCTGCGTTTTGATCCAAAGGGAGCCATAGACATGGCTGTGGATAAAGGAGATCGATTGTTTGTACTGACGAAAATCGGGATCCAATGTGTACGGTCCTTTGGTCTCATCGACGTGATCCTTGCGTTGCCCGACAATTCGGAACCGCTCGAGATTGTGATTGCCGATGCACTGTATGTAAGGACCGAACAGGGGACGTACCGGAGAGCGCTTTGCGAAGATCGTCTGACGGATGACGAACAGCAAAGAAAACATAGAGATTACTACGACTGATATCTTTTGGAGCCGCACAACACAGAAAAAAAGAAAGGGAAGGAAAAGATGAAATATACAAAAAATGAGTTGTGGTACGCGCATAAAAATCATATTCCCGTTTTGGGACACCGCGGTATCAAAGCAAAATACCCCGAAAACACACTAATCTCGTTTGAAGCCGCAATCCGCCTTGGTGTTGACCTTATTGAGTTTGATGTAAACGTGAGCAAGGACGGCGAGCTTGTGGTCGTGCACGATTGCAAAATTGACAGGACCTCGGATCATCAAGGAGCTACGCGAGACTATACGTTGAGCGAACTGAAGAGCTTTGATTTTGGTAGCTATTTTGATGAAAAATTTAAGGGAACACAGATCCCGACCTTAAGAGAGGTCCTCACTTTAGCCGCGCCGTACCAAAGCCTGCTGCTCAACGTGGAAATCAAAGACATGTCGCACGATACGGTTGATGCAACGGTTGCCATGATTCACGAATTTGGGCTGGAGGAGCGTTGCGTGATTGCTTGCTTTGACGCCGAAATCATTCGCTATTTGAAAAAGGCGCATCCCGAAATGCGCGCACAGGGCTTCCCCGGCAGATACATGCAAAATTTCACCGAAGAGACCTATGATTGTATGTTTGGAATGGGTATTCCGATCAGGGGGAAAGATTGCACCGATGACACCGTCAAGGCAGACGTGGCGTTTGCAAGATCACGGGGGATTTTAGCATGGCTCTTTTGCGCGGACACGGTGGAGGATGTACACAGATGTATATCCTACGGATGCGACAATATTACGGGAAACGATCCCGAGGTTGCGTTGCAAGTCTTGCGGGAATTGGAGCTGCATTCATAATATAAAAAATTAGGGCAAGGAAGGCGTTTTTGCTTTCCTTGCCCAATGATTTTTTTTCTGTGTAAAAAAGCTTCTTTACGCCCGATCTCATCGGTCACGCACCGTCCCTGCTGTGGGAAGTTGGGGATACGGGAATAAGATGTCGGCATTACAGAGAGCAGAGTAAGAAGCAAAAATCCAAGATGAAATTCGTTTCGTCGCGTAGCCCCCCGTCAAATCACTCGTGTTTACAGTGTTTGAATATCGATACATTACAAAAAAACGATGCAAACGGGAACCGCCGTGGCGGTTCCCGTTTCGTTTAGCGCTGTTGTTCGGTGTTTTGGGCGGTATGGATTTTGCTTGGAGAACGTCTCTTGTCCTTGGGGAGCAAAGGTAGGTATTCTTCCCAGCGATATTCTCGGATCGGCATGATCGGATGCTTGAAGTCGTCAAAGATCAAAACCAATGCGGGGGATATCGCACGGTGCTTCTCAACAAAATAATATCCTTTCAGCTTTCCTTCCGCAATCAGCTTTTTGGCGGTTGCATGGTAATTGTAGTATGACATTTGTTCTCAATCCTTTTTATAAACACTTATAGTATCGCAAAAAAGAGGAAATACTATACTTAAAGAGCGGGGAATACCAATCCCCTACAAAAAAAGGAGAGTTTCGCATATGATTGAACAGGATACCGTAAAATTGCTTCGGGAATGCGATGCGGGTGTAAAAATGGGAGTGGCATCCATTGATGAGGTGATGGAATATGTCAAAGCCGATCTTTTAAAAAAACTGTTATCCGATTGCAAAAACGAGCATGATAAATTGAATGAAGAAATACAGTCTTTGTTGGACAAATACCGGGATGACGGAAAGGAACCAAACCCCATAGCCAAAGGAATGTCTTGGGTAAAGACCAATGTTAAGTTGGCAGTGAATGAGTCCGACCATACCGTTGCCGATCTGATCACCGACGGATGTAATATGGGAGTCAAATCGCTCAATCGGTATCTCAATCAATACAAGGCGGCTGACGAGGTCTCCAAGGACATTGCCAAACGCTTGATCAATTTGGAAGAAAAGCTTGCTATTGATATCCGTCAATATCTGTAAAGAAGCACAGGGAGAAAATGACCTTGTTGAGAGGTCATTTTCTCCCTGCGACATTTCTTTTTAGTTCTTAAGGGTGTGGGAAACTTTTTTTATGTAAGCTGGACCATTTTGGGTGGCGGTAACCACTTTCTCCCACGGAGAAGGTGTAATGGTTTGCGGGAGCTGTTGCTTAGAATAGCGAATAAACATTCCCATACCGTCAGAAAACTGTCGAAAGAGGCACAAGCATTCCCATGACACCAAAATAGAAAATGCGTGAAAAGTTTTGAGGGAGACTTTTTCAAAAGTCCCCCTCAAAAAAATTATCGTACCATACCGTCCAAAATTGCGGTTGCCGAAACAAGCGCGTCAGCGATCTTGTCGGCATCGCGTCCGCCTGCCATGGCATTGTCGGGACGTCCACCGCCTTTGCCTCCGGTGACAGCCGCAACAGCACCGACCAGCTTGCCGGCGTGTGCACCTGCTGCGACTGCGTCTTTGCCCGCAACCGCCAGGAAGTTTAGCTTGCCGTCGGCATGGATTGCCAAAACCGCAACCACATCGGCGTAACGTGCCTTGATCTCGTCAGCGAGAGAACGCGCCGCATCGGCTTGCATACCCTCCAGATTGGCGGTGACAAGGCGTACCGACTTCACAGGAGCCGCGTTTGCCATAATGCCGTCCAGCTTGGAGGCGGCAATCTTGGCGTTCAGTGCTTCGATCTCTTTCTTCATCGTAGCCATCTCGGCTTGCATTTGCGCCGCGCGCTTTGCAAGCTCAGAGGGCTTTTGTACCTTGAGCTCTTTTGCTGTGTCGGTAATCAGTGTGTTCTTTTCTGCAAGCAACTTGAGGATGCCCTCGCCCGTGGTTGCTTCAATGCGGCGTACACCCGCAGCAACCGAGGACTCGGAGAGAATTTTGAACAACCCGATCTTTGCGGTGTTGTCTACGTGCGTACCGCCGCAAAATTCAATGGAGTTCTCACCCATGCGAACCACGCGGACGATCTTTCCGTATTTTTCTCCAAACAGCGCCATCGCGCCAAGCTTCTTGGCTTCTTCCAGCTCCATGGGTGTCATCGAGCCTGCTTGTCCTGCCAAAATTTCAAAGTTGACTATGGTTTCCACGCCTGCAATCTCCTCGGCGGTCATGGCAGCAAAGTGTGTAAAGTCAAAGCGGCATACCGTATCGGATACGTAGGAGCCTGCCTGTTCAACGTGATTGCCAAGCACCTTGCGTAACGCGCTCTGCAGCAGGTGGCACGCCGAATGGTTACGCATAATGGCCTCACGGCGATGGGTATCTACCAGTGCCTGTACGGTGTCCCCAACTTTCAGCGCGCCGTTTGCCACGGTGCAAAGGTGAATGTAAACGCCGTCAGCCTTTTTGGTGTCGGTTACCGTCAGACGTGTGTTGCCGCAAATCAGCTCACCCGTGTCACCGATCTGACCGCCGCCCTCACCGTAGAAAGGAGTGGAGTCCAGAATCACGGTGCAATCGCCCTCGGAAACCTCGTTTGCGGTCATGTCGTCGGTCAGAATTGCCAGCACCTTTGCTTCGGCAACCAGCTTGTCATAGCCAACGAACTCGGTAGCGGGAATGTCTGCCAACAGAGTTTTGGAGGCGTTTGACCAACCGCTGATGTTGGCTCTTGCCTCGCGTGCGCGCACTTTCTGCTCCTGCATCAGTGCGGCAAAGCGGTCCTCATCAATCTTCAGTCCTGCCTCCTCGGCAATCTCACGCGTCAGATCGATGGGGAAACCGAACGTGTCATACAGCTTGAATACGTCCTCGCCCGAAAGGGTGTCGGTATTCTTTTCCTTTGCGTCCTCTACCATCGTGTTCAGAATGGCAAGTCCCGCGTCGATGGTGGCGTCAAAGCGCTCCTCTTCCATGGCGATGACCTTGAGAATGTAGTCCTTCTTTTCGGCAAGCTCGGGGTAAGCCTTGTCCGATTCACCAATGGCGACCACGCCGAGCTCGGGCAGGAAGGAGCGGTTGATGCCAAGCAATTTACCGTGGCGGCATGCACGGCGCAGGATACGGCGGAGAACATAGCCGCGTCCCTCGTTGGAGGGGATCACGCCGTCCGAGATCATAAAGGTCGCGGAGCGGATATGGTCGGTGATGACGCGGATCGAGATATCGTCATTTTTATCCTTGCCGTACTCTTTACCCGCAATGGAGCAGACTTGATCCAACACCTTGCGGATCGAGTCGACCTCAAACATGTTGTCCACGCCTTGCATGATGCATGCAAGACGCTCAAGTCCCATACCGGTGTCGATGTTTTTCTGCGCCAAGTCGGTATAGGTGCCGTCGCCCATGTTGTTGAACTGGGAGAATACGTTGTTCCAAATTTCCATGTAACGGTCGCAGTCACAGCCTGGCTTGCAATCGGGTGAGCCGCAACCGTACTTGATGCCGCGGTCAAAATAGATCTCGGAGCAGGGACCGCAAGGACCGGTGCCGTGTTCCCAAAAGTTGTCGGCTTTGCCGAGACGCACAACGTGTGCGGGGGTGACACCGACCTTGTTTACCCAAATGTCATAGGCTTCCTCGTCACTTTCGTAGATCGAGGGCCAAAGCAGATCCTTCGGGATCTCCAAGGTCTCGGTCAAAAATTCCCAAGCCCACGGAATGGCTTCTTCCTTAAAGTAATCGCCAAAGGAGAAGTTTCCGAGCATTTCAAAAAATGTGCCGTGGCGCGCGGTATGACCGACACGCTCGAGGTCGGGCGTGCGGATACATTTTTGACAGGTGGTTACACGGTTGCGCGGAGGAATTTCCTCACCTGTGAAGAATTTTTTCATCGGCGCCATGCCCGAGTTGATGAGCAGGAGCGACTTGTCGTTGATGGGGACGAGCGGGTAGGAGGGCAGACGGAGATGCCCCTTGGATTCAAAAAAAGCAAGATATTTTTCCCGCAGGTCGTTAAGAGATGTCCATTTCATAGCAAATGATCCTTTCGGTGTTCGCTTTTCAAAAAATTCATTACATATTAGTATAACACAAAAATAAAAAACTGTCAATGACCTATGGCGAGTTTTTTGAATTTTTGAATAAAAAAGCCGCTGCATTTTTTCGCAACGGCTTTTTACGGGATTATTTTTTTACGAATTTTTCTTGGTAAGCCTCAATTGCCTCGCGGATGATCTTTTCGGCTTCCTCGCGTGCAAACAGAGTCTTGACGGCGGTCTGCTTGTTCTCCAGTTGCTTGTAAACGCTGAAAAAGTGCATAATCTCGTCAAAAATGTGCGGAGGGAGCTCATCGATCGAGGTGATGCCGAGGTAGGTGGGATCCGAAAAGGGAATGGCAATGATCTTGTCATCCATCTTTCCGCCGTCGATCATGCGCATGACACCGATGGGATATACGCGGATGAGCGTGAGTGGATAGATTGGCTCGGAGCAGAGGACCAGCACATCCAACGGGTCTCCGTCGTCGGCGTAGGTGCGCGGGATAAAGCCGTAGTTGGCAGGGTAGTGCGTGGAGGTGTACAAAATGCGGTCGAGCTTTAACAGTCCTGTGTACTTGTCAAGCTCGTACTTGCATTTACTCCCCTTGGGGATCTCGATGACCGCATTAAAATCGGTCGGGGTGATCTGCGCGGGATCCATGTCGTGCCAGATGTTCATAGTCAAAAATTCCTTTCGTATTTGATTATTTTACATAGTCGAACTCAAAATCGTAGATCGAAACGGTGTGGCCGTCTCGGCAACCCTTGGCTTCCAGTGCCTCAAATACACCGCTTTTTTGTAGGACACGTTGGAAGAAGTTTAACGACTCATAGTCGTCAAAATTGATCTGTCCCATCAAGTTTTGGAGCCATGCGCCCTCCACATAGAAGGTGTCGTTCTCGCGGCGAATGATGGTCTCCTTGCCGCCGTCCACATAGGCGTCCTCGGGCTCGTATTCACGCTCATAGACCTTCATCGGGGGGAGATCCTTCAAGCGCTCGGCAACCAGCCGTACCATTTTGTCAATGCCTTCGCCCGTTGCGGCGGAAATATACAACAGCTCCCAACCTTGCGATTTGACGTAGGTCTCAAACGCATCAATATCCACCAATTCACGGTCAAGCGCGTCGACCTTGTTGGCAACAATGATCTGCGGGCGCTCGGCGAGGGCTGTGCTGTAACGTGCCAACTCAAAGTTGATCTTTTGAATATCTTCGACGGGATCACGTCCTTCAAAGCAGGAAATATCTACCACATGCAAAAGCAGTCGGCAACGGTCAACGTGGCGCAAAAACGCGTGTCCCAATCCCGCGCCGTCGGCGGCACCCTCAATCAGTCCCGGAATGTCCGCCGCCACAAAGCCGCTTTCGCCGCCTGTGCGCACCACGCCGAGGTTGGGGGAGAGGGTGGTGAAATGATAGTCGGCGATTTTCGGCTTCGCCGCGCTGATGCGTGCCAAAATCGAGGATTTTCCGACACTCGGATAGCCGATGAGCCCCACGTCGGCAAGCATTTTTAGCTCGAGGATGACCTCGCGCTCCTCGCCGGCTGTGCCGTTTTTGGCAAACATGGGAACTTGACGTGTGGGGGTCGCAAAATGTCGGTTGCCCCAGCCGCCGCGCCCGCCCTTGCAAGCAATATAATCGGCGCCGTCATCCTCGGACATGTCGTGAATGACCTTGCCCGTCTCGGCATCGCGGATCAGTGTCCCGGGCGGGACCATAATGACAAGATCGTCCGCTGTGGCACCGTGGAACTTTGCTCCGCTGCCGTCGCCTCCGCGCGATGCCACAAATTTGTGCTTGTAACGGAACGCCAACAGTGTGTTGGTTCCCTCGTCAACGCGAAAGACCACGTTTCCGCCGTGTCCCCCGTCGCCGCCGTCGGGACCGCCCGCCGCAACATATTTTTCGCGTCGGAACGATACCGCACCATTTCCGCCGTCTCCGGCCTTAATATAAATTTTTACGTTATCTACAAACATTGTTCTACCTTTTTTCTTGGGGAAACTTCTTGAAAGAAGTTTCCCCAAACCCTTTCAAGAACTTTCACCGAGTTATTTTATTACACCCTCAAAGCAGAATTTTCATATCGGTTCCCGCTTTTTTCTGTGCGTGTGAAAGTAATTGTTATTGCAGTACAGATTTTGGTTTGTACAGAGCTGTCAGCTCATTCTTGCCGCGCCGCTAAAGCATATCGCGGCAGGGGGAGGTTATTGTGGATTTTGACGGTCTTTTTTCTCTGTTGCTTCCAACAGATCGATGATGCGGTAGAGGGCGAGGAAGATACCCGCACCCAAGATGGCGTTGATGATCTCGGGCAGAAAAGACAGTACATTTTCAAAAATACCGTAGATCAAATAGCCGATTGCAACCGCGAAAAAGAAGAACGCAATGCCCAACAGAAATTTGGAAATATTCTTTTTTTGAAATATCTTTTTCATAAACACATTTCCTTTCTGCCGTAAGGTTTCTTACTCCCCGTTGCAGTCGTCTCCGACCTTGATATCAATTTTTACGTTATCTACAAAACATAAGGGAATTACTTCAATAAGCCGTATTCGGCAAGAATCTTGCTCCAATTTCGGTGGTCATGATAAACGGCGTTTACCCGTGTTTCTTCGTTCAACGGCGAGGCGTATTTTTCCTCGTAAACGGCGATGACAGCGCCTGCTCCCGCACGGTTTGCCGCCAGGATCCCGCTGGTGCCGTCCTCGTACACCAAACATTCTGCGGGGGAAAGTCCCAGCTTTGCCGCCGCCAAACGATAAATATCGGGGGCGGGCTTACCGGGATATTTGCCATCGTCCCAAACCATGTTCTCGGTCGAAAACCAACGATCAAGTCCCAAATGCTCGATATAAAAGGAGACATTGCTCCAATCGGAGCCGGTCGCAAGGCAGAACGGGACGTTTGCTTTTTGCAACGCATTCAGCATTTCCTCTGCGCCATCTGCCAAACGGAACATCTCGGGATGCGTCAGACAAAATTTGCGATACAGGTCCTCTTTTTGCTTGCCGAACGCTTCCGTTTCCAGCGGCGTGGCGTCAGCCTTGATATTTTCGCGGTAGATCGTTGCGTTGGTACGTCCAAAGCAACGACGGATCAAAAAATCATCGGTGGGAACAGGCAGACCGTATTTGGGAAACATGAGCCGCATTGCTTCGATGTGCATGGCGTTGTCAAAAAACAGTGTGCCGTTAAAGTCGAATAAGACTCCTTTTAATGTCATGCTTGATCGTCTCCTTTCATGCGGATGATCAGCTTAATGGGGGTACCGTGGAAGCCGAAGGTCTCGCGCAGACAGTTTTCGATAAAGCGCTGATAGGAAAAATGGAAGAGCTGAACATTGTTGCAGAAAATGACGAATGTGGGAGGCGCGACCGAGATCTGCGTCATGTAGTAGATTTTGAGGCGGCGTCCCTTGTCCGACGGGGGCTGGACGCGGATCATCGCATCGCCGAGAACATCGTTGAGCATACCCGTAGTTACACGCATGACCGACTGGTTGTAGACGTAGTTGATGCGCTCAAAGAGCGACTCCACGCGCTGTCCCGTTTGCGCCGAGATATAGACGATGGGGGCATAGGGCATATAGGCGAGAGACGTGCGGATCTTGTTGTTAAATTCGTTGACCGTGTTGTTGTCTTTTTCGATCAGATCCCATTTGTTGACCACGATGATCACAGCTTTTCCCGCTTCATGGGCGATGCCCGCGATCTTCTCATCCTGTTCGGTAATGCCCGTGGAGGCGTCGATCATCAACAGGCAAACATTGGCGCGCTCCACCGCCATATGCGCACGCAGAACGCTGAAATGCTCGATCTTGTCATTGATCTTGGATTGACGGCGAATGCCCGCGGTATCAATAAAAGTGAATTTTCCGTATTCGTTTTCGACCTGCGTATCCACCGCGTCGCGCGTCGTGCCCGCGATGTTGGAGACGATGAGGCGGTTTTGCCCGATAAGCTTGTTAATGACCGAGGATTTTCCCGCGTTGGGTTTTCCGATGACAGCCACGTGAATGCTGTCATCCTCCTCGCCGTCGTCCTGCCAGTCGCCCAAGGCGTCCATGCAGGCGTCAAGCAAATCGCCCGAGCCGCTGCCGTGCAGACTCGAAACGCCGATGGGCTCTTGATCAAAGCCGAGCTCATAGAACTCGTAAAATTCGAGCGGAGGCTGCCCGATGCGGTCGCATTTGTTGATACAGGGGACAATAGGCTTGCCGCTTTTTTTGAGCATAACGGCAATGTCGCGGTCATCGGCGGTCAGCCCCGTGCGCACGTCACACATAAAGACAATGACATCGGCGGTGTCCACGGCAATCTCGGCTTGCAGACGCATCTGTTTGAGGATAATGTCATTGGTTTTCGGCTCGATACCGCCGGTGTCAATGACGACCAATTTTTTACCTCTCCATTCGGTTTCGCCGTAGATGCGGTCACGCGTGACGCCGGGAGTGTCCTCGACGATCGAGCGGCGCTCACCGATCAGTTTATTAAAAAGTGTACTTTTGCCAACATTGGGGCGTCCCACGATGGCGATGATAGGTTTTGACATGGTTGATCCTTTCCGAAGGTTTGATAAAATAACGCACACACCAAGCGGTGAAAAGTTTTGTTAAATCTTACGCATGAATCCCCAAAACCAGCTTTACAAACTCGGCGCCGTCACTTTTGGAGGCGCGGACGGGAACATTGCCAAGCTTGCGGGAGAGCTCGTCTGGTGTCATATCGTCGAGGAAAACATCGCCGTCGGCACGGAGCATCACGGCGGGGAAGAGCAGCTCGTCGCCAAGCGCTTTGTCGGCAAGCTGTTCGGAGACATCCTTTCCCGTAAGCAGACCTGCCACGGTGACCGACTCACCGAAAAAGTGATTGACGATCCTGTAAACATGCACGGTCAACCCGTCCACACGCGCCTCCAAGGCTTTGCAAAGCGAGGAGATGTGGTCGAAGGCGGCGGCACCCGTAGCGATGGAAACGACGCGCGGCGCGTGAAAATCGGGGAGGTACTCATCTAAATAATCAAGCTCAAAATCAAATTCCGCGCGCATCGAGGTCAGCATGCCCACACCGTTTTCGATTTGGGAATAATCTTCGTAGTAGTCCTCGCTCGGCAACGGCAAGCCCGCACGGACGTAAAATTCGTCGGAGCAGTAAAAGAGCCGCGTACCGTATTTTTTCAGACATTCGTCACCGAATTTTGTGACCTGCTCGATCACCCCGGCACTTTCCTCGGGGGTAAAAAGCTCGAGCGGATAGAGCTTTTCGCGGTGCTTGGTGAGCCCTACGGGTACGATGGCACAGGAGCGCAAGGATGGGGAGTAGGCGGCAAGGTCGCGCATCGAGCGGTCGAGCTCTGCGCCGTCGTTCAGTCCTTTGCAAAGCACGATCTGTGTGCAAAGCGCAATACCCGCATCGGCAAGACGACCGAGATAGGACAGCACCTCACCCGCGCGTTTGTTCTTCATCATTTTGACGCGCAACGCAGGATTGGTGGTGTGTACCGAGACGTTGACGGGGGAGATGTGCATGGTAATCAGACGCTCGATGTCGGCGTCTTTGAGGTTGGTCAGCGTCACATAGTTGCCGTGCAAAAAGGAGAGACGGTCGTCATCATCCTTAAAATACAGGCTTTCGCGCATTCCCTTTGGCATTTGGTCGATGAAGCAAAAGACACAACGGTTGGCACAGATGTGCTTTTTGTCCATGAGAGGTGTTTCAAATTCGAGCCCGATGTCATCGTATTCGCCCTTCGTAAAGCGCACCGCGTATTCCTCACTGCCGCGACGGAGGGAGAGACGTACCGCAGTGTCGGTCAGATAAAAACGGTAATCCAATACGTCGTTGATCTTGTGTCCGTTGATCGCCAACAGCTCATCACCGCCGTGCACACCCGCGCAAGCGGCACTTCCGTGCGGCGTCACGGCTTTGATTTTGACCACGGTCCCATCTCCTCTCTTTTGTTAGAATAGACTTTAATATCTTATTTTATCACATTTTTGCAAAAATGTCAACCGATTTGACGGAAAAGCCCACGGAAATCAATTTTCGATATAAATATTTTTTACGATTATTTTTTACTTCGCCGCAAAGAGACGATTTTTGTACTTTTATGAAAAGCAACTTTACATTGAGGACTCCCTCAGTCGCTTCGCGACAGCTCCCCCAAGGAGGAGCCTAAGGCTACATTCGCACGGTAGTAGTACCACTGACGGTTTTACGGGGGCGAGCAACGCGAGACGAAGGGAGTTTTTTCATAAAAAACAACTTTGCTCTCGGGGCAAAACCACGGCAACAGCATTTACTTTTTTAAGTAATGAGATTGGGATTCAATGTAACCATGTGGACCATTTTGGGTGGTGGTAACCGCTTTCTCCCATGGAGAAAGTGTAATGGTTTGCGGAAGCTATTGCTTAGAATAGCGAATAAACATTCCCATACCATCAAAAAACTGACGAAAGAGGTACGAACATTCCCATGATATCAAAGTATAAAACGCGTTGAAAGTTTTGAGGGGTGTGGGGAACGAAGCGGCTTTGCCGCTTACAACGTGGCTTGCCACGTTTACTTTTCTCAAAAGTCCCCCACGAAAAATGCTAAAAATAAATGCTGTTGCTGTGCGGAAAAGGGGCAATTGCAAAGGCTTTTTCGCATATCCGCCGCCCTCAAGCCGAAAAATCGGGTATGATAGGTATAGGAGCGCAAATCGGAGACAAGCTATTGGTATGTTGATACAGGAGGTTTTTATGGAAAACTTTGAAATGCCGATGGGCTTTGGAATGGCGCTTGCACAGAATTTTGAAGCAATGCAAAAATTTGCCTTACTCAGCGATGAGCAAAAGAGAAAGATCATCGCGGGGACACACGGGGTAAACTCCAAGGAGGAAATGCGCCGATACGTGGATGAAGCCGTGTTGGGGTACAAGGAGGGTTTTTGATCGGATTTTCCGAAATTATCAAACAGCCACCCGCAGGGGTGGCTGTTTGGAGTTGTGTGGCAATCCAGGGGACTTTTGTGAATTATATTATATCACAAATTGAGATTTTTGTCAATATCTCACGATGAGATTTTATATAATAATCATATAATATTTTTGATGGGAGAGAAACGATGCGAATCAGAGATTTGAGAGAAGATCATGATCTCACGCAAAAGGAGATTGCCGCGTATTTGCATATCAAGCAAAATACTTATTCACAATATGAAAACGGTCAAAGACAGTTGCCGATAGACGTATTGATCGCATTGGCAAAATATTATCATACTTCTGCCGATTATATTTTGGGATTGACCGAAAAAAGAGAACCTTATCGGTAATGTTTTTTGAATATCCTTATTTTTACCCCAACAGGACATCTGTCACAAGCATAACGCAAAAGCCGATCAGCAACGCGTAGGTCGCGCCGCGTTCGTGCCCGTGCGCGTGTGTTTCGGGGATCATTTCATCGCTGATGACGTACAGCATCGTACCGCCCGCAAAGGCAAGCGCAAAGGGAAGAATGGCAGAGGCAATGCTCACCGCAAAGTATCCGATCAGTGTTCCCACCACTTCCACAAGTCCCGTGATCATGGCAAGAACAAAGGTTCTGCGCGGAGGGACACCCGCAGCAAGCATGGGAGCGATGATGACCATGCCCTCGGGGATGTTCTGTAATGCGATACCGCCCGCGATGATGAGCGCCTGTGCGGTGTCCCCCGAACCGAAGCCCACGCCCGCGGCAATGCCCTCGGGAAGATTGTGTATCGCAATGGCGGTCACAAACAACAGTACCTTGCCAAGGTTTGCATTGGGATGCGCCTCTTGATCCGCGCCGACCAGCTTATGAAGATGCGGCACCAGCTTGTCGATAAAGTTGAGGCAGACCGCGCCCGCGAAGATCCCCGCGATCGTGATCAAAATTCCATATTTGCCGCCGTATTCCACCGATGGCAAAATGAGCCCGAGCACAGCCGCAGCAAGCATGACGCCTGCGGCAAAGGAAAGTACGATGTCCGAAAATGTGTGTGAAATTTTTTTAAAGAGAAATCCGATCACGGCGCCGATCACCGTCGCACCGCCAACGCCAAGCGCTGTCAATAATACCGCTTCCATAGTTATCCTCCTTGATGAAAAGCTCCCGCGGTTTGTCACGGTATTCGTGATATCCCCCGCGGGAGCCGTTTTGTTATGCTTCTTCGCTGAATTGATCCTTGCCTACGCCGCAAAGCGGGCATTCAAAATCCTCGGGAAGATCCTCAAATTTCGTTCCGGGAGCAATCCCGTTGTCGGGATCGCCGACAGCCTCATCATACTCCCAGCCGCAAACATCGCATACATACTTTTTCATCATTGTTTCCTCCAATTTTTTAATTTTAAAATGTTTTCGTTTATTTGATCTTTTCAAAATCCGCCGCTCCGTGCTTGCACAGCGGGCAGACAAAATCCTCGGGGAGCTCTTCTCCCTCGTAGACATAGCCGCAGACCTTGCAGACGTATCCTTTTTTGCCGTCGGTTGCGGGCTTTGGCTTTACATGGTTCTGATAATAGGTGTAGGTCATTGTTTCGCGGTCGGAAAGCACTCTTGCCTCGGTCACGGAGCAGATGAACATTCCGTGGGTGTCGAGATCGACGTACTGTTCGACCTTGAGCGACAGGAAGGAATTGATGTGTCGAGGCAGGAACACCAATCCGTTATCCGAGCGGAGCGGCTCGCATTCCGCAAATTTATCCACGCTTCTTCCGCTTTGGAACCCGAATTTTTCAAATACCGTGAACGGAGCGTCCACCGACAAACAGTTGATATTCATCTTGCCTGTCTGCTTGATGATGTGGTGCGAATAGTTTTCCTTGTTGATGGTTACCGCAATTCGGTTGGGGGTGTTGGTGACCTGTGTGACGGTGTTGACGATGAGCCCGTTGTCTTTTTTACCGTCATTGGAGGTGACCACATACAACCCATAGCCAATGTTGAACAGTGCGGTCAGGTCGTTTTTGTTTGCGGTGGCATCCTGTTGCGCAAGGTAATCGCGGCAGAGCTCATCGGCAAGGGCGTCGAGCTGTGCGATGCTTTCCTCGTTCAGTGCCGACAGGATCTTTACGGTCGTGTCGGTAAAGGCCAGATTCTTACTCTTCTCAAACATGCCTCTCATGACCTTTGCCGCAAGCGGCGCCCAGCTTCCGTTTTCGATCAACCCCACGGTACGGTTGCTGAAATTGCGTTCGGTCAGATGATGGATAAACTCACGCATGAACGGAAAGATTTCGGCATTGTAGGTGGTGGTGGCAAGTACGAGCTTGCTGTAACGGAACGCATCCTCCACCGCTTTTGCCATATCACATCTGGCAAGATCGTTTACAACTACCTTGGGGCAACCGTTTGCTTCCAGCTTTTCCGCCAGCCGGAGCACCGCTTTTTTGGTGTTTCCGTAAACCGAGGTATAGGCAATGACGATCCCCTCCTCTTCGGGCTGATAGCTCGACCAGGTGTGATACAGCCCAAGATAGTATCCCAAGTTTTCAGTCAGCACGGGTCCGTGGAGCGGGCAGATGGTTTGAATATCAAGCCCTGCCGCCTTTTTGAGAAGGTTTTGGACCTGCACGCCGTACTTGCCTACGATACCGATATAGTAGCGTCTTGCCTCGTCCGCCCATGCCTCTTCCACATCGAGGGCGCCGAATTTGCCAAAGCCGTCCGCCGAGAACAGGACCTTGTCGGTGCTGTCATAGGTTACAATGACTTCGGGCCAGTGGACCATCGGTGCGGTCACAAAGGTCAATTGATGCTTGCCGAGCGTCAGTGTGTCGCCCTCGCCCACCGCGATCTGCTTTTCCGCAAAATCGGTTCCGAAAAAGTTTTTCATCATGACAAACGCTTTTGAGGATGCCACAATCTTTGCCTCGGGGTAGGTTTTGACAAAGTTCATAATGTTTGCCGAGTGGTCGGGCTCCATGTGCTGGACGATCAAATAATCGGGCTTTCTTCCGCCGAGGGTATTTTGGAGGTTATCCAACCATTCGTGGGTAAAGCCTGCATCCACCGTGTCCATAATGGCGATCTTCTCGTCGATGATCGCATAGGAATTGTAAGACATTCCGTTGGGGACGGTATACTGTCCCTCAAACAGATCGACCTTATGGTCGTTTACACCGATGTATTTGATATCGTTGGTTATATACATTTCCGTTTCCTCTCAAATAATTATTCAATGATTTTTCCGTCCGTGGAGACCGTTACCACCTGCCATGGGATAAACTTTCCGCTTGCTTGTAGGGCACGTTTGACGGCATTCTCGATGCCGCCGCAACAAGGCACCTCCATGCGGACGATCTTGACGCTTTTGATGTTGTTGTTGGCAATGATCTGCGTGAGCTTTTCCGCGTAATCGCCCTCATCCAGCTTGGGACAGCCGATGAGCGTGATGTGGTTGCGGATAAACTCGTTATGGAAGTTTCCGTAGGCGTAAGCCGTGCAATCGGCGGCGATGAGCAGATTTGCATCATCAAAATAGGGCGCGTTGACGGGGACCAGCTTGATCTGACAGGGCCATTGCATCAGTTGGCTGGAAACCGCGGCTGTTTTTCCCACCGGAGCGGGGGACTCGCGTTTGATCGCCTTGGACGCGGTTCCGGGACAGCCGCAAGGGAGCTTGACACCGTGCTTTTTCATCTTTGCTTGGCGAACCGCATCCTCATTATAAGCGGGTGCTTCGCGCTCCTCAAAGGTGATGGCATTTGTGGGACAGGCGGGGAGGCAGTCTCCGAGTCCGTCGCAATAATCCTCACGGGTCAGCCTTGCTTTGCCGTTCACCATTTCAATGGCGCCCTCATGGCAAGCCGCGGCACAGGCACCGCAGCCATTACATTTTTCCTCATCTATTTTTATGATCTTTCTCAGCATGGGAGCCTCCTGTAAAAAAATTTCGTTTTTCTCTTGACTTTACGCATTTATTATACTATAATAATCATGAAATGTCTGTTGAATTTTCAACAAAAGGAGAAAAAATTGAAAAAATATTTGGAAATTTTAAAAAAATGTCCTCTTTTCTATCAGATCGAGGACGAAAATCTACTCCGCATGCTTGGATGTCTCGATGCCAAGGTTGAGACCTTTGATAAAAAGTATACCATTTTTGCCGAAGGTTATCCCGCAAAATATATCGGGATCGTCCTGTCGGGCTCGGTTCAAGTCGTTCAAGTAGACTATTACGGGAACCGAAGCATTTTGTCCATACTGAATGCTTCCCAAGTGTTTGCCGAGGCTTTTGCCTGTGCCGAGGTGTGTTCGTTGCCCGTGAGCGTGGTTGCAAATGATCCTTGTGAGGTCATGCTGATCGATTGCAGTCATGTTTTGCACACCTGTTCCAATCACTGCGATTTTCATCAGCAGCTGATTTTTAATTTGATGAAGGATATGGCATCCAAAACCATTATGTTTCATCAAAGGATAGAGGTTACTTCCAAACGGACCACGCGCGAAAAGCTGATGGCATATCTGGCGTTGCAAGCAAAGGAACATGACAGCAACAGCTTCGATATTCCGTTTGACCGTCAAGAGCTTGCCGATTACTTGGAGGTGGATCGGAGCGGTTTGTCCGCCGAGATCGGGAAAATGAAAAAAGAGGGGATGATTGAAACTCAAAAAAATCACTTCCGGCTTTTGTAAAGATATAACGTCTTTGACCGCAACCTAAAAAGCCACCCGTTGGGGTGGCTTTTCGGGTTAAGGTGAAAGATTGTATACCGCGTGTATTTTTTAAAGGTTCGTCGCGCTTTCTTTACAGAACCAATGAAGGTGCGGTATAGACTCTTGCCGCAAGCTCCTGATTGAGCATATACAGACTCTTGGGATCGGAGCCGAACAGCTCCATCTTGGAGATCATATCATTGGCGTTTGTTTCTTCCTCACCCTGTTCCTTTACGAACCAATCAAGGAACTGCATGGTACGGAAATCTCTGACATCGTAAGCCGCGCCGTAGATGTCATTGATGAGGGAAGTGACGTATTGTTCATGCGCAAGACCCGCCTGCAATACCGCCATATGGCTTTCAAAAACCTTGTCGGGCTTTGCGATCGCTTCCAAGGTGACAGGCATGTTTTCATTTTGCAAGTAGGTGTAGAACAGCATGGCATGATCTCTTTCCTCTTGGGCTTGGATCATATACCAGTTGGCAAATCCGTCAAGCCCTTTTGCTTTGAAGTAATTGGAAAAATCCAAATACAGATATGCGGAGTAAAACTCCTTGTTGATCTGGCTGTTCAGCAGTTCATGTACTTTTGCGTTTAACATGATGAAATCCTCCTTAAAATTATAAATTATTTTTTATATTTCGGGTTTGTGCGCTCAAAAGCATTTTCCGCTTTTGCAATCCTCGGCGTTCCCGCAACGGTAGCAGAGCTCATTCGGGCACTGATTGGTTTCAAAAAAGCCGACAATGTTTTTAACCGTGGTCTCCGCGATGTTGGAGAGCGCCTCCTCTGTGAGAAAGGCTTGGTGCGATGTCACGATCACATTGGGCATGGAGATCAGCCGTGCCAGTGTGTCATCTTCCAAGATATGTCCCGAAAAGTCCTCAAAGAATAACTCGGATTCTTCCTCGTATACGTCCAAGCACGCCGCCCCCACCTTGCGGGTTTTAATGCCCGTCAGAAGCGCTTCCGCATCTACCAACGCCCCTCTTGAGGTGTTGAGAATCACGACTCCGTGCTTACACTTTGACAGACTGTTTTCGTCAATGATGTGGTAGGTCTCTTCGGTCAAGGGGCAGTGCAGGGAAATGATATCGCTTGCCGCAAACAGCTCTTCCAAGGAAACGTATTTGACCGTATCCCCGTTATCGAGCCCCGGTGTTTGATACTTGTCATAAGCCAACACCCTCATACCGAACCCGCGGCATATTTGGATGAACACCTGTCCGATACGGCCGGTACCGATTACCCCCACTGTTTTGCCGTGCAGGTCAAAGCCGGTCATTCCGGCCAGACTGAAGTTGAAATCTCGGGTGCGGATATAAGCCTTGTGGATGCGGCGGATTGAGGTCAAAAGCATTGCCATTGCGTGCTCGGCAACGGCGTAGGGCGAGTAGGCGGGGACACGCAACACATGAATCCTTCCAAAGGCGTGCTTCATATCCACATTGTTAAAGCCTGCACAGCGCAATGCCACCACCTTGACACCCATTTCGCACAAACGGTCGATCACCGCCGCGTTTACGGTGTCGTTGACGAACACACAAACGCCGTCATAGCCGTTTGCCAGATCAACGGTGTCCTCATTGAGCTTCGTCTCGAAATATTTGAATTTTACCCCGAACTCTGCTCCGAATTTATCAAAGGACGGTTTATCATAGGGCTTGGTATCAAAAAAAGCGATTTTCATGTTCAAATCTCCTTGATTTTCTGGCACCATTATAGCATAAACCACGATAAAAGTCTGTTGAATTTTCAACAAAACAAGAAAAAATTGAAAAATAATATATTTTTATCATCCGATGCTCGGGATCGTTTTCTTCACTTCTTCAACAGTTCATCTGTCAGCTTCAAAATTTCGGGGGCGATCTTTTTTCGTTCATGTTTTAAGATATGGTTGTATATCGGATATGCAAAGCAAGCGAGAGCGCCGCCGATCATGCCTGTCACAATTCCGATCGGCATTGCCATATCGCGATGGGAACCCAGCATCTCGCCGAACTCCGTCATGACAAGGCTCATTCCAAGACCAAGCAACAAGGCACCGATGATACCGAATACAAGCGAGACCGCCTGTGCTTTTTCGGTTACTCTGCGGTCAAGGCGGCGCAAACGCTCCATTTTATCTTCATTCGAAGAGATATATTTTTGACGGATCCGCTTGAGCTCTTCTTGGTCCTTTGCGGAATACGTATAAGTGAATCCGTGATTATCATTTTTGTTATCCATTGTTTCACTCCTCTACTTCCTCTAAGAGCTTTATTTTTTTGGTGCCTTGTACGATCATGTAAATTGCCATTACAATGATAAATATCGATACGGCAATGCCCGTTGCCGCAAGCATGATCTGACGGAACTGTACTTCTTCATTTTGCCCAAAGGTCGTCAGCATGGTCGATTCAAGCGTGAGCATAGATACACACGCGGCGGCAAGGCTGATGGCTTTGGATGCCGAATATACGGGACTGTTATATTGGCGGTATTTGACGATATTGACAATGGCAACGGTAAATGCGGTAAAGGTATATGCCGCCATGGCAATGGTGGTGATCTCATGGTGCCTAAAGGTTCGGTTCCAATATACCATAAAGAACACGATCAAGGTCAGTGCAAGATTCATCACAAGGAAAACCCAACCGCAAGCACGGTATTTGATCAGCTCGGAACGCATCTGCGCGCCGGGCTTGTGTAAGCGTGTATGACGCACCAAGAAAAATCGCATGATGGCGAGAGACAGGTAATAGCCTGCCAAGGAATAAAACCAAAACGATGAATGATAAAATCCGAGCCATAGCTGAAAAACGGCATAGGCGGTGTTCCAAAGCAAGGAACCGTAAAGAGAGACATTCACCCGTAACCGCGTGTCGTCAAGCCAGCGCCTTGCATACCGATTTTCATCCTTAAAGGCTTTGAAAAAACGAATGATTTTTGGAATTTTAAAGCACCATACCGTCAAAGTATAGGCGGCAAGGACATAGGAAATATAAGAAATCGCTGATTCGGTTCCGACAAACACCATCGAATATACAAGAAACACAAGAGAAACGGGAACAAGTATGAGCATGATGGCAATGTGCGGAAATAAGATCGCTTTACCGATTTTCTTCCAAATGTTCATTTTCTGCCCTCCTAATCTTAACGGTAAATGTTGTTCCTGCGCCGAGTGTACTTTCCACGGCAATCTCCCCCTGCATAATATCCACAACGCGCTTTACAAGTGCCAATCCGAGTCCGTTACCTTGGGTTGCGTGGGAGGTGTCTCCTTGATAAAATTTTTCAAATATATGCGCGCCAACCTCGGCAGACATGCCGCAGCCGGTATCGGTGACCTTAACGACGGCAAATTCATCGGTGGTGGAAAGAGACAGCGAAACAGTTCCGCCCACTTCGGTAAACTTAAATGCGTTGGAAAACAGGTTGTTCCATACGAGCGAAAGGAGCTCGGCATCGGCTTTTACGGTGACGTTTTCTGCTATATCGGTGTCGATCTCGATCCTGCGTGTTTCCCATACATTTTCGTATTGCAGCAAGCACTCGCAAAGCTGTTCCCCGAGATCGTAGGTTTCGGCTTTGGGATAGATCTGCTGATTTTCCAATCGATTGAGCTTGAGAATGTTGGTCATCATATCGGCAAGTCGGCGTGAGGCATCGCTTACGGCTTTTGCGTATTCAATGCGTTTATCGTCGGTCATATTGGGGGCTTGCAGTAAGGTTCCGTAATTTTGCATGACCGCAAGCGGGGTTTTCATTTCGTGGGAAACATTGGCGATAAAATCGGTTCGCAGTGTTTCCACTCCCGAGAGTTCTTCTGCCATATGGTTGATACACTCAATGATCTCGTTAAACTTACCGTCGGTCCCCAGCGTTGACGATATTGGGATGCGAACGTCAAAATTGCCTTGCATCATTCTTTCCGCCGCTTCCGAGATGTGTTTTACAGGACGGTCCACCGTTAGCTTTCGGCGAATTGCATCGATGACCGTAAAGATCAGACTGATAAATATGACATTTGCAAAAGTCAGCTTAGCTGCCAAGGCAACATTCTCATTTGTCAATGTAATTTGCAAACTATCCGATAACGTGGAGACAAACAGCGATAAACAACAAGTAATGACAAAAGCGACAAGCAGAAAGAAGGTCACATAATGGCCGATTGCTTTTAAAATGCCATTGATCGGGTGCTCTCCTTTCATTTGATCACCGCCTTATACCCCAGCCCGTGAACGGTTACAATCTCAAATGAATCGCAATCCGCCAGCTTGGAGCGAAGCTTGGTCATATAAACATCCACGGTGCGTGTGCCGGAGGAGGTGTCCACATCCCAAAATTCGTCCATCAGCTGTGTGCGGGTAAAGGTTTTTTTGGGGTAGGACAAAAGCTTGTAAAGCAAATTAAATTCTCTTGCGGTGAGTGAAATTTCCTCATCATTGAGATATGCCGTGTGCTCATCCGCGTCCATCACAAAATTCCCGACCTCAAGCCGTCGGCTGGAAGCGATCTTGGAACGGCGAAGAAGCGCACCGATGCGCAGGAAAAGCTCATCCAGGTCGATCGGCTTCACCATATAATCGTCAATTCCCATACGGAAGCCCCTTTGCTTGGATGCAAAGTCATCCCGCGCTGTCATGAACAGGATGGGAATTTCATTATTTAACGATCGCACGGTCTTGGCAAATTCAAATCCGTCAATGCCGGGCATCATAATGTCCGATATGATAAGATCAAATGTGGTTTTATACATCTCGTCATAAGCTTCCTCCGCGCCGAGGCAGCCCACGGCCTCGTATCCGCTATGATTTAAAAAAGAACATACGGAACGGTTTAGGTCTCGATCATCTTCAACCACTAAAATCTGAAACATATTACATTCCTCCATCGGATATTGATACTTTGGCAATGATATTGTAGCACACAAATGTTAAAATTTTGTTTACGTTTGCCTCGAAATACTAAAAAGGCAACCCCTTTTTACTCGGGGTTGCCCGAATGGAACGATTTGATCTTTATATAATCTCTTATTTTTTTGTCCCTTCCTTTTGCGGCTTTGACCATATTGCCAAAATGCATGACAACGATCAGCGCCGAAACAAACACCGCTAACAGAAGCACAGCGATTTCATCTTCTCGTATTGCCACATAAGCCGTAAAAAATACGGCGGAATAAAAGGGAAGAATGAAGCTGTAGTTTACAATCAGCATAAGGACTGTGCCGCTGATCAAAAGAAATAAAAAGAGCAACGGACGATACGCAAGAACAAGTCCCGCAAAGGCGGCAAGACCTTTGCCGCCTTTGAATTTTAGATAGAACGGAAAACAATGACCGACCACAGCGCATACACCGGTTGCCATTGACAGCCATTCTATCTCGGGTACGATCCATCGCGCACACCATACCGCGAAAAAGGCTTTCGCCATATCAAACAGCATGACAAGTGCACCAAATTTCTTTCCAAATACCAGCATCGTATTTGTGGCACCCAAATTTCCCGTTCCGTTTTCGCGCAGACTTTTATGCTTGAGCTTTGAAATCAGCGCGGCGGGATTTAGCGTTCCGAGCAGATAACCGATCAGGATGCAGACAAAAATCTTCATTATTACACCAAGCTTGTCTTGCTTAATATCATTTTGCTAACGGCACCCAGACCAATACTGAACAATACGCCGCCGATGAGACACATCATGACATTCATAATAGAGGAGTTCAGAGGCGTCATCATGGGGATCATCGTAAAGAGCAGCATACTTGCGCCGAGAGAACCGATGATGGAAGCCCACAGCTTCTGCTTCGTTGCAACGCTGACCAGTACAAAGATTGCAACAAATACGAGCATGAGGAACACCTTTGCAAGCATACACATCACAATATTGCCGACCGTCAGAGCTCCAAGGGCAAAGGGCAATCCCGAAATTGCGCCTCCGAGCATGGTGCCGACAAAATAAGCAATCAGCATTGCCGCACCGCCAACAAAGCCGATCAAGGTTTTCGATATGACATAGTCGGCTTTATTTGCACGAACGGTAAACAGATTTTTCGCGTATCCGCTTCTGAAATCGTCGGCGATAAAGATACAGATAAGAACTGCCGCAAGGAAGTACATCATATTGATGTTGCACATACTCGTCAGATCCATACTCATTTCGGAACTTTCGCCGCTGACGGAGCCAATGGATTGCCATACATTGTCAAAGCCTTCCATCACGGTTTCCGCGCCCGTGGTAGGATCGACCGAAACAGTGCCGTCCATCATGGTGGTCATCACCAAAATCAATGCCGGAATGACAAGAGCGACACCGATCATGATATAGAAGATCGGGCTTTTGAACATTCTTCGGAAATCCACGGCAAGCATGGTTTTCAGCTTTTTTCCAAAGGTCTTATGCTCGAATTTCATTGTGTTTTCCATGTTATCGTTCCTCCTTGCTTTTCGAGGGAAAATGCGACTGCTTTGCAGGAGCAGAGGAACTTCCTCCATTCATCAAGTCGATATAGTATTCCTCAAGACCGATCTTGTCTGTCTTGATCTCGTTAATGAGCATTCCGTTTTCGTACAGATAGGTAACGATCTCCTCGGGGGATTTTGCGTCATAAACACGGAGATATCCTGCCTCATCCTCTTCCACACGGGAATACTTGCAAGCCAACAATGCCTTGGTTCTGTTCATATCTTTTGTTTGCAATGCAACATAGGTGCGGCAGTTTGCGTCAAGCTCCTCCGCGGTCATCTCGCAAAGCATCTTGCCGTGACGGATGATGCCATAGTGGGTTGCGATCTTTTGAAGCTCGCCGAGCAGGTGCGAGGAAACAATTACCGTATGCTTGCCGTCCTTTGTAATGTCGGTGAGGACCTCTCTCATAATTCTCATACCGTCCGCATCGAGACCGTTCAGCGGTTCATCCAGTACCAAGAGTACAGGATCGCCGAGAAGTGCCATGGCAATACCGATCCGTTGCTTCATACCGAGGGAGCAGTTCTTATACTTATTCCCTGCCGCGCCTTCCATACGTACCATTTTCAGAACCTTTTGAACTTCGGTTTCCGAATTTTTGATGCCGAGATTGGAAGCTTGGAGCATCATGTTGTTCCATACGCTCATATTCGGGAAACAACCGGGGGCTTCGATAAGCACTCCAACTCTTGCTCTTACGTCCGCGTCCGTGTAGTCCTTGCCGTACAGCTTGATGGAACCGCCGCTCGGAAGGATCAAGCCGCAGATCATTTTTTCGGTGGTGGACTTACCGGAGCCGTTCTCACCGATAAAGCCGTAAATCGCACCTGCGGGAACGGTCATATTCAGCCCGCTCACGGCTTGCTTGGGACCAAAATTCTTTGTTAAGCCTTTGATTTCAACTGCATTCATTGTCACTACCTCCTTATCAATATACATCGCTCTTTGAGAGGATCAATGAGCCAAATACGTTATAAAGGATCGCCCACACTACAGAAACGACAAGGCACACAAGCAAGGTTACAATATTGGCAGAGAGGCAGGCATAAACCGACGAACCGTAAAGGAAAATGTTTAAGAACGAGCCTGCGGAATTTCCAACGATCATACCGATGGCGATGATCGGCAAGCCCGTTCCAAAAAGAAAGGAAGATGCGATGGAAACACCGAAATATTTTCTGAAGATCACATTGAGGAAGGTGTAAAGGCTTGCCCAACCCAAGCTCATGATCATTTTGCTGACAATCGCGATGACCGGTGAACCGAAATTGACCGAGAAATCCAACCCCACAAGAGCGCCTGCAACAACGGCACCCAAGAGATAGGTGATACACATACAAGCCATTGCAAAGGCACAAACAAGAGACTTGGACATCATATAGTCCTGCTTCTTTGCGTGGGTGGTAAAGAGCTGCTTGACATATCCGCTCTTATAATCGTGCCCGATAAAGATAGATACCATGATACCGCCGAAGATGAATACCATGTTCATGTTGGCGTATCCGCCCATATCCTCAAATACGTAGAGAGGCGTATTGGCGGCAATTGCGTTCCATACGTTGGTATAGAGCGGTTCCGACACCGTGCCGTCGGGATTTGACATGCCGGTGGTACCCAAGATCAGTGCGGGGATGAACGCCGCAATCGCAAGGAAAATGTAAAACATGGGCGTATGGAACAACCGATAGAAATCCACGCCAAGCATGCCTTTTAAGCGCTTTATGAAGCTCGGGGATTCAAATTTCAATTCACGTGAGGCAGTCATTTTATTTTTCCTCCTTCTTAGCCGTAGGCTGTGACATCAGCTCAATGTAGTATTCTTCCAGACCGATCTTGTTTTTCTTGATCTCATTTACGACATGTCCGTTTTTAAGCAGATACTCCACGATCGTTTCGGGGTCATCCACATCGTAAACCCGAAGATCATCATCTTCTTCCTTGACATTGTCATATCTTGCTTTCAGAACGGCTTTCGCGCCCTTCATATCCTTCGTTTTGATCGATACGAACACACGCGCTCTGTTTTCCATATCTTTTGCGGAGATCTCTTGGATCATTTTTCCTTGACGGATAATTCCGTAGTGGGTTGCAATTTTTTCAAGCTCTCCGAGGATGTGCGAGGAAATCACAACGGTACAGCCGTATTTTTGCGTAATGTCAATGAGTATCTCCCGCATAATTCTCATACCGTCGGTGTCAAGTCCGTTGATCGGCTCGTCAAGGATGAGCAAGGCGGGATCGCCGAGAAGTGCCATGGCAATACCGATCCTCTGTTTCATACCCAGCGAACAGCTTTTGAATTTTATATTGGCATTATCCTCCATACGTACGATCTCAAGCACACGTCTGATCTCATTGTCGGGATTTTCAAGTCCGAGATTGATCGTCTGCATACGCAGATTCTGATACACACTGGAATTTGGGAAGCAACCCGCGTTTTCGATCAAGGCGCCGACTCTGACGCGTACTCCCGCGTCCGTATAGTCCTTGCCAAACAGCTTGATCTCGCCGCTGTCGGGGACAAGATGCCCACAGATCAGCTTTTCGGTGGTGGATTTGCCGCTTCCGTTTTCTCCGATAAAGCCATAAATCGCTCCCACGGGAACGGTCATATTCAAGTGATCCACCGCATACATTCCGCGAAAGCTTTTTGATAGGTTCCTGATTTCAATAGCGTTCATTTGTTACGTCTCCTTTTCTATGTTCCCCTTATCCAAATTTATTAATGTCGGACAAGCTTATCCTTCCCATTACGTTTCGGTATACGCCATTTTGTTGCTTTGTAAATATTATTCTACCCAATGATGTTTTTCATTTTGTTGGGGAAATGTTTATATTTTGTTAATTTGGGATATTTTTTTTGTTTTTTATTTTGGTCTCGCCGATCTTTATGGTTTTTGTAAGCAAACTTGTTGACATCTTAACAAATTTGTGATATAATATTCACCACTTGTTGAAACTTCAACAAGCGGCAAGAGGTTGTAACCCGCCTTTGTGAGAGATGTGGGCAGGGTAAAGCCACTATTTCACGTTCTCTTGATTATCTTGAAAAACGAATAGCCTTGAGACCGTCGGCATACAGTTTGATGAAAAATAAATAAAGAGGTATAATCTATGTTTGTTCTTAAAAAAATCGGGTGTCGTATCTTTCAGACGGCATTCCGCGCGGCTTTGCCAATACTTCCGTACAGAGAACCGCATGTCGTTCACTCCTGCGCGGAGCTTGACGAAGTGTTTGTAAAGGAAAAGATCAGTTCGGTACTTGTTGTAACCGATCTCGGGATCGTGAAAAACGGGTTGCTTTCTCCGTTGGAAGAGGTATTGAAAAAAAGCGGGGTGTCTTATACGGTATATGATCGGACGCAACCCAATCCCACGGTGCAAAATGTAGAAGAGGCGCTCAAGCTTTTTAATCAAAACAACTGCAATGCGCTGATTGCGATTGGCGGCGGCTCCTCGATGGATTGCGCCAAGGGGGTAGGGGCGCGTGTGGCATATCCCAAGAAGCAGTTGCATCGGCTGAGGGGCGTGTTGCGGGTTCTGCGAAAGCTTCCGACGCTTATTGCCATTCCGACAACGGCGGGAACAGGCAGTGAGGTGACGCTTGCGGCAGTCATCACCGATCATGAAAATCATCATAAATATGCGCTGATGAGCTTTCCGTTAATTCCTCATTACGCCGTGTTGGACGCATCGCTCACCTATACCTTGCCGCCTCATCTGACCTCGACCACAGGCATGGATGCGCTGACGCACGCGGTAGAAGCCTATATCGGACGCTCTACGAGCCGAGAAACGAGAAGTCTTGCTCTGGAAGCAACCAAACTGATATTTGAAAATATCGAGCAGGCTTACGGTGACGGACACGATCACAAAGCAAGAGAAGCGATGCTTCACGCCGCATACAAGGCAGGGATCGCGTTTTCAAAATCTTATGTAGGATACATCCACGCAATTGCCCATTCTCTCGGCGGCAGATACGGTACACCTCACGGACTTGCCAACGCCGTGATTATGCCGTATGTGTTGGAGGAATACGGTGCGTGCGTTTATAAAAAGCTCCACCGCCTCGGCATTTCCGCAGGCGTATGCTCCGAAAATGACACACATAAGGATGGGGCAGAGAAGTTTATTCGGGCAATCAAAGCCCTCAATGCGAAAATGAGGATTCCCGATCGGATCACAGACATCCAAAAGGAAGATATTCCCGAAATGGCAAGACACGCGGAAAAAGAAGCCAATCCGCTCTATCCCGTGCCGAAGCTGATGACACGGGAGGAGCTTGAGGGCTTTTATTACAAGATATCAGATGGGAGTGAAAACTAATGACAAGTCAAGAAATACAAAGCTTGCTTGAAAAGCAAAAAGCATATTACAAAAGCGGCGCAACGCTTCCCGTAAGCTTTCGCATCGAACAACTCAAAAAGCTGTATGCGACCGTCAAAAAATACGAGACCGAGATCAACGATGCCCTAAAAGCCGATCTCGGAAAGAGTCATTATGAAGGCTTTATGTGCGAGTCGGGGCTTGTGCTGACCGAGATCGGCTATATGATCAAGCACACGAGGCGCTTTGCCAAACGAAAGACGGTGCCCACGCCCTTGGCACAGTTTCCTTCCCATAGCTATCGGCAGCCGGTTCCGTATGGAAATACGCTGATCATGAGCCCTTGGAATTATCCCTTTTTGTTGACGCTCGATCCCTTGGCAGATGCCATTGCCGCGGGAAATACCGCCATTGTCAAGCCGAGCGCATACTCTCCCGCAACGAGTAAGATTGTTGAAAAGATCATTTCCGAGTGCTTTGCACCCGAATATGTAGCGGTGGTCACGGGGGGCAGAGCCCAGAATGCGGCACTGCTTGACCAAAAATTTGACTTTGTGTTTTTCACGGGAAGCCAAGCGGTGGGAAGGGAAGTACTTCGCCATACCGCAGAGCACTTGACACCCGCCGTGCTTGAGCTTGGAGGTAAAAGTCCTTGTATCGTGGATGCAAGCGCAAACATCAAGCTTGCGGCAAAGCGCATTGTGTTTGGCAAATATCTCAACTGCGGGCAAACCTGCGTAGCACCCGATTATATCCTTTGCGAGGCATCGGTCAAGGAGACTTTCGTAGCAGAGGTGATCAAACAGATCAAGGTGCAGTATGGAGAAAAACCGCTTGAGAATCAAGATTACGGCAAGATCATTAACGAAAAGCACTTTGCGCGTCTTTGCGGACTGATCGACCCGAGCAAGGTCGTAGTCGGAGGCGAAACCAATTCCGCAACCTGTCAGATCGCTCCCACGGTGATGGATCGCGTGACCTACGACGATGCGGTGATGGGGGAGGAGATCTTCGGTCCCATTATGCCCGTTATCACCTTTGACGATTTTGATACGGTCGTGGATGCGCTTAAAGGAAAGGATAAGCCGCTTGCCCTCTATCTCTTCACAAGTGATAAAAAGCATATCAAGCGTGTAACCACCGAGCTTTCCTACGGCGGCGGCTGCATCAATGATGTGGTGATCCACCTTGCTACCAGTGCGATGGGCTTTGGCGGTGTTGGAGAGAGCGGAATGGGCTCCTATCACGGCAAGGACGGCTTTGATGCCTTTTCCCACTACAAATCGATCGTGGACAAAAAGATTTGGCTTGACCTTCCGATGCGTTATCAGCCGTATAAGAGCAAGCTTTATGAAAAACTGTTACACATTTTTTTGAGATGATGTTTATGAATATGAATAAGATTTTAAATTTACAAAAAATAATACTTGGCTTGAATGTCGTTTTCATTGCTTCTGTTTTCGTGCTCAATTTTTTCTATCAAAGCAATGGCTTTGATTTTACGCTGAAATGCGTTTGCAGTGCAGGCTTTGCGTTGCTTGGGCTGATCAATCTCGGCTATGCACGTGTAACAAAGCAATCGAATTTTCGGTTTTATCTCGCCATGGCTCTGGGGCTTGTGCTGGCGATGCTCGGGGATGTGATTATCGGATACAGCTTTATTTTCGGTGCCGCTGTATTTGCGCTCGGTCACGTATGCTTTTTGATCGCTTATTGCTTTTTGCAAAAAATGAATCAGCTTGATTGTGCCCTCGGCGGAGGACTGTTCCTTGCCGCAACCGCATTTCTGCTGTTTTGCCCGTTGCTCACCTTTGAGGCTCCGATATTCAAGGTTGTGTGTATCGTCTATGCGCTGATCATTTCGTCAATGCTTGGCAAAGCGGTCGGGAACTTTCTCCGCGAGAAAAACGCGGTGACGGCAACGATTGCGGTTGGAAGTATTCTGTTCTTTTTCTCTGATTTGATGCTCGTATTCGATTGGTTTATCGGACTTTGGGATTGGACCGGTAATGCTTGTATGGGCACCTATTATCCTGCGCTGTGCCTGTTGGCGTTCTCTATGTTTCTTTGCACCAAAAGCAAGAAATAATTCTATGTAATTTATATAACAAAAGAGCACGCACTTTCGTCCACCGATCAGTGGTTTTAAAGTACGTGCCTTTTTGAATGATATTACAGCCTTGAAATCAAAACAGTAAAATCAAGCGGGCTGATTTCTCGATATTCACCATATTGTATGCAGCTTCTGAATGCCTCCCATGTATTGTCCGAAAAGTTCTCAATATAGGGGAAGAGGAGGTCTGTTTTTTCCAGAAAAGGTCTATCCTCAACACGGCAAATATAAGGATATATCATCTGCCCGGCTTTTATTTCATCTGCCCAGTATTTGTCGTCTATACCTGTTGGGGTAACTTGCTTGTTTACGATCTTTTCCTTAACTTTATAACCCGTTAGTCTATACAGACTTAACTGCTGTTTTTTGATTTTCTCAATGAAATCTTTCCTCGAGCCCCGTTTTCCATCGGCTGCAATAAATAAACAAATATCGTTGGGCTGCAGATCTCTTATAAATGCGTTCTTATTATATCCCGCCGCCTTGAAGCCGATTATGGAAGGATCAAAGTCATGTTTTTTATAAAGGGACTCGTTTGGGAAATAGTTGGCTCGCGCATGTTTGCTTAACGGATATAGAATGATCCTCGGAATTTCTCTTTTATACGCTCCCACCATGTAGGTTTTTAGTGTTTCGTCAATATATTCGGGGCTTTTCCCTTTGAACCATGCGGAAAAATTTTTTTTGAATTGTGCCTCTGAGAGACAGTCAAAAATGGATATTTGCTGTATTCCGGACAGATCTTGGTTTTTTCTTAATACAATAAGAACGCCGTTACCCTCTTTAAATTTGCCAAGATTTGGATTTTGATTATGTTTATGCGATATAAAATTGCTTGAGATCCATTCTACTTCGATCGGAATCCAAGTTCCGTTTTCCAATTCTCCATTCAGATCCCAAAAGGTTCCGCTTTTATTGAGTTTTGCGTTAATCAGTTTCATTCGCAGAGAGGACTTGTACTGGACTGTCAAATCCAAATCCGCGATATTCTCCATCAAATACTCTTGGAGAACGATTTCATGAATGTATTCGCTCATATACAACCCCTTTTTATGTTTGTCGTTGCTATAACAGTTCGCACATCATTGCAGATATCTTAAAAAGCTGAGTAATAAATTTGTTTGGTAATATTAGTATATCACCTTTTTGGCTGTGTTTCAAGAGGGTTTGTAAAAAAACAGAAAAAGAAGTTTACAAGCAAATTTCAGAAAAGCCACCTCAATGAGCGTCTTTTTTTGCGGTTTTGTTTGGTGACCCAAATAGACGACATTATTTTTCGATAAGTTGAGGAGTGAATATTTTAAATGCCGCCTCGGACATGACAAATACGTCCGTATCTTTTTTGCGAGTACCTCTGGTTGAAACAAAGCTACCCTCGTCAAGCCCCACGATAACGGCGGGCTTGCCCTTGATCAATACGATAATGATCTCGTCGGGCTCTGACTGTGGCTTGATCAAAACGCTTTTCACGGACGTGCCTGCAATATGACTGACCGGATAGAACTGCTCCCAATATACCGCCCCGTCTTTTTCGCAATATATATGAGTTGCTTTGGTCGCGGATTGCTGCGATTGATAGACCGTGTATTTTTGCTCGCCGACGGTAAATTTGACAGTTTTATAAAGCTCGTTCTCTGCCACGCACACACCGAGCTTTTTATATGCGGAATATACCGACAGATTTTTTTCGCTCGCACATTCCATCATATCACCGACATCGCAACCCAGTGCCGCGCATATCCTTGCGATTGTATCGGTCGTGACCGTCTCGTTTTTTGACAGCTTTGCCAAAACTCTCGAGCTCATTCCCGTAAGCTCCATCAAATCTGTTTTGCTCATGTCTTTGTCAATGAGAAGCTTCCATAGTTTGCTGTAATCAATATACATCATCACACCGCCTTTCTGATTACAGTATATCATATAAAAGCCAATTTGTCAACAATAATTTACGAAAGTAAATATATATTTAAAATAAAGAAAAAAGTACAAGAAAAAATAGCTTTTGCAATGGAGAAAAGCTACCGAACCTTTTTTACTATTTATTTTTACCTATTATTTGCCAAATTCCCGTTTTGGTGAAGAGGTCAAAAGGAATCCCCAAGAGCAAGACCTTGGGGTTTTGTGTTTGGTGACCTAAATAGATGATGTCATTTCTTATACTCAAAAAAGTCGGTGTGATATGCCATAACGATCTCGCTTGTATCCTTTTTCGTCACGACGATAAAAACATCTTCACGGTGTGTACTTTTGTAAATTCCCAAGTCAGACATACGGAGCTTTTCGCTCCAAGGATAATTTTCTTTTGGCACCCGCCAGTTTTTGCCGTTTTCAAAACGTATGGTGTAATTGTTTACGAGTTCAGTTCGGCGAAATTTGCCGCCGCGCTCGGCTCTATAATGCTCCTCGGTTATACTGTGTACAGTTTCAATCGTTATATCATAGTCATCCGATGAAACCCTCTTAATTTTGTGTTTCAGACGAAAATGGCTGATGATACCGATAACCGGCAAGGATATCAGTATCGCAAGCAATAGCCAAAGGATAAATATCGGATAAACAAACTCTATGATAATTAATAAACACGCAATGATTATAGAGGGAATGGTCAATTTCTTATATGCCTCCTTCGACATTTCCTGCGGTTGCTTCAATGCGTTGATGATATCTTTTTCTATTTCGGCTCGCGTTATAACTACTTTTTTAGACATATGGTCTTACCACTGCCTTTCGTTTTTTTACTCTTGTCTGTACATTTCAGTTGTATAATAGTTTTTTTCGTAAATTTCCATTCCGGACAGATAAACTTCATATCCCGTTTTATAAATTATGCTTCCATTCTCGCCGGGTATCTCTGTATTATATATGTATATTTCATATATAGGCACGATTGGTTTTAAATGTAATGTACCTCCGTCATTTAATTTGGCGGGAATCGGTACAACGAAGAGAAGAACGGCTATCGCTATGCAAATAATTTTGATTATTTTGCGTTTTGTAATAATTACATCTCTTTCCTGCGTTGATTATAGCATTTTTTTGCGGAATTGTAAAGTGAAAATCTGCGTTTGGCACTATGGTACTCGCCTTGTGGCGAGGCTTCTTCGCCGAGCCGCTGGTGAGCAAGCTCCCCGACGGCTTTCGGCTTGAATGCGAACCTAATTCTGCGTCGCTTCGCTCGCAGAGCGCGCCTCAAAGCGACGAGTGCCGCAGCCAATGCAAAAAGGACGCCGATTGGCGTCCTTTTTGCATTGGCTGCGGCACTAGGATTCGAACCTAGGTAATGACGGAGTCAGAGTCCGTTGCCTTACCGCTTGGCGATGCCGCATTCACAACGCATATTATAACAGATTGAGGCAATTTTGTCAATAGTTTTTTGCAAATTTTTTTATTTTTTTCGTTTTTTTGGAGCGGTGTGTGCACATATCCGAAACAACAGGGACATAAAATGGAGTATTTGGGGTTGTCTTATTTAGTATGTTGCCCACAATCGGGGTTTATGCACAATAAAGGAGGAAAAAGAGTGAAAAGGATTGCCTTGGTGGGAATGCCGAATTGCGGGAAAAGCTCACTGTTCAACCGACTTACGGGAAGACACGCACACATCGGAAACCGTGCGGGAGTGACCGTGCGCGGGGAAGATGCCGTTTTTGCCTTGGATGGCAAAGAGGTCTTATTGATCGATCTGCCGGGAATCCGTTCGATGAATGCTGTTTCCGCGGATGAACGCGAGACGTTGCGCGAGCTGTCCGAGGAGCGGCTTGATTTGATCCTCTTTGTCTGTGATGCCACCGATTTTGCGCGGCATGATATCCTGTTGCATGAGTTGATTGGGGTGATGGAGACGTTGGATAAATGTCCTCAATTGGTTGCGGTATTTAATTTTTGTGACGAGCTCGAAGCATTTCCCGCCTCTAAAGCGCTTGAAACGGCTTTGGGGCTCCCATCGGTTGCAATCTCGGCGCGGCGGGGGACAGGGCTTGCGGAGCTGAAAATCCTGCTTGCAAAATTGCTTTTTTTGACCTCCGCGCAAAATCCTTCGGCTTGTCGTATGA
This sequence comes from Clostridia bacterium, assembly GCA_017453205.1. Classification (GTDB taxonomy): domain Bacteria; phylum Bacillota; class Clostridia; order Oscillospirales; family CAG-272; genus UMGS1865. The sequence continues at coordinate 46,630 of JAFTKO010000008.1, read as the reverse complement.
TACGGACACAAAGCGCTGTGCGTGTGGGAAAGATGTTGGGGGCGACCTCCCGACGTTCGGAGACGCGTTCGATGCGGTTAGATCGGCTTTTTTTCGCTCCCGGGGTCGGGTATATGCTTTTTATGCTTGTGATGGCGGGGATTTTGTTTTTGGTATTCGGCCCCGTCGGCTTGCGATTGACTGTTCTTTTTCGTGCTTTTACGGTGGCGCCGCTCTCTCTTTTTTTTACCCGCATGCTGCAAAATGCTCCCTTATGGCTTGCGTCATTGCTTTCGGATGGGGTGCTTGGCGGTGTCGGTGCGGTACTGGACTTTTTACCGCGGTTGTTGCTTTTGTTTGCGGCACAGTCGCTTTTGGAGCAAACGGGCATTCTTGCGCGCTTCAACCGTTTGTTTGATAGGTTTACGCGCCGATTTGGATTGACGGGAGAGGCGATGACGGCATTGCTTTTGGGCTTTGGCTGTACCGTTCCCGCCGTCCTTTGCACGCGTGCCATGAAGAATGATTGCAGTGCCTGCCGTTGTTCCTGTGTGCTTCCTGCCGTGGCTTGCTCGGCGAGGATGCCGTTGTGTATTTGCGTGTCACAGGCATTTTTCGGCGTTGGTGCTTGGTGGGTTTGCGGGGGGGTGTGGCTGTTGAGCGCGCTTTGCTTTTTTCTGTTTTGTGCGGTGTGTGAGTTGTTCTTTCCGCAAAGGGCGCGTTTGGAACGGCACGACGACGCACTCCCGCGTTGGAGAGCCCCCGTGTTGTCCGAGATCATTCTCGCGGTGCGGGAACAATCGGCGCATTTTCTCGGTCGGGCAGGGGGAATGATTTTGCTGTGCAGTGTGGCAGTGTGGGGGCTGTCCTCATTTGATCTGCATTTGCAATACATAGGAAACACGGGAACAGAACAGAGCATGATGGCGGCGTTCGGTCGCTTACTATCTCCGTTGCTGTTGCCGATCGGATTGGGCGATTGGCGTTTGACGGTGGCACTCCTGACAGGTATCGGGGCAAAAGAGGCGGCACTTTCGACCTTGGGAGTATTGATGGGGGACGGAGTAACACCGTTTGCCGAGTCAATTGCATCGTCGGGAATCTTGACGCCCGCCTCGGCACTTTCATTTTTGATTTTTTACTGCCTGTATTTTCCGTGTGCCGCCACTGTTGCGACCTTGCGTGCCGAACACCGTCCGTTGCGCTGGCTGGTTCCGATGCTTCTGTTTGCCTACCTGTTGGCGCTTGCCGTTTACCGCCTTGCGGTTGCGATACCATAACAAAACACACCGCGCGGCAAAGCGAAAATTTTGCCGCGCGGTGTATGATAAAATTCAAGGTAACATGGAGGCAGTCAACCGTCGTAGCAGATGTGCCGCGTCCTTGATCGATTCCTCGTCGGAGGTTGCGATCTTGCGGATTTCACCGATGCGTTCGATGCCGTGGTCTTTCATTTGTTCCGCGCCGTCTCCCGTGATCCCGCACAGTGCCCAAACGCGAACCCCAAGCTTCTTTGCCGCCGAGGCAACACCGCTGATGGCTTTTCCGTAAGCGCTCTGTCCGTCAATACGCCCTTCCCCTGTGATGACGAGATCGGTATTTTGCAGGTGACGGTCAAATACGAGCACCTCGAGCACCGATGCAATGCCCGAGCGGATTTTTGCGTCAAACAACCCGACCAACGGTGTGGGGAACCCGCCGCCCGCGCCGCAACCTGCCACCGTGCGGAACGGTTTGCCTGTGAGTGTTTCCAATACATCGGCGTAATGCTCCATGCCGCGCTCCAGACGCACAAGCATCTCGGGGGTCGCACCCTTTTGTTTCCCGTAGGTCATGGTGGCTCCCAAAGGACCGACCAAGGGGTTGGTCACATCACAGGCAAAGTTGATTGCGGTCTGATACAGACGCTTGTCCAAATCGGTAAGATCGATTTTTGCAATGTCGTACAGCTTGCCGCCGCTCATCGGTGTGGGGATGAGGTGATTGTCACTGTCATAAAAGCGTGCACCCAAAGCTTCCAGCATTCCGCTGCCTCCGTCGTTGGTGCCGCTACCGCCCACCGTGAGCAGGAGATTGCAAAATCCACGGTCAAGCGCATCGCGGATCAATTCTCCCACTGCATAGGTTGACGCGGTTTCGGCATTCATGCCGTATGTTTGCATCAACGGGAGTCCCGCGACCTTTGCCATTTCAATGACGGCGGTCTGTTCCACATATCCGTATTCCCCCGTCATCGATGTTCCGTCGGGCGCACGGACCGCGGTCTTGATACGCCGTTCCTCCGGAACGAGTGCCTCCAGTGTGCCTTCGCCGCCATCCGCGATGGGTAATTCAATCACGTTTGCGTCTTTGTCAATATCGCGGATGCCGAGCGCAATTGCGTGTGCCGCATCCGGCGCCGAGACCGAGCCCTTGAACGAGTCGGGGCAGACAAGATAGGTTTTGATGCTTGCCATGGCTTACCCCTTTGCGCGCATCAGATAGACCAACACGTCCACCATTTTGCGCATCGACTCCACGGGGATCACCTCATGAATGCCATGGAAGTTGGTGCCGCCCGTGGAAAGGTTGGGGCAGGGAAGTCCCTCATAGGACAGGCGTGCACCGTCGGTGCCTCCGCGGATCGGTATCACCTTGGGCTCCACACCCACTGAGCGCATGGCGTCCTTGGCGTTTTCGATCAGCTCCATGTGCGGCAGGATCATTTCTTTCATGTTGTAGTAGCTGTCACGGATCTCGAGCGTAAAGCTTCCCGCGCCCCATTTGCCGTTGAGATAATTACTAAGACGGCGCAAAAAGGCTTTGCGTTCTTCAAATTTTTTGCTGTCGTGGTCGCGGATGAGCATGGCAAAGGTTGCTTCGGTCTCGCAACCCGTAAAATCGTGGATGTGATAAAAGCCCTCGTAGCCCTCGGTGTGCGCGGGAGTTTCGGTAGCGGGCATCATGGAGATAAACTCATTTGCCATCAAAATTGCGTTTTTCATGCGGTTCTTTGCCGATCCCGGGTGAATATTGACGCCGTGCACCGTGATCTTTGCCGAGGCGGCGTTAAAGTTTTCGTATTCGATCTCGCCAAGCTCCTCGCCGTCCACCGTGTAAGCAACGTCGGCGCCAAAGCCCTTGATGTCAAAGTGATCGGCGCCGCGTCCGATCTCCTCATCGGGGGTGATTCCAACCGCAATTTTTCCGTGCGGGATCTCGGGATGCCCGATCAAAAACTCGCATGCACTGACGATCTCGGCAATGCCCGCCTTGTCATCGGCACCGAGCAACGTGTTTCCGTCGGTGACGATCAACTCCCCTCCGATATAACGAGTCAGAAACGGGAATGTGGCAAGATCGATCACCTCGCCGTTTTCCAAAGGAATGTCTCCACCCTCGTAATGAACGATGTGCGGACGGACATTGGCTCCGCCGGCATCGGGGGAGGTGTCCATATGCGCGATCAGACCGAGCGTCGGCAGATCTTCACAACCCGCAGTGGCGGGAAGAACTCCGTACACATAGCCGTATTCGTCCATGCGAACCTCCGCAAGACCGATCGCGTTCAACTCCCGCGCCAAATATTCTCCGAGAATTTTTTGTTTTGATGTGCTTGGCACCGTTTCGGAATTTTCATCCGACCGAGTGTCAAAACTGACGTATTTTAAAAATCTTTCTATGACATCCATGCTGTTGCCCTTTCCGATCTCTTATTAATCCGACTGTTTGAAAAGCTTCAAAAGGCCCAGTTGCCGTTTTGAAAGACGGGAACACGATTGCCGTCGCGGGTGATGGCGGTAACGGACAGGTCCTCGGTACCGATCATAAAGTCGACATGGATCATCGAGTCATTGATGCCCTTATCATAGCACTGCCCGACGGTATATTGGTCATAGTTTTGGATGACGTTGGTAAAGCCGTGACCGAGTGCGAGGTGGCAAGCGGCGTTTTCGTCAAAGAGCGTGTTATAAAAGAGGATGCCCGAGCTGCGGATGGGGCTGTTGTAGGGAACCAGCGCCACTTCGCCAAGATATGCCGCCCCCTCGTCCATCGAGATCATCTCTTTGAGCAGGTCTTCATTTTGCTCGGCATGCACCTCCACGGCTTTTCCGTTTTCAAAACGGATGGAGAAGTTGTCTATCAGTTCCCCGCGGTAGGAAAGCGGCTTGGAGGAATAGACGATGCCGTCGGCAACGCCCTTTTTGGGGGAGATAAACACTTCCTCGGACGGGATATTGGGGTTGTAAACGATGCCGCTGCCCTGTGCGGTCTCGGCGCCGCCCATAAAGAGCGCGTCCTCGATCATACCGACACGAAAGTCGGTGCCGTTGGATGCGCGGAACTCCAGTGTTTCGATACCGAGTCGGTTGAGATAGTCGCAACGCGCGGCGAGATCTTGGTTGTGTGCCTCCCACGCCGCAACGGGATCGTCATCCACACGTGAGGTGTAGAGGATCGCCTCCCAAAGCTTTTCGATGGCACGGGAGCGTGTCTCATTGGGGAACACCTTTTTTGCCCATGCCGCACCGGGAACGGCGGCAATGCACCATTGATATTTGTTTTCCATCGCCTCGCGGTACGGCTTGATGATCTTGTAGCGTGCCTGTGCGGCTTTGGACATTTTTGTTTGGTTGACACCTTTCAGCCCGTCGGGATCGTCGGATTCGAGATAGATGCGGACGGGGAGCGTTTCGGAGTTATGCCTCAGTTTTTCCACCTCCCAGTCCTCCATTTTGGAGAGCGTGGTGAGATTGCACTTTTTTTGTGTGACCTTGGTCAAGGGCTGGTAGCTCCATTCCACCCACACCTTGCGTGCACCGCAGGCATAGCATTCCTCGGCGACCATTGTCACAAATTCGGGTTGGTCAAGCGAGGCTTGGATCACGACGTCCTGCCCCTTTTGCACCTTGCCGCCCATTGCGGCGATCAGACGCGCGTATTTTCTCAGTACTGTTTTTTTCATAGCGATTCCTTTCAATTCAAAATCCCGTCGCGCAAACGGTAGCCCTTGCCGTACTCGTTGATAATGAGCGGGCGCGGATCGATCTGCTTGGCACGGAGATTGATCTTGCGGATCTGCGTGGCAAGATTGTCGACGCTTTGTGTCCCCTCGGGAAAGCAGAGCGTAAGCAGATCATCGGTCGGGGTAGTTTTCGGGGAACGGTAAAAGACGCAACGCAAAATGTTCTGCGCTCTCGTCGGGAGCGGAAAAGGGTACCCCATATAAAGGTTTTTTTGCGGATCTTCATCTACCGTTAAACGAAACGTGGAAAGACTTGCGGTACTCCAACCGCAGTTTTTGACGCAAAAATCATAGATTTCCTCAACCAGGTCATCTTTGCCCTCGCGGATCAAACGGTCGATGAGGAGATCGGGAATACTTTCGGTTGCTGCAATGGCGGCAATCGGCATTTCATCGGGATAGTCGCGACGGAATGCCGCGCAAAGCTTTTCCCCGTTCCGCAGTGCGGCAACACAGTCCATCACCACGCCGCCGATGTCCTTCTTTCGGCACAGAAACTCGGCGGTTTCATACGGACAGACGTAAAGAAAGATGCCGTGCTTGACCAAACGCTTGACGGTTTCCGAGTGCCGCCCCCGATCCTCGGTAACAAACAAGAGCATTTGTGTTTAGTTGGTGGGGGTGACGAATACCATTTTTTGAATGGTGACGGGATTGACGGGCGTGGTGGGAACGCGGTCAACGGAGGAGGCGTTGTATTTGACCTCGATATTTGCGATGCCGTCCACGGTCTCCATGCCGTAGATTACTTGACCGAATGCGGCGTAGTTACCGTCGAGACTGGCAGCAGCATCGGCGTGCATGATGAAGAACTGCGAGGATGCCGAGTCGGGATCGTTGGAGCGTGCCATCGAGATGATACCGCGCGTATGCGAGAGGTTGTTCTCCACACCGTTGCTCGAAAACTCGCCCTTGATCGTCTCTGCCGAGCCGCCCGAGCCGTTACCGTCGGGATCTCCGCCCTGGATCATAAAGCCAGAGTAAACACGGTGGAAAGTCAAGCCGTCATAAAAGCCCTCGCCCACCAGCTTTTGGAAGTTTGCAGCCGTGATGGGGGCGACGTCGGCTCTCAATTGTACCACAATGTTGCCCGATTGCAGGTTGCCGTTCTTATCGGTATAGGTAACAAACATACGGACGTAATCGGTAGCGGTCTCGGAGGTGGCAAAGCCCTCAAGCTCGCCCATTTTCAAGTCGTTTGCCTTGTTTTTGTTGCCCAAGGAGATGGCAAGAGAGATGGCGGCAATCAGCAAAATGACCGCCAGGACGCCAAACACGATCTGCCACATCAAGCGGTTTTGCCGCTTTTGCTTTTCTGCCTCCTCGCGTAGCTTTGCCTCGCGGTATTGGCGACGCATTTCGGCGTCCTGCGCTTTTGAATTTTTACCCATTTTGATAGTTCCTTTCTTTGCTTTCTCATATTATTTACTATGATTGTATCAAAAAAGCCGCTGTTTGTCAAGATTTTCCGCCGATTTGAGAAATAATTTACAATCGTGTCGGATAAAATATATAAAGTAGGACAAAAGGATGCTCCTTTTGTCGGCAAAAAGCTTGCCGAACTTCATTTTTGATCCATTCCGTGGTCAAAGTGACATTTTTGTTATTTTTCAGTCACCGTCCTGTCATTTGAATTTGGTATTATATGCCTATGAAAATGAAAGGAGTTGTCAAAATGAGAATTTGAAACACGGATATCCGAATTTAAAGTGATTGCCCCAAAGGAGGACGCAAAATGGAAAGATCCAATTGGGAGCGCCGTGCGGCAATACTGATTACGGTTTGCCTTGGAATGGCATTGCTGTATTTGGTGTTGCGCTACGCACTGCCGCTGTTTTTGCCGTTTTTGGTGGCATGGGGGCTTGCGCTCATGGTGCGTCCCTTGTCGGTGCGGCTTGCAAAACGGACGGGGATCCCGCAAAAGGTCTTGGCGGTGGTGCTGTTGCTCTTGCTTTTGGGGGGCGTGCTGTTTTTGGCGGGACTTTCGGTGCGGCGGCTTGTGACCGAGCTGCAAAATTTGTTGGAGCGATTGCTGTCGGAGGGGAGCGGACTCTCCGAGTTTGTGCAATCCGAGCCCGATTATTTTGAGTTGCTGACCTCAAAGATCAGCTTTTTGCAGCGCATCGGGGTAGGGGAGCGCTTTGCCGCCTTTCGCGAGGGCTTTAACACCATGGCAGAGAATCTCTTAAACGGTGCATTGACCTCATTGACCTCCGGGATCCCCAAATTTGTGACCGAGGTGGTCTCGGCGTTGCCGAGTGCGCTGTTTGTAACGGTGATCACCGTGATTGCGGGCTTTTATTTTTGTATGGACAGTGAGCGGATCGGACAGGGGCTTGCAGGGCTTTTGCCGTCATCGATACGCGTGCGTCTGCCGCAATGGAAAGCACGGGCGCAAACGCTTTCATGGCGCTATGTGCGCGCGTACTTGCTTTTGCTGCTCCTAACCTTTGCCGAGCTCTTTTTGGGCTTTTGCATTCTCGGCGTGGATTATGCCTTTCTTTTGGCGGCGCTGATCGCCGTGGTCGATCTGCTTCCCGTGCTCGGCGTGGGGACGGTTTTGGTGCCGTGGGCGGCGGTGATGCTATTGCAACACAATTATTTCCTTGGCTTTGGATTATTGATCCTTTATTTTGCAATGACGGTACTGCGACAGATCATGGAACCGAAGCTGGTGGGAAAAAGCCTTGGCTTGCACCCGCTCCTCACGGTTTTTTCCACATATGCGGGTTGGCAGTTGTTTGGTTTTTTGGGAATGCTTCTCGGTCCTTTTTTGGCATTTCTCGGCAAGCTTGTTTATGAGCAGTACCGCAGGTAAGCAGATTGTTCCATTTGCGTTGTGCGTTCTATTTTTCATGCTTTGTATCAAAGATGTGAATTATGTGTCTTTTTTATAAAAAATGAAAAAAGATTGTAAAACAGTTGCAAAAGCAAACGAATTATGTTATAATATAGCTACACAAAAATATAGATGATAACAGGAACCCGTTTGAACAAGTTTTCGGGTTCTTTGATGGGATATCCCTTTTAAAAAATGTGTGGAAATAGAAGGAAGTGTTGCGATAGATGAATTTTAAATTTGTGATCGATTATTATCGGGATTTGCGTCCCTCAAATATAAAATCTCCCAAATATAAGCATTTACTTTTATTGCTTTTTTGGCCCGTGTTTGGTTTGGTCTTTATGATTTTGGAGCGCATTTGGCCCGTGATTTGGGAGGCGGTAACAGGCAAGGCATTGGTCTATAAAGAGGTGGTCAGCGACCTTGACGCCTACATACCCTTTTGCGAATGGTTTGTAATCCCGTATTATTTTTGGTTTGTTTTCCTCGTCGGAATGGCGCTGTACGGGGTGTTGTTTGATTTTCGCGCGTTGCGGCACTACATGTGGTTTGTGATCTTGACCTATTCCGCCACCGCCGTCATTTATTTGATCTGGCCCAATATGCAGGCACTGCGTCCTGTGGATATTCCACGCGACAACTGGATGACCGATATCGTGCGGGGACTGTATAATTTTGACACCAACACCAACGTCTGTCCGTCCATCCACGTGTTGGGGTCCTTGGCGGTCTGCTTTGCGGGCTTGCACAGCAATACGCTCAAGGGCTGGGGATGGAAAGCTTTTTTTGTGATTTCCACGGTGCTCATCTCGCTTTCCACCGTGTTTCTCAAGCAACATTCGATCATCGATGTGTTTGCCGCGCTGATCTTGGCGGCAGTCTGTTATCCGATTGTGTTTTGTGTGATTTGCCGCGAGAAAAGGAACATCGGGAAAGCTGAGGATCCCACCAAAAAATCAAAACAAAAGCAGAGGACCTACCATGGCATTTCTTTATAGTGTGCTCTACGTGGTCGTCATCGGGGTGGCTTCTCATTATATCGGAGAGGCGCTTCCGCGGCGTTGGTTTCGGTACGACCGTTTTCCGTACCGCTCTTGGAGATGGGAGAAGGACGGTAAGATCTACGACAAGCTTCACATCCGCGTATGGAAGGATCATATGCCCGATATGAGCCGCGTGATGAAGGACATGGTACCTAAGCGTGTGGGCAAATGTCCCACCGCCGCCGAGGTGCACAGGCTGGTTCAAGAGACCTGCGTTGCCGAGATCGTGCATATCGGTCTTTGCCTGTGTTCGCCCGTCATTTGGCTGTTTTGGTGTAACTGGGTGGGGGTGTTGCTTTGCGGCATTTTTGTGGTTTGCAATATCCCGTTTATGATGATACAGCGATATAATCGCCCGCCGCTGGTTTTGTTGGCACAGCGCTTGGAGGCGAGGGAGGAGAGACGAAGAAGAAAGGCGGCTGAAAGCGAGACCGCGAATTGACAGAAAGGAGTTACATTTTTCAGAATGCGTGTATTGATTCTGTCGGCGAATACCGGAGGCGGGCATAATTCCACCTCACGTTCGGTTGCCGAGCAATTGACGAAAATGAATATCGAATACGAGATTGCCGATACGCTTGCTTTTATTTCCGAAAAGGTGTCCGACTTTATCAGCTGGGGACATTCCTATGTCTACCGCAAGCTGCCAAAGCTGTTTGGGATCGGATACCGATTTGAGGAAAAGCATCCCGCACGGTTTATCTATGAGCAATGCGCACGCGGTGCCGAGTCGTTGCAGGAGGAGATCGTCAAAAAGGAGTATGATGCGGTTATTTGCGCCCATGTGTTCTCGGGAATGATGATGACCGAGGTGCGCACGCGCTATGAAAATCATATCCCGTTCTACTTTATTGCCACCGACTATACCTGCAGTCCGGGGGTGTCGGAAATCAAAGCCGACGGTTATTTTATTCCACACCGCATGTTGCTTGGCGAGTTTGTGCGCAACGGCAATGTCCCCGCCGACAAAATGTTTGCAACGGGGATTCCCGTGGGGAAGGCGTTTTATGAGACCGAGGATAAAACCGAGGCACGTGCCGCGCTTGATCTGCCTGCCGAGGGAAAGATCGTGCTGTTGAGCTGCGGCAGTATGGGTGCGGGACATTTGGAAAAATCGGCAATGATGCTGTTGCGGCATATGCCCTCCGATGCTACGCTTGTGGTGCTTTGCGGAAAGAACGAAAAAACGTATGCCGAGCTGTTACCTCATGCTTCGGAGCGAATGCGTGTGTTGGATTTTACCGACCATGTTGCAACCTATATGTCAGCCGCCGATGTCTACATTACAAAGCCGGGAGGATTGACCACCAGTGAGGCGATTGCCAAGCGCTTGCCCATGATCTTTATCAACGCGGTCCCCGGTTGCGAGACGCGCAATTTTGATTTTTTGATCTCTAACGGCGTTGCGGTCGGTGCCAAAAAATGGAGGCATGTTGCCTTTCTTGTACAAAAGGCGCTCCGTGATCCCAACCTGTGTGAAAAACAGGTTGAGGCAATGAAAGCCTTTGCTCACCAAAATGCCTCGGAACAAATTTGCCGCCATGTGGCGAGCAATTATCGAAAGTAAAAAAAATTATGATCGGTGTTGCGCCGAAAGAATTTTCTCCACACTCTTTTAAGTCCCTTTCAAAGGATTCAAAAAAAGGAACCGCAATGTTTACGGTCCCTTTGATGGTAAATATCACTCCTGTGCGTTAAAAGTCCTTGAAAGGCGGAGGGGGCGCGGGGGAGGAGGAAAACTTTTTACAAGAAGTTTTCCTCCTCCCCCGCTATTATTTATCTGTATACATTTACATACCCAATACAGCGGCACCGATGATGCCTGCATCATTGCGGAGCCGGGCGATGCGGATATCGGTCATGGGGACAAGTCCCGTGCCGTATTGCTGTTCACGGACGAGCGGAGTAACGAGATCAAGGAGATACTGACCTTCGTTGGAGATACCGCCGCCGATGGAGAGCACCTCGGGCTGGAAGATATTGATCATGCTGGCAATTCCGCTTGCGAGATACTTGGCATACATGTTGACGACCTCTGTCGCGGCCTCATCGCCTGCGCGCATACCGTCAAACGCGGTGCGTCCGTTGACCTTGCCTTTCTTTGCGGCAATCTCGGTCATCGCGGTGGGGCGGTTTTGCGACTCGCACTCGGCAAGCTTTTCTTTGGTCATGTTGATCAGTCCCGTAGCCGAGGAGTAAGCCTCCCAACAGCCCTTGCGACCGCAGGAGCAGGGACGTCCGTCGACCTCGATGACGATGTGACCGAGCTCGCCCGCCGCAGAGTTAAAGCCCTTAAAGACCTTGCCGCCGTCAATGATACCGCCACCGACACCGGTACCCAGAGTGATCATGACAGAGGACTTACTGCCCTTTGCCGCACCCGCGATCGCCTCACCCCAAGCGGCGGCGTTGGCGTCGTTTTCGATGTGCATTTCCCGAATGGAAAGATGCTTGCGAAGCAGGGGCAGAATGGGGAAGTTTTTGAAGCCGAGGTTGTTTGCGTAGATGACGCAACCGCTTTCGTCGTCGACAATGCCGGGGGCTGCGATACCAAGGACTGCGATATCAGCCTCGGTCAACCCGTTGTCGGCAATCAGCTTTTTACAGAGTGCCGCCATGTCGGCAACGATCTCCTCGCCGGGACGTCCCGAAAGCGTGGGGACGCTGTCCTGTGCGATGATCTCAAATTTTTCGTTTACAATTCCGACGGCAATATTGGTGCCGCCAAGGTCAATGCCAATACGGTACATAGTGATGTAGATCCTTTCTTGTTTGGAGTTCTTGTCTGCTTTATATTATAAAATATTTTTGTGCGTTCGTCAAGGGGGTATCGGAAATTTATTACAAAACCAGCGTTTTTAGGTCTTTTGGCATGGCACACAGATATTTTGCCCCCGCGTCGCTCAGCTCTTTTTCGGAGCCAAAGCCCCACAGCACGCCCGCACAGTCCATGCCATGATGCGCCGCGCCGTGAACGTCGTGGTGACGGTCGCCGATCATGAGGACACGGGAAAGATCGGTCAATGCCAGCTTTTCGGCGGCATAGGCAATCACCTCATGCTTTTCTCCGCGCGTACCGTCCAGCTCGGGACCGCTGACCAAAGCAAAATAACGGTCAAGCTCAAAATTTTGTAAGATCTGATTTGCAAAAACGTGCGGCTTGGAGGTGGCGAGCACACAGATCACACCCGCGTCGGTCAATTCCTTGAGCAACTCGGGGATCCCGTCGTACACTTCGCACTCAAGCATCCCCGAGGCACGGTAATATTCGCGGTAGTATTCGACGGCGCGTTTGCTGTCCTTGTTGTTCATGCCGAAAAAGTGCGAAAAGCCCCAAGTCAGTGCGGGACCGATAAAGCCGGTCAGAGCCTCGGCGGGCGGCGGTTCAATGCCCATTTTCCTCAGTGCGTACTGTACGGAGTGCGTAATGCCGGGAGCGGAATTGGTGATGGTTCCGTCCAAATCAAAAAAAGCGTGTGTGTAGCGCATTCTGTCCTCTCTTTCTCAAAAAAAGTCGGTTTTTTACCGAAAAATCCCTTGCAAGTACGGGGATATTATGTTATACTTATTATACATGAAAAAAACGAAAAAAGCAATGCAAAAAAGGAATTTTTTAAAATGGATATGAATTTTACCATTCCGGTCAACGAGGCGTTTGAAGCATCGGCGGCGGATCACTCCTGCGGCTGTGCGCTGTGTGCCCTGTATCGGAAGCTGGAAGAGAACGAGCTTGATTTGATCTTGGGGGCCTCCATGATGGAGCCCGACATCCGCATCCGTACCAATGAAGCAGGCTTTTGTCGCACGCATTACGACATGATGTTTGTGCGCAAGAACCGTCTCGGCATGGCGTTGACGCTGGAAAGCCACCTTGCCGATCTGCGCAAGGAAATTCAAGACGGCGGTCTTGGCGGCGGGCAGGGCAATAAGCCCATTAGGCGCATTGGAGCTTTGGAGGATAGCTGTTATATCTGCGCGCGTATTTCCAACAATTTTGAGAATATGGTGGACACTGCGGTCTATCTTTGGCAGACCGACGAGGACTTTGCCCCCAAGCTGAAGGCACAGCCCTATTTCTGTCTGCCGCATTACCGTAAGCTGCTCCAATACGGTCAAAAGCGTCTCGGCAAAAAGAAACAGCCCGCGTTCGCCGCGCAGTGTGCCAAGGTTGTGGAGACTTACTTTGACGAGCTCCAAAAGGACGTCAGTTGGTTCTGCAAAAAGTTTGATTACCGCTACGATCAGGAGCCTTGGTATCATTCCAAGGATGCCGTCGAACGCGCCTTTAAGTTTTTAAGATCGGATTTGCATAATAAATAAGGACGCGGGGACGTAATATTTTTGAAAGGAGTCTCTTTGGAGATCATTATGATAGACCTATTACAGTTACACAAATATTTTATATTAAACCATTTGCACGAGGGCGACGTGGCGGTGGATTTTACGATGGGGAACGGGTATGACACGGAGTTCCTGTCTCGGACGGTAGGCGAGAGCGGGCACGTATATGCGTTTGACATTCAAGCGCAGGCGGTGGAGTCGACGGCAAAGCGGCTTGCGGAGATCGACTGCCCGAAGAACTATACTCTGATACATGATTCGCACCACAATGTGAAAAACTATGTCAAAGAGCCCATCAAGGCGGGCATGTTCAATCTCGGCTGGCTCCCGGGCGGGGACAAGTCGATCACGACGTTGCGTGAGACGACCATGCCGGCGATCGAGGCGGCAATCGATCTGTTGGATCGCGACGGTATTTTGAACATTGCCGTTTATCCGGGACATGCGGAGGGAGATGCCGAGGGAAAGATGATCTGTGAGTATCTTGCGGGTATCAGCCGTCACAAGGTCTGTGCCACGCGCGTCAATATTCTCAATTCGCCTACGTCGCCTTATTTTATCGTTGTTGAGACCAAGCCGTAAAGGAAAGGAAAAGAATGAGATTTGCAAAAAGGAATTTTCGATTATTTGTCGGTTTGATTGCCGCCGTGCTTTGCCTTGGCGGGTGTATTCAGCCCGAGCCCGACGGGACGGAGAACGAGAGCGCCACGCAACCGAATTTTGAACAGGTGACGGTGGAGCATTATTATGAAACGGCGACCTATGCGTATGCTACCGAGGTGGACGAGGGGGTGTTGGCAACGGGATTGAACAAAGCCTATTTGGTGTTGGCAAACAAGAATTATGTGTTGGGTGAAGAGTATGAACCCGAGGAGCTGGTCACTCTGCCGTCAAAGTGGACGACTTATTCCATGAAATTGGATCTGCGTGCCGCAAACGCCCTAATCGAGATGATGGAGGAAATGACGGCGGCGGGGATTGATGACACTTATGTAACCAGTGCGTATCGTTCATACACACGTCAACAGGAGCTGTTTGACGGATATAAGGTAAAAGAGATGAACGGCTTTTCCACAGAGGCTTACGCACTCCTTGGATATGAGTATATTTACAGTCATTATATTGCAAATCAAATGACGGGACTCACTCCCGCCGATGCCGAAAAGGTGGTATTATCGTATTCGGCGGCACCGGGTACCAGTGAGCACCAAACGGGACTTTGTGTGGATTTTATCACCCAGTCGATGGCGGGTGTACTGGATGTGCGCTTTGAGGACACCGAGGCGTTTGCGTGGCTTTCGCAAAACGCATACAAATTCGGTTTTATTTTGAGATATCCCGAAGGAAAAGAGGAAACCACAGGCTATAGTTATGAGCCGTGGCACTACCGCTTTGTGGGCAGAGAAGCCGCAACCGATATCTATTATGCCAATTTGACGTTGGAGGAATACCTTGGAGCGGTGGGGGAATAAATACGCTTCAAAATAGCAGTTGACATTCAAGGTTACGTTTAGGATGAATATGATACAAGAGGAAAATCCCCCGAAAAATGCGATTGGTTTAACAACAACAGCCTCAAAACACGTTTCTTTGTGTTTTGAGGCTGTTGTTAATTTACGCTTTTGGCGTTTGATCAAACATGTTTTTTCTTTTCTTTTTGCGGACTGCCGCGCGGATTATGATGATGACGGCCGCTGCAATGGCTCCAAGCAGGATCAGCGTGGGGAGCGCCTCGGCAAACCAGATCACAAAGTCTCCAAGTCCTATGACAAAGTCGTTCCACCCCTCCTTGAACGCCGCACCGAGACGGCTGCCAAAGCTGTTGTTTTCGCTGATGGACGAGTAGGCGATGACCTCGTTGATGCTGAGATTGACCGTGGAATACGCCACTTTGCTGTCATAACGGTTGAGTTGCCCTTGGTAGACCGCAATCTGCTGACGCACCTCAGAAAGTCGTTGCGTGACCGTCAGCCAAAGATCGTAGTCCTTTTTGGTGTCGGTTGCGTCGAGAATGTCGATGAGGGAGTCGCGTTCCGCTTGCAATTCCTCAAGCCGCGCTTCGATCGAATAGTAGGTCTCGCTGATGTCTTGAATCGAGGATTGATTGCTTGTGATGTTGAACAACCCGCCCATCGAACCGACAAATGCCTCCGCGTTCTCTGCGGGAATGCGAATGGTGTAATTGGCGTGGCGTGTGTAGTTTGCAGAGGAGTTGTTGAGGCTCTTGTTGGAGGACGACGCGCTTTCCACATAACCACCGTGCTGTGCAATCAGATCGTTGAGCGAGGCGATTGCCGTATCATAGTCCTTGGTCTCGGAGGAGATGTCAAAGGTCTTGATGATCTTGCGCTCGGTGATCTCGGTGGTGTCCACCTTTTGCTCGGTGTCGGTAAAGCCTGCACCGGGGGAGTCGAGCTTTACATCCTCGCCGGAATAGTTTTCTTTGTCATAATACGCGTCATTGGCGGTTGCTTTGTTGTCGGCGGCGCAAGAGGCAAAGAGTAGGGTGAGCGACAGAAGCGCCAAAAGAATTGCGTACAGACGAATGTGTTTTTTCATAACGGTTTTCCTTTCTGTCATATAAAAATTTTATTCCGCGGGCGGAAACAGAGTATCGATATACTCAAGGTCGATTTCAACATTTACTTTACCGTTGCTCGTGTATCGACGGTCGTTTTTGATGATCGCGCCACTGCCCAAAAGGTTGAGGGACTCTATTACCTTGCCGTCGGCATCGTACCATGTCAGCGTGTAGGCATAGCCGTCGATCTTCTCTTTTTTACCGCGCTCAAACTCAATGGCGCTGATATTTTCGGTGATGCGAGATATGACCTCGGTGTCGGTGACTTCCAAGCTTTGCCCCGTGGTGCCGTTGAAGATTTTGAGCTTTGCCGCCGAGGGAATATCAAAACGATGCGGCGTGGCGTAGTAAAAATAATTGCCGATGCAAACAGCAACGCAGATAAATGCAATTGCCAAAACGATTTTCTTTTTCATGGGATTGTCCTTTCGAGGGGGAGCGAAATTAAAAAAATGTAAAAAGCTTTTTCTCATGAAAGCTTCTTAAACGTAAAATAATGTAAAAATATTGCCACTTTTCAATTGAAAGTTACCTTGTGGGGCATTTTGGGTGGTGGTACCAAAATGCCGGCGGGAGCTATTGTTTGGAATAACGTATCAACATTCCCATATCGTCAGAAAGCTATCGAAAGAGGCACAAGCATTCCCATGATAGCAAAATAGAAAATGCGTTGAAAGTTTTTGAGGGGTGTGGGGAACTTTTATTCAAAAAGTTCCCCACGAAATCCCCCTTTCACG
This sequence comes from Clostridia bacterium, assembly GCA_017453205.1. Lineage (GTDB taxonomy): Bacteria > Bacillota > Clostridia > Oscillospirales > CAG-272 > UMGS1865. The sequence goes on along the minus strand of JAFTKO010000008.1, from coordinate 30,102 downwards.
TTCACAAAGCTCTCATGTAAACCTCTGCATCTTTATCTTATTTTACGAGCTTTTCAATCAAGGCTTTAAACTCTGCGCGGTCGGGGTAGGAGGTAAGGTCGAGGGATTGGAGGTTTTCAAGAACGGCGGGCAGAGTGGTTGCGGTATATTTGCTTTGGCGAAGAATCATGGCAGTTTCGAGGACACTGACCATAAAGCGGAGGTCGTCATCAAGCGTTGCTTTGAGGTTGGCGGCACCGATGGGGTACTCGTTGAGCTTGGAGACCGTCATGCCGGGGTCCTTGTAACGGACGGCGAGGTTGAGCCAAGCCTCGGAGGCGGCGCGCGCACCCTCGCCAAGCGTCATTTCGTAAAAGACGGTGACTTGATGTCCCGCGCCCACTTCGCCCGCGTCTTTCGTGTCATCCGTAAAATCTTCTTCATTCAAAAGACGGTTTTCGTAACCGATGAGACGGTAGGAGGCGACATATTGCGGATCAAAGGTGATTTGCAGCTTGACATCCTCCGCCACGGTGTAGAGGGTGGAGAAGATATCGGAGCCGAGCACCTTTTCGGCTTCGCTTTCGCCGTCGATATAGTAGTAGACACCGTTGCCGTTGTCGGCAAGGGCTTCCATTTTGCTGTCACGGTAATTGCCCGTGCCAAAGCCGAGTACCGAGAGGTAGATTTTTGCGGCACGCTTTTCGGAGATATAAGCGGTCAGCTCACTTTGTGAGGAAATGCCTACGTTGAGGTCGCCGTCCGACGCCATGATGATGCGGTTGTTGCCGTTTTCGATGCGGTATTCCTCGGCAAGCTGATATGCCTTGTTGAGCCCCGCCTCGCCGTTGGTCGAGCCGTAAGCGCTGAGCGAGTTGATGGCACTCAAAATACGTTCCCGCTCGTTCCCGGGACAGCCTTCAAGCACGACTTCTTCTTTGCCCGAGTAGGTCACGATCGAGATCACGTCATTGGCGGTCAGATTGTTGACCAAATGTGTAAATGACTTTTTGAGCAACGGGAGCTTGTCGGCTTGGTTCATCGAGCCCGAAACGTCGATGAGGAACACCAAATTGTTGCCCTCGTAAGCCAACGTTTCCTCGGCTTGCAGTGTCAGACGCATCAGCACGGTGTTACTGCTCCATGGGGTGTTGATTATGTCGGCAGTGATACCAAACAGCTCACCCTCGGCGGGAGTTGCCGCATCGTATTTGAAATAGTTGATAAATTCCTCGGTGCGGAAGGAGGTACTTTCGGCAAGCAGTTGATCGAGCGAATAGCCCTGTCCAACCAGCTTGCGGAAATAGGAGTAGGAGGCGGTGTCCACGTCGGCGGAGAAGGTGGAAACGGGATTTTCCGCCGTGGCAATAAAGGGATTTTCGCGGAGCGCGGTGCTTTCATCCTCCTGTTCCACGGTGGGAGCAAGCATGGAATCGTTTTGCACATAATCTTGCTCTGCGGCATTTCCCATGTCTCCGGGGTCGTTGTTCTCGGCGTCTTTGCTCGCGGAACAGGATGACAGCGGGAGCAGCATCATAAGGAACGCAAGTGTCAGAATGAGAAAATTACGTGTTTTTTTCATGGTGTAACCTTTCCTTTCTCAGTTTAAAATTTCCGAAATTTGGGAGTTGAAGCTGTCGGAGGGGATGAGCTCCGCGTTGTAGTCAAAGAGCTCTGCGGAGCCGATATTGCCGTCGGAGGGCTTGAGGTAGGGGGAGAGGACACTGCCGTCGCCGACTACGATCCATACGCGGGAGGTCAGCTCGGTCTCTTGCGCGCCCACCGCTTTGCCGTTGCCGATCTCTTTGGTCAGCTTTTCCAGCTCGCGGTCGGTCAGCACACGGCTGACATAAACCTCGTCGCTGTCGGTGTGTTGCCAAACCACATAGGCGTTACCGCTAAAATAGTCAAGCGCTTCGGCAGAGGCAACCGTGGTGTAGGCGTCGGCTTCCGACAGGATCTTGTCGAGCGTGGGGGCCACCGTTCCATCGGTGTACGCAAGGTCGCCGTCATTTCGGTTGCTTTCATCTTTTTTGTCACCTCGCATCGAGATGAGGAAGGCACCGACGGACAGAGCCAGCGAGAGTGTGATGCAGGCGGCGATCAGAAAGAATTGCGGCAGAATTTTGCGCGGACGGTAGAGCATCGCCTCTTGTACCAGACGGTCATCAATGCCGCCGATCTCGCGGAACAGGTATGCGGTTTTTGCTTGCTTTGCGTATTTCATAACAGATCCCGTTCCTCCAATTCTTTTCTCAGTGCTTCCCGCAAACGGTAGAGCGTGACCTTGACCTTTGCCTCCCCGATGCGCAATGCCGAAGCGACCTCGGCGATGGACTGGGAGTAGAAATACCGCCGAATAAAGATCGCACGTTTTTCGGCATCCAGCGCGTAGAGAAAGGCGTTAAGCGTTTCCGCCAGTCTGCCGTTTTCGTACTCTTCAAACACGCTGTCCCGCGCGGGGATGCATTCGGTCAGCTCCTCCAGTATCACGTCCATGCCGCCTCGTTTTTCGCGGTGCGCGGAGCGAAATCGGTCTACCGAGATGCGTCGCGTGATCTTGGAAAGAAACGCACCAAGGTAGGTCGGACGCGCGGTTGGCATCGCTCGCCAAGCGTCAAGGTAAGTGTCATTGACGCATTCCTCCGCGTCCTCATGCGAGGAGAGCAGGGAATAGGAAAGAGATTTTAGCATTCTGCCGTATTTGCGGTCGGACTCACTGATCGCCGCTTCGTTGCGCGCCCAGTACAGATCAACGATTTTGTTATCCTCCATGTTCAATCTCCTGTTTTTTCGGGCTTCACCCAATATGTCGCCGTATTTTTGGATCGGTTACACCTTTTTTCAAAAAAATGAAAAAATTTATCTACCATTATCATACCAAAAAAATCCGCGTCTGTCAAGGGAAAGATCATCTTGATTTTTTAACAAAGATATGTTATAATCAAAATAATAAAAGAAAAAGGAAGAATTTTGTATGAAACAGCTTTTATCCGCAGGGGCGGTTGACGCACTCCTTGCGTGGTACCGTGAAAATAAAAGAGACCTCCCATGGCGGCATACGAGGGATCCGTACCGCATTTGGCTTTCGGAGATCATGCTTCAGCAAACGCGTGTAGAGGCTGTCAAGCCCTATTACGCACGCTTTCTTGAGACCTGTCCCACGGTCAAAGCACTGGCGGAGCTGGATGAAGAACGATTGCTGAAGCTGTGGGAGGGACTGGGCTATTACAGCCGAGTCCGCAACTTGCAAAAGGCGGCACGCACGGTGATGGAGCAATACGACGGAAGTATGCCGAGCACCTATGAGGAATTGCGCAAGCTGACGGGGATCGGTGACTATACCGCAGGAGCGATTGCCTCGATCGCATTCGGTGTGCGCGTCCCTGCCGTAGACGGCAATGTTTTGCGTGTCCTCTCGCGGGTGAGCGGTTCGCGTGCCGATATTGCACAGCAGTCGACCAAGGACGGGATGCGCCAAGCCCTCCTGCCGCTGATCCCCGAGGCGGCGGGCGACTTTAACCAAGCCTTGATCGAGATCGGTGCTACGGTTTGCGTACCCAACGGCGAGGCGAAATGCGCAATGTGTCCGCTTGCCTCGGAGTGCGTTGCCGCAAAGGAGCATTTGACCGACGAGCTCCCCGTGCGTTCCGCCAAAAAGCCGCGCCGTATCCAGCCGATGACGGTGTTGATCATTCGGGACGGTGACCGCACGGCACTCCGTAAACGTCCGCCCACAGGGCTGTTGGCGGGGCTTTATGAGTTGCCCAATGTGGTGGGACACCTCGGTGAGGACGAGGTCCTTTCGCATATTCGTTTTCTTGGCTTTGAGCCGTTGCGCATTGAGCGGCTGGACGATGCCAAGCATATTTTTACACACATCGAGTGGCATATGATCGCCTACGCGGTGCGCATCACCCCCGAGTTTGACGGTTACCACGGTGCCTCGGGGTTGTTGCTTGTCCAAAACGACGATCTCCATGCCAATTACGCAATCCCCTCGGCGTTCTCGGCGTATGTTAAATATTTGTGAGACGGGATTTTATTTGAGCCTCACTCTGACGAGGAAAGGTGCAAGCGCCACAGTCGCCAAGGCGCTTTACGGGAACTCGTAACAAATTTTACTATCCTGCCAACGGGAAGTTACCGTCTTGTCCTTTCATAAAAAGTAACTTTGCATTGGGGACTCCCTCAGTCGCTTCGCGCCAGCTCCCTCAAGAGGGCACCTAAGGTTACATTTGCATGGCAACAGCGGTTTTTGTTGTGAAAATAAACATAAAAAGCACTGAAAAATTGTGATTTGTGGAAAAAATAAAAATCAAGACTGATTTTTCAAAATAATATATTGACAAACAACGAATAATTTGCTATAATACACTTAAGTTTTAGTTTTATCCTTGAACAAATAATTGCATTTTGCGGTAATAAAATTCAAAACTTGACCGCAAAATAACAAATGTGACCACAAAAAAACACAAAGACACCACAACAACATTCATACAGAAAGGAAGGTTCTTAGAGCATGGAGAAAAAGAAGTATATTGTCCCCGAAATGGACGCGATGATGATTTTAGAAAGCGATATTATCACAGTTTCGCCCGGAACGGCGGGGGATCCGCTCAGCGGTGTTTTGGAAGGCAACGCAGGCTCCGCAGATTGGTAAGGTATTTTCCCTTGTGTTTGAGAATAAAACTATCAAAACTTGAAACGAATAAAATATGAATAAAATGAAAGGGGAACCCCAAAAATGAAAAAGACAAGAATTTTATCTTTTCTGCTCGTATTTGCAATGCTTTGCGGGTTGGTATGTATTCCCGCGACAGCAGAAGTAAATTCCGCAGACGATTGGCAGCTCGCCGATGGGTGGGAGGCAAATCCTTTAACTTTTACTTATAATGACTATTTGTCTCTTACTTCGACAACAGATAATTTGATTTATGTTAACCCGAACGCGTCGACCGAAACGGCCGCCGATTGGTCTTTTGGAACCGATGTGTATTTCGACACGACCGAGGCTTCGCCGAACCAGCGTATGCAAATTGAGCTGACGATGGCAAGCGGTGATTTGTATAAAGTTGTTTTGCAACGTCGCCTTACCAACAGTACGATTCAAATCAGAACTCAATTTGGATATTATGATAGCACTGTTGGGGATTCTACGTGGAGATACGCTTTGTTTACGTTGGATTCCGAAACCGTTACGGTTGGCACCGTAAATGGGGAAAGTACGGATGGTGAAGTTCCGGATACTTCACCTACGGGTACAAAGGTAGACATATGGAGTTCGGCATTGGGCACGGCGACAATTGCTAACAATGAAGCATCCTACCATGTGGAATTGTCTTGCGTGAGTGGAAAAACCACTTTAACGATTACCACCGTGGATGGAAGAGCTCTTTTTAGCTTGATTGATACAGAGGGCATTTTATCAACTTCATCTGATGTGATTTCCAAGATTGCATTTAAGCCCGAGACGAGCGGTACTGACAATACTTGGGATATTTCCCGTTTGACGGTAACAAACGGTACTACCGTTACTACCGCACCGCAGGATCCTGCCAACTATAAGATTGGTAAGGGATGGTCTTACTCTACCGGTTTTGAGTTGCATCATGATAACGAGACCGCACAAGGTGCAAAAGCCACCTACACAGTTGACGCCATTGGTGCAAATGAGGGCTTTGAGCTTCAATTTGATATCAATCATTTGGACTTTGAAGCGGTTAATACCAGTACTTATCCCACGGCCATGACGCAGATCAAAATTGGTGAGTATGATGTGTTGATCCGTATAGCCAGACGTTATAATGCCAATATTTTTAAAAATTATCATACAATTGAAATTAAAGGATCGAATGATACAGCTTGGACAAAAATTACCGACAAGTGGGTAGATACTCCGGAATATACTTCCTATCGTTTTAATATGACGAGAGCTTCTGACAGCGGAGATATTACAATGACATGGTCTACCATTGACGGTACGGTGTTGTGCACTACCAATACTGCCGATTTCACAACAACAGATGAGAATGGTGACGAAGTTAAAAAATATAATTTGAACAGTGCGCTTTCAAGTGTCAAGTTCTACGGACAGAATAACGAAGGTAATTGGAAATATACCAACATGAGCTTGAACAAGACTGTGAACAACACAACTTGGACTGAGGTAAAGGACTTTACTTCCCCCTCTGCATGGACATTGGAAAGCGGTTGGTCGGTTGGTAATGCTTATAGCTTGCTTAACGCATCTAAAGCCGAAAATAAATTTGCAAAATATGAGTTGTTGACCAACGAAGTCGGTGACTTTGAAATCGCTTATGAAGTTGATTTCTTGACCACAAGTGTTCAAACGCAAAACAATTTTGAGTTTTATTTGGGCGATAATCTGTTTTCTGTCAGAACAGGTCGCAGACCGAGCGGTAACGTGATGAAAAATCTCTTCATGTTTACGTGTAACAATGGTTCGGAAATTAAGATGTCGGATAGTTGGGTAGATTATGATACTTACGGCGTCGGTGACAACGCCAAGGTTTCTATTACCTATGATGCCGATACTGCAACCTTGGTTGTGGTTGTTGGTTTTTACAATGGAACAACACGCACATGGGGACAAACCGTAACTGTCAGCAATGGTCAGTATGCAGTCAATACCAATGATGCAACAGAGGCTGCCATTGAAATGAGCGGTACGGATGCTCTTACAAAGTTGACTTTTGATGCAGGTAAGCCCGATGGTATTTACCGCATCAACAATCTCATCATCGACACCGAGGCAGACGTCAAAACCACAGGCTTTAAGCTGGTAGGTGTACAGGATACCGCTCCCGCAGACAGCAAGATCAATGTCCGTTTTGTGGGTGTGGTCGATCAGCTCGATGTATTCCAAAAAATCGGTATCAAGGTCGATGCTTATGCGGACGGTGAGTTCCATAAGACCTTTGACATCGGCACCACCGAGGTCTATAAGACCATTACGGCAAATGTAAACGGCGTAAACACCGCAATCACTGCCGAAGAGCTTGGCGGTACCTATGCTTACGCATTGACCATCAACGGCGTTCCCGCCTCGGGCGTGATCAAGTTTGTGGTAACTCCCTACACGGTCGATGTCAACGACAGTAACAACGTAACCGATTACGCAACCTATGAGGTCATCTACGAGAACGGCGAATACGTCAGCGGTACCAAGGTTGTAGAAGAGGATACCGCCGCTTAGAGGACTCTCGTCAACGTCATGTCTCTCAATCTTCACGGTACAAACTCCGACGGGCAGACCATTAAAAATCTGCCCGCGGGGAGCACCGCTACCGTGGATGCGACCATTGCCAACCGTTTGCCCGGCATTGCGGCAATGATACGCGGCGAGGAAATTGACGTTTTCGGCGCGCAGGAATGCACCGCTGCGTGGCTTTCTGCCCTTGACGAGGAGCTGAATGAGTTCAGCTATGTCGGAAAATCAAATACCACACACGGTGAGGGTGGCTACATTTTTTATCGCACCGATCAATACACCCTCATTAACAACGGGACGTTTTATTTGGCAAACGGTGCGCCCACGATCTCTACCCAAACCGAGGGCATCAGCGCCGACCGTGTTTGTTCTTGGGCGTTGCTACAAGTGACGGGAACCGATGATTATTTCCTGTTTATGGACACGCATCTAACGGCGGCAACAAGTGATAATCTCACAAGCTTTGCCGCGTATCATGGACTTGACTCTGCCACCGCGGATGATGTCACCAACTATCAAGCGGCTGTGATCGTCAACGAAATTGCCGATATTCTGAGTGCATGCGGTAAGGACAGCACTTGCCCCGTCATCTTGGTGGGGGACATGAATGCCGAGTCTACGACAAAGACCTATGCAACGCTGACAGCGGATTTGAAAGATGCTTGCGTAGAGGCAGACAGCCCATACGTCGATTACAACACGGGTTACAGCTACAATTATGTAGATCCTACCAATCCGTCGTATCGGATAGACGGTCACCGTATCGACTACATTTTGGTCAATGATGCCGTAACGGTAGTCAGTTACGATATGATCCATACCTCCACCAATCTCAGCCCCTACAAGGCGGCGAACGGTGACGGATATATTTCCGACCACAACGCGGTCATTGCCCAAATCCAAATCGGTGACGGCGAGTGACTACCAAAGGGTGGATGAAAACAATTAAAAACGGGTGCCGCGCAATCGCGCGGCACCTTTGCTTACCTTGTGCGGCTGTGGAAAGACTTTTCCTTAACGCAATGACAATTTTTAAAAGCTTTTGAAAAAGGGGGCGAGGGGGAGAAAATTTTTCGAGAAAAGTTTTCTCCCCCTCAAAGCATGTATCTATCTTATTCCATGGAAAGCAACAGCAGTGCCGCGGTGATCATATGCACACAGGTCGCCATACGGGGCTGACAGGTGTAGGCGTACACTTGGCTGTTATTGGGATAGTAAACGGTATGTGAGGCGGGGGCTTCGTCCCACACGGTGTAATAATAGTCGGTTCCCGTAACCGCACCCTTGGTTGCAATGATCTTGGCGGTGTCAAGGAGAACCTGTTTGTCACTCAGACGCACACCGTCCAACGAGAGGGCGTATTTGACAAAATATCCCGTCATTGCCGCGTTGGTTCCTTGGTCGCGGTCGTTGATGTAGGTTTGGGTTCCGCTGTGCGTCTCATACTTGCTAATGGCTTTGACCGTGCGCACGGCGATGTCACTGTATTTGGTGTCGTTTGTAATCTTGTACAGCAATCCCGCGCAGGATGCCATTGCCATGTTGCCAAACAGTCCGGTAGTGCTGGAGTTGACCGCGATATTGCTCGGGTTTCTTGCCCCCATGGGACCGTTTTCTCCGTTTCTGCCGTAGTCGACATAATAAAGATAATCAACGTAACTGACCGTTAGGGAGCCGTTGCTGTCATAGTCCTTGTAGGTCTTGGTCTTGTTGCGGCACATATTGTCCTCCAACCAGTGGAACAGGTTGAGCGTGGGCCGGTAGAGATCGACCGCGGTGGGATCGGTGGGGTTTTTGAGACAGCAGTATTCCAATGCGGCGACTGCCATTGCCGCGGCATAGATCGATTTGTAGGGGGACTCGCCTTCCTCCAAATTATCTGTGTAATACATGCCGTCGGTTAAGCTCTTGATGGACGTGCCTTGATATTTTGTTTCCTCACCTGTCCCCCAGTGGTTGTAAGAGTTGACGATGAGGTCGTGCGCATATTCCATTGCCTCGGTATTTCCCGTGTTGCGGTAGATGCCGATAAAGATCAGCGAACCCCATGCCGCGTCATCCTGTGCGTAATAGCAACCCGTTCCAAGCTTTTGCTTTCCTTTCAGAATGCGTTCGCTGTATGCGTCGGAGGTCAAATACGCCCACTGTTGATTCAGCTTTTGCAGGGCATCGGCGTCCTGGGTAGCCTCATAGTAGGAGATCAGCGCGAAGATCGATTGCCCCTGTTCCCAAATGGCGGGGGCGTTGGGCTCGGGTTGCCCCTCGGCAGTGCGGATAAAACAGTTGTCCTCGTCGTCCCAAAACACGTTGTACAGCTTTTGCATGGCGGTTGCTGCATACTCGGTGTAGGCGGGGATTTGCGTAAGGTCAAGGGTTTCCTTAGTTACGGGTTCGGTTTGAGGTTCGGTTTCGGGCGTTTTTGCATCGGTGCCTTGCGTAGAGTTGGTTTCATCGTCCTCGGATGCTGTTTGACACGCCGAAAATAGCATGAGCAGAGAAAGTGCAAGGCAAATGCCTTTGAAAAACTTTGAAAGCTTCATAAAAATATTTCTCCTTTCAAAAAGGCTTCCTCTTGCGGGGAAGCCTTTTTGGGGTTTTTATCTGTTTGCAAATTTCGCTGCGCCGAGGGCAGCCTCTTCCTTGCTGTCGGAAAGCGTCAAAGCCATGCCGAAGGTATGCTCCATGACCTTGCAAAGCGCGGGATTGACGCGCAATCCGTTGCCGGAGCCGATCATGGTCTTGACTTCGGTATCAAGCAGACCGCTCATGTTTTGGTAGAGCGCGTGCAGTTCTTGGGCAATGCCGCGCATAAAACCGTCCATCATTGCACCGGGCTCGAGATTGGTGATCGAAATTCCCGAGATACTGCCGCGGATGGTTGGATCCTCGCGGGTGCCGTCAAAGAGCGTGGAGACGTTGAGCGATTGCTCGGGGGTGTTCTCCGCGATCCACTTGTCCATAAAGGGATATGCCGATTGGATGTCGGCTCCGCACATGTTTGCTACCGCGCGGAAGAATTTTTCGAGAATGGCGTAAGCACGTCCGCCGCAGAGCGAGCTGCCGACCAACAGATGCTTTCCGTTCAAGAACGGGCGGCACTCGATGCCGGCAACCGTGTCACCGAGCTTGCCGATGACCGATACTTGGCTACCCGTACCGATATTGACCAGAAGATTGCCTTCCTCCTCGCCCGCGCTTCCGAGAAAGCTTGCTTGATTGTCGCCGATTGCGGGATAGACGGGGATGTTCTCTTTGTAATATCCGATCGATTCGGAGCCTGTCGTGACCTCGGGGAGGATCGACGCGGACATGCCCAAAGCTCCCATTGCCGAGAGGTCAAAACAATCGTTTTTCAAGTCATAAAGACCAAGGCTTGCCGCGTCCGACGCATGTACGACGGGGGAGGTACGGTTTGCCAATTTCATCGCCAAAAAGTCGTGCACGGTGCAAAGCTTGACCGCGTTTGCGGGGACTGCACCGTTGCAGTGCTGGTAAAAATGGGTTGCCAAGCCGTAGCCTGCCGAGACGGGGTAGCCCGTGATACGGCGCATATATTCGACGTAGGTTTCGCCGTTTTCCTTTTCTTGGGCTCCGCGCGCGTCCTGCCAAGTGTAAAGCGGGCTGACCGCGTTGCCGTCTGCATCCAAATAGACGATGCCGTGCATCTGTCCCGTGACACCGATGGCGGCGGGGGGGCCGAGCTTTTCTTCCAGCTCGGCAATCAGCGCATATGCGGTCTCCAAAATCACGTCGGTGTTTTGCATTCTCGCAAAGCTGTCCTCCGATGCAATGGACGAGGTGTTGGCGCGGTTGAGTGCGTGCAGTGTCTTTCCGCTGTCACAGTCAAGCGCCAAGGCGCAAATGCTGGTGGTTCCGATGTCGACTCCGAGAGTATAGCGGCTCATTCGTTGCCTCCGATGTTTGCGGTGGATGCGAGGTCAAGACGGCGAATAATATCCTGCTGTACGTCGGGAGAAAGGTCAAGGAAGTTGACAAAGGTACCGTGGATACGGACGATGTAAACGCCGCTGGGCGCGTACTTCTTCGGATTTTTGAGAAGCTTACGGAGCGTCTCGGGCGTGGTGACGTTGACATAGAGGTAGAAAGGTTGGATGCCGTCCGCCGCGGGATTGAAGAACAGCGGCTCGATGACTCTTTCCTTGAACTGCAGTCCCTTGCCCTCAAAGCTGTCGGCGGGGAAGTACTTGGGATCAATACCGAGGTGGGAGGCATAACCGCCGCACATCTTGCAGAAAGGCAGAGCCATGTTGGAAAGCATACGCATGCCGAGACCGCTCTCCGCAGAGCCGTACAGCGGGTCTACGCCGTAGTTCATCATGTCACGCGCGGGTCTGCCGGACGGGAGCGCGCCCACCCAGTAGCCGTAGGTCAAATGCGTTGTGGGGCTTGACCAGTCGGCGCGGAAATCGTTGCTGAGGTAGTTTTTGGTGCTGTTGATGAGATCCGAGATCTTGTTTGCGATTTCTGCCGCCTCGTTGTCGACCTCGGGAATGTTGTTGCCGAATTTGGGGCAGGAGAGCAGATATTCACGCAGTTCATCATCGCCCTCAAAGTCATTGGCAAGCGCTTTTACCAAGCGTTCCGCATCTTGAGGACGCTCCTTGAGCAGGTGGTCGACGGCGATAAAGGAGTCGGCAACGATCGAAAGACCGTGAATGAGACAGCCCGAGCCGTTGTATTTGGTTCCCTGATGCTCGGTGTCGCGGGTGTCGTATGCGTAATCCAGACCGCCCATAAAGGAGGAAAGGAAAGGAACGCGCAGGTTGGAGAGCGCGCGGGAAGCGCCGTTTGCCGAGTCTGCCATCAGTGCGACCGAGCTCTTGACATTCTCATAGAATTTCTCACGCAACCGGGGAAGGAGCTCTTCGGGCGGGAGCTTTTCAAAATCGCAAAGCTTTTTGCCGGTGATGGTAGAAACGCCGCCGCTGATGGTGAGCTCCAGGATCTTGCCGAGGTTGAGCCAGCTGTTGGTGGTATTGGCGTTGTCTTTGCCGCGGATCAAAGGCTCTTGACAGCCTGCCACACTGTAGGTTTCGAGGTCCTCTTTGTCCACGCCCTTTGCCTCGAGAATGGGGAAGAGCGAGTCGTCGTTGAAGAGCGAGGGGGTAAGTACGCCGGGCGAGAAGAAGAAACGTCCCAGCTCCTCGTACAGCTTGTCGGGGGTGTTCTTGTGGAGCTTGACCGAGAGGATCGGCTGAGGCAGATTCATCTCAAAGTAAGCGTCAAGCAACGAGTAGGAGGACGGGTTGGTCAAGTCGTTGCCGTCGTAGTCTCTGCCGCCGACGATCAGGTTTTGCGAGATCGCCCAGCTACGGTCGGCAACATTGAAGAATACCAAGAAGTGGCAGAACAAAGCCGCGGCGTCCTCACGCGTCATACCGTGGCGGTAGGGCTCAAAAATGCGGTCGGCGTTACCGACGGAGAAGGCGTAGGGATTGGGTGCCTGCTCGATGCACATGATCTCCCACAGGAGCATAAAGCTTTGAATTGCCTCAAACATATCGCGTGCGCCGTACATCGGTACGCGGGCAAGTGCGTTTGCAAGCTTGCCAAAGCGCGCGGCTTTTTCGTCATCCTTTGCGGCGATTGCGGCTGCCTCTTTGGCAAGTGCGATCTCGCGGTAGCGTCCCGCCAACAGCTCGGCGCAAGCGAGCGCATCGGCAAAGGCAAGCAGATTGTCTTTCTTTTCGGCATCGGTCTCGGTTTCCGCCTTGGCTTTCGCGGTGGCGATCAGCTCCTTGGTGCCGTATTGCAGAGCGGTGCCAAACTCGGGAATCAAGTGTCCAGTGACCTGCTCCACAAAGTAGATGACCTCGCCCGTGTAGCTCTCCGCCTTTTTGTACATGGCATTCAGTTGGCTGACGTAGGGCGTTTGGAGGGTGTATTGACGGAGCTTTTCAATTCTCTCTTTGGTAAATTCCTCGTCGGGATCGATGTCACCGTACACGGCGGTAGGATCGCAGTAGCCGCTAAAGGTCTCCACGCGGAAGGAGGGATTGATGAGCGCATAGGTGCGTGCAAAGGCGTCGCGCTGTGTACCCGCGAACACGGCATTGTCGGAGATCGAAAGCGGGAGCTCCTTCAGCTCGTCGTGGAGCAGTGCCGCAGTTCTGCGCTCCAACGACAGGTCGGCATATTTGCCTTCATTCTTTGCGGCGGTCTCGCGGATTTGGAACCAACCGGTCAGCTTGGTGATCGATCTTTCCTCGCGGAAGAGTGCTTTTGCAAGATCGATAATGTGTTGATTTTTGGGTTTCATACTGTTTCACCTTTCTGTTAAGAATAATATGATGTTTTTTAAGTTTGAATGGTGGAAATACCCGCTTGTCGGAAACGCTCGCGGATCTCGGCAAGGCGCGCGGGCGGAACAAATCCGTTTTGCACGGTGTATTCCATGCCGTGCTTTTGCCATTTGACCTTGCCGTATTCGTGGTAGGAGATAAGCTCCACGGTCAAAAGCGGGTTTTGAGGGAGCGTCGAAAGAAAGCCGATAAAGCCATCGATACACGCGTCGTCGGTGTTGTAGCCATTCACGAGTGGAATACGCAAGGCAAGCTGTCGCGTGGATGCCGCGGCGGCAATGTTGTCGAGCACGGTTTGGTTGCCCATGCCCACGATCGCCTTGTGTGCCGCGTCCGAGGGGTGTTTGAGATCCATCATTAAGTGGTCGATGTAAGGGAACAACTCGCAAAGGCGCGGGTGGGAGGCGTTGCATTCGATTGCGGTATGGATGTTTTGTTCCTTAATTATAATAAGGAGCTCCTTTAGTGCCTCGAATTGCAAGGTCGGCTCACCGCCGGTAAAGGTGACGCCGCCGCCCGAAAAGAACATGGGGCGGGAACGCAGGATCTCGTTGGCGACCTCTTCCACCGTTTGTGCCGTGACCTTGGTGTCTGCGGCAAAGCACTCGGGGTTGGCGCACCATGGACAGCGGAAGTTGCAGCCGTACAAATGGTAGACCAAACGGTTGCCGGGGCCGTCCTGTGAGAAGTTAAAGCCCTTTTGAAAGTATTTAATTTGATTTTGCGGCATAAAACACCTCCTTAAAACTCGTTCTCACTATATATTATACCACAATTTTTTTAAATGTCAAGGCTTGAACAAAAAGATGCTTTTATTTTTTACCAAAGTTTCATTATGTAAGTTGTGGATAATTCACAAAATTTGCAAAATACACAATTTACTCTTGACAAAAATCATTTTTGTGGTAAAATAATGGTGTGACTTGGTTTTAGCTTTGAACAATTTGTGATGGAAGAAGGTGGAAAAGAGAGAAACGAACCGCATTCCCGAGGAACGTTCAACCCAAAAAACTTTTTATTTAAAGGAGGATTTTATGAACAAAATCAAACGCTTACTCTTGCTTCTTTTGACCTTTGCTCTTTTGCTTGGCGCGTTGGCTTGCTTTGCGGCCTGTGACAAGGACAAGGGCAAGGAAGAGGGAACGACAGTTGACAACAGCGGTGTGACCGATGAGACCGACAACGGTTACCGCGACGATCTCCCCTCAAACTTAAAGTTTGAAAATGAGGAGATCAAGTTCCTCATCGGTGAGGTCAGCTCCGGCTTGGGCGGAACCTTTGCGGAGCGCTCGATCGCCATTGACGGCTACGCGATTGGTGATGCGGGTACCAACACGGTTGACGAGCAGGTCTACTACCGCAATCTCGACGTAGAGGATCGCCTTGGCGTCATCATTTCGCCCTATGCGCTCAATGATGCAGTTATACGTAGTGCGCTGATCACCGATCTGCGTTCGGGTACTTCCGAGTACGATGTCATCTGCGGTTATCAAGCATGGGACATTGCGATGGCAAGCGAGGGGCTGGTTCTCAACTTCAATACCATGAGTCAGCATAGCGCGGATTATGTGGATATCAGCAAGGACTATTGGTCTAAGAATTACAGCGAAGCGCTTTCCTACAACAATGCAATGTATTGGGTGACAGGTGACCTTTCCCTCCGTTACCTTGGCGGTATGTACTGCACCTTTGTAAACCTTGATATGTATAATGATGCACTCAAGGATACCTACGGCGATATCTACACGTTGGTAGAGAACAAGGGATGGAATCTGGACGTGATGGCAACCATGATCGAGCAGGTGGCGGTATCTGCCGACGATGTTTGGGATGAGACCGATACCCTCGGCTTTGTCATCGAGAACATCGACCCGTTGGACGGTATGTCGATCGGTGCCGGTGTCAAGTTCAGCGTCACCAATGAGGCAGGGGAAATCAGTATTGTCCTGTCGGATGTAAAAACCTATCCCGCGGGATTGGAGTTTGCAACAAAGATGTATAATATTCTTTATAATAACAACAAGGGTACTTATATGGCACCCAGCAAACACTCCACCAACAGTATGGGACTCTTCTCTCAAGGAAACGTGCTCTTTACGCATGACAAGATCTTGTTGGCAGAGGTATTCTTGACCGAAATGGAAAACTACGGTATCATTCCTTCTCCCATGCTCAACGAGGCACAGGGTACATACTATGCGGGCATTCATGACGGTTGCTCTCTGTACGGCATTTATTCTCAAAGCTCTCAAATCGCAGCGGCGGCTGCAACGTTGGAGGCAATGGCTTCCATGTCCGAGGCGGTAACCACGGCATACTATGATGAGGCGCTCAAGTACCGCTACTCCCGTGACCCGGAGTCTGCAAAAATGGTTGACCTCATTCGCGACAGCGTATACGTTGACTTTGCATTTGCATGGGGAAAAGAGCTAAACAACATTCACAACTTCTATCGCACGTTTATTAATAAGGATGATGCACCCTCCAGCACCTCCAAGTACAAAAACTCTTGGAATGCAAAGCTGCAAAAACTGCTGACTGCACTGACCAATCAGAGCGGTCTCACAACAGAAGAATAGTCATTTTAAATAATTTGTTTAGATATTTAAATCAAATTAATTCAAATTAATTTTAATTTGCGAAAGGAAACAATGTTATGAAAAAACTGTTATCCGTATTATTGGTTCTTGCAATGGTTGCAAGTTTGTTTGTCATCGTTCCCACTGCGGACACTGCCGCGACTGAGATCGATACCGAGGCTGAGCTTGCCGCAATTGCCAACACCGACGGCAATTACGTCCTCACAGCAGACATTACACTGACAGCTGCCCTTAACTTGGGCGCATTTAACGGTACACTGGACGGCAAGGGTCATAAGATCGATGCAAGTGCCGTGACCGCAACCGCTCCTTGGTTTGATACCATCGGCGGAACCAACAACAACGGTTCTTATGCTGAAAGCAACAAAAATGCCACAGTTAAAAATTTGGTCATCGTCGGCATGAAAGTAGAGGTTAACAAGGCTGCTTATGGTTTGGTTTACAAAAGCTATGGCGTTATTTCCAACATCACCGTAAACGGTCTTACCCTTACCAACAACGGCAACAACACCAGTGATGCTGCCCTCATCGGTGACAATTACAATACCGTGACGGGTGTTACGGTAACCGAGGGTGCAATCTCGGCTCCCAGTAAGCGTGCGGCAGGTATTGTGGATATCAATAAAGCCAATGCTGTAATCGAGTACTGCACTTTCTCGGGTACTGTTTATGCCGGTAGCGAGAATGCCGCCGGTATCACCACGGAGAACAGCGGTACGGTTCGTTACTGTATCAACTACGGCGAGATTACCGCAGGCTCCATGCGTGCCGCCGGTATTGCTTCGGCTAACAAGAAGACCATCGAGAACTGTATCAACTACGGTGATGTTACCGGTCATGATTCCCGCGTTGGCGGTATCAGTGCAGGCGAAGGTAGCACCGATAATACCGTAATCAAAAACTGCATCAACTACGGTACCTTGACGGCTTACAGAAAGAACAACCTCACCAACACCGACGCAAAGGTGGCGGGTATTGGTGTAGTTGAAAAATCCAAGTATACCATCGAGAACTGCGCAAACGCAGGTACTCTCATTACCAGCGCCATCAACAAATATGTAGGTAACATCGTTGTGGCTGCTCCCACCGTAGCCGATACCAACGTCATCAACTGCTATGGCGTTACCGGTTTGATCAACCGTTATAAGGATACTACCTTTACTACCTATGAGGTGGTAAGCGATGACACCACAACCAAGGACAATGACGATGCTCAAAGATTGGGCTCCAACGGTACCATTGTGACCGCGGCTGAATTTGCTTCTGCGGCAATGGCGGAAAAGCTCGGCTCCGCATTTGTTTACACCGGTGATGCTACTTATCCCATCGCACTCGCAGAGCCCGAACTTCCCGCATACACCGGTAACGTCGGTTACCTTGGTGAAGCTGGTATGGCTTCCGACACCGACTACTCCGATTATATCGAGATCGCTACCGAGGCAGATCTGCTTAAGATCGCAGATGACTACTGCGAGGAAAAGCTCGTTCTGACCGCCGATATTACAGTTTCCTCTGCTTGGGAACAGGTTGAGTGGTTTGCAGGCGTGCTTGACGGTAACGGGCACACCATTACCCTTACCCAACCGTCCACCAAACCCATGTTTGATATGTTGGATATCTACTCTATCGTAAAGAACCTTACCATCGACGGTATCAATACCACAGGCGGTATCGGTTTTGCAAAAAATGCAGAAGGTCAGATTTGGAACGTGAACTTTACCAACGCCAAGATGGTCAGCTCCGGTACCAACGCCGGTATGATTGAGACCAACAACGGTACCATTGCGCACGTTTCTTGTGAAGCTGATGTTACCGGTAAGGGCGACCGCGCATCTATCTTTGTGATCGACAACAACGGTATCATTCGCTACTGCGCTTCCTTTGGTAAGGTAGATTCCAACTACCATGTCGGCGGTATTGTGGCAAGAAACCGTTCTACCGGTGAGATCTATTCTTGCCTCAACTTTGCAACCATTATTGCAAGACAGAGCCGTGCAGCAGGTATTTCTCCTTCCAACAGTGCCGGCAACAAAATTAAGAATTGCGGTAACTACGGTACCTGCATTTCCTTCAGAGAAGGGAATGCGACGAACAATGACTCCAAGGCTTGCGGTATCGGTATTTGTGAAGAGGGTGACGCATACCTTATCGAAAACTGCTTTAACGCAGGTACCATCATTGTAAAGAGCACGTGCGTGTATGTCGGCGGAATTTCCTCCAGAACCATGAACATTGATCAGTATGTAAAGAACTGCTATTCGGTGGAAAATCTGCTCAACCGTTACACCGACGAGACCTATACCACTTATGTTTTGATCGATGACAATATCATTGACGGTGTAGATGAATTGGAGGCACCGCTTGACGGTTGTAGTGAAAATACCAGCGGTACGGTTGTCACCGCGGCTGAATTTGCTTCCGCCGAAATGGTGACCAAGCTGGGCAGTGCATTTGTGCTCAACACGGGTGACGATGCAAGCGCATATCCCATTGACCTTGCGGCTGATACCGAGACCGAGCCGATGCCCGAGGAAGAAGAGGACGATCAAGGCGGTCAACAAGGCGGTCAACAGGGTGGAACCACCAATCCTCCCGCAAGCGGCGACGACAAGGATAATGAGACCGAGCCCACGACCGAACCCGTAACCGAGCCCACCACCAACGCTCCCGCAACTACGACCGAAGAGGAAAGCGGATGCGGCAGTGTGATCGGTGTTGCATCGATCGGATTGCTCGCAATGGCGGCAATTGCTCCCGTTGTGCTTCGCAAAAAGAAAGAGGACTGACTTTGAAATTGCGGAGCAACCGTAATTGAAATATTTGCGGTTGCTCCGTTCTCAAAACCGATTTTTCAGAGAGAGGGAACCTATTATGAAAAAGCTATTATCTGTATTGTTGATTGTAACCATGCTTGCAGGCATGCTGACGATTATGCCCGTCGCGGAGGAGACCGACTACACGGGGTACACCGAAATTGCCACCGAGGCAGACCTGTTGAAGTTCATCGATGACGTTAACGAGGACGGCGAGGGTGACATGTACTATGTTCTTACCGCGGACATTACCTTGACGCAGGTTTGGGAAGAGATTGAATGGTTTGCTGGCGTGCTTGACGGCAACGGCCACAAGATCACCTTGACACAACCCATGGCGGACTCGATGTTTGATATGCTCGACCTCACCGCTATCATCAAAAATCTGACCATTGACGGCATCAACCTCAGCGGCAACAAAGAAATTTACGGCTTTTGTAATGAAAACAACGGTCAAATTTGGGATGTCAACTTTACCAATGTCACCTTGGCAAGTGAAGCTACCGATGTTGGTTTGATCAACAAAAATCAAGAGGACGGTGTCATCTCCCGTGTGACCGCTACTGTGAATATCACAGGTAAGGGCGACCGTGCGGCGGGCTTGGCTGTAAGAAATTACGGTGTCATCCGCTATTGCACGATGTACGGTACCATCAAGTCCAATTACCATGTGGGCGGTTTTTCGTCCGACGCTAAGGCTGCTACCTTTGAGGGTTGCATCAACTATGCTACCATCATTGCAACTTGTAGCCGTGCGGCAGGTATCTCCGCAACCAACAGAGATAACACGACCTTTAAAAACTGCATCAACTACGGTACGCTGCTTGCATGGAGAGTGAATGACGCAAGCAAAAAGACCGACACCAAGCTCTCCGGTATGGGTTGTTGGAACAACAAAAACGATGGCGGCGTGGTTGCCGAAAATTGCTTGAACGTAGGTCTTTTGGTTGGAAATGAAGGCTCCACCTGTATCGGTGCGATGAGCGCTGAGACCAACGTCGGCTCGAGCAATCCCGGTACGGCTGTAACCACCTTTACCAATTGCTATACGCTTGCCGGCGTCATCAACAAGTTTACCAACACCAATCACACCGATGCAAACTTTGACTATACGCAATACACCGCATACGCGGATATCGGTGTGGATGCTACTCAGCCTGCTTTCAACGGCACCGAGGTCACTGCCGAGGCGCTCAAG
Organism: Clostridia bacterium; assembly: GCA_017453205.1. Taxonomy (GTDB): domain Bacteria; phylum Bacillota; class Clostridia; order Oscillospirales; family CAG-272; genus UMGS1865. Next base: position 9,955 of record JAFTKO010000008.1, on the reverse strand, counting down.
TCTGCGGAAATGATCACCAAGCTTGGCTCTGCATTCCAATTGAATACCGGTGCCGATAAGGATCAGTATCCCATCATTTTGGTAGCCGATACCACTGTTGCACCCTCTCCCGTGATTGAAAATGACGATCAAGGCGGCAATGATGACCAAGGCGGTCAGCAGGGCGGAACCACCAATCCTCCCGCAGGCGGCGACGACAAGGATGACGAGACCGAGCCCGTAACCGAGGCGCCTACCACGCCCGCTACAAACGCTCCCGCCGATGAGGACGAGGGCGGCTGTGCAAGTGTTGTCGGCGGTGCATCTGTCGCACTCCTTGCAATTGCGGCAACCGTTCCCGCACTCATTCGTAAAAAGAAAGAAGATTGAACAAGACCGAACATCTTGAATTTGTATTTTATAATTCCATCATAGCTAATTAAATTTACAAAATCAAGTAGGGCAGTTGTAAATGCTTGCATCTACAACTGCCCTTGTTCATTTATTAAAGCTTTTGCTCAAAGTACCGATTGATAATGGCGGAGCAAACCGAGGCGCTTGCCTCATCGGGTTGCATTTTTGAAAAATACACATATACCGGGTGGGTACGTGTAATGACCGAACGGGAATTGATGCGCTCCTGCAACATCTTTGCCAGTTTTTCACTGCGGTAGGAAAGTTGACCGTAAATGATGACACCGTCAAGATCAAACATATTTACCATGTTGGCAAGGGCACAGGAGAACTCGTCGGCAATGTACTCTAAAATCGAGATGGACTCCTTGTCACCCATATAGGCGTCGTCCACCATCTTTTGATAAGAGGAAAAGCCGAATTTTTCCTGTAGGTTTTTTAGGTTGATGTATTTTTCCAGGCATCCCGTGTTCCCGCAGGAGCAACGACTGCCGTTTGCGTGGATGCTGGTGTGTCCCAACTCTCCCGCAAAGCCGCCAAAACCGCGGTAAATGTTGCCGTTGGTCATGATCGCGGAGCCGATACCGTCGGAAATGACGACAAACATATAGTTTTTAAAATTGTGACTGCTGTCGCTGATGTATTGCTGCATGGTGAGCAAAACCGCGTTGTTGTCCACCGTTACGGGGAGCCCCGAACGCTTACGCAAATAATCTCCAACGGTTACGTGATGGAAAAATTCAAAATCCGGAGGGTTTAAGATTTTTCCCGTGACGTAATCCAAAGGTCCCGGTGCACTAACGCCGATGCCAAGGCATTTTTCCATGGGGATCTGCAGCTGATCCAAAAATCTCAAAATTTCCTCATAGGCAAAATCCAATGCTTTGTACGGATCGTTCCACTGAGAAATTTTGTGATTGGAGTATGCCAAGATGTTGGATTTTAAGTCGGTGATGCAAATATAAATATATTTTCGGTGCAAAGCGATGCCCGCGGCATAGCGGTAGTTTGCAACAATGTCCAATAAGATCGATTTTCTGCCGTGTGAGGACGCGGTTGCTCCGATTTCAATGATCTGTCCTTCTTTGATCAGATCGTTGGTGATCATGGTGACCGCCGATTTGGACATGTTCGACCGCTTGGAAATGTCGGCACGGGACACGGGCCTTCTGCGAATATAGTTGAAAATTAACGCCCGATTGTCATTTTTGATGGTTCTTACATTGTGGGGGGAGTTTTTCATGTTTGCGGAATACCTCTTTTGACCAAAATTTACTTTTTTTGCTACTTTAGTTTATATTATATCATAAAAAACGAATTTGTAAATACTTTTGTTCAAATTTTAAAAAAATGTTCCCAATATAGGGGATATGGTTCTATAAAAATCAATTACCGAAAGGAAACACCGTTATGAACATCAAAAACATTCTGAATCAGCCTGTTTTCTTTGAAAGAAACCGCGTTTGGCGCGTCTACACCGGCGGCAAGCTGTTTGCCGACTTCTTTGGGGATCCCGCCGAGGACAGCCTCTATCCCGAGGAGTGGGTGTGTTCCTCTGTCCACGCGCTCAATGGCGACAACCGCGATCCCAACGAGGGCGTTTCAATGGTTAGGGGCACCGACATTCCCTTTGACAAGCTGCTTGCCGAGTACCCCAAGGAAATGCTGGGGAACAGAACCGAGCTCGGCGTGCTGGTCAAAATGTTGGACAGCGCCATCCGTTTGCCCGTGCAGTGCCACCCCGATAAGGCATATTCGAGAAAACATCTCGGCTCCGAGCATGGAAAAGCGGAGTCTTGGGTGATCCTCGATACCCGCGAGAACGCATGCATTTACTTTGGTTTTAAGGACAAGATCAGCAAAGCCGAGTTTGAAAGAGCCGTTGCCGCAAGCGAGACCGATCCCGCGGCTATGTCGGGACTGCTCAACCGTATTCCCGTCAAAAAGGGCGATGTGTTCTTCATCGGTGCCAAGATGATCCATGCCATCGGTGCGGGATGTTTCCTGCTTGAAACTCAAGAGCCTACCGACTTTACCATTCAGCCCGAGCATTGGTGCGGCGATATTAAGCTGACGCCCGAGCAGATGTATCTCGGCTTAAATCCCGACATCGCGTTGGATTGCTTCAATTACGATGTCGCGGGGGACGAGGCAGTTGCGCTTGGACGGAAGATCCCGAAGGTGCTTTCCGACACCGGCAAGGTCCGTGACGAAATGCTGATCTCCTTTGATGACACGCCTTGCTTTGCGGTGCGCCGTCTGACGCTGAACGGCGGGGAGATTGCCAACACCGAGTGTCCTGCCATTTACGTGGTGACCGAGGGCACAGGGGAGGTTCGCTATCCGGGCGGTACGGCAACCTTGAAAAAGGGTGACTACTTCTTTATGCCCGCTAGTCTGAGGGATCAATTCACTCTGGCAAGTAAAGAACATATGGAGATTGTTGTTTGCATTCCTCCCAAGGAAGCGTGATGAAGCGGCTGTTATTTTATAATAAAGGAGATTTATTCTTATGAAGAAATTATTTGTATTCATACTGACATTTTGTTTACTGTTGGTTTCCTGCCAAAATGGAAAGGGCACGGAGGGCCAATCCACCGAAAAACAAACTAACGAAACAACAGCACAAGAAACGGAGAGTTCTACAATGAATGAAAACACAACACCGACCCCCGAACAATGGTCGATCAACGTCATGTCCTTTAATATCCATTATTTAAATCTGCCCGCGTCCCAAAAAAGCGACGTTGCAAAGATCAGAAACCATCCCGATGGGACTGTATATGCGGATACCACTACCGATGCCAGACTCTCCGGAATGATTGCAATGATCGAGGGAGAGACGATCGACGTTTTCGGTGTGCAGGAAATGCGTGCGGATTGGCGCAATGCTTTTAGGAAATCTTCTTTGGATGACTCCTATGACCGTGCGGGCGACACCAATACCTCGCACAGCGAAGGCGGATATATCTATTATCGCAAGGATAAATTCAAATTGATTGAGGAAGGAAAGTTTTTCTTGACGTTGGACGGTGATCGCGCATCGCAAACGCCTGTGTCCAATGTAACCGGCTCCGATCGCATCTGTTCTTGGGCATTGTTGCGTTGCTTGGACGAAAACGGCGCCGAAACCGACCGTTGCTTCCTCTTTATGGATACACATTTTACCGCAACAAACGATATCACTGTGCGTGAGAGACAAGCAACAACCATTGTTACGGAGATTCCGGTACTCCTGTCGGAGTTTGAGACCGAATATCAAATTCAAAACTGTCCCGTAATCTTGGTGGGTGATTTTAACACCGCGGCGCATGATACACCTTACGTGACGTTGACCGCAGATTTGACCGATTCTTTCTATGCTTGCGAACATAATGTCAAAGAGGCATGGACCTCTGCACCGAGCTATAACTATGTAATTCCGAATACAAAGGCATATGCAGAGGGGAACCGCATTGATTTTATCTTCGTCAATGACGCTGTGACGGTTTTGAAGTACAAAATGATCCATACCACGACCAATGTGTGTGAATATGGGGCGTATTTGTCCGATCATAACGCCATTGTTGCAAAGATCACCTTTGAATAATGAGAAGCTTATGAAAAAACTGTTATCCGTATTGTTGTTGGTATGCTTGCTTTTGGTTTCCTGTCAGAGACATGACCCTGTCGATGACGGAACAAGCGAAACGCTTTCAACGGTCGATGAATCCGCAAATGAGGAGCAAACAGAGCCCCCCGAGGAGCCGAAAATGACGATCAATGTGATGTCTTTCAACATCTATTATCTCAACGAAATGACCACTGCAAAAAACAAAACGACTTATGAGATCGACTGTACGATCGCAACGCGTGGCCCCAAGCTCAATGCACTTCTCAAGGGAGAGGCAATTGACATTGCGGGATTGCAGGAGGCATCGGCAAATTGGCGCGCATGGCTGACGGAAAATCTCGATGACGATTACGCCTTTACCGGTTATTCCACACGGGATACGGGCGAGGGCGGCATCGTGTTATACCGAAAAGGAAAATACAGTGTGATTGATAGCGGTGCCTTTTGGTTGGTAGACGGCGCTCCGACCGAGCCCGCAAAAGCCAATGGAAGCAGCCTTGACCGTATGTGTACGTGGGTGGTTTTCAAGATCAATGAGACAGGCGATTATTTTCTGTTTATGGATACCCACCTCGATACGGTAGAGGAGGCGCGCCCGTGGCAAGCAAACGTACTGGTGGGGCAGATCTCAAAGCTGCAAGAAAAGGTGGAGCGTCTCGGCGTTACCGATTGCCCCGTGATTTTGGTGGGGGATATGAATTCCAGACCCAAGAGCGATCCTTATCGTATCATCACCGAAAAGCTGCTTGATGCACGCAAGATATCAACAGGTGACACCTTGGATGACCGTTATTCTACCAGTCCGGGCTTACAGTATTATGTAAATTCCTATACCGTGGTCCGTGATGAACACGTGATCGATCATATTTTTGTCAGCGAAAAGATTGCGGTCAACAACTACAAAATGATCCATACCGCGGGCAACTATTGCCCATACGGAGCGCATATTTCCGATCATAACGCGATCATTGCCAATATTTCGTTCCTTGAAGGAGAAAACGGATGAAACACTTGAAAAAAATAACTGTGCTCCTTTTATTACTTTCTCTGTTTTTGGTGTCTTGCCAAGGCAACAAGCCAGAGGATACCGATACCACCGTTACCGACGTTACATCCGAGACCGAGGCTGTGACGGAGGTTCCTCCCGCACCCAAAACGACGATGAAGGTCATGTCGTTGAATGTATGGGGTGGTGACAGCTCCACCACGACCGTGGATGGGAGCAATAAAACCGTAGACGGTACCATTGAGACCCGCAGTGAAAAATTGAATGCCCTGCTCAACGGCGAAAACATCGATATTGCCGGCTTGCAGGAGATGCGGTTGGATTGGAAGACTTGGATGCGCAAGTCGATGGATGAAAAATACGCATTTGTCGGCAAGAGTACCCGAGAAACGGGCGAGGGCGGCTACGTCATCTATCTCAAGGATAAATACACCGTAAAGGACAGCGGCGTGTTTTGGCTGGTGGAAGGAGCCCCAACCTCCTCCGCAAAGGATCCCAACAGTAATTTTGACCGTATGTGTACATGGGTGATTTTTCAAGTGATTGAAACAGGCGAGTATTTCTTGTTTATGGATACGCATCTGGATACGGTCGATTCCGTGCGCGCAGGTCAGGCTACTGTTCTTGTAGGGCAGATACCGGTGCTTCAGCAAACGGTCAAGGAGAATTACGGAGTAGATAATTGTCCCGTCATTTTGGTGGGGGACATGAACTCCGAGATCGATACCGAGCCCTATAATATCATGTCCAAAGCATTGTGTGACAGCCGTGTATATTCCAAGGGCGCAACGATCGCAAGAGATTATTCCACCAGTCCCGGTTTTTGGTATTGTGAAACCGAGTCTGATGTAAAAAGAAACGGGCATTATATCGATTATATTTTTGTCTCCAAAAGCATTACGGTAAAAAATCATAAAATGATCCACACTGCAACCAATCTGTGCCCCTACGGGGAGTATATTTCGGACCATAACGCGATGATCGCGGAAATTCAACTGCCTTAATGCAAGAACTCAAAATGAAAGGATTTTTGTAAATAATTTATGAAGATTTTGTCATTTAACCTATACGGAATCAACCGTCAAACCGTCACACGCTCCCAACCGGAGCGGCCTGTGGACGGTACCTCCGCGCATCGAGGCCCGCTTTTGAGAAATTTGTTGGAGGGTGAGGACATCGACATCGCGGGCTTTCAAGAGATGCAACCGCATTGGAGAAATTGGATCCGTGAAAATCTTTCGGATATTTACGAGTCGGTCAGCGCGGAGTTTGGGGATCACAGCGACGCAAATACAATGATCTACCGCAAGGACCGCTTTATTGCCCGTGACATCGGTAGCTTTTATCTGGTACCCGGAGCGCCCGGGATCCCCGCCAAAAGCCCGGAGAGCCACTTTGCGCGTGTCTGCCTGTGGGTGGTGCTCAAGGAGCTTGCCACTGAAAAATATTTTCTCTTTTTGGCGACCCATCTCGATACGGTGGAAAGCGTAAAGTCCGAGCAGGCACGGGTGATTACCGATAACATCAACGCACTTCGCGAGGCGATTAAGACCAAATACCGCATTGACGATTGCCAACTGGTTCTGGTGGGGGATATGAATTCTCAGCCGGACAGTGAGCAATATGCAATCCTTACCTCCGCGTTGCGCGACAGCCGCTTGGCTTCCCAAGGAAAGACCATGGACGGTTTGACCTCCACCAGTCCCGGCTTTTGGTATTGCGAGAATGAGGACAGTATCAGAAAAAACGGTCACATTATCGATTATGTATTTGTTACCGAACGTGTTGCAGTCAAAAATTATACGATGATTCATGCAGCAACCAATCTTTGCCCTTACGGCGCATATATCTCGGATCATAACGCAGTGATTGCGGAGATTGAGTTGCCTCAAAATAAGATATAACACAGAAAGAAGGATCAAACAATGAAAATCATGTCATTCAATGTGTTGAGCAAGGACACGGCAGAGCTGAAAACGAAAGGTGCCGCCGAGGCTACCGTAAACGGTTATGTCAGTGCACGCGCGCCGATGTTCAACAAGATGCTTGACGGGGAATTGCCCGATATCGTCGGCTTGCAGGAATGCTCCGCGCCGTGGCGTGCGTGGCTTGCCGAAAACCTCAACGATAAATACACCTATGTCGGAACGCACACCAAAGCGACGGGTGAGGCGGGATATATCCTTTACCTCAAAAATAAATTTCATGTACTGGAGGACGGCTTCTTTTGGCTCGCCGAGGGAGCTCCGCAGGTTCCCGTCGTGGGATGGGACGCAAGATTTGACCGCATTTGCTGTTGGGCGCTGTTTGAGTGTATTGAGTGCGGTAAAAAATTCCTTTTCTTTGATACACACCTTGACCATGAGGGAACCGTGGCAAGACCGAACCAAGCAAGAGTGATATTGGATCGGATCGCCGCAATGAAACAGATGGCAAGAGAAAAATACGGCATTGAAGATTGTCCCGCGATTTTGGTGGGTGATATGAATTCCCGCCCCGACACCGAGGCATACGCCGTGTATACGAACACGCTCAACGATGCGCGTGTGCACTCCAAGGGAAGAACTCTCCCCGACGAGCTTTCCACCAGCCCTTGGTTTTGGTATTGCAAGAGCGAGGAGGATTACTGCCGCAACTCCCACATCATCGACTATGTTTTTGTGACGCCCAATATTACGGTGACGGATTATGATATGATCCACACCTGCACCAATCTGTGCCCCTACGGTGCGTATATTTCCGACCATAACGCGGTCATTGCCGACGTCTCGTTCTGATTGTTTGCTGAGAAAGGATTTTCATCGTGGATTTTTTAAAGGATAAGATCAGAGTGACGCTGGAAAATTTGGATCGTCACCGCAAGGCATGGAAAATGCCGATCGACGGCTTTTCATACATGGAATGCGAGCCTAAGAAAAACAACGACTTGCCCGATTGCAGGGATCCTCGGTTTGCGCCTTTTACCACGGCACCGGATTGGAAGATCAAGGGTGACCAACATGCGTGGTTTTACAAACATCTGGTGTTACCGGAGGAGGTCAAGGGACAAAAGCTTCGTTTTGAGGTTTGGACAGGAAATCTCGGATGGAACAATCAAATGAACCCGCAGTTCATTGCCTATGTCGACGGCAAAATGGTGCAGGGCATGGATGTCAACCATATCAGCATTCCGCTTGGCGGCAAATGCGAATATGAACTTTACCTCTATGCCTACGCGGGCTATCTCTCGCAGGATCTCAAATTCGTAGCATCCGTGTATGTAACCGACGAACTTTGTGAAAAGGTCTATTATGATATTCTCCTGCCGTATCAGCAGTTGGATTGTCTCAATCCCTTGACCAAGGAGTATGCCGACATTCTCGAGTATCTCAATACCGCCACCAATAAGATCGATCTCCGTGTGGCTCCCAACGGAGACTTCCGCGAGTCGCTCAAGGCGGCGGAGGAATATCTCGAAACCGAGTTTTACGGAAAATACTGTCATACCACCGAAAAGAGTGTCATCACCGTTGGGCATACGCACATCGACTGCGCTTGGAAATGGACCTTTGCGCAAACACGCGAAAAGGTGCAACGCTCTTTCTCCAATATGCTCACCAATATGCAAGCTTTCCCAGAGTTTATCTTTATGCAATCGCAGCCGCTACTCTATCAGTTTACCAAGGAGGAAGCCCCCGAGCTGTACGAACAGATCAAAGAAAAGATCAAAGAGGGCAGATGGGAGCCCGAAGGTGCGATGTGGGTGGAGCCCGACTGTAATCTCCCATCGGGGGAATCCTTTGTGCGTCAGTTGTTGTACGGAAAACAGTTCTTCCGCGATGAGTTCGGAGTGGAAAGCAAGGTGTTTTGGGAGCCCGACGTGTTCGGCTACAGTGCAGCGTTGCCGCAGATCTTACGCAAAAGCGGCGTGGAGTATTTTGTGACCTCCAAGCTCGGTTGGAACGAAAAGAACCGCTTCCCCTACGATATCTTTAAGTGGCGCGGCATCGACGGTACCGAGATCAACAGCTATTTTCTAACCTCGCAAGAGCGGATTCCCGATGAAAAGGAATATCGCAAAATGGTGGTGTACAGCGCGCGTATGACTCCCAAGTTTGTCAATGGCTCGTTCCACCGTATGCAGCAAAAAAATTTGACCGACGAGGTGCTGATGCCCTTTGGTAAGGGAGATGGCGGCGGAGGTCCGAACGAGTTGGATTTGGAGGGCTATCGCCGTCTGTCGCGCGGGCTGCCCGGATGCGTTACCGCAAAAAACGGTTTTGTGGGCGACTTTTTAAAACGATTGTTTGACCGCAACGAGGGCAATGACCGTGTTCCCACATGGGATGGTGAGCTCTATTTTGAGCTTCACCGCGGTTGCTTGACCTCAATCGAAAAGAATAAGAGAAATAACCGCATTTGTGAATTTTTGTACCCCAATATCGAGCAGCTTGCCGTGCTCAATCGGCATTTCTTCGGTTCCGAGTATCCGCAGGCAGAGCTGAACAAGGCATGGCTTACGATTTTGACCAACCAATTCCATGACGTGATCCCCGGTTCCTCGATCAAAGAGGTTTACGATGTGAGTGATATTGAGTATGCCGAGATCATCGGTCGGGGCAGCAAGACCGAAAGTGCACTGTTGCAAGCGATTGCCGACAAGGTGGACACCAAGGGCGGTGTACTGGTTTACAACCCGCACTCGGCGGTCACAAGCGGCAATATCCGCGTGGACGGAGAATTGGTCTATGTGGACGGTATTCCCGCCAAGGGTTGGAAGGTCGTAACTCCCAAAAAGGCGGTTGGAAGTGTCAAGGTCAGCAAAAAGAAACTTGAAAATGAGTTCTTTATCGTTGAGCTTGATGACAAGTGTGAGATCACCCGCCTGTACGACAAAAAGAATGCCCGCGAGGTGCTGAAAGCAGGACATAAGGGCAACCGCTTGGTGGCTTATGAGGATATCC
>JAFTKO010000007.1 GCA_017453205.1 Clostridia bacterium | reverse complement strand
ATTCCGATGAATACTATGATCTCTTTATCCAAAAATTCAAGCCCAATCAAAAAAAGCGCCTCTTTTTCCGATTTGTAAAAAGAAGCTTTGATATTTTGAGTTCGCTTTTGGGGTTGATTCTTTTGTCCCCGATTATGTTGCTCATTGCAATTGCCATCAAATGCGACTCCAAGGGTCCGATCATCTTCAAACAACAACGTGTAGGCAAAGGAGGGAACCCGTTCAACTGCTATAAATTCCGTTCCATGAAAACGACTGCTCCAAAAAACTGTGCAACTTCGGTTTTGGGAGATCCCACCCAATATTTGACGCGCGTGGGACGTATTCTTCGGAAATTGAGCTTGGATGAACTTCCGCAACTGTTTTGTTGTTTGATTGGAACTATGTCGGTGATCGGATACCGCCCTTTGATTTTAAAGGAGGAAAACTGCAACAATATGAGAGAGCAGCTTGGTGTTTTTGCGATGCGTCCGGGCATTTCGGGCTATGCGCAGGTCCTTGGCAGAGACGATGTCTATTATAAAAACAAAGCCATTTTGGATGCCGAATATGTAAAAAACGCGTCTGTTTTGTTCGATTTGAAATTGATGGTAAAAACCGTTTTGGTGGTTCTCAAGAGAGAGGGTAACGATTCCGAAAAAATTGACAGCAAAAGAAAGGAAAAATAACATATGCAATTTTCCGTGTTAATGAGTGTATATAAAAACGAAAAAGTTAATTTTTTCAAGCAAGCGATTGACAGTATAATCAATCAAACAGTTCCTCCAAATGAAATTGTACTGGTTCGTGATGGTATCGTTGGCGAACAGCTACAGGAGACAATTGACCAATATCTTGAAACCTACCCTACCCTTTTTACATACATTCCTCTTGAGGAAAACGGAGGATTGGGAAATGCGTTACGTTTAGGCTTGACCTATTGCCACTATGAGTTAGTTGCTCGTATGGATACTGATGATATTTGTATACCGGATCGATTTGAAAAACAACTACGATTTTTTAAAGATAACCCACAGGTTGATATGGTGGGAGGAAACATTGCCGAGTTTAACGATACCCCCGAAACAATCATTGATTATCGATGTGTCCCCAATACAGACCAAGAAATAAAACAGCGATTAAAAGCACGCAGTCCTTTTAATCATCAAACAGTGATGTTTAAAAAGCAAGCCGTTTTAGATGCAGGAAATTATGAGCATTTCTATCTGTTTGAAGATTGGTATTTGTGGGTTCGTATGTTTTTATCCGGATGTACGTTCGGAAATTTAAATGAAGTATTGTGTTATGTCAGAATTTCCGAAATGGTAAACCGTAGGGGCGGATTGAAATATTATAAAAGCTGTAAAAGACTTTTGAAGTATATGAAACATAATGCTGTAATCGGAAAATCGGTATACTTAAAGTCCTGCTTTGTCCGTTTTTGCGGATATGTACTGTTGCCAAACAAAGCGCGTGAGTTAGCGTACAAAAAGTTTTTAAGGAACAACCAACATCCCAAGGAAAACAATCAAGCAGAAAAAATTACGCAAGTAATTAAATATTAATATTAAATCTAACTATATCGAATATTAGGAGAAAAGAATGATGACTGAACAGCAGAAAAAATTAGTGGATATGCTATCTTGGTTTCATAACTTTTGTAATCAACACAATCTTAGATATTACATAATAGCAGGAACTATGTTAGGGGCAGTGCGTCACGGTGGGTTTATTCCGTGGGATGATGACATTGATGTAGGCATGCCCAGAAATGATTATGAAAGATTGCGTGAGCTTTCTAAAGATTTCTCTTCAACAAGATATTTATTTGAATATCCAAGTATGGAAAACCGCGAATATTCTTATCTAATTGCAAAATTATACGATATACAAACTACACTTATAGAAAAAAAACGTTATCCGATAAAGCGAGGCATATATATCGATATATTCCCTCTTGATGGAATTGGCAATACGATTGAAGAAGCAAAAATAAATTATAAGCCATTTTATAGAAATTTCCAACTACATTTGGTAATAACAAGTTCTTTTTTGAAAAGAAGGTCTTTGCAAAAGAACTTAGCGGTACTCGTAGGTCGAGTAATTTCCCCGCTTTTTGTAAACAGACACAAACTTTCCAAAAAGATTGACAATATTTGCAAGAAATTTGATTTTGATAATTCAAAATTAGTCTGTAATTTGTTGGGTGGTGCCGGACTTAAAGGAATAGTCCCGCAGGATTATTTTGGCAAACCTACATTGATACAATTTGAAGGCATTCAAGTTTATGGCTTGGAAAAACCCGATTTGTATTTAAAAGCAATGTATGGGAATTATATGGAACTTCCACCTGTTGAAAAACAGGTATCACTTCACGATGCATTGGAGTGCAATTTAAATCAATCTTTTTTAGATACTTAAAAAATGAGAATAAGGAGACGTTATATGAAAATCGGTTATACTTGTGGAGTTTTTGACTTGTTTCATGTTGGACATCTGAATTTACTTGAAAAATGTAAAACAGAATGTGATTATTTGATTGTCGGTGTTTGTTCTGATGAATATGTAAGAGTTTGTAAGAAAAAAACACCGGTAATTAACGAAAATGATAGAACAAGAATTTTAAATGCTTTAAAATGTGTTGATAGAGCAGAGATTGTATCTATCGATGAGACGCTCAATAAACTTTTGGCGTGGAAAAAATTTAAATTTAATGTTTTATTTTCGGGCTCCGATTGGAAAGGTACTCCAAGATTTTTAGAAACAGAAAAAGATTTTAGAGATAACAATATTGATCTTCAAATTGTTTTTTTTGATTATACTCAAGGTGTTTCAACAAGCGAAATTAAAAAAAATCTGAAAGAAAATAATAATTGATCGAACAGTTGTTATTGAGAATATTTATGATAATTTTACATATAGCAAGCTTAAGCGGCAATCCCTTTAACGGGGTCTGCGTCGTCGTTCCGGAGCATATAAAGAGCCAGCAAAAAATTGAGAAAGTTGGTTTTATAAATATCAAAAACATTGAGATATCGGGGATCGATCATCAATTTTCATATAGCGATACTTTTAACATTGAGGATTTACCCTCCCCTTTTTCAAAACCGGACATTGTTATTTTTCATGAAGTATATTCGCCGGAGTATTTGAAGCTTTCCAAAATGTTAAAAAAGAAAAATATTCCCTATATTATTTTGCCGCACGGTGCTTTAACAGAGGAAGCTCAGAGAAAGAAATGGTTGAAGAAAAAGGTCGGCAATTTACTTTTGTTCAATTATTTTATTCGGAACGCAGCGGCAATTCAATGTCTATCTGATCGAGAGCTGAATGCTACCGTGTTTGGAAAACAAAAGTTTGTTGCAACCAACGGGATCAACTTACCAAGCATACAAAAAAAGGAGTTCCACAAGGATGAAACTCGATTTGTATATATCGGCAGACTGGATTCCTACCATAAAGGATTGGATTTGATGTTAGAAGCAATTCGGCTCAAAATCGATTTTTTGAAAGAAAATCATTGTCATTTTGATATATACGGTCCCGACTATCAAGGTCGGTATGCATATGTAGAGAACATGATTTGTGAAAAAGGCGTTGCAGACTTGGTAACACTGCACCCCGCCATTTCCGGAACAGAAAAGGAAAACATTCTGTTAAATGCCGACGTGTTTATTCAAACATCTCGCTTCGAGGGAATGCCTATGGGGATTTTGGAGGCGTTGAGTTATGGTCTCCCCTGTTTTGTGACTGAGGGAACTACACTTGATTATATTATTCAAAACAGTAACAGTGGCTGGGGGTGTGAAACCAATGAATTTAAAATTGCTGACACATTTGATCAAATAGTAAAAGACAAAATGAAATTTCCACAAATGTCCCAAAATGCCATAAAAAACACGACAAAATATTTTAGTTGGGAAAATATTACTAACGGTACCATTGATATGTATAAACGTATAATAAAGAGGTGGAAATGAAAAGAATTAATCTTGGGCAAATGATACTATCTTTAGTATTGATCGTCTTTTCTGCCTTTACTGTAATATTGATATTGTTTGATGTAAATAAACCATTTTATTATGATTTTTTATTTTTACTTCCTTTGACCTTTCTATTTTTATCTATATTTTGCAACCAATTATATCGGTTAATCCCGTCAAATTTAGGAGTATCTATAATTATCATTTTGTTTTTTTGTAGAATGGTGATAACCCCCCTGCTATTCACGATAGCGGATTATCCAGCAACCATTACAAAAAATATTGAATCGAACACAACATATTCAATTTTTTTAATTTGTTATGAAGCTTTTGCCATTTTTTCCTTTTTGCTTTATAAAGTCATTCATAAAAAGCCCTTAACTACAAGCATAGAGCACTCTAAGAAATTAAATTATAAATATTTCTTACTTTTACTATTAATACTCTTTTTAATTTTACTGATAATAAAAATAACACCAGAAATTTTGCTTGCTTATAGAACAGTTTTTCAAATAAATGACGAATATTTCGTAAATTTTGAAGATGCGCAAATAACAAAAAAGTATGGAACAACTTTTATAAAAAAATTATCCTTGACAACCGGGTTTTATTTAACGCGCGCAGCGATTATACTTTTTCCGGCATATGGAATTATCTTTTTCTCACAAAAAAAACATACGGCTCTCAATAAATTTATATCATTAATTCTATGTTTTACGCCACTTTTTTTTATTGCAGGTGCAATAGCAAAAAGTCTAATATATATGATATGTTTATTTTTATTACGAAGTTATCTATATCCCTCAAAAAGACAAAATTTCAAACTTCTTCTTACCATAACTATTGGTGGAACTGTTGCCATCGCTTGGTGGTTGTTTAGAGTTTCGGCAAACAATATAAAATCAACTGAAATTGTTTCTTTTTTTGCAACTAGATTCATGACATATTTTTCCGGTGTAAATATAGTGTCAGGTGTATTTAATTTGCCAAAAGATTTAGTTTACAAACTACGTTATTTTTTGTACGATTATCTCGATTCTATTCCATATGGAAATACAATTTTTGATCTTTCTCATGAGGGGATTCAAACCTTCTTTAATTTTTACAATAATACTTTCGGTCAAATACCTACTACTATAGGAATGGGGTGGTATTATTTCGGTCCAATTTTTTCACCTCTTTATTCTATAATTTTTTCTTATATCTCTTATCAATCAGGTGAGAGAGTAAAAATTGAAAGGAATCCATTTAAACGACTTCGACTTTTACTAATGATTTTTTATTTTGCAATGGGAATTATTATGTATAATATCGAAATAACTTTTACATCTTTTTTCAGCCTATTTTTACCAATGTATTTTATGGAAAGGATTGCTTATAAAAAAGAAAAATGAACAAAATACCTAAAATTATACATTATTGCTGGTTTGGAGGAAAGCCATTAAACAAACTGGGAAAAAAGTGTTTAAAAAGCTGGAAAAAGTATTTTCCGGATTACGAAATTATTGAATGGAACGAAAGCAACTTTGACTTTAACTGTTGTCAATACGTAAAAGAAGCTTATGAAGCAAAGAAATGGGCTTTTGTATCGGACTATGCTCGTTATAAAATATTATATGAACAAGGCGGGCTTTATTTTGATACCGATGTTGAAGTAATCAAGTCTTTTGATGATATTTTAGAAAAAGGAGCATTTATGGGATGTGAAAATCCCGATGTTAAAAAAGGGATCGCAACAAACCCCGGGCTCGGCGTAGCCGTGGCCCCCGGGCTCGGCTTCTATAAAGAAATTCTCGATGATTATGAAAAGAGTTCTTTTTATAATGCTGATGGTACTCTAAATCTGTATACCATTGTACAACGCACAACCGACTTACTTAAAAAACACGGGTTACAAGATACCATGGAAATTCAGACGGTCGCAGATATAACAATTTATCCTGCCGAGTATTTTTGCCCGATTAATATGAGCACAGGAGAGTTGAAAATTACTCCAAACACACATTCTATACATCGATATGCGGCAAGCTGGGTAGATAATTATAGCAAGTTTCGTGGAAAAGTGTATAGAATGATTTATAGATGCTTTGGAAAAAAGGTTGCTACTATAATGAAAAGGTTGTTTGGTAGAAAATGAGTAAATCTAAAGTTGCAAAAAATACAATTATGCTCTATCTCATGAGCATTGCAAAATTAATCCTACCCCTCTTGACCTTACCATATTTAACCCGGGTTCTATCTGAAGAAACCTACGGAATGGTTTCCTATGTAAAAAGCTGTATGACATATATGCAGTTGATTGTTGATTTTGGTTTTATTCTTTCATCCGTTAAAGATATCGTCAATGCTAATGAGGATAAGACCAAAATAGGATATATTACAGGCAACACATTTTTATCCAAACTTTTATTATGTATTTTTGCAGGCGTGGTTCTGGTAGTAATGTGTTTTACCATACCTATTCTGCAGCTTGATATTATCTTTGTAATATTAAGTTTCATCTCTGTAGTCACAACAGTATTTTTGGCTGATTTTCTATTCCGAGGAATAGAGAAAATGCAGTATATCACGATTATTTTTGTGGTTACAAAAATAATTTCTACCACTCTTACTTTCCTGTTTGTCAAAGGAGACCAAACAGTTCTTTGGATCCCGATTTTGGATATCATAGCCCATTTGGTTGCAGTTTCAATTACGTTTTTTATTATTCATAAATTAAATATTCCTGTTCGTGTAAGCGGTATTAAAAGTTGCTTATCGATGATTAAGGACTCATTTTTCTATTTCTTATCCAGTGTTGCAACTACCGCATTTTCTGCTTTAAATACACTTCTGATCGGTATCTATATCACCGATTTGGCACAAGTGGCACACTGGAGTCTATGTCTAAACATTATTACAGCAATTCAAGGATTATATGCCCCCATTTGCAACAGTGTTTATCCGCATATGATAAAAGAAAAAAGCTTAAACTTTATCCATAAAGTTTTAAAAATATTTATGCCGATTGTTACGATTGGATGTATTTTTAGTTTTTTTGTTGCAAAATATGCGCTCCTAATTGTTGGCGGAGAAAAATATGTTGATGCCACAACACTGTTCCGATGGATGATTCCAATTCTGTTTTTCAGCTTTCCCGCACAACTATATGGATGGCCAACACTTGGTGCAATCGGAAAAGTGAAAGAAACAACTGCATCTACTATTATTGCTGCCGTTACACAGATTATAGGTTTGGTGCTTTTAATTTTATTTAACCAGTTTAATTTGATATCTTTGGCTATATTGAGATTTTCAACAGAAGCAATTCTTATGATAGTGCGCATGACAGTTACATACAAAAACAAAAAATTATTCATCAAAGAGGTTGGCAATGCGTAATTTTATTTTTATTCCTTATACTTTAATACAGCTTCATTTGCCTATTTTAAAAAATACAGCTTTTTTTAGAAGTTTTAATGGACAATATAATGATAATCCAAAATACATCTCAGAAGCTCTGCATCAAAAGCACCCACACATAAAAATTGTTTGGGCAATTCAAGATGGAAAGGTTGAAAGCTTTCCGGATTATGTAAAAGTAGTTCGTTTGCGTTCTAAAGAATACGCAAGATATATTGCAAGATCGCAAATAGTAATTGATAATTATACCGGATGTCGCTCTAATTTGGTAACTAAAAACAATCCTATAAAACGTATAATATTTAAATTATTAAGTAAACATCGAAAAGGTCAATTCAATTTGTCAACATGGCATGGGACAACATTGAAACATATATCCTTGGACGAACCAAAATTTAAAAACGCAAAATTTTGTAAGGGCTATTTTAACACTGATTTGTTAATCGCAGGATGTGATTTAACCGCCAACTCATTTAAAACGGCATTTTCATGGGACAAAGAAATTTTAATGTGTGGAACTCCCAGAAATGATATTTTATTTACAAATCATAAAAATGAATTAAAAAAGAAACTCCATCTTCCTGTTGATAAAAAAGTCGTAATGTTTGCCCCAACTTTTCGAGATAACATTGAAATGAGTGGGTTACAACAATTAAAAAATATTGACATTGACAAACTATTATCTATATTGAAAGATAAGTTTAACGGTGATTGGTGTTTTGTATTTAGGAGCCATAATCTTGTAATGTCTGCAATACAAAAAGGAAGTTTGAAATTAAACTCCAAAATAATTAACGGCAATGAATATGAAGATATGGCAGAATATTTGTCTTGTACGGATATTTTAATAACTGACTATTCCAGTTCTATGTTTGATTATATGTTAACTCGAAAACCTTGTTTTTTATATACGCCTGACTTATTTAACTATAAAAACTCAGAAAGAGGCTTCTACTTCGATATTGAAAAAACACCTTTTGATATTGCACAAACTAATGATGAATTAATCAGCAATATTACGAATTTTGATTTTGAATGCTATAGAAAAAAAGTAGAAGAATTTTTGGTTTATATAGGTAATATAGAAACTGGTAAAGCGACTGATTGTATAGTAGAAGAGTTGGAAAAACATTTAGAAATCTCAAAAAAACAATAGACAATTGTAAAGGAGAATGTAATAATGATTGGCAGCCCCAAAAAAGCATTGGTAGTAGGTGGAAATAGTGGAGTTGGTCTTTCCTTAACGCTAAAGCTAATTGAAAATGGTTATAATCATGTTTACATTGTTGGCAAGGATGTTCCTAATACAAAAGACATTGAATTGTCAAAAATTGATATTTTTCAAAAACAAACTTCCTTTAAAAAGCTCAACTTGATCAATCAAGAATATGCAATTTTTGACGAAATACAAGATATTGACACTCTGATTATCACAGCGGGCTTTGGTCGTGTATCTCAGTTTGAAGCACTCACAGAAATTGAAATTACCAATCTTGTAAAATGCAATATGCTTTCCGCAATACAAATCATAAAGCGATATTATAACAAGATAAAAAGCAAGAATAATTTTTATTGTGCTGTAATGGGAAGTATCGCCGGACATGTGGCATCGCCTTTGTTCTCTGTATATGGAGCTTCTAAATTTGGTCTTTGTGCATTTATCGAAAATATTAATGCAGAGTTAGCATATGAGGGATATCAAAACCGCATTCTTGACGTATCCCCCGGTGCTTTAAAAGGGACGAATTTTAATGGGTGTGGTAATAATTTATCCTTGCTTTCTAATATTGTAGATGATATTTTATATAATATGTATCATCAAAAAACGCTTTATATACCGCAATATGATGATGTATATAAAAATGTTATCGCAAGATACCATCATGATCCGTTAAAATACAGCATTGACAGTTATGCTTACAAAATTAAAAATGGACGAATTTCAAATTCTCCTCAGGTTGTAGTCGGATATTTAAGCGGAACCTTTGACCTTTTCCATATCGGACATTTAAATCTTTTACGAAGAGCGAAAGAACAGTGTGATTACCTTATTGTGGGAGTACATAAAAGTGGCTCTTGGAAAGGAAAAGAAACCTATATTCCCTTTGAAGAAAGAGTTCAAATAGTAGCAAGCGTTAAATATGTAGACAAAGTAATTGAATCCTACACCGAGGATTCAGATGCTTATGAGGCACTGCATTTTGATAAATTGTTTGTTGGAAGCGATTATAAAGGTACAGAACGCTTTAACCGATATGAAGAATATTTTAAAGATAAAGGCGTTGAAATCGTATATTTTTCATATACACAAGGAACCAGCAGTACACAACTTCGAGCGGCTATTTCAAAATAAAAAACAAGGAATTTATTTTTGTTAAAATAAAAAGCAGCGGGTAACTACAAGTAAGTTGCCCGTTTCTTAAAAGAGGAATATTTTATGAATGAACAAATCATCCAAACCATGTTTGCGTTAATCCGAAAGGTCATCTGTGGCACGGAAGTGTCAGAAAAGATCAAGAGTCAACCAGTACCTGAAATATTGCCGCAATTATATGTATTTTCCAAATCCCACGATATGGCGCATATCATCGCGCAAGGGCTCGGTGACCTCGGATTGCTTGGCGATGATGAGATATCCGCAAAGTTTCAAAAGCAGCAGATGCTAGCGGTTTATCGCTACCAAAGGATCAACCATGCGTTTGGCGAAATTTGCAAAGTGTTGGAAGATGAGAAAATTTCATTTGTATCTTTAAAAGGCTCGGTAATGCGCAGATACTACCCCGAGCCTTGGATGCGTACAAGCTCTGACATAGACTTTTTGGTGAAGATCAATGACATCGAAAAAATAAAATCGGTTTTGGAAAGCAGGCTAAAAATTCAATACAAATCAACTTGGAGCCATGAGCACTCATTTTTTACCGAAAGCGGTGTTCACATCGAATTTCATGACAATTTGAATCCGGAAGATAATAGAAAAAATAATATTTTGGAAAATGCTTGGAACTATATTGAGCATGTAGAAAACTCAAATTATCACTTTGAAATGACCGATGAGATGTTTTATTTCTACCACATCGCGCACATGGCAAAACACGTTGAGTACGGTGGGTGTGGGATCCGTCCGTTCCTTGATCTCTGGATCTTGGAGCACCGTGTAGAACACAATCAAACGGCACGTGATGAGCTTTTGATGCAAGGCAGGCTTCTTACCTTTGCCAATGCTTGCCGTAAGCTATCGGCAGTTTGGTTCGATGCTGCAGAGCACAACGAAATGACCGCCAAAATGCAAGAATATATTTTGCATGGCGGTGTATACGGAAATCTTGACAACCGCGTGGCAGTGCAACAAAAGAAGCGAGGCGGAAAGGTTCGATACATTCTTTCTCGAATTTTTCTTTCGTACGATTCACTCAAGGTTCTTTACCCCATCCTTCTAAAACATAAATGGCTAACACCCATTATGGAGGTTCGGCGGTGGTTCCGACTGTTGTTCAAGGGAAAGATGAAAAGCTCCTTGCATGAGTTGAATGTCAACAAATCGATGTCAAAGGAACAAATTGAGAACACTGCCCAATTGCTCCGCCAACTGGGTTTGGATTGAGCCCTCTCCCCTACCCTATTCGATCACTCCGTTTCCGATCTTTCCACCTCCGACAAAAGTCTCCGTGAATACCCGATATATCATCGACGGTATTCACGGGTTCTTTTTATTTCCGATTCTATATTTCTCAAAAAGCAATGAGAAATAACTATCATGAAACCATATGGTAAAATTGCTCTTGTGCTAAGCCCCAAAATATGGTATAATATTATTACCGGTAGACATAAAAGACTTCAAAATGGATTTACAAGGAGGATTTATGGATCATTTAAAATATCAAACAGATGAAGAAATTATTCAAACAATCAATAGTTATCTGAATGACAGTATATATAACTATGCGCTTTTGATCGACGGTCAATGGGGGTGTGGCAAAACCTATTTTATCAAAAACAAGTTAATACCCCATATCCAAAAGGAGATCGATAAATCGATCAAATATAAAAAAGCAGTCTATATCTCCCTTTATGGGTTATCCGACATAAAATCGGTTGCAACCAAAATACTGTTTGCTACCATAACCGGTCAAAAAAACAATAAAATCAAAAAAAGCGAATCGTTGATAAAAAACGCCCTCAACGCATTTGGCTCACATATTAACCTTAATATCAATGACCTTTCAACTTCAATTTGCGATATGATCGATATGAAAAAAAACATATTGATCTTAGACGATTTAGAAAGGTGTCATTGTGACGTAGCTGAGGTTTTAGGATTGATCAATAATATGGTCGAGCACAACGGTCTAAAGGTCATTATTATCGCAAATGAAGCGGAGATTGACAACAAAAATCAAGAAACCGATCCACTGCAATATTTAATTGCAAAGGATGAAGCAATTGTCACACCCTCGGATGATGAATACAAAAATAATAAGAAAAACAAAAAAATCCCTATGACGCCAAAACGGCTGAGTCAGCGAACCGAAGAAATTTTTACATATGAAAGCAATTATGAAAGGATCAAAGAAAAATTAATCGGTCATACAATCCAATATCATCCTAATCTAAAGCTCGTGATCAAGGAGATCATAGACAAGTCTGTCAGAAAAGACAGTGTTCTCTATAAACAAATAATCAAACAAGAAAATTATTTTGCAAAAAATTTGACAGAAGAAAATTACTATAATTTGAGAACCTTTCATTTTTATTTGGAGATCATGAATAAACTTGACAAGCTTCTAAATGAGATATACCCTAAAGGATATGAGGATGTTTTGGATGACGTCATTATTTATTGCTTCCATTCATCCATCAAATATAAAAAAGGAAACTACGCGTTTCCATGGAAGAATGACACATTACTTGCAAAATCCGGTGTTCATGAGGACATTTTCACACTCGATTGTATCCAAGGCTTTGCTTTTGTTGATCATGCAATTTTTTATGATTCATATGATAAAGAAATCATTCAAAAAACGATCGGTTTGTATAGAGAAGAAAAAGAAAAGGAAGAAACAGAGGCTGCGAGACAAAAGGATCCTTCCATGCAATTGCTTACAAGTTGGTGGGACTACACGGATAAAGAGGTGAAAAATGCGATCAAGGATATCAAAGAAAAATTAGAAAAACACACATTTGACGAAAAGCAATATCCGACTATCATCTATACACTTCTTTATCCGACAGTGGAATGCGGCTTTGACATTACCGTTATAGATGATGTCGTGAAAATCATGATAAAGCATATTCAAGAGAACAAGACTTTTTTATCATGGAATGATTATAGAATATTTGTCTCCAATGATAAGCTATCAGATGAATATCAAAAGTACGCCAATCAAATAATGCGAGCTGTCACTGCTAATATTGACCAATCTTTCTCACAAAAGATTGACGCTGCATTGCAGCAAAATAACTGGGGAGAATTATTATATGCGTCTTTTGAACCGCAAAAAGAACTGCAGGAGAGATCAACCGTTTGTTTATTGGATGTAGATAAAATAATCGACTTAATTTCAAAATCCACAAGCAAACAAATAAATATGTTTCAACAGTATATTGCGGCGATCTATAGTTTTTCCAACATCAATGATTTTTATAAAAAGGACATTGGCACTGTAAAAAAGCTTTTAGACGGAGTCGGTAATTTGAATATGGAATCATGCGACAAAATAAAGCAATTGAGTATTCAAAGATTGATCAAGTTATTAGAGGAAAAATATCATGATCTAAACAGACAATGATTTTTTAGATGTGCTCTATCCGATGATAACCACGGTTAACGCCGCGATGAGCGCGAAAAACGCCCACGGGATTTTCCCGTGGGCGCGAAAAATTGATAATTCAATATTTCAAGATTATGCCTCTTGCATCTTGGTTCCGCCGGAAACAATCACATTTGCATAATAAGCAGCTGCATCCGAGTCTACCCAAACCGCATTGGTCGAATCTGCTGCGCAGTTGCTGATATCAACATTGTTCAGTGTGATATTCGCACCTGCCGGAGAGCAAACCATAATTGCAGCCTTTTTAGCGGTTGCAAAAGACGTGTTGGAAACCGTCAGCTTGGTACAAACAGAATTGCTTTCGTATTGGTTGTCAATCTTAATTCCTCTGCCCGAAGAAATTTCGCAATGATTTAAAACAACTTCTTCTACATTGGAGCAAATCCACAACGCATAGTAATCATTAGTCTCTGTGATAGTAACATTGTTCAATACAGCTTTTTGAGAACCGTCAAGCGCAACTGCTTTCAAAAAGTCTACGTCATTCAATTCTACACTGCAAGTAAATGCCACATCATAGGAGTTCCAAGTACCACTGGATTGTGTACTTGTAACGGTTGCATCATTGATTACAAGCTTACCGTTGGGATTGGACATATCAAGGTAGCTCCAGTAGGTTGTGGTAAGAGTAAGTTGATTTCCGTTTCCGTTGATGGTAATTGTCTCGGTAGCATCTCCTCCCAAAAGAGTAGTGGAGCTCGATTTCAAATTCACATCATCATACAGTTCAACATGAATATTCTTTTGAGTATTGCCCTTTAAAGCAGTTTCAATAGCGGTATCGTTATCTACATAATAAGTTCCGTCGACCGTGAGAACCAAACATTCGCCCTGGACATTGGAAGAGGAATTTACCTTGTGATTCCAAAGGGTATTGCCACTTACAGAACCTGTTGCAAAGCCGTTTGCAACCGTGTTGTTTATAGTAACATAAACGGTGTTCTTTTCCATACTGTCATCGATTTCGATGGCAGCTTTTCCCTCCACGGGAGTGGTAGCATTAAAGACACAGTTTTCAATCGTTACATTTTGAGCGCCGGACGCGGTAGCACCGCCCTCACTGTAGATCAGAAGCGCCTTACCTGCACTGTTAAAAGTACAGCCCGTAAAGCTTACGGTATTGGAGCCATAGGTCCATACGTTGTAAGCATCGGCAGAGGTTTGGTTGAAAGTACAGTTGACAAACTCGATTTCCGCAGCATAGCAAAAAATCTGATCATCGATCACACAGTTGGTATAGCTTTCTTTTGCAGTATGCTGATATCCAATATAGTTTGTATTTTTACCAGTGAGAGTAACACCGTAAAAAGAAAGATCGGAGCCGGAAAGCCCAAGTGCCTTACTTCTGTCAATCTTTACCTCTGCAGTACCTGCAATGGTAAGAGCCTTTCCGGCGGCAACTGCAGGAAGAGTGTAATCTCCATCCTCCAAGAAAATGTAAGTTTTACCACTCGTAATTGCATCCGTCAGCGCATCTTCCTCTTTAATGATCTCATAAGAAGCGCCCTCGGGAATTTCGGGAACAATCACAGTATCACCGTTAGAATTGACAATTGTCTGATTACCTTCGGAAGTTACAATATATGTACCATCTACCGCTGTATTATCGATAACCTTATAGCCTTCGGCAACATTCTTAACAACAGTGCTGTCGTCAAAAGTACCGCCATATACTTTCACAGGTACGCTATAACCCATATAATTTTGGAAGTTGGCGGTATTATTAAAGTTTGTGGTATCATCGACAGCGTCGCTGAAATTACCACCGTAGATGGTAATCGCACCGCCCCAAGGGCAAATAATACTACTACCGGATACGCCGGTGAAATTGTTTTGGAAGCTACCATCATTGATAGTCAGTATAGAACCTTCATGAGCAGTAATAGTATGAAGCGTGATGGCAGTGGGGCGAGTGTTTGCCGCATTGGTCGTGGTGAAGCTACCACCATTGATCACAGCGTTACCACTTTCCACTTCAATCGCACCGCGATCGCTGATCACGTTAGTGCCGTCTTCGATCGTAATATCACCGGAAGTATAGATAGCATATGCCGGATATCCGGAATCATCCATGGAAGAACCTACATAGGTACCGCCACTCAATACCATGGTTCCATTATTTTGGATAAGGGCACCACCATTGATAGCAGTATTGGTAATACCGGATTTGGCATCACCGAGAATGGTAAGCACACCGTTGTTGACAATCATAGCACCTGTAGCTTTGGTATTGTTACCAGAAATGCTGTTACCATTTAAATCAATGGTAACAATCTTATCGTCGGCAATTTCCAAAACATACTCTTCGTCAAACACGATATTTTTAACCAAGGAAATGTTAGACTCACCCATTAAAAGTGCGGATTTGAGTTGTTCAACGGTTGCTACATCGGTTACAACAGCATTACCTTGAACTGCCTCAACCGTAAAGGTAATGTCCGCATTTGCGTTCTGATAAGTATCATCAACCTCGATGGGGAGCAAAACAGAAACATCAATGGTCTTTGTCGTTGCCTCATCAACTGTCCATTTTTCCCAAGCGGTGGTGTTATTTATCAGTTCAGCACCGTTGGCTGTTGCGGTAAGAACATCTGCCAGTTCACCCTTGATGTTCCATTTCACTCTGTACTGAATGGTAACATCGCTCTTATTTTCCATCTGAATTTTAAAAGTTGCCATGTCACCGGGCGTAACGGCGTTGAGAATTAGCTTGGATGCACCGTCAAACAGCGCCTCGCCACCATTTTCAAAGGTTCCCTTTGTCTGCTGAACACCCATGGAGTAGGTTGCAAGCGTTTCGTCGAGAACCGTTGCCACAACATTTACATTGCCCGCGGTAACAGCAATATTAACTTCGCTATTACTCGTAAAGAGCGCAAATGTCGATCCGGCGATCAAACTCAAGCAGAGCGCAATCGTCAGAACAGAGGAAAGTAATACTTTCTTTTTCATCTTCATCGTTAAAATCCTTTCAATAAATCAATTTTTTGGACTTGGCTTGCGGTGCGGTCACGGTGCAAGTCCATCGCCGCAACCGTCCTGTTTACTGTGCGGGAGACGTTTGCTGTGTCGCGGTAACGACCAAGTCGAATTTGGTCTCCAGTCCCTGTGCATCGTTGTTCTCGTCACTGTCAAGGAAGGCCACGCGAACGGTAAATGTATCCGCCCCCGCCTTGAGCATGGTGCCGGTATCGATCGACTGCGCCGTTCCGAGCTCGCTCAGCTTTTTGTCAAACACGGGTACGCCGTTGGCATCCACAATCGGATTTCCCTCGCCATCGACCACACTCACCTGCAATTGCTCCGCAAACGCGTTGCTCTCGGTCTTTAATTTGACTTGAACACTGTAGTCAAACGCTACGTCGCCGTTGTTGGTGAGCCGCATGGTGGCTTGGAAATACCCGCCGGGTACCAGCTTTGTTTCGCCCGTCAAGCCGAAAATATTCTCGGTTGTCAGATTGGTAAAGTCGACCACATCGGAGTTGCTGATCACCACCAGACGTCCGCTGTCGTCAAGCTTGGTATATTCCAGCGCGGTGCGCTCCAAGGTGACGTCCAGCGTTCCCGCTTTGAGATGGTGGTTTGTCACAACCTGCTCCGTAAGCAGTGCATATGTCCCGCCCACGATCATGCAAAGACAAAGAAGAATGACCGCACAGGATAACAGTAAAACTCTCTTTTTCCTCATCACTTCCATTTCCTCCTTTCCTCTAAATTGTCAGACAATTTATTGATACGGTGCGCCAACAGCAGATGTCCCAAAGCCGACAGCGCTCCGATACCAAACAATGCTCCAACGGGAACAGACGCGCCTTCCCTTTTCGACCGTCTCCGACGGCGGCGCACCCGACGTCTGCGCGCGGGGACCGTGTCCTCCCGTTTCTCCGCCAACCAATCGATCAGCACATAGGCAATCGACAAAAGGCTTGCCGTGACGGAGACCGCCACAAACCAAAAGATGACTGTTTTCAGTTCCATTCCGTCCAATTCATCCTTTCCAAGGCCGCATGGCTCAGACTGTGTCTGCCTCCCGCGCGTCCTCTGTTGTTTCCTCCAATACTTCTTTCGGTGTTTCCTCATTGACTTCCTCATGCAACGGGCAAGACCGATCCTCGGTGAGGGGCTCCTCTGTGGAGCTTTCCTCCTCCGCGGGCTTTGCCTCCTGCTCCAAAGCCGCCAATCGACGGCGGAGCTCCTCGATCTCGCTGTCCTTTTTTGCTTGTTCCTCCTGCGCCCGTTGCTTTTTGTCCGCGCTTACCACGCCGACAATCCTCATGACCTCAAACAGGATAACAATAAAACACGGTACGATGACGATCAGCACCAGCCCCACGGGCTCCTTTAACAAACTGACCAAAAAGCCCAAGGGGTAATTTTGCCCCACGACCTTACCGATGACATAATTGGTGCTGTCGGTATCCGAGGTGTCAATGACCTGCGTCATTTGCTCGGAGTCGGAATTTTTGTTGTCGCCCGCAAGCTCAATGATATAGCCTCCGCTTTCCTTTTCGGTGATGGCTGTGATACGGTGCGTGATGGTGACTTGATTGGTGTACACATACCGAAAGGTCAACACGTCCCCTACCGCAAGCGCGGCATACCATTCCTCGGCTTGTGCGGTATCTGTGGGTACCGTCTCGACAAACACCATGGAGCGGATGGGAATACTCTTGATGTCGTATTCCGAGACATCGGTCAATTCACACTCTGCCATGGAGTCGGACGTGACCACCAGCAAGCGGTACCCGAGAATTTCCGACGAGCCGTCGGCATTCTTTTTGGAGGTGACCGTCAAAATCAGTGCAATCAGACAGACCGCCAAAAACAGATACAGCAAAACAGAGATCACGGTTTGAAATATTTTTTTGAAAACCGATGTCGTTTCCATATCATTTCCCTTCACTGCTTAAACATTCCCGATCAACATATAGCCGATCAGCCCCAAGCCGATCAAAATCAATGCACATAAAATCGCCGTGATGACCGTCATTATCCTACCCCGCATGGTTTTGCCTCCTCGGTTCTCTTTTTACGACCGAATACTACATAATTTGCATTATGTGGTACTACTTGCAAAAAGCCAAAAAAATAAAGTACGCAAAAAGCGTAAAAAAAGACCAATGAAAAAAAGAAATCGTTTTCATTGGTCTGTTCGCCATGTAAAATTTTGTTGAATTTTGTCGAAAACAGGAAAACAGAATGCCTATTTTGGATGCGAAAAAAAATTTTTTTATTTTCAAAAAGATTTTTGAGCAGTATTTTATGTAAAAACGATTGACAAAAACGCGCTTTTGTGATAAAATAAATGATGTAGAAACCAATGAGTACCACATAATGCAAATTATGTGGTGTATTTTTACACCGTTGCTAACACCGTAAAAGCCCGAGCGTTTGAATTTGTTTGCGGTGCACCTCTCCCGTCTCCATGGTGTAGATGCGCGTGGTGTTGACACTGGAATGCCCGAGGATATCCGCCAAGCGCACAATATCCTTGCGTACCGCGTAAAAGGTGCGTGCAAACAGATGCCGCAAATTGTGCGGAAAGACCTTTTTCTCCGACACACACGCTATCTTGCAAAGCTTTTTCATGTCCGACCAAATATTTGACCGATCCAGCGGATTGCCGTTTTTGGTAACAAAAACAGCGCCGCTTTTTATTTTTCTCGCCCTTGTATAGCGTTTAAGCATTTTGCAGAGCTGATCCGGCAAAAAGACGCTTCGGCTCTTGCCCTTGCAATGGATCCTTGCGCAGGACCCCTCTAACGCCTCGACCGTGATAAACCGCAGCTCGGAAATGCGGATGCCTGTAGAGCAAACGGTCTGCATCAAAAGGTAAAGCCGCTCGTTTTTTTGTTGCTTTGCCGCAGACAGCAGGCGCCCGTAATCGGCTTTGGTCAGTTCCTTTTCGGTAGCGGCAAAGATCTGTTTTTGAATTTTTAAGCGCTTTACCCGCAGATCAAACCACTCCCGAAACTCAAAAAAGCTGTTTAAAGATGACAGCGCCGCGTTCACGCTCACGGGTGTGTATGCCTCGGTCAAGCGCGCTTTGTATTCCAAAACAAGCCCTTTTTCCAATGCACGACCGTCCAACCATGCGGCAAAAGACTGTACTTCATGCAAATATTTGCACAATGTCGCCGCGGATTTTTCCTCATTCAGCAAATGAATTTTAAAATTTTGAATGTCCTCTTTTGTAATGCTTTTAATTTTGAACATCTCCCCTCTTGATTTTTCGCAAATCTGTGACTTTTTTAGTATTATACATCATTTTGACATCAAAAAAACCACCGATTTTAAAAATCGGTGGCTGTTCATTTTTATTTTTGATGATGAAAAGTTTTTGGGGAGGGCTTTTTGAGGGTACCTTTTTACAAAAAGATACCCTCAGAAAAAATAATGATTGTCTTACAATGTCGCTGCCATGACGGCCTTGATGGTGTGCATACGGTTTTCGGCTTCGTCAAAGACAATGGACTGCGCGGACTCGAACACCTCGTCGGTGACCTCCATGCAGGTGATGCCGAACTTCTCGTGAATTTGCTTGCCGATGGTGGTGTTCAGATCGTGGAATGCGGGAAGACAGTGCATAAAGCGGCACTGCGTACCTGCAATGTCCATCAACTCCTTGGTCACACGGTAAGGAGACAGTGCCTCAATGCGCTCTTTCCAAACACTGTCCGGCTCGCCCATCGACACCCATACGTCGGTGTAGATGACGTCCGCGCCCACCACGGCAGCGGAAGGATCCTCGCAGAGTTCTATCACTGCTCCGGTCTCTTTTGCAATTGACCTGCAGGTGTTGACCAACTCCTCGTTGGGGAAATATGCCTTGGGAGCACATGCGACAAAGTGCATCCCCATCTTTGCACAGCCAACCATCAGTGAGTTGCCCATGTTGTAGCGCGCGTCACCCATGTAGACCAGCTTTTTACCCTTGAGAGTGCCGAAATGCTCACGGATGGTGAGAAAATCCGCCAAGATCTGCGTGGGATGGAACTCATTGGTAAGTCCGTTCCACACGGGAACACCCGCGTATTTTGCCAGCTCCTCAACGATCTCCTGCGCAAAGCCGCGGTATTCGATACCGTCGTACATTCTGCCAAGCACACGTGCGGTGTCGGCAATGCTCTCCTTTTTGCCGATCTGCGAGCCCGTGGGATCGAGATAGGTCGGGTGCATGCCGAGGTCTGCCGCTGCAACCTCAAAGGCGCAACGGGTGCGGGTGCTGGTCTTTTCAAAGATCAGCGCAATGCTCTTCCCCTCGCAAAGGCGATGCGGAATGCCGTTCTTTTTCTTTTGCTTGAGGTCTGCCGCAAGATCAAGCAAGCCTTCAATTTCCGCAGGCGTAAAATCCAACAGCTTTAAAAAATGGTTTCCTTTTAAATTCATGCGTTACTCCTGTTCCGCGCAAGCGCGCTTGATGATGTCAACCGCCTCGGCAAGCATCTCCATGGGAATATTGAGCGCCGGAAGCAATCTGACTTTGGTTTTGGCAGTGAGGCAAAGCACGCCGTTTTCCATACAGGTTTTCAGAACCTCGGCGGAGGGACGTTCGGTCTCAATGCCGATCATCAGTCCCATGCCGCTGACCGATTTGATTCCCCGGGCACCACTCAGTGCCGAGAATACATACTCACTCTTTTTACGAACATCGGCAAGAAACTCCTCATCCATACGCTCGATAATGCTGACTGCGCCCGCGCAAGCAACCGGATTGCCGCCAAAGGTGGAACCGTGGTCACCAAAGCCCAGTACGCTTTGCACCTTGTCACCGAGCAGTGCCGCGCCGAGAGGAAGTCCTCCACCAATGCCTTTTGCGGTGGTCACCACATCGGGTTGAATGCCGAAATTCATATACGCGTACAGCGCGCCGCTTCTGCCGTTGCCCGTCTGTACCTCGTCCACCATCAAAAGGATGTCCTCTTTTTGGGCGAACGCGGCAATTTTTTGAACAAATTCTTTATCCAGTGCAATCACACCGCCCTCGCCCTGTACACATTCAAAGAGAATTGCGGCGGTCTTTTGCTCTTTTGCAAGCTTGATGAGCGCCTCTGCGTCATTGGCGGGGGTGTGAACAAAGCCCGGTGTGAGGGGTTGAAAGAGCTCGTGATAGTGCTCCTGTCCCGTTGCCGCCAGTGTGGTCAGCGTTCTGCCGTGAAAGCTGTTCTGCAATGTGATGATGGTGGAATACTCGGCGCCTTTCTTTTCTGCCGCGTATTTGCGCGCGACCTTGATGGCACACTCGTTCGCCTCGGCACCCGAGTTACAGAAAAAGACCTTTTTCATACCCGTGCGCTCGCAAAGCAGCTTTGCCAAGCGTGCGCAAGGCGCGGTGTAATACAGATTGGACGTATGCTGGACCTTGTCAAGCTGTTCGATCACGGCGTTTTTCCAAATATCATCGGCGATGCCAAAGGAATTGACCGCGATACCCGAGCCCATGTCGATATAGCGCTTGCCCGTGTCATCAAAGACCTCGGAGCCTTTACCCGAAACGATCTCAACGGGAAAACGGTTGTAGGTGCCCGCAACGTAGGTTTTGTCAAGTGTTTTCAGCTCGCTCATATCAGCCTCCGGTCACCATGGTGCCCGCGCCCTCGTCGGTAAGAAGCTCCATCAAAATCGAATGCGGAACACGTCCGTCCATAATAATAACGTTCTTGACGCCCTTTTGAATGGCTTCGATGCAACAGTCGATCTTGGGGATCATACCGCCCGAGATCACGCCCTCATTCCGCAGTGCGTGCGCCTCGGAGATTGTGACATTGGGGATGAGCGTAGAAGGGTCATCCTTATCGCGCAACAGTCCCGCGATATCGGTCATCATGATCAAACGCTCCGCGCCCAAAGCGCCCGCGATAAACGCCGCCGCAGTGTCGCCGTTGATGTTGTAGGTATTGCCCTGCTTGTCACAGCCCACCGTGGATATGACGGGAATGTAGCCCTTTTCCAAAAGATCGATCACGGGCTGAATGTGAATTTTTGTGATCTCGCCAACATATCCGAGGCGCTCGTCCTTGATCTTGGCTTCAATCAGTCTGCCGTCCATACCCGAAATGCCCATTGCCTTACCGCCCGTCATTTCAAGCAGATTGACCAGCGATTTATTGACCTTGCCCGCAAGCACCATTTGCACGATGTCCACGGTCTCCTTGTCGGTCACGCGCAAGCCGTCCACAAATACAGGCTTTTTGCCGAGCTTTGCCATGATGTCGCTAATCTCGGGACCGCCGCCATGCACCAGTACGATCTTGACGCCGATGAGCCACAGCAGGACAATGTCCTCCATGACCTGTTCCTTGATCTGCTCGTTGATCATGGCATTGCCGCCGTATTTGACCACAACGACCTTACCCGTGTAGCGTTTGATGTGCGGCAGAGCCTGTGTCAGCACCTGTGCGCGTTGCGCGTTGGAAAATTGGTTCTCCATGTTCTCTCTCCTCATTATGTGCGGTAATCGCCGTTGATCTTAACATAGTCATAGGTCAAGTCACAGCCCCAAGCGGTAGCATCAAAAGCACCGTTGCCGACCGAGACCAAAATTTCGATCTCCTTTTCCAAAAGGATCTCCTTTGCCTTTTCCTCGGAGAAATCGACGCCAGCGCCGTCCTTGCAGACCGCGATCTCGCCTTTGGCACTGCGGAAAGAAACATCCACGCGGTTCACGTCAACATCCGCACCGCTGTAACCGATGGCGCAAAGTACGCGCCCCCAGTTGGCATCGGCACCGAACATTGCCGCCTTGAGAAGGCTGGAGCAAATGACACTCTTTGCCACGGTCTTGGCGGTGGCAACATCGTCCGCACCGCTGACGTGACATTCAAGCAGCTTGGTGGCACCTTCCCCGTCTCCTGCGATCATGCGGCAAAGGTAAACGGTGACCGTGTTGAGTGCTTTCATAAACGCGTCAAAATCCTCGCCCTCGCAATTGATCTCGGCGTTGCCCGCCATACCGTTTGCAAGCACGGTGACCATATCGTTGGTGGAGGTATCGCCGTCGATGCTGACCATGTTAAAGGTGTTGGCGATGTCGGTAGAAAGCGCCTTTTTGAGCATAGCGGGCGCGATCGCCGCATCGGTAGTCAAAAAGACGAGCATGGTTGCCATGTTGGGGTGGATCATACCGCTTCCCTTTGCAATACCGCCGAGATGGCAGATCTTGCCGCCCACGGTGAACTCCACTGCGATCTCTTTTTTGACCGTGTCGGTGGTCATAATGCCCTCTGCTGCGTCGTCACCGCCGTTTTTGGAAAGTCCCGCGACCAATGCGGGAATGCCCTCAACAATGGGAGCGAGGTTGAGGGGCTGACCGATCACACCGGTAGAAGCCACCACGACGTCATTTGCCTTGATGCCAAGCGCGTTTGCCAACGCCTCGCTCATCTTTTCCGCCACCTCAATGCCGTTGGCGTTGCAGGTATTAGCATTGCCGCTGTTGCAGATGACCGCCTGCGCAATGCCGTCCGAAATATGATCCTTGGTCACGGTCAAGGGCGCGCCTTTTACCAAATTTGTTGTATATACGGCTGCCGCGGATGCCGGCTTGTCACTGTAGATCAAAGCCAAATCCTTTTTTGTGCGGTTCTTACGAATCCCGCAGTGGATACCGCTTGCCGTAAAGCCTTTTGCGGCACATACGCCGCCGGATATGATTTTCATAATGATGGAACCTTTCTTTAAAAGTTTCTTAAACAGGGTTTGGGGCAGTGCCCCGTAATATAATTATCAGTATCAATAAACTAATCCGGTGGTTTCGTCTGCACCGAGTAGGATATTCATGTTCTGTATTGCCGCGCCCGAGGCACCCTTACCGAGGTTATCGAAGCGAGCAACAAGCAAAATTCTTTCATCGTTGCCGCAAACGGTGATCTGCATATCGTCGCGGCCCGAGAGTGCGGCGGCCGATAGGAAGCCTCCCTCGTCGGCGTTCTCGACAAAGCGGACAAGCCCTTGCGTGTAATACTTGCGATAGACCGTGCGTATCTTTTCGACATCCCCGCA
This sequence comes from Clostridia bacterium, assembly GCA_017453205.1. GTDB lineage: Bacteria > Bacillota > Clostridia > Oscillospirales > CAG-272 > UMGS1865. Next base: position 114,703 of record JAFTKO010000007.1, on the reverse strand, counting down.
AATATCCTTAGCAAACAGCGGAACGGTGACCTCCATGCCGCTGTAAAAAGGAGCGACCACAGGACAAAAGATGGGAGCGACCGAAAGTCCGCAGACCACGCCCATTTCGGGCAGGTGCTTGTGTGTTTGTGTCAGTCCGTACATGCGAGGCGCGTCAAGGAGTGTTTCCCTTTCGTCCGCCTCGTACTCGGCAATCATTTTTTTACCGCCGCCCGAGTAGCCCGTAAGCGAATACGCCGTGAGGGAGGTGTCGGGAGCGATCACACCCGCGTGTACCAACGGCTCGACCAGTGCCACAAAGCCGCTTGCGTGACAGCCGGGGTTGGCAATGCGTTTGGATGCCGCGATCCTCGCGCGTCTGCCTTGGAGCTCGGGAAAACCGTATTCCCACGCGGGGTTGGTACGGTGTGCCGTGGAGGTATCGATGATGGCGGTGTTGGGATTTTCCACCAAAGAAACCGCCTCGATCGCCGCCGCATCGGGCAGACAAAGGAAAGCAATGTCCGCGGAGTTGAGTGCCTCTCGACGTGCCTCAGTGTCTTTTCTCATTTCCTCGGAGAGCAGGATCAATTCAAGATCCTTCCGCTCCGCCAATCTCTCACGGATGCGGAGTCCCGTGGTACCTGCACTGCCGTCAATAAATATTTTAGCCATTTTTCAACTTCTCCTCCACATAAGCGATCTGCGCATCCACCGAATCCGGGGAGGCACCACCCTCGGAAATGCGCTTTTTGACACAGATCCAAAGATCGATGTCAGCGTAAAGATCCTCGTCAAACAGCTCGCTGTAAGCTTTGTAGACCTCCAAGGGGAGTGTCTCAAGCACCTGTCCCTCGGCAATGCAACGGGCAACGATCTGCCCCGAAATCTTGTAAGCCGAACGGAACGGCAAGCCCTTTTTGACCAGATAGTCGGCAAGGTCGGTGGCATTGATAAATCCCTTTTGCGCCGCCGCTTTCATATTTTCGGGCAGAGGCTTCATGGTGGCGATCATCGGGATCATCACGTCAAGACACATCTTGACCGTGTCCACCGCATCAAATACGCTTTCCTTGTCCTCCTGCATATCCTTATTGTACGCCAAAGGCAGACCCTTGAGCGTGGTGAGCAGTGCCATGAGGTCGCCGTACACTCGTCCAGTCTTGCCGCGGATCAGCTCCGCCATGTCGGGGTTCTTCTTTTGCGGCATGATTGACGAGCCCGTGGTGTAGGCATCGGAAAGCTCCACAAACTTGAACTCCCAGCTCGACCACAGGATCAGCTCCTCCGAAAAGCGCGAAAGGTGCATCATCATGGTTGCGGCATTGGAAAGGAACTCCACGCAAAAGTCGCGGTCGGAAACGCCGTCGATGCTGTTGCGGCAGATATCGTTAAAATTTAGTTTTTTCGCCTCGAACCAACGGTCGGTGTCATAGGTCGTTCCCGCCAAAGCACAGGAACCGATGGGCGAGACATTGATGCGCTTCATCGCATCGGTAAAGCGGTCGGCATCCCGCAACAGCATCATGGCATAAGCCAACAGATGGTGAGCGAAGGTGATGGGCTGTGCGCGTTGCAGATGTGTGTATCCCGGCATGATGACATCGCGGTTGGCTTTTGCCTGCTCTGCGAGCACCTCGATCAACGCACGAATCTTTTTGAGAATGGTCTCCGCCTCGTCACGCAGATACATGCGCATATCGAGCGCCACTTGATCGTTGCGGCTGCGCGCGGTGTGCAGCTTTTTGCCAACATCGCCAAGTCTTGCGGTCAGCTCCTGCTCGACGAACATATGAATGTCCTCACAGGAAAGATCGATCTCCAGCTTGCCGCTTTCCAGATCGGCAAGGATCGTTTCCAAGCCGTCGATCAGCACCTCGGCTTCTGATTCCGAAATGATCTTTTGCGCCCCCAGCATTGCCGCATGTGCCATACTCCCCGTGATGTCTTGACGGTACATTCTTTGATCAAATCCAATGGAAGAATTGAAATCATCCGCGATGCGATCGACCTCGCCTGCGGTTCTTCCCGCCCACATTTTTGCCATATCTGAAAAATACCTTTCTCGTTTTTGAAAAACAACGCCGTCCTGCACAGTCAAAAAACCGCGCAGGACAGGTTTTTTATTTGCAATTATTTCTTGTTCTTAGCGTCAACGATTGCTTGAACCTTGATCGGCAGACCGAACAGGTTGATAAAGCCCTCGGAATCCTTTTGGTTATAATCGCTCTCACCAAAGGTTGCGATCTCCTCGCTGTACAGAGAGTAAGGACTCCATACACCCGCGTTGATCATGTTGCCCTTATAGAGCTTGAGGCGAACCTTACCCGTGACCTTTTCCTGAGTCTTGTCAACGAATGCCGACAGAGCCTCACGCAAAGGCGTGAACCACTGACCGTTGTAAACAAGCTCGGCAAAGGTGATGGAAAGCTTTTGCTTTTCGTGCGCGGTCATCTTGTCAAGGCAAATGCTTTCGAGCACGCTGTGCGCCTTGTAAAGAATGGATCCGCCGGGAGTTTCGTAAACACCGCGGCACTTCATACCGACAAGACGGTTTTCCACGATGTCGAGCAGTCCGATGCCGTTCTTTCCGCCGATCTCGTTGAGCGCGAGAATGATCTCCTTGGCGCTCATCTTCTTGCCGTCAAGTGCGACCGGAACGCCCTGCTCAAAGTCGAGCTCGATGTAGGTGGGAACGTCGGGCGCTTGAATGGGAGAAACGCCCATTTCAAGGAAACCGGGCTTCTCGTACATCGGCTCGTTGCCGGTGTCCTCGAGATCCAAGCCCTCGTGAGAGAGGTGCCAAAGGTTCTTGTCCTTGGAGTAGTTGGTCTCACGGTTGATCTTGAGCGGGATGTTGTGTGCCTCGGCGTAGTCGATCTCCTCCTCGCGGGATTTGATGCTCCACTCACGCCAAGGAGCAATGATGGGCATATTGGGTGCGAAGTGCTTGATTGCCAGCTCGAAACGAACCTGGTCGTTGCCCTTACCGGTGCAACCGTGACAAATGGCGTCGGCGCCCTCCTTGAGTGCGATCTCCACAAGTCCCTTTGCGATACAAGGACGCGCGTGGCTGGTTCCGAGGAGGTATTCCTCGTAGATCGCGCCCGCCTTCATGGTGGGGATAATGTATTCATCCACATATTCATCGGTCAGATCCAAAACATAAAGCTTGGAAGCACCTGTTTTGATGGCTTTTTCTTCCAGTCCCTCCAACTCGTCTGCCTGTCCGACATTGCCCGAGACCGCAATCACTTCACAATTATTATAGTTCTCCTTGAGCCACGGGATAATGATGGATGTATCCAAACCGCCCGAATATGCCAGTACAACTTTTTTGATGTTCTCTTTGTTCATAACTACCTCCGTGAATAATTATTCACTCATTTCAAGATTTATGCAACAATTATACACTCTTTTTATGCAAATGTCAAGACTTTTTTCAAATATTTTTTGCCTAAAAATCGCACTTTTTATGTTTTCATATGAATAGACAAACCAAGCCCAAACAAACGCAAGCATTTTGGCAAAATGACAATAGCATCAACCGCAAAAAACAAGAAAAAAACGCGAGATTGATGTCCATACGGAAGCTTCCCTCGCGATTTTTATTCAGTTTCATATGTATTTTATCCAAAGTATTCAAGCCTTTATCGGCGTATCTTCTTTTTGATATGCAATTCTCTCATCCCCGTTTGCAATGTGAATCATGCCGCACTGGGTAAAGCCGTTCTTTTTGAGGGAGCGTTGCATGGGGATATTGTCGCGATGGGTATCGATTTTGAGATTCCCACACTGCGACAGCGCATAGTTAAAGCAAAAGGATGCCACACCCTTGCAATGCTTTGCAACGGCAATGCGGTGCACCACACCGTAAGGGCGATCGTTCAGCCATGCACCGTCATAAATGCGAAGATACGTGGGATCCTCCCCCATGCTATAGTAGAACACGCCAACCGTTTCCCCGTTCTCCTCACAAACGTGACAAAAGCCCTGTTCAATATCATCCCGGATCAGCTGCCGCGGCGGGTAAGTATCCCCCCACTGGTTGGGGTTACCGTTCTCACTCATAAAGGCGCGCGCTTCGGCGTAGATCTGCATCAAGGCATCGAGCTCCTCCATATGTGCTTTGCGGATGTTCATAAAAAGTTCTCCTTTTGCTTATTCAAAGGTTACCAAATTGTATCACGGCAACGACATTTTTTTGTGGGGAAACTTTTTGAAAAAAGTTCCCCCACACCCCCTCAAAAACTTTTAACGCATTTTTATGAATGAAATTTTTAAAATCTGTGCGAGTTACTCTTTCAATAGCTCCCGCAAACCATTACACCTTCTCCGTGGGAGAAGGCGGTTACCACCACCCAAAATGCTCCACAAAGTTACTTTTACTTATAAATGGTTGATATTTGTTTGACTTTACGGGAATGAAGCTTACATGAAAAAAGTTTCTCCCCCCACAAAAAATCATTCATTTATTTCATTTGGTATAACTTTGCCAAGCCGCCTTCGGAGGTCTCGCGGTAGAGACGCGAGAGGTCTTGACCGGTTTGGTACATGGTTTTGACGACCAAATCAAATGAGATCTTACGGCTGTCGGACAGGAAGTTGGCAAGGCTGAGGGCGTTGATTGCGCGCATGGCGGCAACGGCATTGCGTTCGATACAAGGAATTTGTACCAGCCCGCAGACGGGGTCGCAGGTAAGCCCCAAGTGATGTTCAAGCGCGATCTCGGCGGCATATTCGATCTGATCGATCCCCATTTCATAGAGCTCGGCAAGCGCGGTTGCCGCCATGGAGCACGCGGTTCCGATCTCTGCTTGGCATCCGCATTCGGCACCGCTGACCGAGGCGTTGGTAGCAACAAGATTGCCAACCAGCCCCGCCACGGCAAGTGCGCGGATCACTGCATCGTCAGAGAAAGCGTTTTTCTCCTGCATATATTTAAGCACCGCGGGCACGACGCCGCAAGAGCCGCAGGTGGGCGCGGTGACAATGAGACCGCAGTCGGCGTTTTGCTCACTGACCGCGAACGCATAGGCACACACAATGCGGTTCTCGCGCGTTTGCGGACTTTCGTCGATGTGCCTTTGATTGAACAGGCGCTGTGCTTTCCGCTCCACGCCAAGACCGCCTGGCAATGTCCCCGTATGCGTCAACCCCTCACGGATTGCCGCAGACATGGTTTGCCACACGCGGGAAAGGAACTCCTTAAAATCGGCATCCTCATGTTCAAATACATAGTCAGAAAGACGAATATTACGCGCCTTGCAGATTTTTGCAATCTCGGTAAAGGAATTTTCCCCGTAACATTGCGTATCCGTTTCGGAAGTTTCCTCTCCTATCACACGGATCTCCCCGCCGCCGATCGATAGGACGCGCAGCTTGGCGATCTCTCCGGTGGCGCGATAGCCGATAAAATCCATGGTATTTGGATGCTCCAAAACCAGCGTATCATCGGTGTTAAACTCGATCTCGGTTTTGATAGGCGCAAGCGTTTCGACGATGGCACGGTCGGTCCCGTGTCCCTTTCCCGTTTTGGCAAGCGAGCCGTACAGGATCACACGCACACATGTGACATCGGGATAAGTTTCCAAAAATCTTTTTGCCGCAAATACAGGTCCCATAGTATGGGAGCTTGACGGTCCAATGCCGGTTTTGAAGATGTTACGAACGGATTTCATCGGCGCATTCCTCTTTTCTCTTTCTTCACTTTATATTATAGCATAGTGCATATTGGAAATCAAGAGAAAATATGAAAGTTACTTTTATGACAGCTCTTTTCGCAGCTCCGCAAGGATCTTTTTCTCCTCACGCGAGACTTTGACCTGCGTCAGCCCCAATGCCGCGGCAGTCTGCTGTTGCGTCATATTTCGATAGTATCGCAACAAAACGATCTTTCGCCACAGCGGCGGCAGCTTGCCGATACTTTGTGACAGCGCAATGCGATCGCAGATGCGTTCGCTCTCATTTTCGCTCTCCTCGTCGGCAATCACGCCCTCGTAAGTCACGCTGTCCTCACCGTAAACAAAATCCGAAAGTGAGGTCACGGGTGAGATGGCATCCAACGAGATCGCCGCTTCTTCCACACTCAGCCCGCACGCGGCGGCAAGCTCGGCAATGCCCGGTTCTCTGCCCTCTTCGGATAAAATTCGATTTTTTTCGTGCATCAGCGACACACCTTGCCGCTTATAAATACGGCTGACCTTAACGGGTCCGTCATCCCGCAGATGCCGTCGGATCTCCCCGACGATCAGCGGGACGGCATAGGTCGAAAAGGCGGTACCGCGTTCGAGGGAAAACGAACGGATCGCCTTGATCATGCCGATGGTTCCGATTTGCACGAGGTCCTCATATTCGGTCCCACGGTCAAGAAAGCGACGTGCGACCGTGCGGACAAGCCCCGCGTTTTCCTCTACCAAGATGGCTTCGGCTTCCGTATCGCCCGCTTTTACACGCTCGAGTAGCTCGGTATTGCGTTCATATATGGAAATTTGCTCCATGCGATCACCTCAAATCAAGGAATCGGTAAGCCATCGGCTTACTTATGTAAACGCTTGAGCAATGTTACGGTGGTTCCGCGACCGACACGGCTGGAGACACTCACGCCGTCGCAAAAGCTTTCCATCACGGTAAAGCCCATGCCGCTTCGCTCTCCCTCGGCGTCGGTGGTAAACAGCGGCTCGCGGGCTTGTTTGACATCCTCGATGCCGCACCCCTTATCTCGAATTTCAATTTGGATCAACCGTCCCTCGCACAGCTTGACCGTGATGGCAATCTCCCCCACCGTATCACGGTAGGCGTGGACGATGCAGTTGGTCACCGCCTCCGAGACCGCGCATTTGATGTCGGCGATCTCGACCGCTGTGGGATTTAGTTGTGCGCAAAACGCCGCTACCGCTGACCGTGCCATTCCCTCGTTCACAGACAATGACGGCAAGCTCAGCCGCATCTCGTTTTCGACCTCTGCCGAAAAATCTACTCTTGTTTTCATCTTTTTTCATGGAGGAAACTTTTAAAAAAGTTTCCTCCATACCTCCTTCAAAACTTTTTACGTATTATTGATCATACCAAACTCTAAACCTTTTTTCTGTTTAAAGTTTTTGGGAGTCAAGAGGACTTTTTTCAAAAAGTCCTCTTGTGGGGTACGGGGCAAAGCCCCGTATATATCATTTTTTTACTTTCGTTCTCAAAATCGAAACCATGCGCTCCATGCCTGCAAGTTTGATGATTTTGAGGACGGCGGGGCTGGGATCGAGGACTGCGAGTGAACCGCCGTACTGCTTGACGAGGGCGTAGCGCCCCATGATGAGCCCAAGCCCCGAGCTATCCATAAAATCGACGGCAGAGAGCTCAAGCATCACCTTTTGGGGGCGTTCCGCAGTGAGTCTTTCGTCAATGCCTGTCCGCACGGTAACCGCGTTGTGATGGTCGATCTCACCTCCCACACGCACGACCATCGTATCCCCGCGCGTCTCATAGGTCACCTGACTTCCGTTTCGTATCATGTTTTCACTTCCTTTCGTTTCCGCGTTTTTCCTTATTGTATCACAACACCTCGGTGAAAATTGTCGGAGTGTGGTAGAGATATTTATTTTTTTGCGGGGCGAAAGAACTTTTTTTGCAAAAAGTTGCTATTCCACGCGCCCCTCCCCCTCAAAAGCACTCAAATAAGAGATCGCTCGGACTTGACAGATGTCTTATTTTCGGTGATAAAAAAGCACTGTTACAAAAACAACAAACATCTTTGTAACAGTGCCCCTATTTAATTTTCCTCGGGTTCGGAAAGAACATGATTGAGCATTTCTACATATTCCTTAAAATCCGAAATGGCTTTGGGAGTCAATTTGCAAACCGTCATTGGCTTTTTTGCAACAAAAAGCTTCTCTACGGTTAAATACCCCCACTGCTCTAATTTGGAAATTTGAACGCTTAAATTACCGTCGGTGGCGGCAGTAATGGATTTCAACTCTGTAAAAGACTTTTTACCCATGACCAACGCACTCACGATCATCAGCCGTAGTCGCGATTGAAATGCCTCGGGTATTTGTGTCAGCTCCATTCCGCACCGTCCTTTCCTTTACTCTTACATTATTTATACCATAAAAGTCGAATTTTGTCAATCATAAATTTTATCCTTTTCGACATTCCTCTATTTTATGTAAAATCAACCCTGTACAAATCACCAAAACAACAGTGGAAAGCGGATCGTAATTTTGAAAAATCCACCCTAAGCCGATGGTGTCCGACAACATAGAGAGCAAAAAGAACAGTGTTGCAACCGCAAGTCCGATCAAAAAATAAATCAATGTACGTTTTACCATAATAACCCCTCATTTGTCCCAATTCTTTTTCAACTTAAAATAAGCACCCAACACAAGACTAATTAACGGGCAGATCGCCGACCAGAAAAATTGGATCGACACCCAAGCACCAATAAATGTACCGACATTTGATGTATCCGAAATTCTACCAAATACAAGAAAAGACAGAAAATATAAACAAATAAACACAACGGAAAGAATTTTCCAATCTTCGGAATTAAGCAAAAAGCCCGTTACCGCAAGCGCAATAAAAAACATCATTTGTTGTGCCAAAAATAAAAGCAACATCGTTCCTTGTTCAACCACAGTATTTTCAAAAGTGTTTGGACAAAGCGTTATGATAAGCAACACCGATAGCCATAGCATTGGGATCACAAATAATGCATATCCCCATGTATCATATAGATAAAGCGTATAGTTGTTTTCGGTTCGCTTCAACTCATACCGCCAAATAAAATAAAACACAGCGATCAACAAATAAATCAAATTATTCACCCACAAAAACGTCGTTAAAGAAACACTGATATTGCGGGCAAAATACCAAACAATAATATATCCAACGGATAAAAAAAGTTGTACCCCACCATATAGAAAAAGTACATTTGAAAGTCGTTTTATCTGCGCTCTTGATTTTCCTATCGTTTGCTTGATTAAAGTTATATCGGACAAAGCACTTCTTATTTTCTCATTTTTGTTCATTTCTATATTCCTCCCTCACTTGCTTTATATTATAAAGTACTTTTGGAAATTTGTCAAGTACTTTTTGAAAAAAAAAAAAAAAAATAGAACCCCGAACGGGGTTCACACCTGTTCGGGGTTCTATTTCTGTCAGATGAGATCAGTCTGCGTAAACGCTGACTTTCTTCTGCGATTTGGTCTTGTGCTCAAACTTAACGCGACCATCGATGAGCGCATAGAGGGTGTAGTCCTTGCCTACGCCAACGTTTTCGCCTGCGCAAACAGCGGTTCCTCTCTGTCTTACGATGATGTTGCCGGCAACAACTGCCTGACCGTCAGCCTTCTTTACGCCAAGGCGTTTGGACTCACTGTCACGGCCGTTCTTGGTAGAACCGACACCTTTCTTATGAGCAAAGAACTGTAAACTGAGCTTTAACATCATTCTTATCCTCCTAATTTTTTTGGATTGGACTCGGTGGAAATCAATCTTCGTAAGGCTTATCCACAACGGCAACGTCAAGATAATCCCCATACTCCTCAAGCATATCACTGAGCTGGCAATAGTACCCCATCACGATCCCCGACACCGCATAGCGCTTGTAATCGTCCGCCTCAAACTCCGGCAGTGCCGCTTTGGCACGCACCCGAATTTTTGTCGCACCCTCGTCAATGTCATAATCGACGGAAGAAGCGTAAGCGACCTCGATGGTGTTGATGAGAAACATTGTCATGGACGAAATGGCGGCACACAGAATGTCGCTGCCCGCGTCGGCAAAGCCCGCGTGACCTTGCTCCTCAAAGCCGTAGAAAACTCCACCGCTTCTGAAAAACACGATTTTTGTCATGTCCTTACTGATTAGAAACTAATCAGCCCTCGATCTTCACGATCTGAACCTTGGTGTAAGGCTGTCTGTGACCGATCTTCTTCTTCTCGTTCTTCTTGGGCTTGTACTTCATCACGTAAATCTTTTTGTTCTTACCGTTCTTAAGTACCTTTGCGGTAACCTTAGCACCTGCGACGGTGGGAGTACCTGCCTTGAAGCCGTTGTCGTTGGACAGAGCCAAAACGCTGTCGAAAACGATGTCGTCTCCTTCATTTGCGTCGAGCTTTTCAACAAAGATAATGTCCTGCTCGATTACTTTGTACTGCTTTCCGCCGGTTTCGATAACTGCAAACACGAAAAGCACCTCTCTTTCTGATAGACTCGCTGAACTCATGGCGGCACCCGTTTTCGGACACACTTAAAAGAGCCATTTTCAAGCGGCAAATTATTATACCATATCTAAAGCGGTTTGTCAAGACTTTTTTTGATTTTTTTGAACGTTTTTTCGTTCTTTTTTAAAATATTTACAAAAAACGAAACTCGGTCTCTCTCGGCAGCGGTATCTCGGTCAGCTCGTTGCCGTCGGTATCGTGACTGTGGAGATCGACGGCGTAGATCTCGGGATTTTCACAAGTGCGGAAATAAAACACGCCTCGACTGGCATTGGCACAACAAGAATACAGCGTATAGTGGCACTTGCCCGACTTAGTGAGGACACTCCCCTTGACGGGAGAGACGGCTGAGAGCAGATGGAAGAACTGTGCCACGCACCTTCCCTCCCCTGTCTCGCGCACCGTGTGCTTTAACAGCCATGCGGCTCTGACAAAACGTGAGGTGGAGGAGTAGTCGCCCGGCAGACCGTGACATCCAAGCCCCAAACCAAAGGTCTCGGCACCGCTCTCGTCAAGGAACTCACTTTTGGCGGGCTTTGCGGTCAGATTGCCAAAGTGGCTCAGGTTTTGCAGATGAAAGCCGAACGGCGGGTTGTTGGTCAACACGCCTGCGGGATCGTCATAAATGCGCACACCGCACGCGGTGGACTCGACCACGACCGCACCGCTTTGATCCGCGATCAGCCAATGCAAAGGAGTCAGCGGAATGTCCTTGCGAAACGGGAGCTCCATCAAATTGAGATCCTGCAACACTGACTTTGCCTCCGATAGATTTGCGCACGTGCCGAGCAGATACGGGATCAGCTCATACGGAGCCAGATTGAGATTTCCCTCTTCCGCCGCCTCAGAGTAATACGCGTTCCCGGGAAAATTCAGCCCCGCCGCGCAAAGCCCGCATTCATTGACCGCCTCGGCATACAGCGGATATCCGTCGATGACCGTCGCCATGCCAAGCATCGCATAATGATGTCTTTGCGGCGGCTCCATACGAAACCAAAAGCCGAAGTTCCGCGGGGTGATCACCACGCGCTCCCCAAATGCCGCGTCAAGGTCGAGCGTCCGTCCAAAATAAAAATCTCCATTTTTCATTGCGATCGCAGTACACATTTTGTACCTCCGTGTTTCTGTTTTTATCTCGGTTCTTTCCATTATCGACCGAAAAAGGCAGGGTGAAACAGGCTGCGTCACAAAAAATTGTAAATATTTTTTTATTTCGCACAAAACAGCGTAAAAGTGTGATAGAATATAAGGTGAAACATCATTTTATTATATGAAAGGCTTTGTTATGAAAACCTGGCAGAACATCAAAAATTGGCTTTGCGGCGGATGCGTATATTTTACCGCCATCGCACTGATACTGATATTGGTAAATTTAATGATCGACGGTTCCGCCGGCATTGCCGCCGCGCGTTTTCTTTTGATCTTTCCCTGTGGGCTCTGCATGTCCTTTGGCGGGATGCTTTGGAAGGTTCGGGCACTGCCGCGCTGGATCCGCATCCTGTTGCTTTACATCATCGACGTACTTGCCGTATTCCTGCTTCTCTATCTCCCCACCAGTGCGTCGGCGCAAGCGGCAACACAGCTTTTGATGTTTGTTCTCTTCTCAGTCGTTTATTGGATCGTTTTCGGTCTGATCATGCTGATCTCCTCGCGTATCCGCAAGCTGATGGAAGAGGACTGAGTTTTTCTAACATTTAAGGAAGTTTTAAAATGGATCCCAACAAACAATATCGGATTTTTGCCATGCTGTTGACGGTCATTCTCGTCTTAGCGGCGGTCTGCCTGTTGCTGGGGCTTACGCTCGGAATCGTGAAAACGGCGTACACCGACCGCGAGACCGAGACCGAAAGCGACACCGAGACGGACAGCCAAACAGCCGACATGCCTACAAGCATCACACCGCAAGAGGTCACACTGAAAGAAACTGCCGACGCGGGAATGGCTTATATCGATGAAATGATCTTTTTCGGTGAATCGACTACCGCGCATTTGCGTGCCCGCGGCGTATTGAGCGGTGGCACCGAAACGCAACAGGTATGGAGCGACAGCAGCGGCACGCGCATGCTTTCCTCCAAGATCACCTCCGAGACGGTCATCTATCCGCCCACAGGCGAGCAACTGACAGTCGCTCAAGCCTGTGAAAAGGCAAAGCCCACGTATTTGGTGCTTTCCTTTGGGCAAAACGGGTTGGTCAATTTTGCCTCGGACAAGGACACCTATATAAAAAATTACAAGCGGCTGATCGACGCCGTGCGAAATGCCTCGCCCGACACCAAAATTATTTTGCAAACCGTTTATCCTGTTTGTGCGCAAGGAAATTACTCCGCCGATGTTGCAACGCTCAACCAATATATCAAAACACTGAATTCTTGGCTCCCCGAGATTGCCGCCGCGTACAACAATGTGCGTGTTGCCGACACCGCCTCAGTGTTGCGGGATGCCGACGGCAAGCTGGCATCGTCCTTTGACAACGGCGACGGACAGCATCTGACGGTCTCCGCATATGAAGAGATCCTTGCCTATCTGCGCACGCACGCTTGGCAAGAGGAAGAATAATCGATCAAGAAAGGACTTAAAAATGATGAAACGTATGATTGCCGCAATGCTCTCGCTGGTTCTGCTCCTCTCTTTTGCCGCCTGCAAAAAGGAGGTCTATGCCGACAATATCAAGGCAACCGACCTTGCCGACCACGCTGTGACAGCTTTGAACGACGGTGTGACCTATCTCCCCGCCGACAGCGGATATTTGGACGATTATTTTACCGCACCAGATTATGTGACGGAATCGGTGATTTATTTTGCAAGTGACACAAACAACCTCAACGAGCTTGGAATCTACAAGGTATCGGAAGGCAATGCCGAAAAGATGGAAACGGTTTTAAAAGACTATTTAAAGAGCTCGCTGGAAAAGAACCAAAGCTGGTATGACTCTTATATTCCCGAAGAGACCCCAAAGCTCCGTGACGCGGAGGTAAAGGTGTTTGGAAACTATGTGGTTTACGCGATCTTTGATGCAAAGGACCGCACAACGGTGTTTGACAGCATAAAAGGAAAATTGACGGCGGAGGATTAACGACAACCGGTCGTCATCCCCCCAAAAACGGTTGCCGCAAATACATTTGCGGCAACCGTTTTTATGTAGTATGTAATGGGTATCAAACCATTTTGGCATATTCGCCGTATTCCAAATATCTTTTCCCCAAACGGTGTGTTTTTCCTACACAGTTAAAAATAAATCCGACAACATTTGCATTGGCGTATTCCAAGGAACGCATTGCCGCATCCACCGCGCGGCACTTGTCGTAATTTTGTCTGACGACCATCAAGATCCCGTCCACATACTTGGAGACGATGGCGGCATCGGCAACAATATTGATGGGCGGAAGATCGATGATGATATAGTCATAATCCTCTGCCAAAAGCTTTAAAAGCTCTCCCATTCTCGGGGTTTCCAAAAGCTCCGACGGATTGGGCGGCAGACTCCCCGCCGAAAGGATGCAGAGGTTGCTTTCATCCTTTGCGGTCTTGATACAAAGCAGCTCTCGGTCACCCGCGATCAAATAATCACTCAATCCGGTAGCCGATCTCAGCTCAAGCAATTTGGAAATGGTGGGCAAGCGCAGATCGGCCTCGATCAACAGCACCTTTTTCCCCGATTCCGCCAAAGAATATGACAGGTTGATCGAGGTCGTGCTTTTCCCCTCCCCCGCGAGCGCACTGGTAACGCCGATCAAGCGGCAACGTTTGCCATCCTTTAACGGCAGAACAAATTGCAGATTGGTTCTCAATCTTTTGTAGGTTTCGGACGCTTCAAAATGCAATTTTTTACCGATCGTTGTTTTTTGTTTATTGATGGGTTGGCTTTTTTGTTTCTCACTCATTCGCTGGTACCGCCTTTTACAGATTGCGATGCTTGGGAATAACCGTAATAACGGTATTTTTTGGAGGTCGACCTTTGGTCATATAGATCGGGGATCTCGGCAAGCACGGGTATTTTATATTTTCTCGTCAGCATCTCGACATTCTTCACCTTATCGAGAAAAATATCGATCACAACGATCACCCCGCAAGACAGTACCAATCCCACCACTGCACCGAGCAGTGTATTGGTTGTATAGCTGGGCGAGGAACGCGTGGTAGGAACGGTTGCATAGTTCATGATCCTCACCGAACTGCCGTCTACGATCGACGCGATCTTATCCGGCAATACCTCTGTAAAAATATTGGCGATTCGGGCAGCTCTTTGCGGGTCGGAATCGGTAACCTTAATTTGAAAGACCTCGGTATCATTCACCGCCTCGGCAGTCACCTTTTGTGCCAGCGTCTCAACGCTCATATCCAATCCCGCCTTCTGAATAACGGTTTCCAAGGTGGAAGGCAGCTCGCAGATGATCACATAAACATCGACCAATTTTTTTGCCGCGTCGATCTCTCCCGAAACAATGATCTCGGAGGAACCGCTCGAAACAGAGCTGTTATTGACGTACAGTAAAGCCTCGGCTTGGTATTGAGGAACCACAAACAAAACCGTCCCCGACAAAAACAAGACAGCCGCCAATATTGTGGAAATACAAATGATCCATGCTTTCGACCACAAAAGCTTGACCATATCCACCAAATTGATTTCGCTCACTTCGACTTCTTCCCTCATGTTTTTTCACTCCCATTGCTTTTGTGATATCTCCATTATATCACTCCCATCCCCCAAAAGTCAACAAAAAATGCACATGAAATCACAAAATCTACGTTATGGTCAAAATCATAATTTAAAACTGAAAAATAATCACATAATTCTCACATAACATATATTAATTTTCAAAATAGAGCCGTCCTTGATAACCGTTTTGGGAATACAGCAGTTTATCAATGTCGTTGATGACCGCGGTCTTTTTACGGCTCCACAGCGGTGCGAGCAGGTCGTCTGCGGCACCGTCTCCCGTCAGACGTCCGATCACGACATCGGGCGGTAACAGCTCCAGTGCATCGGCAATCAATCGGATATAGCGCTCCCGCTCCAAGGGAACATATTCCCCGGACACATACAGCTTTGCCAACCGTGTTCCCTTTAAAACGTGCAACAAATGGAGCTTGACTTGATCGGGATGCAGTTTTGCAACATCCCGCACCGTTTGCATCATAGTCTTGTCATCCTCCCCCGGCAAGCCAAAGATCAAATGTACACAAATACCGATATCGGGGCTCGCTTCACGCAGTGCCGCAAAGCCGCGGTAAAAATCGGCAAAGGTATGCCCTCGGTTGATGCGCGCGGCGCTCTCGTCGCAAGAGGTCTGGAGTCCGAGCTCCACCGTCAGCACCGTGCGCCGTGAAAGCTGCGCCAAGTATTCTACCGTATCGGGAGCCAGACAGTCGGCACGCGTGGCAATGTTCAAGCCGACGATTCCCTCCTGTGAAAGTGCCTCCTCATACTTTTCTTTCAAAACCGACAGCGGCGCGTAGGTGTTGGTATGCGCTTGAAAATACGCAATACACCTCGATACATCCCACTTACGGGCAAACAGTTCCTTTTGCCTTGCGATCTGCTCCGTGACCGAAAGCTGTGCCGCAGGCGCAAAATCACCGCTCCCACGGTCGGAGCAATAAATACAGCCGCCTCTGCCGCAACGCCCGTCGATGTTCGGGCAGGTAAAACCTGCGTCCAGCGGGAGCTTTGCACACTTCCCGCCAAAGGTGCGGCGCAAATAATAGTCGTAGGTATAATAGCGCTTGTTGCTGTCACTGTGCGGAAACGGATTGGTTTGTGTTTGTGTCATAATTTTTTTGCAGAAAACCTTTTTGAGTATGAATTTCGTTGGCGCAGAAGCTTTTTTGTGGGGAAACTTTTAACTAAAAGAAAACACTTCGTGTTAGAAGCGGCAAAGCCGCTTCGATTCCCCACGCCCCTTTAAAACTTTAACAAAAGGGTATGTATGATAAAATAAGGAATGTCTGTTCGCGTTTCCTTAGTTCGGGGCAATACGGGTATGTCAATGCGAATATCCTAAGATACTCCCGATAGAGGTTAGGGACCACCAACCCTGCCCTCTCCACAAAGTTACTTTTGCTTCAACAAAATCAATACATGCTCTTTGGCGCTAATGTTATTCTCAAAAAATAAGGTCTTCCATATTCCTTTCAAAAACTTTCACGGACGTTGCCTAATCATAGAATGTCCGCCGCAAATAACGGGGAGAGTACCTTTTTGAAAGGGTACCCTCCCCGCAAATCCATATGTATTAACCTAACTGTTCCAAAGCGGCGATGCGAGCGCAGAGGGTGAGGACATTCATTGCCTCTTGCAGGTCACACACATTCGGGAAGGTGGGCGCGATACGGATATTACTGTCATGAGGATCGCGCTTATAGGGATAGGTCGCGCCGACATCGGTCAGCTTGACACCCGCCTCACGGCAGAGCTGATAAGTACGTTTTGCGCAACCGTCCTGTACGAACAGGCTGACAAAGTAACCGCCCAAGGGATTGGTCCAACGGGCAATACCGGTTCCGCCAAGATCTTTTTCAAGCGTATTGAGAACGATCTCGAATTTGGGACGGATGACATCGGCAAGCTTCATCATATGCTTACGCACATTCTCCGCGGATTGGAAATAGCGGACATGACGGAGCTGATTGATCTTATCAAAACCGATGGTCTGTGCGCCGATGATGGGCATGATCTGTTTGAGGTTCTCCTCGGATGCCGCCATGATGGCAACGCCCGACCCCGGGAACGAAATTTTGGAGGTAGACGCAAAGTAGAACACGCGGTTGCGGTTGCCGTATGCCGAGCAAGCCTCAAAAATATCGGCAAGCGTATCGGCACGGTCGGGATAAAGATCATGCACAGCGTAGGCGTTATCCCAAAAGATGCGGAAATCCTTTGCTGCGGTCTTCATCGCGCCGAAGCGGCGGACGGTCTCGTCGGAATAAGTGATACCGTCGGGGTTGGAATACTTGGGACAGCACCAAGTGCCCTTGACGGAGGGATCGGATGCCGCAAGCTTTTCCACCGCGTCCATGTCGGGACCGGTGGGCGTCATATCTACGGGCAGCATTTTGATGCCGAGTGACTCGCAAATGGCAAAGTGACGGTCATAACCGGGCGCAGGACAGATGAACTTGATCTCCTCCTCGCGACACCAAGGACGCTCACTGTCGCAAACGCCGTAGAGCATGGCGCGCGCGACCGTGTCGTACATCAAATTCAAAGACGAGTTACCGCCGATAAAGAGCTCCTTTTCCGAAAGGTTCAACAGCTCGGCAAACAGGCGCTTTGCCTCCTTGATACCGTCGAGAATACCGTAGTTACGGCAATCAAAGCCATCCTCGGTGCGGCAATCCTCGGAGTAAGAGATACAACCGAGCATGCGTTGCAACAGGTCCAATTGCTCTGCCCCCGGCTTTCCGCGCGAGAGGTCGAGCGAAAGATTTCTTGCCTGTGCGGCGGCGTATTCCTTTTTCAGATCTGCGAGAAGCACCGAACGCTCCTCACGGCTCATCTTTGAAAATTCCATTTTACAGTCTCCTTGCGTTTGTCGGTTGACGCCGACGAAAATATGATACCCGTATATTATATCATACTCGAAAGACAATTGCAATATGTTTTTGCAATTTTCAGAAAGAAATTTTGCATTTCACCGATCAAGCATTCGCATTTTTCCAAAAATCCGCGGTCAGTTCTGCAAGTTCAGCGGCGTTTCCTGCATATTGGATGCCGCTCCAATGCTCGGGGAACAGCATTTTGGTACGTTCGGAGCCGTAGCGGTCATCGATGAGCACGATCACTCCGCGGTCATCCTCACGCCGTATCACTCTGCCCGCCGCTTGAAGCACACGGTTCATCCCCGGATAGGTATAGGCATAATCGTAACCGCACTCGCGCGTGGTTTCATAATAATCGCGCAGAATGTTACGCTCATTGGAAATGCCCGGCAAGCCCGTACCGACGATCACCGTACCGATGAGTTGTCCCCCGGGCAAATCGATCCCCTCCGAAAAGGAGCCGCCCAGCACACAAAAGCCGACGCGCAAACGGTGATCATCACGAAAGGAGTTCAAAAAGGCATCCCGCTCCGAGGCGCTCATGCCACGCGTCTGCACCACGGTCTCCACCTTTGGATAACGTTTGGCAAACACCTCCAACACCTTTTCCATATAAACGTAGGACGGAAAATACGCGATATAGTTCCCCGCCTTTGCCGAAACGGTGGCGGCGATGAGAGAAGCGATCTTTTTGTAGGATTTGGCACGGTCCTCATACCGTGTGCTGACGGTAGGAACGGCGGCAAGGCAAAAATGTGAGGGATCGAACGGAGACGGCAATGAGATGCGCACCGCGTCCTTCCCGCCGCCGAGGATATCGGCAAAATAATCGGGCGGTGTCAGCGTTGCCGAAAACAGCACCGAGGAACGGGCACGCGAAAGGCATGCGGCGAGGATGCGGGAGGGATCGAGACAGATCAGCCGTATCGTGCAGGTTTGCCCCGTCACCTCGATAAAGGTGAGAAAATGATCGTCATAATATTCGGACACCACCTCAAAATGCTTGAGCGTTGCCGTCAGCGTATGAACGGCGGTCTCAAACACATCACCGCGGTGGGTACGGAGCCATCCCTCCAATACAGTTCGCGTCTCCGCCACCAAAGCGTGAAAGGACTCCAACGGATTGCGGCTGATATCATAACCGTGCTCCACGCCCGCGTCGTCCTTGGAAAGCGTGTCACTGCAAAGACGTCGGAAGCCGTGCATGGTGACACTCATCTTTTCCAAAGTATCGCGGAGCGTTTTCTCGCTCTCGGGCAGTTGCCGCCAAAGCGCGGCAATTTCCTCATTGCATAGCTCCGCAGAGTACATCGCCGAGGCACGGTCACCGAGGTTGTGCGCCTCGTCCACCAAAAAGACGTAGCGGTTCCCCGCCTGAGCCTCGGGTTCAAAATAACGGCGCAAATACACGTGGGGATCAAAAGCGTAGTTATAGTCACAGATGACGATGTCACAGAACATCGACAGCTCCAATTGGAACTCATAGGGGCAAATGTGATGCTTTTCGGCATAGTCCAAGATCGCGATCCTCGAAAAGCCGTGTTGCCCCGAAAGCGCATCGCATACCGCACCTCCCGCGCGGTCGTAAAAGCCCTTGGCATAGGGGCAATCCAATGGATTGCAATGACGCGAGATCCCTGCGGGATCGGCTTTTGCCGCGTCATTTCGGCAGACCTGTTCGCGCGCGGTCAAAACAACGGTGCGCAGAAGCGCCCCCGCCTCAAAGAGCTGCGCCGCGGCGCGGTACGCCTCGCGCCTTGTGGCGGCTTTGGCTGTGAGATAAAAGATCTTATCGCAAAGCCCCTCCCCCATGGCGCGCACGGCGGGATAGAGCGAGGAAAGCGTTTTGCCTGTCCCCGTGGGCGCCTCGACAAACAACCGCTTTCCCGCGCGGATGTCGCGGTAACACTCACGGATCATGATATCCTGTCCTTGACGTACCGAGGAATACGGAAAGCGCGCACTCCCCACCGAGGGGAGCGAAACCGTCTCACGCTCGATCAAAATACGGGCGCGGTACTCGACGCGCGAAAGCAGCTCCAAATAAAATGCTTGCAATTCCTCGCCGGTGTGCTCGGTTGTCAGATAGCGAGTTTTGCCATCGTCAAGGCGGTAGTAAGTCAAGCGCGTCTGTATCCGTTCCAAGCCATGCTCCCGACAGAGATAATACGCATAGCATTTGACTTGCGCGTCGTGCATGGGGGCGGGAGGCAGATCAAACGCTTTTCCGCTCACGGTCTTGATCTCATCCACCGTCAAGGGTTCCGTACGTAAAATTCCGTCCGCACGACCGCTGACCTCAAAGACAAGTCCGTGAAATACCGTGGTATTGGTCATGGGTACCTCGGCATCGTACCGTACCCCCGCCTCCGACTGTAATTTGCGGTGCACCTTTGCCCCGATTGCCGCACGCTCCGCCGAAAAACGCTTTTTCATACCGGGACGCAGATCGAGGTCTCCCATTGTCAGCGCCAACGCGCAAAGCTCGGTCACCGAAAGCGTGATTGCCGCACGTTCCGCATTATATTTCATTGCGGTCACCTCCCATGCCCTTTCCCGCACTCCGATATACCGCAGGGGAGACACCCATGTGAGATTTGAAAACGCGGCTGAAAAAATGCGGATCGGTGTAGCCTACCAAAAGCCCGATCTCCTTAACCGAAAGGTCGGTATTGCCAAGCAGCTCACATGCCGAGGATAAGCGCATTTTGGTAACGTACTCGATGGGAGACATCCCCATGATCTTACGAAACACGGTATTGTATCTGGAAACACTCAAGCGTTCGATTTTTGCCAGCTCCGGTACCTTGATCTCGGTATGATAGGATGAATGAATATAGCGGAGAGACGCTGCAAGCAATCGGTCATCCCGTCCACCGTTCGCTACACGACGGGCAAGGAAGATGAGCAAGCCATCAAACAGTGAAGAAAGCTCTCTGGCACGAAAACAGTCCCGCCGAGCAAACGCATCAAACAGGTTGCGTAATTTTCGCCCAACGCCGCCGTCCTCCTCGATCCGATACACGGCGGGATACAGAGAGAGACCGTACTCCTCAAGAATCTCCAACACCTGCGAACCCGTAAAATGCACCCATAAATAATCCATTTCACATTCATCGGTATGCGCGTAACGGTAGCGTGTTTGCGGCGGAATGATGACAAAGCTCCCCGCCCGCATCGTCACGCTTCCCTCGGGGAGCATCAGCTCGAGGCTTCCAGAGGTCATGTAAAGCAGATAATAGTCGAGACGTCCCTCCCGATTGTCGGTCAAAAAACGCGATCGAGTGCAAAAACAGCCCGCACAATTGACCTCCAGTGGAAGCTTCGATGAGGCAACGCTACATAGATTTAATCCGTTGCGACGGTTTTCCGTATCATCAAACGTATAGTATCCGATCGACTGCATCGCTTCCCCCTCCTTTTTTGCAAAACAGTGAAATAGTCCACCTTTTCAGTTCAATCGTCAATTGACTTTTCTCACCGTTTATTGTATCATAATATCCGACGCAAGTCAATATTTTTTGAAAGAAAAAAGGAGAATTATAGAATGCAACCATCAAAAAAGCTGATCCTCATCGGCGCCGGCAACAGAGGAAAGACCTATACCGACCTTACCAAACAACTTTCGGATGACTTTGAACTGGTAGCGGTTGCCGAGCCCATTGCGGATCGGCGCAACTACATCAAGCAAAAACACGGTCTCCCCAAGGAAATGTGCTTTGAAAGCTGGGAGCCCTTGCTCGCTCTGCCCAAAATGGCGGACGTGGCGATCATTGCCACCATGGACCGCGACCATTTTGCACCTGCCATGGCGGCAATCGAAAAAGGCTACAACCTGTTATTGGAAAAGCCAGCCGCCCCCACTCCCGAGGAATGCCGCGCGCTCCAACACGCCGCCGAGAAAAAAGGTGTGTTTGTTTTGATCTGCCATGTATTGCGTTATACAAGATTTTTCCGCGCTCTAAAAAACGTGATCGACAGCGGGGAGATCGGCGAGGTGATGAACATTCAACACTTGGAAGGCGTTGGCAACACCCACCAAAGCCACAGCTTTGTGCGCGGTAACTGGGGCAACAGTCAAAGAGCCTCTTTTATGCTCTTGCAGAAATCCTGTCATGACATGGACATTTTGGCATGGCTCATCGGCAAAAAGTGCACCCGCGTGCAAAGCTTTGGCTCCCTTCAATATTTTACCCGCAAAAACGCACCCGCCGATGCGCCCGAGCGTTGTATCGACGGCTGTCCCCATGCCGCTGTTTGCCCTTACAACGCGGTCAAGCTGTATTATGACGATAAAAAGAACGCGTGGTTCCGCACGACCGCCACACAAAAGATCACTCCCACCGACGAGGACGTGGAAAAGGCCCTCTGCACAACGCAATACGGAAAATGTATATATAAATGTGACAACGACGTGGTGGATCATCAAGTGGTCAATTTGGAATTTGAGGGCGGTGCAACTGTCGGATTTACCATGAGCGCCTTTAACCGCGGCGGACGTTTTTTGCGCATTATGGGAACCCGCGGCGAGATCAGCGCCAATATGAGCTCTCCCATCATCGATATTTATCATTTTGAAGACCGCTCCACAAGACAAATCAATCTTGACGCAAACAAAACCGATGACACCATCGTAGGCAGACACGGCGGCGGTGACGAGGGGATCATTTACGCCCTTCGTGATCTGCTCAACGGCATTTCCGACAACTCGGTCTGCGACATTGCCGAGTCCTGCGACAACCACATGATCGCCTTTGCAGCCGAGGAATCCCGCTTGACGGGCAGCGTTGTCAGCATAAAAGAATTTGACGCGAGGCATCGGGGAAAAGAACTGTAAAAACAACATACGGAGATATAGATAGGAAACACTTTCAAAAAAGAGAAAAAAGGTCGAAAAATGTAAAAATATTGCTTGACAAAGCCTTGGCAAGGTTGTATAATTAACTTGTATTTTGAAATTACCGAGGTGTCAAATGATATATCAAAAACGCCCTGCTTTTCGTGCGGTCGTTTTCCTGCTTTTGCTGTCCGCCATTTTCTCGCTGGGCGGCTGTTATACGGAAAAGGAGCGCCCCGCCTATCTGCCGATCCCGGGTGAGGAAACGTCAACCGAAGAAACCGTGACAGAGGAGCCAAAGCCCACCAAGCGTGTGGCGCTGACCTATGACGACGGTCCCAACCATTACGACGACCGTACCAAAAAGATCGTGGACGAGCTTGACAAATACGGTTATCACGCCACCTTTTTTGTGGTGGGCAACCGCATCGCGGGCGGCGACAGCGTCTCCTATGCCGTGGAAAAAGGCAACGAGATCGGGATTCACGGTTATACGCACACCGTGTACTACGACGAATGTACGGAGGACGATTTTCGTTATGAGCTGAACATGACCGAGCAAGCCATTCAAAAGCAGGTCCCCGGATATCAAGTCAATCTGATGCGCCCCGTAGGAGGTAAGATCACAGGTCACCGCGTCGAGACCTGCCCCTACTCGGTCATCTTATGGAGTGTAGACTCCGAGGATTGGGACACTGCCAACCGCTATTACACGGGCATCTCCGACGAAGAAGCCGACGCGCGCATCAACAACATCGTGGAAAACATTATGTCCTCGCTTTCGGACGGCGACATCATCCTCATGCACGACATTTACGAAAGTACATACGATGCCACAAAAATCCTGCTTGCGCGGCTGTATGCAGAGGGATACGACGTGGTCACCGTTTCCGAATTGTTCGGGGACGGTCTTGCCAAGGGAAAAATCTATTACTCCGCGGATACATAAAAAACGGTTCATGGATTTGAACCAACACAAATCGGCTGTTGCGTTCGTGTAACAGCCGATTTTATTGTCAGTTTTTATTCGCTTTTGGTCCGCATCCCGTAGCTACGGGCATAAGCCTCGGCATAAGAGCCCACAGAGCAGGCAACGGTAAGCGTATCATTACAATTTTGGAAAGCGCCGTAGGAGATCGACTGGACGGTGGCGGGGATGGAAACATTTTCCAGAGAAACACATCCCGAAAAAGCAAACCATCCGATACTCGTCACACCGTCGGGAATGGTAACCGAGGTCAGATTGGCATTGTCCATAAAGGCGCGGTCTCCAATGGCAACCACGGGGCATCCCTCAACCGTCGCGGGAATAGTGACAGCCTTGTCGCTCCCTATGTAAGAAGTAATCGTGACCGCACCGTTTGTGACGGAATAGCGAAAATTTGCCACGTCCGAGGGTTGTTCCCCTCCCGCGGTGTCGGCATCCGACGGTACAGAGGGCATCGCTTGCTCCGCGGCTTCGAGCTCTGCTTCCAGCTCGGCAATACGCGACTCATACTCCACCCTCCCCGTGAAGATCTCGGTTTTCAGCCCCAGCAGCTCCTGTTGCAGATCGGTCACAAGCTGTTCGTAATAAGCAAGACGCGTTTGCACCTCACCCGACGCGGTATCGGGCACATCGGGCGCGGTTGGTGTTTTCTGATCCTGTGTCTCGGTTTCGGGCTGATCGCTCCCGCCTCCGGTTTGACAGCCGCAAAGCAACGCGCACAGGATAGCACACAATACGATCGATTTTTTCATGTTCGGTTCTCCTTTCAAAATCAAGGTTGTCCTTGGCTGTCTTTATCATACCACAAACCGCCTGTCGAAGAGACGTGAAAGCCGCCGTTTTCAAAAAATTCAAGAAAAATATTTTACAAGGCAGCCAAAACAGGCACTCAAAGCAAGACAAAGGCAAAAAAAACAATAAAAAAATTGACAAAAGTAAGAAAAAGTCTTGACTTTTCGGTCATTTTCCGATATAATAATAAAGATGTCAGTCGGACCATTAGCTCAGTTGGTTAGAGCTCCCGGCTCATAACCGGTCGGTCCAAGGTTCGAGTCCTTGATGGTCCACCAAAAACAAATCCGAACCCCTATCGCCTGATCGCAGGTCGAGAGTGGTTCGGGTTTGTTTTTTATTATAATTATTCGATTTAAGACCGCAAATTGCAATAGCAAGGTGCGATCAAATATTTCACGTTTATTTGAAAATTTTCTTCTCTTTTTGTCCTACTTTTTTAATGCTTTTTACTTTTCAAGTCTAAATCAGCTTGCTTTTCTCGGTTCTTGCTCTTTTCCAATTTTGGGGCTGCTGCAAATGTTTATTTGCAACAGCCCCAAGCCACAAAAGATCTTTAATTGTGCGTGGCGATCAAGTGATCCTCTCTCCTCGGCATTTGCAGATTTTAAGGCAATTGGATCTCGGCGATAACTGCATTATGATCCGAGATATACTCACCGTAAGGGCAAAGATTGCTTGCGGTATGAATCATTTTGTAGCTCACTGATACGACATTTTTGGATAGGAATATATAATCGATCGTATGTCCGTTGATTATATAATCATAAACCGATTCATAATATTTAAAACCGGGGCCTGTGCTATATAAAGAATTTAAGGTTTTCCCCTCTGCTTTAACTCGAGCATCGTTTAAAGAGGCAGTAAACGTAGCATAGACAGACGAGTCGGGCTCGGAATTCATATCTCCTGTCAAGATCATCGGACAATCTTCAATCCCATAGGTCGTTTGAACAGTCTGTTTTAATTCCTCCATTTGACCGACAATCAGTGAAGCGCTTTGTTTTCTTGCAACATTTCCGATATGATCCAAATGCGTAGTCATAAACATAAAATACTCACTTGTTTCGGTTACTTGAAACAACACCCAAACACAGTCCCGAATGCAATCTGCGTCCCAGCCGATAACTGATGTTTGCGGTGCGCCTTTAGCAAGACAAAAAGCACCGTAATCCACTACTGTAAACTTATCCTTCCGATATATCACAACATTTTCTCTACTTTCGTCAAACCTATTCTCGATAAAGCTGTACTTCTCATCCAATTCGTCACGTAGCCAAGCTTTGGTGATTGCAGGAATCTCTTGCAATCCCGCAACATCTATCCCTTCTCCGTTCAGCAAGGCATTGAGCTTCGCGCCTCTGGTCGCTAAAGTACCGTCTATCGGCTTTTTATAATCATCATAGGTTTCGAGAGCCCAGTTTCCACCACCCCAAATGTTGAACGACATCACATTCAAAACACTTCTATTTACAGGTAATTCGGCATTGGTCTCGGCTTCGGTAACAGTATCGGAAGAAACGGTATTTTCTTCAAGCTTGCCGCCGTTACAGGAAGTAAAAAGCAAACAAAAAAACAACAAAAGCGGTATGATTCTTTTCATAAAAACCTCCTAATTTTCAAACAGGACAGCCATAAATATTTTATTGCTGTCCCTTTTATTATACGTCAGCCTGAAATGCCGTTCAATTGCGCCTCCAACTTTCCGATCAAGCTTGTCAAATTTCCCTCCCAAATGGAAGAATCCTTACGAAAAGTCGACATTTTTGCAGGTGATTGAACCGCTGTACGGAAAAAATTATGAATATTGTTAAAGGATCTGCCCCAAGCATAGCCAAAATCAACATATACACTGTCACGCATCAGATCAATCATCTCTGCCGACTCCGGATCACGGGAATAACGGTATTTTAAGGTCTCATCATAATAGGCGGGGGCTACCGTTTCATAGCCTTGTGACGCCATTGCCTCCAATGTAGCCACACTTGCCGCAACAGAATCGCTACCTACATAAATACCGAACAAAGTACAAGCATCCTGAAGTGCAGTACGATACTCCTCTTGATCCGCATTCAACATCGGGCAAGGCAAAATACCATAGGTTTCCATATCACTTAAAAACGCTTCTGCATTAAACACCATGCTCTGTACAAAAAGTACATTGCCCGAGGCAAACATATTCAAAGGAATGTTTTTTCCGATATTTACAGTCCGCAACAACGTACCTTTGTTTTCGTGCAAAATTTCATACATCTTGTTAGTAAATTCAAAAGCGTTATTGTTTAATGTACTGTCACTTAATGCAACAGAAAGAGAACCGTCTTCTTTTTTGACTACAAAGGATACGCCGGAAGCAACCGACATTCCGTCCATTTCAACATATTCGGTAACAAAGCCCAGCACATCGCTTTCATCGGCTACATCCTCTTTTGTACCGACATCTTGAAATGCTTGCGTAATCATCTGATTCATCACATCAAGATTCCAGCCTTTGTTTTTCACAAGCGTGTAAATATCACCATAGGTATCCTTGAGTGCGTTTTCATAAAGCTCGAGATTAACATAAGTACAATGCATACCGCCAAGATAGCGGAGCGAAAGGTCGCCCGTGATCCAATACATAGCGTCCTTGTAAGTGATGGCATCAATATATTCTTTTCCCCAGTAGTCCTTATTGATATCGATATAATCGGCATTTTGCTCGGAAAGATGG
Organism: Clostridia bacterium; assembly: GCA_017453205.1. Taxonomy (GTDB): domain Bacteria; phylum Bacillota; class Clostridia; order Oscillospirales; family CAG-272; genus UMGS1865. Next base: position 87,640 of record JAFTKO010000007.1, on the reverse strand, counting down.
TTATAATCCAGCAAAAGCCCCTCGGTCAACATTGTGATATCAAAGCATTGATATCCGCAGATCACATCGATCTCCGATCCTCCCGAAAGCAACTCGACTCCAACGACCGTGGCAGAAAGATTTGTCGTGTATGCTCTCGGAGTGATCAATACATTCAAGCGATCCTCCACTTCGATATTACGGTAATAAACTTCCTCGTCCACGATACTGGCTCCCACGTCCCCCGGAGTAAAATCTTCCAATCCAATCGAACGTGCCGAAAAAGCCTCACGACCACTGTTGGTCACATAGTCACCGATGACAAAGGTGATTTCTTTTCCTCCAAAATCCAAGTTATTGGGTAGATCGTCAAGGTACTGATCGGGTTCGGTATCGACAATTTCAGCGGTTGTTTCCTCAGAAGAATCATCGTTGCTACAACCGAACAATGAAGAAAGCAGTAACAATGATATAAAAAGCAACAACAATATTTTTTTATATTTGTTCATCATACCCTCCTTTGGGTTAAGGACAGCAGCAACATTCGACTTGCCGCTGTCCTTTGAATTTTAATCAGACAAAAACTTAATCTTCCTTCTTTTTCTTGACCATAACCGAAGCCATAGCTGCAAAACCAATCAGAACCACAGAAACGCCTCCGATCGTACTGGAGCAACCACTGTCATCCTCATCTACAGAAGAAGTATTCGCCTCGGTAGAATTGGTTACAGGTTTTGTAACAGGTTCGGTTACAGGTTCTGTCGTAGGTTCCGTCTCATTGTCGCCAGTAGCGGGAGGATTGGTTGTACCGGGGTCGGGGTCAACCTCTTCTCCCTCCGGCATGGGTTCTTCGGTTGTGTCAGCAGCAAGCAGAATAGGATACAGATCCTTATCTTCTCCTGTATTTGCAACAAAAGCAGAACCAAGCTTGGTAAGCATTTCGGGAGACTTAAAGGTATCCGCACTTACCAGAGTACCGTTCACACCACACACACTGATCGCATTGTCAGCCAACTGAGAGTACGTCGCATCGGCATATGTTCCCGCCGTTTCAGCGGTAAATAATTGATCAAAGGTGTACAGCATATTTTCAACGGAGTAAGAGTTGGTTAAGTTTACCGTAGTGTTTTGATATAAGCTCTCTGTAAATCTGCATACCAGACTGCCGCACATATTGGTTCCGTTCTTTACAATGACCTTACCCGCGTTAAAGCTATTGGTAAGCTCCAAAACAGTATTCTGCTCCATAAAGGTGATACCACCTGCAACAGCCTCTATACTGCCACCGGGTCTCATTGCAATGACTGTACCGTAGTTGCCGCAATTGATGATCTTTGCCGTTTTGGATCTTGTCGGTCCCGAAACACCGCCGGCACTGCAATTTATGGCAACAACGGTTGCAAAGTTCAAGCAGTTTTCAATAGTCCCCAAATTGTTGCCCACAATACCGCCAAGCTGAAAATTGGTAAGATAAGTTCCGTATGACATACAGTAGCGAACCGTGGCTCCCTCAGAGTTCCAGCAAATAATGCCTGCGCGGTCGCCGGCACCCTTTATGGTTGCATCCAGAGTCACATGAGAAACAACACCGTTGTTGAGGTTAATCAATCCAACATTTTTTCCGGGTCCCGTAATGGTTGCATTCACAACTTCAATATTCCATATTTGACCGTTATTTTTATTAACCAAGCCTACCGTGTATTCGTTATTTGTGCCTTCTACACTCATGTTTTCAAGAACAAGATTTTTGACAATACCACCTATGGTATCAAACATGGGATCCGATTGCTTTTGGGTAAAGATGATCTTGTGTCCGTCACCGTCAAAGCACCCCTCATAATAGTCTACCGTCTCCCATGTTCCGGTCATTGTAATATCAGCGGTAAGCTTAAAATTCTTATCATAATTATCTTCGTCAACCAGCTTGGAAAGATCTGCCTCGGTGGCAATTTCAACCCAATCAACACGTTGCTCCGCTGCACTTGGAGCAATCAGAGCCATACCGGAAAGCATGGAGATTATCAAAAGCATCGATAACAGTTTTTTCATCATTTTCATAATAGTTTCCTTCCTTTGGATTTCATTATAGTCAAAGTATTACAATTAACTACATCCCCCCTCCTTTATAATATTAATCATAGAGGAGGGGGCTTCGTCAATACGACCGCCCTTTTGGGCTACAGTCTGAATTTAGTCGGCAACCACGGTTGCACTTTGGAATACACCGCCGACAAATACTACATTGTATGCAGTGTAAGAATTGATCTCATCCGAATTCAAAGCAACAGTGTAAGGAGTTACTTTAAATGTAATGCTCTCCCCCTCGTTGACGGGAATGTCGGTGATGGTTCCGGCATAAATATAATTTCCTCCGAGTGCCTCCGCAGTGATCTCGGTATTCACTCCGTTCTCCTTTGCGCTGATGGTCTTGTAAACGTAGCCTTGAGAGCGAATATCAAACGTTTTGGTGGTATCACCAACGCTTGCTTCGATCAAAAATCCAACATTGGAGAGATCGGTCAAGGTATCGAGAATACCGACAAAACGTACACTGTAGGTAGAACCGGCGGTAGCGACTTGTGCACCAACCAATTTGTATTGATAGCCTGTGACAGTGTCCGTATCGGCATCGGGTGTTGTTTCCGGAATTACAACAAGAATCGGATATTGATCGGCGTCAGCACCCGTATTCACCTTGAAAGCAGAACCAAGAGCTTCGGCAAGCGTACTCCAATTATAAGTTTCCGCAATAACGCTTCCATTACTTGCATAGGCATTTGCGGAATTATCCACAGGGGTAACGATTGCAGTATCCGTATAGTCGATGCTGTCCAAATCATATGAAGCCAGATCACTCGGCTTGGTTACAAAATGATAGAGTCTGTTTGCAAGAGAGTAGCAATTGGTTTCCGTAACATTAGCTGTATCCGAGAGCATGTACTCATGGTGAATCCCTGCAATGTTGTTTACACCATTGTTACCAATAACATTGATGATGTAGCCGGCATTAAAACAATTTGTGTAAGTAACAGTAGCTCTATTCTCGTCAAATCCAAATCCGGTAGCCGTTGCATAAGATGCAACAGAAACAACCGTACCGTAGTTGATGGAATTGCTTACCGTTGCAGTAGTACCGTTATTGATCCCCACAACGCCACCTTGAATTTGGCTGAGCCCCTTGATATCACCGTAGTTCACACAGCGGTCTACAGTTGCGTTTTGATTGAAGCCTACAATACCGCCGCCAGCTGTCCCGACAAAAATCGTACCGAAATTGAAGCAACCGTAAACGCTTGCGGTTTCTACTGAGCAGCCTGCAATTCCGCCGCCACGCATGTTGCTGCCATTCACCGTACCGTAATTGGAACAAAGACGAACGCGGCCACCGGTTTCATTTGCTCCTACAATACCACCGCCGTATGTTGCGGAATTAATTGTTGCATAGTTGACACAGGATTCAATTATCCCATAATTCTTCGATGCGATACCGCCTGTACGGTCAGCAGTGCCCGTAATGGTGCTGTTTGCGTCTACTGTCGTGTTGCGGATCACGGCTGTCGACTCATTTCGATAAATCGGAGCAGCGTCGGCACCCGTACGATCGATAACAATATTTTTGAAATGGACATTACTGATGGTACCATTCTGGCGTTCTGCCAAGATACAATACATACTGCCGCCGGTTTTCCAACCGTCAATTGTAAGATTCTTTACCACACCGGCACTTCCGATCGTCCAAAAGATAGGCGCGGTAGCATAGTCGGTAAAAGTAAAGGTGATTGTATGACCGTTTCCGTCAAATGTTCCGGTAAACTGTGCGCTGTCATTACTGTCGATATAGACGGGTGATGACAATGTAAGATCTGATGTAAGAATATAGTTGCCGGAAAGGTCATTCGCCACTGCACGAAGTTGTTCTTCGCTACTGATTTCAACATAGGTTGTTTCTGCAAAGGATATAAATGTCATCATACTGATAAGCATGGCAACAATTAAAATCATGGATAAAACTTTCTTCATGGTTTTCATTATCTCCTAATTATCAAATTTTGATTTTTGCAATCACTGCATTATGATCCGAAAGATATTCCCCATAGGGACAAAGATTAGTTGAGGTATGTACCATTTTGTAGGAGCTGACGGTAATCAGATTGGAAACAAACACATAGTCGATCAAATGCCCATTGCTCGCATAATCGGCTTGCGAGGCGCAATAATACAAGCCCGGGCTGGTGGAAAGCCGATCGCTAAGCGTCTTTCCCTCCGAATAAACGCGGGAATCCTGTAACACCGAAGTAAAAGTCGTGTATGCGGGCGAGGTAGGTAAGGAGTTCATATCGCCCACCAAGATCACATGGCAATCCTCTGCACCATAGGTCTCCTTGACCTTCTGTTGCAAAAGCCCAATCTGCTCCACAATCACCTCCGCACCTTTTCTCCTTGCAACACTGCCTTCATGATCCATATGCGTATTCAAAAACAGAAGATATTCCCCTGTTTCCTTGAGCTGAAAGACCCCCCATTGACAAGGACGTGCAAATCTCGCATCCCAACCAACCGTCTTGGTCTCGGGCGCACCGGGAGCAACGTAGAACAATCCGCTCTCCATCACTTTGAGCCGATCCTTACGGTAGATCAAAGGAGTGATCTGATTGCCGTCTTTGCTATTGAATTTGCCGACAAAACCATAACGATTGTCCAAATCGTCACGTAACCAACGTTGCCAAGCAGCGGAAAACTCTTGAAGCCCCGCAAGATCGATCTCCTCGCCCTCCAAAAGTGCATTCAGCTTGGGACCGCGCGTTTTTACAGTTCCGTCCACCTCAACCGATGGATCGTTGCCTGTGGTTGTCATCTCATCAATATAGTAAATATTGAGGGACATGACATTTAGCGTAATCGGTACCTTTTCGGGTTCGGTAATTTCCTCTGCTGGCACCGTGGTATCCGTATCGGGTACGGTGCTCTCATTGGTCGACTGTACAGTGGGTTGACAAGAAATCAGCATACCCGCAAGCATGGTTACAATCAACAATACAGATAATAGCTTTTTCATAACAGGTTCCCTCTCTCTGAAAAATCGGTTTTGAGAACGGAGCAACCGCAAATATTTTACTTACGGTTGCCCCGTAATTTCAAAGTCAGTCCTCTTTCTTTTTGCGAAGCACAACGGGAGCAATTGCCGCCATTGCGATCAATCCGATCGATGCAACACCGATCACACTGCCGCATCCGCTTTCCTCTTCGGTTGTAGGTGCGGGAGCGTTGGTGGTGGGCTCGGTTACGGGCTCGGTCGTGGGCTCGGTCTCATTATTCTTGTCGTCGCCGCCTGAGGGAGGATTGGTGGTTCCACCCTGCTGACCGCCTTGCTCCTCGTTACCGCCCTGATCGTCCTCTTCTTCCTCGGGGAGCATCGGCTCGGTTGCGGTATCCGCCGCAAGGTCAATGGGATATGCCTCGGCATCGTCACCCGTGTTGAGCACGAATGCACTGCCCAGCTTAGTCACCATTTCGGCAGAAGCAAACTCAGCCGCGGTGACAAGCGTACCATTGGTATTGCCGCTGTTACCGTCAAGCGGTGCCTCCGTCTCATTCACGCCATCTACCATGTTGTCTGCATACAGCGTATAGGTGGTATAGGTCTCGTCGATGTAACGGTTAAGCAGATTTTCCACCGAGTAGCAGTTCTTCACATACAGGTCGATGTTATTGCTCCTGGAGGTAATACCGCCGATGTTTACGCAATTGTTCTTTGCAATGATGGTACCTGCGTTAAAGCAGTTTTCAATCGTGTATGCGGAATCGTTTTCGCAAACACCGATACCGCAAACCTTGGAGTCAATGTTGGCTGCATCTCCTTCACGGAAGGAAATGACGGTACCGTAGTTGCCGCAATCCTTGATGATGTTACCTGCGACGTTGGAGGCAGAGATACCTGCCGCGCGGCTATGTCTTGCAATGACGGTTGCAAAGTTGAGGCAGGAGTAGATTTTACCGGTGGCAGCGTTTTCCGACGCGATACCGCCGACGTGGAAGTTGGAGTCTACCTTACCGAAAGAAGCACAGTAGCTGATCACGCCTCTGTTGCTCAAAACGAGGGCGCTTGCACCGTTGCCTTTACCGGTAACGGTGGTATCGACAGAAACATGGGAGATGGTACCGTTGTTGGTATTGATCAAAGAGACATTGGTGCTGGTGCCGGTAATGGTTGTGTTGGTAAAGTTTACATTCCAGATCTGACCTTCGGCGCTCTTTGCAAAGCCAGAGGCGTTTGCAGCGTCGACCTTGACATTGATACCATCAATGGTAAGGTTCTTTACGATAGAGAAAATATCCAAGCAGTCAAACATAGCATCGGTCGTTTCTTGGGTAAAGGTAATGGTGTGTCCGTTGCCGTCAAGCACGCCCGCAAACCACTCAACCTGTTCCCAAGCAGTGGTAACGGTAATATCGGCGGTCAGAACAAGCTTTTCCTCGCAGTAGTCATCTGCGATCTTGAGCAGATCTGCCTCGGTTGCGATCTCGATATAATCGGAGTAGTCGGTGTCGGAAGCCATACCTGCTTCACCGAGGTAACCGACGTTACCCTCATAATCGGTTGCGGCAGTGTCCGCCGTGGGAACGATGACAAACAAGCTTGCAACCATTGTAAGAACCAATAATACGGATAACAGTTTTTTCATAACATTGTTTCCTTTCGTAAACATTTAAAATGACTATTCTTCTGTTGTAAGACCGCTCTGATTGACCAGTGCCGTCAGCAGTTTTTGCAGTTGTACATTCCAAGAGTTTTTGTACTTGGAGGTGTTGGAGGGTGCCTTATCCTCATTAATAAACGTGCGATAGAAATTGTGAATGTTGTTTAGCTCTTTCCCCCATGCAAATGCAAAGTCGATGTATACGCTGTCGCTGATCAAGTCAACCATTTTTGCGGACTCGGGGTCACGGGAGTAGCGGTATTTGAGCGCCTCATCATAGTACGCTGTGACTATCGCCTCGGACATGGAAGCCATTGCCTCCAGCGTTGCAGCCGCAGCCGCGATTTGAGAGCTTTGGGAATAAATACCGTACATAGAGCAACTGTCATGGATGGCCGCATAGTATGTACCCTGTGCCTCGTTGAGCATGGGAGAGGGAATGATACCGTAGCTCTCCATTTCGGTCAAATAGATCTCTGCCAACAAGATTTTATTATGCGTAAAGAGGACGGTTCCTTGAGAGAAGAGTCCCAAGCTGTTGGCAGAGTGCTTGAAAGGTGCCATATAAGTACCCTTGTTGTTATCATAAAGGATACTCCACATCTTTTTTGCAAACTCCAATCCCGCAGGATAGGTTTTTGTATCCGACAAGGCAATGCTGATCTCTCCTGCCTCATTGGTAACGCTAAACTTTACGCCGGCGCCGATCGACATACCGTCCAACTGGTCAGCATTTTCAATGACAAAGCCGAGGGTATCTGTCTCATCCCAAACATCGTCGGCGGATACCGCTATTTGCTCGATCATGGTTGCCATCACGTCAAGGTTCCATCCCTTGTTCTCTACCAGTGTGTAGATATCGCCGTAAGTATCCTTGAGTGCATCATTATAAAGATCGAGATTTACAAACGTGCAGTACTTACCGCCAAGGTAACTCAGCGAAAGATCACCTGTCACCCAATACATGGCATTGTTGTAGGAAAGCGCTTCGCTGTAACTTTTGTCCCAATACTCCTTGCTGATATCCACATAATCCGCACTGTGCTGACTCATGGCATTGAAGTTGAGGATCAAGCCCTCGGTTGCCATTGGAATATCGTGTATTTGGTAAGCACTGATGACATCGTACTCGGAAGTGCCCGAACGAAGATCGTTGAGCAGTATGCTACCTGTAACTGCAGTAGAAAGCGCATGAGGCGAAATGATAACGCCAAGGCGATCCTCTACGTCGAGATTGCGGTAGTAGACCTGCTCGTCAACCGTGTTGGTACCCGCATCACCGATGGCGTAACCTTCAATGGCGATCGAGCGCTCCGCAAAGGTTCCGCCCAAGCCGTCGCCGGCCTCACCGATGAGGAACTTAATCTCCTCGTTTTCAAACTTTAAGTTTGAGGGGAGATCGTCGCGGTAAGCGTCATCGGTCTCATCGGTCACACCGCTGTTGTCAACTGTCGTTCCCTCTTCCTTGCCCTTGTCCTTGTCACAGCCCGCAAAGCAAGCCAACGCGCCAAGCAAAAGAGCAAGGGTCAAAAGAAGCAAGAGTAAGCGTTTGATTTTGTTCATTAAAGCCTCCTTTTATTTCACTTTTTTCAATTTGGTTTTTGTCAGAAGATTTCATTTTCGGGTTCATTTGCTGTTATTAACCTTCGATCCATGACTGAGAGCCACCGGGATTACTATTGATGTCATCTCCCAATAACCCGCTGGTAACAATTACATCTTCTACTGATACTAAAATTTCTTTTACTTCCGGGGTAGTGTAATGCTTTTTCATGTTCAAGTTCCTCCTTTCCTTAAAATTTCTGATATTGCTTTTTTAGAAAAATGAAATCTTTCTGACATTTTTGTATTTCTTTAGCGTCCTTTTACATGATAATTTTAAAAAGACGCTATCGATTTATATTATTTGTTTAATACGTGATCATGTTTCATCTTCTGTCTCTAAGAGATGATGACGTTCTTGCCGGACAATGCTCTGACAGTTTCGGCAGCTTGCTCCGATGCGTCCTTGGGCATCATTTCTTGGCTATTGTACATTGCTGTGAGTCCCAACGCGGTGTATTTGCTCACTCCAAAGGGGTGATACGGTTCGATGTGGATCTCGATAATATTTTTCATTCGGTTTGCCAATGCTGCAATAGCCCCGTAATGCTCCTTGGTATCGTTGCAATCGGGAATGATAGGACAACGTAAAATCACAGGCTTTTCAAGTGTTTCAAGAAACTCAAGATTTTCCAAAATAATCTTATTCTCCACCCCTGTATAGCGTTTATGCGCCTCGGGGGACGAATGCTTATAATCAAACAGGAACAGATCCACATATTGTGCGATACTCTTCATCGTTTCGTGGTTGCAAAACCCTGATGTCTCGATACAAACGTGTAATCCCCGCTCTTTTGCAAGCTTAGCAAGCGATATTGCAAATTCACCCTGCATTAACGGCTCCCCGCCCGACAGTGTCATGCCGCCGCCGGAGCTCTCAAAAAAGGGTTGATCTTTTACCACCTCACTTAAAACTTCCTCTGCTGTCATCAACTTTCCTGCCAACCGTAACGACTCATTGGGACAAGCATCCACGCATGCACCGCAGGTGATACACCGTGAAAAATCCACTGTATGTCCACTGTCTGTAAATCTATGCGCTTGAACGGGACAAACAGCTTGGCAGATTTGACATCCTATACAATGCTCGGCACTATAATAAAGCTGTACCTTGCCGGAAAGCCCCTCGGCGTTATGACACCAAACGCAATGCAACGGACACCCCTTAAGGAATACTGTTGTGCGTATTCCGGGACCGTCATCCACACAAAAGCGTTGAATATCAAATACTGTTCCTGTGCTCATCACCCAAAAGCGCCTTCCTCAATTTTAAATCGTTCAATGAATTTCTTTTTCATGTTGTCATCAAAATCTCTGAAATAACGGCTGTGCCCTCCGATGCGTACCAACAGATCGGAATATTCCTGCGGTGCATCATATGCCTTTTGCAGTGTCTCAACGCTAAGCCCGTTGACCTGTAACTGCAAACCACCCATTTTGAAATATGTTTGAATATACGCCGCGATTTTGTCTCTGTTTGCGATTGAATCCATATTTCGAATACCGATGTGAACATCCAATGCTTGACCGCCGCTGTAACGAATTTGATTGATTTTACAAGCTGAAATGGCTGTGCAAGTAGGTCCTGCACGACGCGCCGAGGTGGAAGGGCCCGCGTTTTTGTTGACCGGTTCACCGGAAAGACGTCCATCAAGAAATGCAGGTCGTCCTTTTGCCCACAAAACATCTTCCCAAAGTGTGTGGAGAGATGGAAGATATCTGCGATTTTCGGCAGACTTGGCTTCACAGATCTCCGCATTGATATCTAACAGTCGGCGTGCATTTCGGTCAGCACGATCAATGTTCATCCCATATTTGTCGCAATGCAGGATATCCTTGTGAAGCTGCTCGTACCCTTCATAATTTGCTTGTGCGGCTTTGATAAAATCGTCAATGGTATATTTGCCCTGTTCAAACACCAATCGGTCGATTGCCGTGATCGCATCCGAGGTATTAGCAAATCCCATCATCTCGATAATCAGATTGTGATAACGCGCACCACCATCCCAACGGTCCTTACCACGCTTAATACAATCATCCGTGAGAGCGGATAACCAAGCATTGGGTTGGTGTTTGGCTTGAAGTACAGTATCCGCTTGATTCCAATCCATAGCAATATCGAAAAGCTCAATCATATAGGATCGGTATTGCGTATAGATCTCATCGATGCTTTTGTACTCTGTGCGCGGCTTGGTCTTAAATTCAAGAGGTAGCTCTCCCACTAAAGGCTTACCGCCGTTGAGCGCCAGCTCTAAGGGAAGATGACAGTTAACTTTACATCCCCAACCGTGCGCAGCCTCGGCGTTTGCAATGACCAGATTCATGCAGGTGCTAATTTGAAAATTTCTTGCCACCGAAGGCTCGATTCCACGTCCTGCGACCGCCGCACGACAGTTCTCCTCGGAATAAAAGCTCGGCTGTCCCATTTCAAACAGTTCCTTGGATACCAACTCACGCATAAACTCCTTGGGGGTATTGCGGTTGATTCTTGCCGTAAACAGCGGGGCACGAAGTTTAGATTTCTTTTCCGCCTTGATCAAGATATAAGAAAGCTCGTTTGTTGCATCGTTGTCGTTTTCGTCCACACCGCCGACACTTAAGGCACAGTCATTACCGGAGGTATTGTCCAACATACGAAACAGCTGCAACAGAATGGCAATCGCTTCGTCCTCGGTCATACCGTTCTCCTTTGAGACCCGATAGTATGGATACATATATTGATCAAAGCTGCCAAAAGAAACCGAACAACAGGTATAAGATGAGAGACAGTTGAGTGTACGAATCAAATATGCTGCCTGTACCGCTTCCAAAAAGTCTGTAGGAGGCTTCATCGGCACCTTACGGCAAGCTGCTGCAATGCGCAAGAGTCTTGCTTTATCTGCACCATCATCGGTATTTCTCGCCAATTCTTCAGCAAGTTCGGCATAGCGCGTGGAAAATCGCTCTGCCCCCTTTAAGCTGATCAACATTCCTTTCAGATATTCCGTCTTTTCTTCGGAATTTTCAGAATTTTGAAGTTCATTTTCTACTTCTTGAATATAAGAATCAATGCCACGCGTGAGAATCGTTTTATAATCAACCTCATGATGTGCACGGTCATAGCCTCCGGGACTGTAACCGTGTGCGCGCAACCAATCAACGGGACGTTTTTCACGTGTTGACTTTAGTACCGGTTCGGGCTCGGGCACATACACACTTTCCAATGCCTCACGGGATGTATAACCGTACCAGCCTGCAATCAGATCGTTTTTTTCGATGTGAAGTGGATATAGCTCCAAGGTTTTTCTGAACAAATGTGCCTCGCGCACGGGATCGCTCATTCCATGAAATTCAGCTCCAAATGTGTCTTTCAGTCTTTTCAAATAAAAACCGTGATGATAATTCATAGTCTCTACTCCTTTCTGTTGATCACAGTGCCAACTTAAAGCATTGATAAATATCCTCTCGCGTCATTTTGGGGTGACCGTTAAGCTTGCCGTCGGATCCGAACGAAACCGCAACAACCATATCGGTGAGCTCGTCAAGTGCCTCCTCTGTGACACCGAATTGACTAATTCGCGTTTGTACTCCTTTTGCCTGCATCTCGCGGTCAAGCCTTTCTCTTGCGGTTTTAAGATCACAGCCAAAAACATTCTGTGCAAGTTTAACATATTTAGCATTATCGGGACGGTTCTCGAAATATTTCATCCAAGAAACCATCATGCAAGCCAAGGTAGCGCCGTGCGTGGCATTGTATTTTGCACTCAAAACGTGTCCCATTTGGTGCATGGGAGTAAACCCGAAGGTCCCCGATAAAAGCCAACCGTTGAGCGCGACCGAAGCCGCCCACATCATCACGCCTCTTGCCTGCGTATCCTTGGGATCTGCCCATACGCGCTCCAAGGCTTCAAGTGCTGCCTTCATCACACCCTCCTGCATACGGTCGTGAAGGGTCAGATCCTTATCGGGATCACCGTTGATATACGCCTCCATGACATGTGCGAAAATATCATATCCACCGCAAGCCGTCTGATATGGTGGAAGTCCTACCGTTAGTTCGGGATCCATGATAGCCACCCTTGCATATAAACAGCTCGGCTCCCATACGTAGCTCTTCTTGCCTGTGACGTCATCGGTCACAACGCCAATAGGATTCATTTCACTTCCCGTACCCGCTAATGTGGGAATCGCAATATAAGGCAATGCTTTTTTGGGTGGTACAGCGGTCACGTCGCTGTGTGAGAGCATCAACATATTGGAAAGCTCACCGTCATAGTACACACCTGCTGCGATCACTTTAGCACAGTCAATGACGCTTCCTCCACCGAGGGCAATGATAAGATCAATGCTATTTGCTTTACAAAGTTCGACACCACCCTTGACCTGTGACACCTTTGGATTTGCGGTCACACCCATATAATCGACACAAGTAATCCCCGCTGCGTTCAGCTTGTTGTGGATCGTTTTGATCGTCTCCGCAAAAAATCCGCAATCGGTATAAGTTACCAACAATGCTTTTTTTCCATACTGCACCGCATAGGTACCTATCTGTTCAAGCGTTCCTTCCCCGAACACAACTTTGACGGGATTGTAATATTCAAAATTTTCCATATGTATTCCCCCTTTACCTTGTCTGTTAATGCACTCAATCCTGCCAAATTCCCGCTTCACGCAGGATTTTGACTGTGGAATTGACACCGATACCAAAACGACTGCAACCGGCATCGATCATAGCAAGCATGGTTGCAAGATCTCTCACGCCTCCCGCGGCTTTGATCTTTGCGCTGTTACCGATCGTCTGACGAATTAGATCAATGTGACGCACGGTAGTTGGCTTATCCCCCCAACCGGTGCCTGTTTTGACAAAGTTTGCACCATTCTTGACCGCGATCTCCGCCCCACGACAGATCTCGTCATCGGTCAGATACGAAACCTCAAGAATGACCTTAAGAGGCGTATCACCAATGACAGACTTGACCGCCGCAATGTCCTTCGCTACCACACCGTAATCGCCGTTTTTCAGTGCTGTGATGTTTTGAACCATGTCGATTTCTTTACACCCCAATGCCTTTTGCTCCCTTGCACTCATGACCTTGAGCTCGGTCAGCTCGTTTCCGTGCGGAAAACCAACCGCGCCTCCCACGATCGTATCCGGCGTATCTTTGAGCTGATCGATCAGCCACTCGGTGTAATACGGCATTGAGAAACAACAAATAAATTTGTATTTTTTTGCCAGATCGATCATTTTATTCATTTCTTCAAAACTCGAATTGGCTTTTACACAACTCAAATCGATCATTCTCGGTAAGGTCTTAATATCCATTATCTTGTCTCCAATCTCCAATTTTTAAGTTAATTTTGCCGCCACACGGCTAATCACATGATCCTGCATCTCCTTGCAAAGCCCCACAAATTGCGCACTATATCCCCATACACGAACGATGATATCCTTATGATTTTCAGGATCCTTTTGAGCTTTTTTGAGTAGTTCTGCATCATAAATAGCAATGTTCATCTGATTAAGACCTTGTGCAAATGCGGATTTCACCAAACTGTCAAGGATCATTAAGCTCTTCTCGGTATTTCCAAAATTGCTTGGAAGTGTAATGTGAACCGCACAAACGCCAACGGATCTTGCAATTGCATCTTTTGCTTTAGCAATTGAATTGATATGCGCTGTAGGACCTTTGCTCGCTTTTCCCGGTGTGGCACAATAGTGTTCCGCGATGGGATCGGTATAGCGTCTGCCATCCGGGGTCGCAGCGACGCCGTAGGCTTCCTCCAAAAAACGCCATCCTATTAGGGCCGGCATAATTGCAAACCCCGTCTCATTACGGAAATCATCAAGCCATTGACAAAAATGTGATGCAATATCTGCTGCGATAAGGTCAACCTCATCAATATCATTTCCGAATTTGGGCATGGAAGCCATCTCCTGCCGCATCATCTCATAGCCATCAAAATTAACACGGATTGCTTCCTTAATCTGTGAGACCGTATATTTCTTTTGTTCATATACCAATTTTTTAATTGAGACCAAGCAATCTGCCACTGTGGGAATTGATCCGGAGAATAACATATACGCTGTTACAGGAAAACCACCTCTCTGGATATCCTTGCCCGAATCGAGTATATAGTCATAAGTTCCGTTGAGCAGAAGTGAAGTTACGATATTGACCCGTCTGTCATCCTCTCTTCGCTTAAGTCCGTTTGCCTTATAACGCGTTTGAAATTCGTATTGGCGAAGAAACTGCTTGTAAAACTCATCAAAAGTCTCGCAATCCTCTACCCTACCTGTCGGAATCCCGGGAACAACTTCGGGGGTATAAAAGCGCTCGGCATTATTTTTGTGCCAGTATTTGACCGGCTTACGATAGGTTCTGGGTGCCCAGTTGCCGTTGTTAAACGCCAATTCAAAGACACCGACCGCGTCCATATGCGCAAAATCGATGCCGCTGTATCCATCCAACATGATCTCGGTACAGCCATCGTTGGTATAGCTGTACGCAAGCTTTTCCGGAATACCGAACTTAATCAGCCCCGGAATGACAACCTCGTCATTATACGCCGTTGCCTGTCCTTGTCCCATCAATTGTACTTTCAACATCGCATGATAGATATCCGGATTCAGATTTGGGTGTACACGTACATTGATGTGAGGCTCACTCATGGCACATTTTTGCGTTGCCTCCAGCATCAGTACCGAAAGTCTGCTTCCCGCATCAGAGCCATCGGGGTTCATTCCACCCACCATTACATTGTTTAGTGTATCGCCTCCGCACTTTTGGTTAATAAGCAACCAAAAATCACACAAAAGCTCGCGAACGTCGTTCTCGGTGAGATACCCATTGGAGATATCGTTTTCAAAATAGGGTTTCAAATGGACGTCCAACCGTCCGATATCCGCACCTCCGCAGGATAAGGTACGTAAATACCACATCAAAGCTACCAACTGTAAAGCTTCATCAAAATGAACAGGCGCTCTTTGAGAGAGTGCTTTTAAATTGTCGGCAATACGGAGTAGACGTTGGTCGTCTCCCGCATTGGCGTAGACCTCTTCGGCGTAACGCGCAAGGCTGTTTCCAATCTCATCATATACCTTGGAGATTCCCTCTAAAAGCTCGCGTTTTTCGGGGGACTCCGTTTTTTTTGCCGACGCCGCAGCCTTTTCCGCCACTCCGCGAACACCCATTTTGAGATAAGCTGTTCCCATAGGATAATGATGATTATCCGATCTTCCCATCTCTCTTGCCCATTCGATATTGCCGCATTTTAATCCCGATCCCGCAATACCTCCTTGCGCAGGAATAGGAAAGATCAAAGACTTTAATACATCTAACGTATTGCTTAAAATCGATTCGTACATTGTGAAACCTCCTTAATAAAAAGAATTATAAAGCTCAAGATCCGCAAGTCCGTCACCAAGGTCGGAACAAGCATCACACAACTTCTTATAGAACGGAAAGAGCTTTTCATAAACACTATAATTATACATATTGGGACGGCAGACTGTAAGATCCTTGTGAATCTCTTTCAACGGGTCAAAGGAGTGCCATAATCCGCAACCTACAGCCGCAAGTACCGCCGCACCAAGAGAAGCTGCATCCTGCTTGACACGCGAAACTACAACCTCCTTACCAAATACGTCGGCATAGATTTGTCGTGAAAAAGCCCCTTTTGCGCCTCCTCCTACCAACAACAACCGTTTGCCGAGATACTTGTTCAAGGGCTCTGCCGATGCACACAAATGCATGGCGATACCGTCAAACACGGCATGCGCAAGGTCGGCTCTTGTATGCTTAAGCGAGAGATTAAACACCCCGCCGCGGATATTTGGTGATTTATCTGAAGATGAACCACCGGACAAACAAGGATTAAACAGTAGTCCATTGGCACCCGCACAGGATTTTTTGGCTAACGCACCAATCTCATCAAATCGGTCATTTCCCACGATATCCGGGAAAAAATTATCAGCCGCCCATGCAAGTGCACTACCCGAGGCAAAAATGCCAATGCTGGGAATGAACTTTCCGGGAATACAATGTGCAAAGGTATAGATCATCTTTTCATAGTCCACAACCGGCTCCGACGCCGAAACCGTAATCCACGCCGAGGAACCGAGTGACGCGTATGTGTCTCCATCCTCAAAGCACCCCGCTCCCAACGCCATACAGGCATTATCCACACCGCCTGCTACTACGGGAATCCCTTCTGCAATCCCCAGTTCCTTTGCCGCTTTTGCGGTCACTCTGCCGATAATCGCGCTTGAGGGATATATTTTGGGAAGCTTTTTGATATCGATCTCGGCAGCCTTTGCATATTCTTTTATATAAGTTCCCTCTTTAAGGCTGTAAAGCCCACTTCCCGAAGCATAGGAAACATCGGTTACCGCCACTCCGGTAAGATAAAGATTTATATAATCCTTGGTACCGATAAATTTTGCGGTCTTTTGGTAGATTTCGGGAGTATTGTCACGATACCACATAATCTTAAAAAGAGAGTAAAGTTCAGCAGGAAAACCGTTTCCTGTTTGTTCATACCAAGTTCTACGATCGACCTTTTCAAAAAAAGCTTTTGCTTGCGTCTTGGCTCTGGCATCCGACCAAATCGGCACGCGCTTCGTCAACAACTCTCCGTTTTCATCAATGGGCAAAACGCCTAAAGAATGCCCGGATACCCCGATCCCGCAAATTTCAAATTCTAAAAGCGTTTTGCGCAATACGTGACAGGCTTTAATAATTCTGTCTATCCATATAGAGGGTTCCTGTTCCCTCCAATCAGCATGGGGATAAACGGTTTCATATTCTCCATATGCAGCATTCAGCAGGTTAGCATCAGTATCATAAACCGAGCACTTTACCCCGCTTGTACCAAGATCAAACGCAAGCAATCCCTTTTTTTTCACAATTCTTTCCACCTCTCCGATTTAATATTAAGGCAACACTGTAAAAAAATAATGTGTTGTAAACATAGCAAAATTGGTATAATACAAATCAATTCATAATTATGTTCTGTTTGTATGTATTATAACATGATTATGTTTGTTTGTCAAGCATATAAATAAAAATTTTTTTATTTTTACTCGCAATAAAAAACACAACAATAAAAATAAACACCCATAAATAATTTGTCAAAAATAAATATTGAAAAAAAACAAAATATATGTTATACTTAATTAAATGGTTAAATAAGGTAAAAAGGAGGGCAACCATGACAACGCCTGCTTATATGCGTGTTTATAATACTCTTCGATCACAAATCACAGAAAAACAATACGATATCGGAGCAATTCTCCCACCGGAACCGAAACTCGAAAAAATATTCTGTGTCAGCCGTACAACAATTCGTAAAGCAATTGATATGTTGGTAAGGGAGGGCTTGCTTTCGGTACGTCAAGGATTTGGAACACAAGTAATCAGTCGAAAAACCGTACAAAACTTAAATCGTTTTTCTTCAATCTCGGATTCGATAGTAAAAAATGGAAAAAAGCTTGGTTTGAAAAGCTGTTATATCGAAAAAGTAGAAGCGACCAAGGAATTGGCTTCTATGCTGAACATTTCTGTTGGTTCTCGCTTAATCTGTATTCACCGTATCAAAACATCCAATGACTCTCCCATTTGTTTAATCAAAAACTATATTCCGGAGCAAATGCTTCCCGATTTTGACATGGATACTCCACTACCGTTGCTTTACGAATATTTAAAAGAGCATTACGGTATCGTCTACACAAGCTCCAAAGACATTATCAGCGCTTGCAATGCTACCTTTGAACAATCTCAAATGTTAGGAATCAAACCGCAAGCAGCCCTTCTTCATGTACACAGAATTTGCTATATGGGATTTCATCCGTGTGAAGTTGATATCGTTGATATCATCGCTGATCTCTATGAATATGAAGTCTTTTTGGGAGAACAATGTAATTTATAAATGATATTATGTTATGCAAAAAAGAGGGCTAAGAGTGCATCATGATATTTTAAAGTATAGTCAAGTTTTGCGGCGCTTTGAAAATTGATCGTTACATACCGCATTTTCGATTATTAAAAATCTACTTAAAAAAATCATAGATTCATATGCACTCCCCAATTGCGTGACGAGCATTACTTATTCATGCACCCTATGGTTGCAGTAATGTGACTACCATTTACTACGAGGGTGCGTCAAGAACTCGGAATAGTATTAGCATAAGATCAAACAATTCAGAGATCTCCTCAGCCACTCGCTACTACAGCGAAACTCAACCCACAGATACCACTTATCAATATTGGCATTACGTCAACGGCGTACCAACCAAGTGGTAAAAATAACATCCCCGTCTATCATTGTAGGACCGGGGATGCTAAAATACAGGAGTTTTATATGAAACTGCCATCAGAACTGAACCTTTGAGAGAAATGTATACACAAAATAGTGCAATTGATAACATAAGGTTAAGAACATTCTGTAATTTAATATGACTCGCTTTTTGATGTCCGTTTAATCTTTGTTTGAAAAAATCCGTTATAGTAAAGTCGATGGAAAGCATTTGAAACGGAGTTCCAAAGAACAGAGCTATGAAGTTCATGAAAAGATCAGGTTTATCCGATCTTTGAGGTTTCTCATCAACAATTGCATTAATGGGGATTTCTGTTTTTGCTTGCCCAATATTTGTGAAAAGAAAGGCCTTTTGTTTGACTTATTACCAATTTATCAAACGGCATCGGCTTTAATACTGATAATGTTGGCATTTGCTACTTACATTGAAGACAATAATAACCAGTAAAGTTAGGCAGAAAACAAATTATTTGGCAAAATGCGGAACATTTTCGCCTGCAAAAGCAGAAAGCTATCTGCTCACCACCAAGCTCTTTTGCGGCCGTTGCGGAACGGCAATGGCAGGTGAGAGCGGCACGGGCAAGCACGGCAACGTCCAAAATGCGGCAGTGCCAAGCGCAAGACGGGATGCACGCGAAAGGCTGTTAAAAAGGATTGGATCGAGCACATCGTGATTGGATACACCGTCAAATTTATCATGGACGACAAACTGATCGATCTCATCGCAGACCGCGTCCTTTCTCTGTTGGGAGAGGAAAACAAGCGGGTCCCACAACTGAAGGCGCGATTGAAGGAAATAGAAAAAGGCATTGAGAACATGCTCAACGCCATACAGATAGGGATATTGACAAGCTCCACGCGCGAGCATCTGGAACAATTGGAAGCGAGCAAGCAAGAGGTACAGGAGCAGCTTTGGCAAGAGGAGCTACAAAAGCCGGCGGTCACAAAGGAGCAGATCGTCGTCTACATCAAACGCTTTCGGGACGTGGATCCCACCGATCTCAAGGCTTGCAAGCAACTGATCGACGTTTTCATCAACCGTATTTACCTCTACGATGACAAGTTGCTAATCACGTCTAACTACAAAAACGACCGTTCTCATGAGATCTCTCTTGAGGACGTTTCCAATGATTTGGGGTCGAATTTGGATCATCTGTCTCCACCAAAAAACAAATCCGAACTTTTCGCACGATTGAATGCGCGAACGGTTCGGTTTTTTTTATTAAATTGCTTTTTTCCATAGATCCACGATTTCCTATTGCATAAAGCATGATTTTATGGTATAATATAGTCAAACATGAACTTTTGTTCACAATCCGCGCACAAGCTCTACCATAAAAATGAAAAGGCAGGACACCACGGTGAAGATCAAAGTAAAAAAGAAAAGCTATCAAGAAGTCATGTCTCTCCCCCAACCCAAGCACATCAAACCCATGCGGCAGAGCTTTTTCTTCCGCTTGCTGTTGCGCGTCGTCTCGGCATTTGCGCTGATCGGGTGCAAATTTTCGGTCAAAAAAAGCGGCATGGACAAGCTCGGCAAAAAAGAGCCCTGTCTGTTTTTGATGAACCATTCGAGCTTTATCGACCTTGAGATTGCCTCGGTCATTCTCTTCCCCCGCCGTTTCAGCATCGTTTGCACCTCCGACGGCTTTATCGGTAAAAATTTACTGATGCGATTGCTTGGGTGCATCCCCACCAAAAAATTTATCTTTGACCTCGGCTTGATCCGTGACATGACCTACGCGATCAGAGCGCTTAAAAGCTCAATTCTGCTCTTTCCCGAGGCGGGATATACCTTTGACGGCACAACCACGACACTGCCCGAAAACCTCGGCTCGTTTGTAAAAATGCTTGGCGTTCCCGTGGTGATGATCGAAACGCAAGGCGCGTTTGCGCGTCAACCGCTCTACAACAACCTCAAAAAGCGACACGTCAAGGTATCGGCGGAAATGCGCTATCTGCTCTCTGCCGATGACTGTGCACAAAAAGAGGCGCAAGAAATTCAAAAACTGATCGAGGAACAATTCTCGTTTGATGCGTTCCGCAATCAGCAGGAAAAGCAGATCAAAATCAACGAACCTTACCGTGCCGAGGGTTTGGAACGTGTGCTTTACAAATGCCCCGCTTGTCTTACCGAGGGAAAGACCGATGGAAAAGGAACCGCGCTGATCTGCCATGCTTGCGGCAAACGCTACACGCTTGACGAACACGGTTTTATGCGCGCCGACACGGGAAAGACCGAGTTCCCGCATATCCCCGATTGGTACGCATGGGAGCGTGACTGCGTGGCGAAAGAACTGAAAAGCGGAGAATACCGACTGGATTGCGACGTAAAAATTCTAATGCTGGTCAACACCAAATGTCTTTACGACGTGGGAGACGGCAGACTTGTGCATACACGCGAGGGCTTTCATTTAACCGGCAGTGACGGTAGCTTTGAATATACGCAGAAGCCGATTTCCTCTTACAGTCTCAACTCGGATTTTAACTGGTACGAGATCGGTGACATCATCGGTATTGGCAACCCCAAGGCGCTTTACTACTGTTTCCCCAAGGATCAATCCGTATCGGTTGCCAAAGCGCGGCTCGCCGCAGAGGAGCTTTACAAAATTGTGAGAAAAGAAAGAATCGAAAAGCGCGAAAGAAACAATGAAAAATAAAAAAGGTGATATCATGACAATTTTTTCAAAGATCGAAGCCTATATGAGGGACGAGCTGTGCGGAAAAAAAGGCATTCCCGGCTGTGACGTCATCATCATGCAAAAGCACCGTGAGCTGTTCCGCTACCACTGCGGCTATTCCTCCTTGGAGGAGCGCACGCCCATGACAGGCAAGGAGCGCTACTATCTGTATTCTTGTACCAAGCCACTGACCGTTGCGGGAGCCATGCGTTTGGTCGAGTCCGGTAAGCTTGCGCTTGACGCCCCTGTGTCAAATTACATTCCCGCATTTCAAAACGCATATCTGATCAAAGACGGAAAAGCAGTCCCTCCCGCCTCTCCGATCACCGTGCGCCATCTGTTTACGATGACAGCGGGCTTTGATTACAATTTGAACCGTGAGCCCATCAAAAAACTGCTCTCGCAAACCGAGGGACGCATCCCGACCGTGGAGTTTGCAAAAGCCGCGTTGGCATCGCCCTTGGCTTCGGAGCCGGGACAGCAATTCCGATACAGCATATGCCATGACCTGTTGGGCGCTGTGATCGAAGCAGTGGCGGAAATGCCCTTTTCCGAGTATCAGTCGCGTGCAATCTTTGAACCGCTGGAAATGGAACACACAGGCTTTTTGACCTCCGACAAAATTGACAAAAGCTGTTCCCCGCTCTACATCTACAACCAACAAAGCAACCGTGTGGAGCGCACAGACGATCCTTACCGCGCAGCGTTGCATCCCGCTTATGAAAGTGGCGGTGCGGGATTGATCTCCACGGTGGAGGATTATATACGGTTTGCCGACGCAATGGCAAACGAGGGAGAAGGCAAAAACGGCTACCGCTTGCTCCGCCCCGAGACGGTCAAACTGATCCGCTCCGAACAGCTGAAAAATTTTACGATCAACAGCGACTTTACCTGTGCCGCGGGCACCGGATACGGCTACGGACTTGGGATGCGGACATTGGTCAGCAAAGCCGACGGACAACGAAGCCCGCTTGGTGAGTTTGGCTGGGACGGCGCGGCGTGCTCGTATGTGATGATGGATGCCGAGAATGGAATCGCGATCTTTTTTGCAACGCATCTGTTGTCTTGGCCCAACCTACTCGGATCGGCACATGCACCGATCAGAGATTTTACCTATGAGGCGTTGGGACTGTAAAGGATCGTTTTGCCTTCACCATGAGAAATCATTAAAATAGCAAAAAGCTGTTTTTAACTCTTATCGTAAAGAGGATAAAACAGCTTTTTGTTTCGCAAACCTAATTTATTGGAAATAATTGAGCAAGTCCGCAAAGTGCTCCAAGTTGATCTTCGCCAACGCGGAGCCCTTAGCACTTGCAATGGCAACAGGCAACATTCCGCCGCCGACCGCCGCCTCCAAGCCTGCTTCCGCGTCCTCGATCACCGCGCAGTCCTCTGCCGTGATGCCGATCGCCTTTGCCGCCTTGACAAACACCTCGGGATCGGGCTTTGACCTTGTAATGTCGTTTCCGTCCACCACATCATCAAAAAATCCCGTCAGTTCGGTTCTCTCCAAGATATATCTTGTGTTCTTGCTTGATGAGCCGACCGCCAAGCGGTAACCGCGCGCACGCAATTCTTTAAGTGTACTTCTCACCTCATCCGCAACAAAATCGGCGGTCAGTTTGCCCAAGGAGGTGCGGTAACGGTCATTTTTGCTGTTGGCGTAAGCCTCTTTTTCCGCATCGGTCAGCTTGAGGTCGGGGCGTTTGCGGAGCAGGAGCTCCAAGCAGTCCATACGGCTGACTCCGCGGAACGCCTCGTTGTCCTTTTCGTCAAACGCGATTTCCAGTTCATTGGCAAGCTCTTTCCACGCCATAAAATGGTAGTGATCGGTGGAAAGCAGTACGCCGTCCAAATCAAAAATAATGCCTTTGATATCTTTTGTTTTCATCAGCTTCTTCTCTTTTCAAAATCGATCTTCGGTCCGAACGAGACCTTGGCATCCCATTTCCCGCAAAACGGATCCACAGGTGAAACGCCCACAAACTCGCTCTTTCCCATCAACTTTTCCATCAGCTTTTCGATAACGGGGGCGCTCCCGCTGTAGCAGTTGATGTAAGTGCGCACTTGAGGAACGTCCACCAGATGATATGGACTTTCCAGTGATACGAACACCGTGGGAATGGTGTGGCAAAGCACGGGAATATTTGCCCCTTGCGGAGACGACCACTCAATGCGTGCCACAGGCTGATAACGTGCGCGCACCATTGCCGAATAGACGATGAGATCGTATTTCGCCACCCATTCGTTGACCGATGCCAAGTTTCCCTCGGTGGCTTTTTGCGGCTCGAACAGCGTGACATCAAAGCCCGCGTCCTTGAGTGCTTGCATAAATCTGCCGTTTGCCGTTTTTTCGTCGGCGTTGTTTCCGTTTTTGTCCAACGGACAGAACAGCACGCGCGGAAAACGGCTTGGGGTAATGGGGAAAATTCCCTTTTCTTCTTTGACAAGGGTAATCGATCTGTCCGCGCATTCATATTCCCACTGCTTGTAAAGCGGCCGACCGAGCTTGGCTTTTGCCTCCTCGGCATTCGGGATCAGCGTACCGTCCTTCTGCTTCTCGGGCAACCGTAAGGCGGCTTTGAGTGCAAGAATGCGCGTGACCGCCTCGTCCAAACGTTCCTCCGAGAACACGCCGTCGCGGTAGCCCTGTTCCATAAACGAGAGATCCTCCTCAAGATTTTTGGTAAACAGGAACATATCGCACCCCGCCGCGATGGTCAAGGGGACCATTTGGTCGCGCGGCATGGAAAGTGCCAGTCCCGCCATGGCAGTAGAGTCGGTGATGATCAATCCGTTAAATCCGAGCTTTTCGCGCAACAGCTTGGTGACAAGTGCGTAGTTGACCGACGCGGGCAACATTTCCTCATCGGTGATTTCGGGACAAAAATGACGGGTATACGCGGGTTGCAGGATGTGACCAACCATCACACTCATGGCTCCCGCCTCGATACAGTTGCGATAGACCTTACCGTAGGTCTCGTCCCATTCCTCGCAGGAAAGCGAATTGACCGATGGAGACACGTGTTGGTCCCGCTCGTCACAGCCATCCCCGGGGAAATGCTTGATGCAGGCGGCTACGCCATGCTTTTGGATCTCCCCGACATATGCCGCACCCATTGCCAAGACGCGTTGGGGATCCGAACCGAAGGTGCGGAAGTTTGTGATGGGATTGCGCCAGTTGTAGTCGATATCCACGATTGGCGCAAAAGACCAGTTAGCCCCCACCGCGCTCCCCTCTGCTCCGCAGACCTCACCAAGCCTGCGGGCAAACTCGGCGTCATCGGTAGCCGCCGCCTGCATCGGACGGCAAACAGGCGTTCCCTCGCTTGCCATACCGTTGCCGCCCGCCTCAAGATTGGCGGCGACCAGCATGGGAATCTTTGCATATCTCTGCATTTTTTCGACCGCGCCCACACATTGCTCGGCTTTCATCACACGGCTCATAAACCCGCCGGGACGGACTTTTTCGCCAATATAGCGACAGTATTCCTCATCATCGCTGTAAGTGACCAAGCAAAACAGCTGATGTAATTTTTCCTCCTCGGTCATATCCGCAAGAGTATCCTTCACCCACGCGATCTGTTTGTCATTCAAATCAAAGGGCTTGGCACGTAAATTCACCTTCATGTCGGTGCTCCTTTATGTTTTGTCAATTCATAACGAATTGCTTCGTATTTCTTTTCATCATACAAACACGATCGTTTATCCGTAATAAGTCGCGGCAAAGGCGAACAAGGGGGTGTTATCCTCGAGTCCGTGCGGATGATGGTCGCATCCCGGCTTTAGAATTTCAAGGAACGGCAATCCTTTTTTGCGGTAAAGCTCGGCAAGCATTTTGCCGTTTTCCACATACGGAACCACATGGTCGCTGTCACCGCAGACCAATGCAACGGGGATGCGGTTCTCTGCCAGCTCGCCCAGATGATCAAACGGGTGATCACGATAATTGATGAGCTCCGAGACCGTCATTCCCATTGCCTTGTGAAACTCCGCGTAAAGCTTGTTATCCGCAACGCCGACACCGCAAGGACAGCTTAAAAGATTGAGGACGGGGGCGTCCAGATACAATGCCGACACAAGATGCGGGTATTTTGCCGCAAGATACACCGCTTGCATGCCGCCGCAGCTCATGCCCACAGGCATACAGGCTTTGGCAAGTCCAAACTCGGCATCAAGAAATGCGCAAAAAAGTGCACGGGCGTCGGTGTCCTCGGGCGGGCACCAACGGGTGGTACTTTTGAGATGTGCAACATGGTAGCCGCGCGCCAGCATTCCGACCTCAAATGACGGAAACGCCCCGAAATATTCGGTTTTGAAAAGCCATTTGCGGTCTGCCCTCGCCTCGTTGGGACAGATTAGGATCGCCTCTCTGCCCTCAAACGTAAAATCCAAACGGCGGTAGCCGTTCCATTCGCTCACAATCGTATTCATTGCGGTTCCTCCAAAAGCAGCTTTCGCATCACGTCAAGCTGTGCGTCGGTGATACCGCAAGCCCTCATAAAACCGGTTGCCGCCTCCTGCAAGGTGGAGCCGTACTCGTAAAGACCTTTGAGAAAATCACAGAACTGCTCGGAACGGCGCGAACGGCGTCCCCAACGTGAGAAAGACGAAAGCTCATAATCCAGTCCGAGGTCGTCCTCGCTGACACCTAACATACCGCCCAAGATGTAAAGCCAAGTACCGGTGCGGTCGATGCCGCCCCAGCAATGCACAATCATGGGGTAGTTCTTTTCGTCGGTGAGCAAGGCATAGGCTTGCCCGTACAGCGCAAGCTGTTTTTCGTTGTAGATCTCGGCATACGCCGCCAAGGGGTAATTTACCCACCGCACGCGTGTTTGGTCCAAAATCGGGCATCGCGGCTCATCCTTGATCCCGCGGATATCGAGGTCGGTGCGAATGTCCAGCTCCTCCTCTAAAGTGCGGATACCCTCGGGCGTAATAGAAACGTGAGAGTCCATCTCGGAGGTGCGGTAGATCATACCTTGTCGAATGCGTTTGCCGCTGTTGGTTTGAAAGCCTCCGAAATCGCGAACATTGGAAATGCCGTCCACGTACAGCATTCTCGGAGTCTGCGCATCGGTACGGAAAGTTGAGAGCGCCGAGGTCTCCCCGCCCGCTTTGACATACCACTCGTATGCGGTATCCAACAAGAGGTTTTGCACGGTGGCTTTTCCCTCTTTTGCGAAAAGGATCTGTTCTTTCCCGTCGGGATGACGAAGCACCACTTCCCCGTCGACCGCAGGTGCAAAGGTAAACACCACAGGCTCGGGATAAGACAGGTCATCCTGTACCTCACGCAAATTGAGCCAGTCCACCTTGGAGGTGGGATCGTTTTTGGGCGCACGGATATATTCCAAATGTTTTTGCTGCAACTGGCAAACGATCGCGCCGTTTTCGGGCGTCAGCAGGGTTATCATTTCAAAAAGCTCCTTATTCTATCAGATCTTCTGTACTTCGACCTTTCCGTCCAGCTTGACGGCGACCACAGTGTCGTCGGCATCGGGGCAAACCGCGGGCATAAAGATGTTAAAACGGCATTCGTCGCGTGCGGTCTCGTAGGACTGCTTAAACGGGATCTCGGAACCGTCGGCAAGCAAGGTCACCTTTTCGACCCGATTCTTCAGTCCCGCCAAGTGCACCTGATACGGTGCGCGTGTGGGATATTTTTTGATGTGGAAGAACAGTGTGGTCTCTTCCTCGTTATAGGTGATCTCCCCCCATGGGATCAGATACGGGAAATCGGGCGCGCTGACGGTGTTGTAAATGCTCTTGCCGTTGACTGCAAGCCACTCGCCCACAGTGTCCAACACCTGTGCCGAGGCTTCGGGAATTTTGCCGTATTCGTCGGGACCGACGTTGAGTAAAAGGTTGCCGCCCTTCCCCACCACGCGAACCAGATTTTCAAGAACCGCTGAGGGCGCTTTAAAATCGCTGTCGCGGTGGCTGTAGCCCCAAGTCGCGTTGAGCGTCATGGGACACTCCCAAGCGTCGTTGCGTGCAAAACGCGGGATCGAGTTGTCCGCCGCTTGACGGTAATCGCCAATGCCATAGCCGACACGTCCGTTGACCAAGCACGCAGGCTGGCATTCATGTACCACGTCCGCCAGCTCTTGGCAAAGCGCTTTCGGCATCTCATAGGGCGTATCGAACCAAATGAGCCCAATGGGACCGTAGTTGGTCAACAGCTCCTTGACCTGCGGGATACATTTGTTGTAAAAATAGCGTTTGAACTCCTTTTTGGCGGGATCAAAATCCCATGTGTTGCCGTCGGCGTTGGGATCCTCCCAGTCCTGCATTTGCGAATAGTAAACGCAAAAGGTCATCCCCTCGGCGGCACATGCGTCGGCAAACTGACGGATGATATCCTTGCCATAGGGAGTATTCATGACAGAATAATCCGAAACCTTGGTGTCATACATAGCAAAGCCGTCGTGATGCTTTGCGGTAACGACGATGTATTTCATCCCCCACCGCTTGGCTTTGCGCACATAATAATAGGGATCAAAATCCACGGGATTAAAGCGCTCGGCAAGCTTTTTGTAGTCGGCAAGCGGAACCTGCAAATTGCGCATCAGCCACTCGGTACCATGCGGAGCGAGCCTACCCTCCCATTCACCGCCGGGGATGGCATAAAGTCCCCAGTGGATAAACAATCCGTATTTCGCATCCTTAAACCACTTCAATTTGTCTTTCATTTTTCTTCTCCGATCTTCCTTGGGTTCTAAGTAAAATGTGTAAATATGTTACCATATTTTTTTGGAAAAGTCAAGCGATATGAACATAATTCTCCGAAAACATAAAAGAATTTTTCGTTCAAAAAGACAAAAATATCAGAAAAACAATCCAAAGTATCAGTTTTCCGAAAAACGACTGTCACCCGTTCGGGAACCGACGGACAGTGATCATCCCCACTGTATGCGATAGAAAAACAAAAGCTGTTTTATCCTCCGTAAAGAGAATAAAACAGCTTTTTTCGGAAAGCCAAAAAGTTACTTTTTCTTCAATGCCCCAAGTACGTATTGAAACACGGGAAACAGGCATCCCGCCACAGGCCAAACGATCCACGTGATGTGCCAATCCATCGTCCAAAAGCTGATACCGAGATACAACGCGGTAAACAAGCCCCAATACGCCGCTTCAAATGCCTCGGTCTCCCGGGTATGTTTTTTGTTTTCCTCGGTAAACTCACCCGTTTGCAGCAAGCGTTGGAAACTGCCGTTGATGTAACACGCGCGCACAATCAGCGCAACCGCAAACGAACAGATCACAAGGATCAGTGCCGTACAGCCGATCAAGACCAAGCCGTTTGCCTCCATAATGCCAAATACAAGCATCGGAATCACACTGAAAATACACAGCACAATCCCAACTGTAACAAGCATGCGGTATCGCGGTGTGTAGGCAACCAGCTTCTTTTCCACGATCCCCTTGACACCGTACTCCAGCGAAAATCGTTCCTTATCCAAATAGGAAAACTCCGAGAGCTGTAAGCCCGTGGGAATGAAGATTGCCACTGCGATGCCGACCAGCAAAAACAGCACGACCATACCGATACTGACCGCGATATTTTCGGAGGGTAACCATTTTGCGCCCTCGTCTGCGCAACCGCCGAGGAACAACAGGCATACGGGAGACAGGATGCACAGCATGACACCAAGCGCAATTCGTTTGGAAAGGCGTTCCACACTGTCAAGGTAGCGATTTGCTTCCTCGGCAGAAACCGATCGCATCGCTCCCGCGTCATCGGTTTGGGCGGTTTCGGAGGGCGATACCTCCTCGAGATCGTCTTTCAAGAGATAATCGGTACTGACACCAAACAGTGCGCTCATTCCGATAATCTTATTCATATCGGGAACCGAAAGACCACCCTCCCATTTGGAGACCGACTGACGCGAAACATTCAGCTTTTCCGCCAGCTCTTCCTGTGACCAACCGTTCTTTTTTCGCAACATAATAATTTTGTCCGCAAGGATCATAGCTTGTTGCTCCTTTCTGTTTGATGCTATCATTCTACCACAAATTGCGGTTGCGTTCCACCAATTAGACTTGGAAATTTGTCAACCGACGGGTGCAACCGAATATTTTTTGAGCTACGTATTTGCATTTTTCACTTTTTCGGCAATCGTTTGCATCCATGTGCGCTCCCCCTCAAGCTCTCCCGCAAAGGGATATGCGGCAAGCGCCTTTTCAAACGCCATCCTCGCTTTCTCGGCTTGGATCAAGTTCTTTTCCTGCAACAGCGCGTAAGCATATTGTGCACGCAGGATCGCGGGGAAATTTTTCATCGACCGCCGCAACCTTTGAAGCTCGGGGGTATTCCATTTTTGCAACACGCCGTCGGGGTCGCTCCCGCGCAAAAGTGCACAAACGCATCTTTCCAACGTCAACAATTGGCGGTGGATACCGATGACAGCACTGTCGGACTCCAACAGTTCCTTCATTTCCGCGTCTGCCTCCTCCCACAGACCTCTGTCGGAGAACCAATTGCAACGCAATACCCACTGCGTGGCGATCATACTGTTTTTCAGCTTTTCACGTGCGGGCTTTTCAAACCATTCCGTGGGCATATCCGCAAGACGTGTCCCCTGCATTTGCAAAGCATTGATGCGCAATTGCAACCAAAACGCACGGCAAGCGTCCGGGTCCTTGGCAAGATGAAAGGCGTTGGAGCCATCGTTGTTGACCGTTCCTGTTTTGAGCGGGATCCCGTTGGTAAGCGCGGTGATGATCCCCACCGCCACCAAGGCGATCCCAAAGGTGGCAAGCCACGGCGGCGACATGACAGTAAGAAGCGCAAACAGCGCCGAAAAGAGCAGATTGAAGAGCACCCCGCCGAGGTTATAAAGCGTTACGGGAATTTTACCGTCCTTCAGCTCGGGCGGGGAAAGCAGACATTGCCCGCCGGTTCCCGCAAGCGAATAGCGTGCAAAACAGTACTTGCCGTCCTTTTGATACAGCATCAAGCTCCCTATGCGGAACGAAACAAAGGTATAACCGCTGATCAGACCGCAAACCAAGTGCCCCGTCTCATGAATAACAATATGAAGCAAAAGCCCCAAGTAAAGTCCTGCAAAAAGCATTACGATGTTTAAAAGTTCTTCCTGCGGTGTCGCGCCGTCGGGGAGTACGAAAACCATAGCAAGCCCCACCAAAATGCCGATGACAAAGCAAACGGCAAAAAAGAGAACTGCGTTGATTATTTTTTTGAACGGTCTCGTCTTTTGATCTTTCATAAAAAACCTCACAGCCGTCTTAATAAAATCGGAAATTCGTCCAACGAGGAAATCTCAAAATCGGGCTTGATATCTTCTCTTCCTGCGCATCTGCTTGGATTGTACCAACAGTTTTTTACACCTGCATTGATGCCGCCTTGAATATCCGAGGTCAGACTGTCGCCGAGAATGATTGCCGCGTCTCGATCAAAGCCGGGAATTTCGGCAAAGCAACGCTCAAAAAAGAGCTGACTCGGTTTTACGTCGCCCACCGCCTCCGAGAGGAAGATCTTGCGGAAATACCGCGCAATACCGGCGCTTTCGATGCGTCCGTTTTGGACTGCTGTCGTCCCGTTGGAAACAATGTAGAGGTCGTATTTTCCGAAAAGCGCCTCCAGCAGAGCCTCGGCACCCGGCATAAAATAATGCCCGTGGGAGAGTGTTTCCTCGTAAAAGGAGCGCGCGTATTCGGCATCGCGCACCTGTCCCAATTCGTCAAACAGAATTTCAAAACGGCGGAGCTTGACCTCCTCGCGCGTCAGCTTTCCCTGCTCCAACAGCTTCCACTGTGACAGATTGATCTCGCTGTAACGCTTGACGGTGGCATTGGTCGGTTCGATATCGAGTTGCCGCAAAGTCTTTTTGATCGCCTCTGCCTCGGCTTTGTGAAAATCGAGCAAAGTATCGTCCAGATCCAAAAACACGTACTTGATCATGGGAGTCTCCTTTATTTTAAGATCACGTTCTCGCCGCCAAGCAGCTCCGAGAACTGACGCAGTACATAGTCACTCATTGCCACGCCGTGCGGTACGGTGTCATAGCGCTTTTCGTTGGCAAAGAAGAAGAACACGGGGAAAGTACCGTCAAACAGCTCCGCCAAGTTCAGCGCTTTGAAATACAGCGCGTTTTTTTCATTGGGAACACGCAAAAAGAGACGGCGCGGTGCGCTTTGGGGTGTTTGCGTTTGCCGAACGGGTGCCTGTTGCGGCGCCGTTGTTTTTTGAGAAGCGGCAAGCCTTACCTTTTCGGCGGACACGGTGTGGTCCTCGGGACGGAAGCGCGCATCCTCCACCAACGGTTCCAAGCGGTTGATCAAAATCTTGGGCGGCTCGTCCTCACGCACCGAGATGCTCCCGCTGACGTACAATGCGGCGTCGGTGTGGATCAAATGCGCGTTCTCGGCATACTGACGCGCAAACGCAATGCACTCGATCTCCGCCATGCGGTCCTCCAGCGTAAAGAACGCCATGCGGTCGCCGCTCCGTGTATTTTTGAGCGTAACCGAGGTCACAATACCCGCCACATTGACACGCGCTTTGTCGGCGGGATCGCTCTCGTCCCCCACAAAATCAGCAATCTGCTCGGGGTTGAGCAGTGCGACATGCTTGCTGTATTCATCCAACATTTGCCCCGAAAAATACATACCCGTAGCTTCCTTTTCCATCAGCAGCTTTTCACGGATCCCAAACTCGGGGATGTCGGGGTATTCGCACTGCGGCTTCGAGTGTATTTCGGCTGTCCCGCCGAGCATCGAGAACATATCCAACTGACCGTCCAAATTGTTTCTCCCCTTTTCGGCGGCTTGGTCGATCATGGTCTCATACACGCGCAACAGACGGCTGCGGTAAACGCCGAGCCCGTCAAAGGTCCCCGCTTTGAGCAGAGACTCGACCATGCGCTTGTTCAACTCACCCGCGGGCATACGGTCGATAAAATCTTCAAAAGAACCAAACCTGCCTCTCTTGCGCTCTTCCAAAATGGCTTGGAGGAAAGAACGTCCCACGTTTTTGAGTGCCAAAAGACCGAAACGGATGTCCTTGCCGCTGACCGAGAAGTACATACGGCTCTCGTTGATATCGGGCGGCAAAACACGGATCCCACGCGCCGAGCACTCGGCGATATACTCTGCAACCTTGGTCTGATTGCCGAGAACGCTGGTGAGAAGCGCCGAAAAATAGGCATGCGGATAGTGGCATTTGAGGTACGCCGTGCGGTAGGAAATGACCGCATAAGCCGCGGCGTGCGACTTATTAAAGGCGTAATTGGCAAAGCTCTCCATATCGGCAAAAAGCGCTACCGCAGCATCTCGGTCGATGCCGCGTTCCACGGCACCCGCAACAAAGGTCTCCCGCTCCGAAAGCAGAACGTCGGCTTTCTTTTTGGACATCGCACGGCGAACGACATCCGCGTGCCCAAAGGTATAGCCCGCGATCTCACGGAAGATGCTCATGACCTGCTCTTGATAAACGACACAGCCGTAGGTCGAGCGCAGGATCGGCTCCAGCTGTGGAATGGCATAGTCCACCTTTTCGGGATGATGGCGGCATTCGATAAACTTGGGGATCGAGTCCATGGGCCCCGGGCGGTAGAGTGCGATTGCCGCAATGATATCGTCCAAACGCTCCGGCATAAGGTTGGCAAGCATCTGCTTCATGCCTCCCGACTCGAGCTGAAACACCCCGCCGGTTTTTCCGGAAGAGATCAGTCGGTAGGTCGCCGCGTCGTCCAAAGGTAACTTTTCAATGTCAAAATTCGGCTCGCTCTCGCGGATCTGACGTTCGGCATCGTGAATGATGGTCAAATAGCGCAGTGCAAGAAAATCGAATTTGAGCAGTCCCAATTTTGCCACCGTGTCCATGTCAAACTGCGTCACCACCGTGCCGTTGCTCATGGAAAGCGGGACATACTCCGAGATCGGGCGGTCGGTGATGACCACACCTGCGGCATGCACCGAGACATTGCGCGGCATGCCCTCCAGTGCCATGGCGGTATCGACCAAACGCTTGACCTCGGGAGAATTTTCGTATTGGTTCTTCAGCTCGGGCAATTTGAGCGCCATGGAGATAGTGATGTTGAGCTCCTGCGGAACAGCGCGCGCCACCACATCCACGTCTTGATAAGACATACCGAGGGCACGTCCGACATCACGGATCGCCGCGCGTGCGGCAAGAGTACCGAAGGTAATGATTTGTGAGACATGGTCGCTCCCGTATTTTTTGCCGACATATTCGATGACCTCGTCACGTCGGTTGTAGCAAAAGTCAATATCGATATCGGGCATACTGACGCGCTCGGGATTGAGAAAACGCTCAAACAGCAGATCGAATTTGATCGAGTCCACATCGGTGATGCCGAGCGCAAAGGCAACAAGACTTCCCGCGCCCGAGCCACGTCCGGGACCGACAGGGATATCCTGCGATTTTGCAAAGGTGACATAATCCTGCACGATGAGAAAGTAATCGGCGTAGCCCATCTGTGCAATCACCGAAAGCTCGTATTCCATCCGTGCCTCGTAGTCCTCGCGACGGTATTTGTCAAACACAATATGTCCGCGTTCGATGCGAGCTTCCAACCCCTTGTAAGCAAGACGGCGCAGATATGCCTCGGCGCTCTCACCCGCGGGACACGGGAATTTGGGCAGATACGTGGTCGAAAAATCAAAATCAACATGGCACCGCTCGGCAATGCGGCAGGTATTTTGTATTGCCTCGGGATACTGACGGAAGATCATTTCCATCTCGTTGGTATCCTTGAGATAAAACTCATCGGTGGCAAACGCCGCAGGGCGTCCCGCGTCAATGGTGGTATTGGTCTGAATGCACATCAAAATCGCCTGTGTCTCGGCATCCTGACGGCGCAGATAGTGGCAGTCGTTGGTAGCGACCAGAGGCAGACCGCACGCCTCTGCCAGTTTGACCAAGGACGGCAAAATCTCCTTTTGCTCGGCAAGCCCGTGATCTTGAATTTCAATATAAAAGCGATCCTTGCCAAAGATCTCGGCATAGCGTTGCGCAGTGTCGGTCGCTCCCGCAAAATCGCCTTTGGTCAGCAGCTTGGGGATCCGCCCGCCAAGACAAGCGGAAAGCGCAATCAGACCGCCGCTGTACTTGCGCAACAGCTCCTCATCCACGCGCGGTTTATTGTAAAAGCCCTCGGTAAAGGAACGCGACACCATTTCAATGAGGTTGCGGTAACCGTCCATGTTCTCACAGAGCAACACCAAATGGTCGGCATACCCCTCCCCGGTGTTGGTCTTATCAAAACGCGATTCGGGCGCGACATAGACCTCACAACCGATGATCGGCTTGATCCCCTCCTTGCGGCACGCCTCCCAAAACGCCACCACGCCGTACATGACACCGTGGTCGGTGATGGCAACCGCCCCTTGCCCGCATTCCTTGGCTCGTTTTGGAATGTCGGCAATGCGGCACGCACCGTCAAGCAGACTGTATTCACTGTGTAAATGCAAATGTACAAATCCGTTTATCATAAATCGTCTCCGTTTGTTTTTGCCTACGGCAGATGAAAAGGCCTTTCGAGAAAAGGCTCCGGCACCAATGCCGTGTTTGTGCCGATTGGAATGTTATGTTTCAATATCGTCGGCTTCTTCCAACAGCTTTTTCAATCTGTGATTGAGTCCCGATTTGGAGATCGGCGGCTCGTGCAGACGCACAAGCTCGTCCAGTGTGGCATCGGGATTACGGTAACGAACAAGTGCGGTAACGCGTAAAGGTTCGGGAAGAGAGTCAAGCCGCCCCGCCTCCATCAGCCTGTCGATGGCTTCCATCTGACGTGTGGCGGCGGAAATGGTCTTTTCAATATTTTTTGCCACACAATTGGTGGCACGGTTCTCGTTATTCCGGATATCGCGCTCGATGCGGCTGTTAATGATCTCAAATACGGTGTGTTGCGCGCCCGCCATACCGACAAGGTCCTCCACCGAT
This sequence comes from Clostridia bacterium, assembly GCA_017453205.1. Classification (GTDB taxonomy): domain Bacteria; phylum Bacillota; class Clostridia; order Oscillospirales; family CAG-272; genus UMGS1865. The sequence continues at coordinate 52,448 of JAFTKO010000007.1, read as the reverse complement.
CCGCTGTCCTTATAGTAAACACCGACACCTCCCGCGCGTTGGATTCTTCGCGGCGGATATCCGCATGCCTCAAGAAAACGCATCAGCGGTTGGAGCTCGACACCTGTGGGCAAAGAAAGCTCCAAGTGAAAGGACTTATGCGGATCGTTAACGGTACCGCAAGCGAGGAACACACCGCGCAAAAATGCACTGCGGCAAGTGTCACAGGAAAAGTGCAAGACCGCTTCGACATCGGCATCGGGTGCCGAGAGCTGTATATATTGCTTATAGCAAGCGGGAGAGGAAAACGTAAGATCATAATAGCGGTGACCGCACGCGCCGCGGACGGCAAGCTCAGGTTCCTTGCCGTACTGCCGAAAGATCATTTCTGCGGCAAGGTGAGCGACATTTTCATGCTTATAACGCACGGTCATCTGCTTTTTTTCACACGTATGTACACACAAAAGCAATCCCGCTGTCAGCGCACGCCGACAGCACGGTTTTTTTACGGAAAGCGCGCAAAGCTCCGCACGCACCTCATCTGCAAAGGACATCTTCCACCTCACAAAAAACGTATTTCACATTCCAACGTCACGCCACTCTCTTTTAGGACACGTTCTTGGATCAGCTCGACCAGACGGCGTACATCATCGGCAGTCGCATTTCCGCGGTTGATGATAAAGCCCGCGTGCTTGATCGAGACCTCGGCTCCTCCCACGCGTGTGCCCTTGAGCCCGCAATCCTCGATCAGCTTGCCCGCGTAGTATCCCACAGGACGTTTGAACACACTCCCCGCACTGGGATATTCCAGCGGCTGTGTTTTGCGGCGGCGCTCCATATAATCACGCATCTGTACGCCGATCGCCTCTTTGTCGCCCTCTCGCAATACAAGCTCCGCGCTCAGTATGGTATAATGCGGGTTCTTTTCGTAAATACTGGTTCTGTTGGCAAACGCTTGTTCCGCGCCGCACAGCGTCCGCATCTCGCCCGTTTGCGTGTCGTAATACGCACTTGTTTCGCAAATGTCTGCCATGCAACCGCCGAAAGCCCCCGCGTTCATAAAAACCGCGCCCCCAAGTGTGGCGGGGATCCCATAGGCAAATTCGGCGCCTGTCAGCGCGGCTTCGTGTGCGGCGGTCGCCACCGAGATCAGCGGTGTTCCGGCGCTGACGTACATGCGGTTACCATGCAAGGACAGTTCTTTCCAAGCCGTGGTAAAGATCACCGCGCCGTCAAAGCCGCTGTCGGAAAAGACGACATTGCTCGCGTTGCCGATGACAAGAAACGGTACCCCGCACCGACGCACCGTTTCGAGACAGACAAGCAGTTCCTCACGATTTTTCGGGAACAGTCCGAGCCTTGCGTTCCCGCCGATACGAAAGCTGCTGTAACGGCGAAGAGAGGTATTTGCCTCGACGCGTACACCCGCACACACCAGTTGATTTCGCAAAAGCTCCATGTCATACCTCCGAAAAAAATTTTGCTGATATTATTATACTCTGTTTTTGAGAAAAATGCAATATAAATCTTACGAAAAAAGCGTGAAAATGCGTTTATCCTCTTGAAAAAAGAAAAAAAATGATGTATAATAATAAAATGGATATGAATGTCAGCCGCTTTGGCGGCGGAAAGGTCGTGCTTTATGGCAAACAAGCAACAAAAGCAATGGAATATCGGCTTGCTGGGATTTGGCTCCATGGGAAGAACGCACACGTGGGCGGTGCAAAACCTCCCGTTTTTTTACGGCGAACTCCCATTCCGTGCCGTCACACGCGGGGTATGTACCACGTCGCAGGAAAAATCCGACCGCATCGGTGCCGAATTTGGGATTCCCGTAACAACGACCGACGAGGACGCGCTGATCTATGATCCCGCAATTGACATCATTGATATCTGTACTCCCAATATCTGCCACTTTAAAACACTGAAAAAAGCCATTGCGGCGGGCAAGCATGTGCTTTGCGAAAAGCCGCTTTGCATCTCTTCTACGGAGGCAAAAGCGATCCTCTCCCTGCCCCAAAAGGACGGGCAGGTGCTTGGCATGGTATTCAACAACCGCTGGCTGTCCCCCGTAATCCGCGCAAAACAGCTGATCGAGGGCGGGCGTCTCGGTAAAATTTTGAGCTTTCACGCCGCGTATCTGCACAACAGCGCAACCGATGTTGCTCGCCCTGCGGGCTGGAAGCAGGACAAAACCGTATGCGGCGGCGGTGTTCTTTTTGACCTTGGCTCACACGTGATCGATCTGATGTCGTGGCTGTGCGGCAAGCTGACTGCTGTCAGCGGAATGTCGCAGATTGCTTACCCCGAACGCCTCGGCAGAGACGGAAAGATTTGGAGGACCAACGCCGACGAATCGTTTTATCTGATGGGTATCACCGAGGGCGGTGCCAAAGGAACGGTCTCGGTAGGCAAGCTTCAAATCGGAACCAATGACGACCTCTCGTTTGAAATTTACGGTGAGTACGGTGCCTTGCGTTTCTCGCTGATGGAACCCAACTGGCTGTATTTTTACGACGGCAAAGCAAAAGGGGAACCGCAAGGTGGGGAGCGCGGATTTTGCCGCATTGAATGTGTGGGACGCTACCCCGAATTGATCTTCCCCTCGCCCAAGGCTCCTGCAGGCTGGCTGTACGGACATCTTGCAAGCATGCACGCGTTTCTCTTGGCGGTAGACAGCGGTCAACCGTTTGCCCCCTCGCTTGAGGACGGAGCCTATGTACAGGCGGTAATGGACGCGGCTTACCGCTCCGATGCGCAAAACTGCGTGATGTTGGAGGTAGAAGCATGCTCGTGATCGGATTGACCGGACCGTCCGGCTCCGGAAAAAGCCGTGTTGCCGCATTGTTTGAGCAATTCGGCTTGCCTCGCATCGATGCCGATGAAATTTATCATGCCCTGCTCCTTCCCCCCTCGCCCTGTCTTGACGAGCTGACCGAGCATTTCGGCGCTCAAATTCTTGCCGAGGACGGCACGCTCAACCGCCGTGCCTTAGGGCAGATCGTATTTCACGATCCTGCGGAGCTGGCAATATTGAATGAAATTTCCCACCGTTATGTCATGGCGGAGATCCGCCGACGGTTGGAACAGCTGCGGCGGGAAAACACACACGCCGCTGTGCTCGACGCGCCCCAACTGTTTGAGGCGGGCGCCGACCGCGATTGCAATATCATTGTATCGGTCATTGCCGATCCGATGTTGCGCATGGAGCGCATCATACAGCGCGACGGCATTGACGAAAGCGCCGCCGCCGCGAGAATGGCAGCACAAAAAAGCGACGTGTTTTTCCGATCACACTCGGATTATGTCATAGAAAACAACGACACCCCCGAGCGTCTTTTCCCCGAGGTTCGGAGGATACTCACCGAAATGGGGGTTATGCTGTGAGGCTTACCGTTTGGCGTGCGGTCGCCTTTCTGTTGCTCATCGCGCTTTCGGTGGGCTTTGGCTTTGGCTTTGACGCAATTGCCACCGCAGTAGAACGCCATCAATACCCGCTGGAAGAAGCTCTCGTTTCCTCGGTTCAACAAGCGTCGGAGGAATACGGCATCCCGGAGCCCATCCTTTGGGCAACGCTGTGCACGGGAAGCGGCTTTGCGAGCAATCATGTATCGGAGGACGGCGCGATTGGGCTGATGCAGCTCACTCCCGCTCGCTTTGACTACATCTGCACCGCGCTTTGGAGCAAAGAGCCTATGGACACAGGTATGCTTTATGACCCCGCAACCAATCTGTCTGCCGGCTGTGCCTACCTCTCCTATCTTTACGCGCGCTACGGCGTTTGGGAGCAGGTCTTTGCCGCCTATATTGCGGGAACCGAGGACGTTGACAGGTGGCTCAGCGATCCGACCTATCTCTCGGAGCAAGGGGTTCTGCAAAACATTCCCGACTCAAAAGTTGCCGCCTATGTGGAAAATATGACCGAAGCGGTCGCGCAATACACAAAATTATATTATTGATCATAAAAGGAGTAACATTATGTCCGAAAAGCAAAAGTTGACTTATGAAAAGAAAACCGTTTACGAAAAAGCCGGTGCCGAGGTGGTTGCCAAGGCTTATGAATACGCAAAGGATTATGTCAAATTTCTCGACGCGGCAAAAACCGAACGCGAGGCTGTGACCGAAGGTGTGAAGCTTGCCGAAGCCGCGGGCTACCGTCCCTATTCGTTCGGCATGTCCATGGAGGTGGGCGACAAGTTCTACTTCAACAACCGCGGCAAGAACATCTATCTGTTCCGCATCGGTACCGAGGACATCAACAACGGTATCCGCATTACCGCCGCGCATATCGATTCCCCCCGTCTCGACCTCAAGCAGGTCCCGATTTACGAGGACGGCGGTATGTGCTACCTCAAAACTCACTACTATGGCGGCATTCGCAAATATCAGTGGCTGGCAATGCCTCTGGCGCTCCACGGCGTGGTCGTCAAGCAAAGCGGTGAGGTTGTCAATGTGGTGATCGGAGAAAATGAGACCGATCCCGTCATGTATATCACCGATCTGCTTCCCCACTTGGCGGCGGGTGAGAACGAAAAAACGATCTCCAAGGCATTCCAAGCAGAAAAGATGAATATTGTGGTTGGCAGTCAGCCCCGCGACGGTGAGGAAAAGGATGCCGTCAAAGCAGGAGTTCTCCAATACCTCAATGAAACCTACGGCATCACCGAGGAGGATTTTCTTTCGGCTGAGCTTTCCATCGTTCCCGCCGCAAAAGCGCGCGACGTTGGCTTTGACCGCTCGATGATCTGCGGCTACGGTCACGACGACCGTGTTTGCGCATATCCCTCGATTACCGCGATGATCGACGCCGACGAGCAAACGCACACCACTATGTGCATCTTGGTGGACAAGGAGGAAACCGGCAGTGACGGTGTGACGGGTATGCAGAGTAGTCTGATCACCGACATCATCACCGAAATTGCAAAAGCGCTCGGCGGCAACGAAGCTGCGGTGCGTGCAAACTCCAAGTGCCTCTCCAGTGACGTGACAGCGACCTACGATCCCAACTTCTCCGATGTTTACGAGTACCGCAACTCCTCTCTCATCGGTTGCGGTGTCAGCATGTGCAAATTCACAGGTTCTCGCGGCAAGGGCGGTACGTCCGACGCATCCGCGGAGCTGGTGGCATGGGTACGCAGATGCCTCAACGAGGCGGGTGTGGTTTGGCAAACCTGTGAGCTCGGCAAGGTCGACGTTGGTGGCGGCGGAACGGTTGCCAAATATATGGCAAACCACAACATTGACACCATTGACATCGGTGTCGGAGTCCTCTCCATGCACGCTCCCTACGAGCTTATCTCCAAGGTAGACCTATACGAAGCCTACCGCGCGTTTAAGGCATTTTATAACTTTGAGTAAATACCTGCAGATCATGACAGAAAGGAGCCCGGATCATGCTTGAAAAGCTACGGCAAGCCGAAGAAAAATATCAACATTTGGAAGCGTCGCTCTCCGATCCCGCCGTGGCATCCGATCCCGCACGATTTGTGGAGGTCATGAAAGAATACCGCGCACTCTCCCCCGTGATCGAAAAATACCGCGACTATCAAAAAAGCGAAACTGAGGTTGCGGACATCTTGGAAATGCTGGAAAACGAGACCGACACGGAATTACGCCAGCTTGCAAACGAAGAACTCAAAGCCGCAAAAGAAGCATCCGAAACGTTGTTGCAGGAGTTGAAGGTCCTCCTGCTCCCGCGCGATCCCAACGACGAAAAAAATGTGATCGTGGAAATCCGTGCGGGTGCAGGCGGCGAGGAAGCCGCGCTGTTTGCCGCAGTGCTCTACCGCATGTACACGATGTATGCCGCCACACAGGGATATCGGTGCTCTCTTTTGAACGAAAATCCGACCGAGCTTGGCGGCTACCGTCAGCTTGCTTTCCAGATCGAAGGCGATGGGGCTTATTCCCGTTTCAAGTTTGAAAGCGGCGTACATCGCGTCCAACGGGTACCCGAAACCGAATCACAGGGGCGTATTCAGACCTCCACCGCCACCGTGGCGGTACTGCCCGAGGTCGAAGACGTGTCGATTGACATCAACCCCGCCGATCTGATTTTTGAATCCTGCAAATCCAGCGGCGCGGGCGGTCAGCACATCAACAAGACCGAGTCCGCCGTGCGGCTGACACACAAGCCCACGGGCATTGTGGTGGAATGTCAAGAGGAACGCAGCCAGTTCAAAAACAAGGACAAAGCGCTGAAAATGCTACGCGCGATCCTCTATGACCGTGCCTGCCGTGAGCAAAATGAAGCGATCGCCTCCGACCGCCGTCAGCAGGTAGGCACCGGTGACCGCAGTGAGCGCATCCGCACCTATAACTACCGCGAAAACCGCGTTTCCGACCATCGCATCGGGTTGACGCTCTACTCACTTGACACATTTCTTGACGGTGACATCGGTGGCATGATCGATGCGCTTGCCACTGCCGAGACGGCGGAAAAACTAAAACAACAATAATTAGATATCCCCTATCCGCAAATAGACAATTTGGGATAACTACAGAACCGAGGTGTTTTTTTGCAAACCGAACATATCAAAATCACCGATCCCGCAGTGCAGGAAAACGCCCTCGCACGTGCCGCCGAGATCATACGGGGCGGAGGGCTGGTGGTCTTTCCCACCGAAACCGTCTACGGACTGGGTGGAAACGCGACCGACGACAGCGCTGCACAAAAAATCTACGCCGCCAAGGGACGTCCGTCCGACAATCCGCTCATCATTCATATTGCAAAACCCGAGGACGCCGAAAGCTACGCCGTCCCAAACGATACTTATTTCCGCTTGGCTAAGGCGTTTATGCCGGGACCGCTCACGGTCATTCTTCCAAAACGCGAGAATATCCCGTCTTCTGTCACGGGCGGGCTGGACACGGTTGCCGTGCGTTGCCCATCACATCCCGTGGCACACAGGCTCATCGAGCTTGCGGGCGTTCCCATCGCCGCCCCCTCCGCCAATCTCTCCGGAAAGCCCTCCCCCACCTCTGCCGCGCATGTGGCCCAGGACATGGACGGGCGCGTGGATATGATCCTTGACGGCGGAGAATGTGAGATTGGTCTGGAATCGACCATCGTCAAGATCGACGGGAACAGTCTGACGCTCCTGCGTCCCGGGGGGATCACCTATGATGCGCTTTGCATGGTTTGCGAGCATGTCACGGTTGCCGACGCGGTCACGCATCAGCTTGCCGCAAACGAGCGTCCGCTCTCTCCCGGTATGAAATACCGCCATTACGCCCCCACCGCTCCCGTTGTGCTCCTTGACGGAGACACGGACAAGGTGTTGCGTTTTCTTCAAGCCGAGCAAGATTTACGCCGTTGCGCGATCCTATGCTATGACGAAGAGCTCCCCCATCTCAAAAGCGAAAATTTGCTACCCGTAGGCGCTCGCAATGACCTTGACGCACAGGCAAAGCGGCTTTTTTCCGCTCTGCGCAAAGCCGACGGCACCGATGCGGAGATCATCTATGCACATCTGCCTCCCATGGAGGGCATTGGGCTGGCGCTCTACAACCGCATGATCCGCGCCGCCGCACACACAATCAAAAGAATTGATTGACCTAAAAAACAAGAATGACTTTTTTCCGCAAAAATCTCAGAGTGTAAACGAAAGGCGCAAAAAATGTCAAATTGTACAAATCCTTTAGTCGCTTTTTCTTTGACGATATAGGCGCAAATGAAAAAAGGCTACACAAGCTCCGCCGCAATCGCAAACGATTGCAAGCTTGCAAAGAAGAAAAGGTCGCAAGCGACCGATGCCCACAAGTGGGCACAGCGCCGAAAGAGAAAATTCGCGCTCTGCGGAGCGCGAGAAGGGCTCCGCGCCCTCCACTGCGCGAGCTTTTGAGAAAAGAACACGCGCAAGCGCGCCGACCAAAACTTTCAGCAAACTGACGAAACTCGTTAGTTTTGTCTACAGTCTCTGACTTTTTTTCGCAAAAGTCTGCCTTTTCTCTTTTCACTCATCACTCTTATGAAAGGATCACCACCCGAAGCATGGCAAAAAAGAAAAAGAACGAAAAAAAAGAAATTGTCTACGCCCCCGTGGTCTACCAGCCGATCACCGAAACCATTGAAAAAAACTACATGCCCTACGTTATGAGCGTCATTGTGTCGCGCGCGATCCCCGAGATCGACGGACTCAAGCCCGCGCACCGTAAGCTCTTATATACGATGTACAAAATGGGATTGCTCAACGGCGCGCGCACCAAAAGCGCAAATATCGTTGGCCAAACAATGAAGCTCAATCCGCACGGTGACGCGTCGATCTACGAAACGCTCGTCCGTCTGACACGCGGTAACGCAACGCTCTTGCACCCGTTGGTCGACTCCAAGGGCTCGTTCGGCAAGCAGTATTCCTCGGACATGAAGTACGCCGCCGCGCGTTACACCGAGTGCAAGCTGGATGCTATTTGCGCCGAGCTGTTTGCGGGAATTGACAAAAACGCGGTGGATATGGTGGACAACTACGATGCCACGCTCAAAGAGCCGGTGCTCCTGCCCACCACATTCCCCAACATCTTGGTCATGCCCAACAAGGGGATCGCCGTTGGTATGGCGTCCGATATCTGCTCCTTTAACCTTGCCGAGATCTGCGACGGCACCATTGCGCTTTTGCGCAAGCCCAACCTTTCGGTAGAAAAGATCATGGAGCTGATCAAGGCCCCCGACTTCTCGGGCGGCGGCGTGATCCTTTACGACGAGGAACAGATGAAGCAGATCTACACCACGGGACAGGGCTCGGTCAAGCTCCGTGCCCGCTATGTATATGATAAAGAGCAAAACTGTATTGACATCATTCAAATCCCCTACTCCACATCGATCGAGCTGATCCTCGCCAAGCTGACCTCTCTTTACAAGGAGGGTAAGCTGAAAGAGGTCACCGACTTCCGCGACGAGATCGACCTCAGCGGCTTTAAGCTTACCATCGACCTGCGCCGCGGTGTGGACCCCGACAAGCTGATGACCAAGCTCTTTAAGCTTACTCCTCTTGAGGACAGCTTCAAGTGTAACTTTAACGTGCTCATCAACAGTGTCCCGCGCACCTTGGGTATCATTGACATTCTGCATGAGTGGATCAAATTCCGTCTGGAATGCCTGCGCCGCGAGATGACCTTTGACCTCGGCAAAAAGAAGGACAAGCTACACTTGCTGTTGGCACTGGGTAAGATCTTGCTTGACATTGACAAAGCCATTCGCATCATCCGCCGTACCGAGCTGGAGGAGGACGTAGTCCCCAACTTGATGAAAGGTTTTGACATTGACGAAATTCAAGCCAACTACATCGCAGAGATCAAGCTGCGCAACCTCAACCGCCAGTATATTCTCAACCGCATCTCCGAGATCGAAGGACTGCAAAAGGAGATTGCCGATATGGAGGAAACACTCAAGGACGAGCTGAAGCAAAAAGCGCTGATCATCAAGCAGTTGACCGACATCAAAAAGAAGTACGGTCAGCCGCGCCGTTCGCAAATTCTCCCCATCCACATGGCGGCAACCTACCAAGAGGAGGAGCACGTCGAAAACTATGCGGCGCGCTTTGTGCTGACACGGGAAGGCTACTTTAAAAAGATCACCTTCCAATCTCTGCGCGGCAACGACGAGTTAAAATGCAAAGACGGCGACGAAGTGCTGAACGTGATGGACGGAGAAAACTCCGACAATCTCATCTTCCTCACCGATCAGTGTCAGCTCTACCGTGCAAAGGCAGATGATTTTGACACTGCTAAGGCGTCGGCTTTGGGCGATTATCTGCCCGTCACACTCAAGATGGACACCGACGAAAAGCCGGTGCTGATGAACATTCAAAACAAATATCCCGCCAAGGAGAACTTTGTATTTATCTTTGCCAACGGCAAGGGTGTGCGTGTGTCAGCATCGAATTACGAGATCACAGGGAACCGCCGCAAGCTGACCTCGGCGTTCTCCAAGTCCTCCCCCATCGTGGCGGCATTCTATGAAAAAACGCCGATGGAGATCATGCTGGTCTCGTCGGATAACCGTGCCATCGTCATCAAATCCTCGCTCATCCCCCAAATGGCAACACGCACCTCGGGAGGTGTGACGTTGATGTCGCTCAAAAAAGGACAGACATTGGTACGAGCCACCACCGATCTCGCCACGATCCCCGACGGAGCAAAGAGCCTCAAAAAAGTAAAAATTCCGGCAACCGGTGTTCCGTTGCCTTAAAAGAAATCATGTAGCTCTACTCTATCCACCGCTTAAAAATCTTCAAAAAACTCAAACAGTTTTTTAGAAAGGAACCTTTCTCTTATGTCCAAAAAGCAAAAGTCAACTTATTCACTCCCGGTGCGCATTCTCGCAATCATCCTTACGATCCTGGTTGCCTCGGGCGTGGTCACCTACCTCATCATGTTCATCTTGAATTTGTTTAGCTAATACACCAAAAAAACGGTTACCGCAACCAAGGCGGTAACCGTTTTTCTATGTGCTTTCTTTATAGATTTTCATTTTTGAGTGCGTCGATGGGATTTTCCTTTTTGATCTTGCTCATCGCGTACATCATGGTAACAAACACCACGGTAAACACACTCAGCACGGCAATGCCGATTGCCGCCCAAGGCAGATAAAATCCGGTGGCAACACCCTCCGAAACGACAAGATAAATCAAATAAGTGATGCCAACCGCCACAGGCAAACCGAACAGGAGCGCTTTGGTTCCGTAAAGCAGGCACTCAAAGTTCATCATTTTTTGAAAGCCCTTTTTCGTCATCCCCACCGATTTGAGCATGGCAAACTCACGTCGGCGCAGACTGATATTGGTGGAAATGGTATTAAACACATTTGCCGCCGAGATCAGCGAGATCAAGATGATAAAGCCGTAGGAGAATACCCGAATGATCATTACAATATCTCGGTTGCTTTCTGCCATTTGCGCATAATCATAGAGCTGCGAGGTGCTGAGTCCTTGATCCGTCAAAATGGTTTTCATATCCTCGTAGGAGGTCTTATGGTCATCGGAAGAAAAATAGAAGGTCGCATAGTTGGTAGTGTCTCTTTCTGCCATCACCGCCTCCATGCAGCTTTCGGGGTACAGGAGGATCAGATAGGAGGTATCCTCCACAAAATACGGCTTTTCGTACAATACGGTTCCGATATTCAAGGTTTGCTTGATATACGCCTCCTCTTTGGGAATCAAAAGCTCTTCGCCCTCTTGCGTCACCTCAATATATTTACATATCTCTTCCCCGTTTACGGTTACAATACTGTCAAAATAATATCCTTCGATATCTTTGACAAATTCGGTTGTCATCTCACCGGGATTTTCCTTGAGCATATTGATGGTCATAAACTTTTCTTCCTTGGAATGGAAGAGTGTATTTCCGTCCAATGCCACTGCGGTGGGCTTTTCCGCATTCAAATAAAGGCTTTCGTCCAATCGGTTTTCTTTCAAATATGCTTTGTAGGTCTCCTCCTCCACAAAGACAAGCCGAACAATTGCGTGCGTGTAAACATCTTGATCCAAGCCCTCGACGTAAGCACCGGCGCCCACCCCGTAATTGCGCCATTCCTCGTTGAGATAGGTGTTTGGAAGATTGACATTGGACGTATTGGCATACACGTAAGTACCGCGCGTCACACCCTTGGCTTGATTGAGCTTGTTCAAAAGCTCCTTTGCAGGGACGGTGGCTTGATAGTCGTAAAATTCCAGATCGTATCCCGCAGTGGAAAACGCACTGTCCACACTCCTCATCAAATACCCCGTAAATGCCGAGGCGGAAACAAACAGTACAATACTCATAAACAGGCTGACAACAGTGGCTCTGTATTTTTTGCGGTTGCGTTTGAAGTGTTTGCTTGCCAACACTCCGGACAAACCGAACAGCTTGTAGGTCAGCTTAGAGGTTTTTGCGGATTTTCCGTTCTTGGCTTTGATATCGGTATTTTGGCGAATGGCTTCCACTGCCGAGACCTTTGTCGCACGCACGGAGGGAATCCACGCCGAGATCAGCACCGTGACCAGAGCCACAACGCAGGCAATCACGATTGCCGCAGGAGAAATATTCAGACGCATAGGGATTGAAAAAGAAGTACCGAACACGGCAAACTTATCACCGATCAAAAGTAATGTCACGCCGATACCGCCCACACCCGCCAAAATTCCCAAAGGAATCCCGACTGCACTGACTGCCAACGCCTCAAAAAGTACCATTTTGCGTAATTGCTTTTTGGTGGCACCGATAGAGGAAAACAAGCCAAACTGCTTGGTTCGCTCGGAAACAGAGATTGAAAAAGCGTTATAAATCAGAGATATCGAACCAAACATGATCAAAGCGATCACAATCGCGGCAAGCCCGTAAAGAACCACCGAAAAGTTAACATACCGCGAAACACCCAAGAACATCAGCACATCTGTATTGGCGATACCCAAAAGCTCGTTCTTCTCTATAAAGGAATAGACATCCTTGGGATTTTCCATTTGAAAATAGACACTGTAAATGCCACCTTCGGCGGGTGTTGCATCGGCAACCGTGATTGCCGTATAGCCGGGTGCCCAATATTCCTCAAAGGAGGGACGCTCGTAAAATCCGACCACCGTAAAGGTACGTGTTTGCCGAACCTCCAGAACCTCACCGACCTCGGTCTCTTCCCCGCTCTCATCATACGTATAAAAAGGATTGTTTTGCCCCAACATTATTTCCCCATCCCGTATACGGTCACCGATCTCAAGCGTCAGTACATCGCCCAACTTATGAGAGACACCGCCGTTGTCAAGCAGGTGGGCGGGGAGCAGAATTTCGGTTTGATTTTTGGGATAGGTTCCCGCGGTGATGTGCACGGGCATAATATTCTCAAAACCGACACTCGCCCCAATCAAATACAAATAGGGTTTGCTTTCATTTTTACAATTCTGTGCAATGGCATAGCCGATATATTGGCTGTAAACGCTATTTGCAACCTCATCGGAGAAAGAAATCTGATCAAGCGTTGCTTTGTCGGTTTCCCTCACACTGCCGTGCCAAGAGCCGTCGACGTATTCATAGTTTTTTAAAAGATAGTTTTGTACACTGGACGCCATGGTGGTCACGGCGCAGATCATCGCTGCCGAAAGAATGATACCGATGATGGTAACCACGGTACGGACCTTGTTCTTTCGGAGCGTTGCAAGCGTTACCTTATGAAAGATGTTCATTTTCTCAACACCTCATCACGGGTGATCTTCCCGTCCTCAATGGCAATGATGCGGTCGGCTTGTAAAGCGATGTTTTCATCATGCGTAATGACGATCAACGTTTGGTGATACTTTTGGTTGGAAAGCTTGAGCAGATCCACGATCTCCTGGCTGTTTTTGCTGTCAAGGTTGCCCGTAGGCTCATCGGCAAGCACCACGGCGGGCGCGTTCATCAAGGCTCTGCCGATCGACACGCGCTGTTGCTGTCCGCCCGAGAGCTGATTGGGCAAGTGGTTTTCACGTCCCGTCAGCTTCAGAACGGTAAGCAATTCCCGCAGTCGCGCCTCGTTCACCTTTTGCCCGTCCATCAGCACGGGGAGCGTAATGTTTTCGGTCACGTTGAGCACAGGGATGAGATTATAAAACTGGTAGATAAGTCCCACCTCTCGGCGGCGGAAGATGGCAAGCTGTTCGTCATTTTGCGCGTAAACATCATTACCGTCCATGTAGACCTTTCCGCTTGTGGGCTTGTCAACCCCGCCGAGGATGTGCAGCAGTGTGGATTTGCCCGATCCCGAAGGCCCGATAATGGCAATAAACTCGCCCTTTTGCACCGAGAACGAGATCCCGTCCAGTGCATGCACTTGATTTTCACCCGTGCCGTAGGTTTTTCGCAGATTTTCAACTTTTAAAATTTCCATGGTGATTTCTCCTTTGCTTTGTTGTACGGCTATATGTTACCAAATTCAAGTGACAGGACGGTGACTTTTTGATAACAAAAACGTCACCTTTCAAAATGCAAAAAGGACACGGCAACAGCATTTACTTTTGGATATTTTTTTGTGGGAACCTTTTTGAAAAAAGTGTTCCCACACCCTCCCAAAACTTTCAACGCATTTGATATTATTTCACGGGAAAGTGTGCCTCTTTCGACCGTTTTCTAACGGTATGGGAGTGTTTATTCGCTATTCCAAGCAATAGCTCCCGCCAACCATTACACCTTCTCCGTGGGAGAAGGCGGTTACCACCACCCAAAATGGTCCACAAGGTTACATTCGATCCCAACCTTATTCTTAAAAAAAAAGTAAATGCTGTTGCCGTGCAAAAAAGGAAAAAAACTGTTGACATTTGCAAACGGAAGTGGTATACTTAGTGGGTATTTCATTTTTAGTGTTTCGGAGGACTTTATGAAAGACTTAAAACCGATGCTGTTCTCGTCCTTCAAGGGGTATACGGGAAAGCAACTCATCAGTGATATCGTGTCGGGTATCATCGTGGCGATCATCGCACTGCCGCTCTCCATCGCTTTGGCGCTGGCTTCGGGCGTGGGTCCCGAGGAGGGACTTTACACCGCCATCGTCGCGGGATTTTTGATCTCCTTCTTTGGCGGCAGCCGTGTGCAGATCGCGGGTCCCACGGCGGCATTTGCCACGATTGTGGCGGGGATCGTCGCGCAAAACGGCATGGACGGCTTGATCGTTGCCACCGTTATGGCGGGCATCATTTTGATCTTGATGGGCATTTTGAAGCTCGGAAAGCTCATCAAATTTATCCCCTACACCATCACGACGGGCTTTACTGCAGGCATTGCTGTGACCATTCTCATCGGACAGTTCAAGGACTTTTTCGGTCTGACCTACCCCGACGGTGTCAAGCCGATCGAAACGGTGGAAAAGCTGGAAGCCTTTTTCCAAAACATCACCACGATCAATCTGTGGGCGGTACTGGTCGGTGTGATTGCCCTCGCGGTACTGATCGTTTGGCCCAAGATCAAATACCTAAACAAGGTCCCCGCCTCGCTGGTAGCGGTACTGGTGGGCATTGGTATGGTACAGATCTTTGATTTGCAGGTCAACACCATCGGCGACCTGTACACGGTCAGCAGTCAGTTACCCACACTCAAATTCCCCGGCTTTGATTTTGCGCTGATCCGTGAGATGCTCCCCGACGCGTTTACCATCGCCGTTCTCGCGGCGATCGAGTCTCTGCTCTCTTGTGTGGTTGCGGACGGCATGACCAACACCAAGCACCGCTCCAACGCCGAATTGGTGGCACAGGGCATCGGTAACATCGGCTCGGCACTGTTCGGTGGTATCCCCGCCACGGGCGCCATTGCAAGAACTGCGGCAAACATCAAAAGCGGCGGCAGAACACCGATTGCGGGAATGGTACATGCGGCGGTGCTGCTGTTGATCCTCATCTTCCTCATGCCCTACGCGGCGTTGATCCCCATGCCCGTCATCGCGGCGATCCTGTTCAGCGTTGCCTACAATATGTGCCAATGGCGCCCGTTTGTAAGGCTGGTAAAAACCGCGCCCGCCAGTGACATCGTTGTCCTTGTGACCACGTTTGTTTTGACCGTGCTGTTTGATTTGGTGATTGCCATTGTTGTCGGTATTGTACTGGCTTGCATCCTGTTTATGAAGCGCATGAGCGACGAGACCGAGATCCACGGCTGGATCAACAAGGAGGACGCCCAGACCGACGACTCTGCAAAGCTGACCGCGCTTCCAAAGGGTGTTTGCGTGTACGAGCTGAGCGGACCGCTCTTCTTCGGCGCGGCAGACAAGATCACCGAGATCGGTGTGGACGACAGCACCAAATGTATTGTCCTAAGAATGCGCAGTGTTTCGGCAATCGATGCAACGGCAATGAATGCCTTGTCAGCCCTTTATGACCGCTGTGCGGAACGCGGCATCACCGTCATCTTCTCCCATGTCAATAAACAGCCCATGCAGGCAATGCAACGAGCGGGACTTGCGGAAAAGGTCGGTGAGGATCGCTTCTGCCCCCATATCGACGATGCCCTTGCGTTGGTGCGTCAGATCGTAGAAAAATAAACTTTTTACAAAGAAGGAACCCATGGAAAACGGGTTCCTTCTTTGTATTCGGCTAAATCGTCCCCTTATAAAATCGAAGAGTAAAAACGGCGCCGCAGTCTTTTCCGTTTTCGGCTTTAACCGTTCCGTTCTGTCCGACCACGATCATACGGGAGAGTGCCAACCCGATCCCAAAGCTTTTTTCGTCCGAGTTTTTCCCTTTATAAAAACGCTCAAAGATATGCGGCAAGTCCTCCGCATGGATCCCACTGCCGTTGTCCGACACGGTGATCTCGGAATAGAGCGCTGTCTCATGTGCGCAAATCTCGATTTTCCCGCCCTCGGGAGTGTGCTCCATGCAGTTTTTGACAATGTTGCCAAGTGCTTCACTTGTCCACGCGGAGTCGCCAAGAAAGCTTCCCTCCGCCCGGACATCCAGCGTTTGCCCGCGCAACTCCATGGGAACCAGCAAGGGAGATACCGATTTGCGGAGCAACTCTTCCAATGAGAGGTTCTCTTTTTTGAATTGTACAGTCCCCGCGTCCAGCTTGGAGATTTTGAGAAGCGATGTAATCAGCCAATCAATGCGGGAAAGCAGATCAAACAGCTCCCTTGTCAGCTCGCGCCTGCGTGCATCCGAAAGATCGGGCGCAGAAAGAAAGGATACCAAAAGATTGATCGAGGTCAGAGGCGTTCTGATCTGGTGCGAAATATCGGCAATCGAGTCGGCAAGATAAACCTTGTCGTCCTGTAGCCTCTGCTGTTGCTCACGGAGGCGCACCGTCATTTTGTAAAGCTCGCTTTGGAGGATGCCAAGCTCGCCCTCCGCGTATTTGTCAAAAGAAATGCTGTTGTCACCGTGCAACACTCTGTCAATGCGCTCGGAAAGCGCCGCGATCCGCCGATAACGGCTCCGCATGATCAGCAAATATACGCTGACAAACAATACACAAAGCAGCAAAGTAAAGATACCGAAAGCGAGCTTCCATATTGCGGCGGCAGCCGTTGCCGTCAGCGACAGCGCGCCAAGCAGGATCAAATTTTTCTTAATCTCTGGATTTCGGAGCAGGTTCATCTCAGTCCACCTTATAGCCAAGCCCGCGCACCGTTTTGATGATGCTCGGATTTTGCGGATCGTCCTCAATCTTCTCGCGCAAACGCTTGATATACACCGTCAGCGTGTTGTCGTTGACAAACTCGCCGGCGATATCCCAAATGGCTTCGAGCAACTGAGCACGGGAAAGAATAACGCCGCGGTTGTTGATAAATACGAGCAACAGACGGTACTCGAGTGCCGACAAATACAGATCTCTGCCGTTTTTGGTCGCAGTCCCCTTGACGGTATCCACCTCGACCTCCCCCAGCTTGATGATGCTCCCCGCGTTTCCCGTCAGACGCAAAATATTTTTAATGCGTGAGATCAGCTCGCGCGGACGGAATGGCTTGGGAATGTAATCGTCGGCACCGAGATCAAAGCCCGTCACCGTGCTGTATTCGTCCCCCGATGCTGTCAAAAAGATAACGGGAATACGGTAATCGGATTTGACTGCCGAGCATACCGCAAAGCCATTGCCGTCGGAGAGCGAAATATCAAGTAACACAAGGTCAAACCGCTCGCCGTCCAGTACCGCGAGTGCTTCTGCCTGCCCCGACGTACTTTTTACCGAAAAGCCCTCACGGGTAAGAAATTCGGTCAAATTGGAGACGATGGTTTTATCGTCTTCCACCAACAGTATTTTTGTCATAAATATCCTCCCGGTCTCAAAGAATCATTTGCGCATCAGTTCTCCCAACGTGGTCTCGCCCCAACTGTAATTGGTCAAATAGCTCCCCTTGAACAACTGTGCGTATTCTTCTTTTTGCGAAAGATAATCATACAGGTCGCAACGAACCTTATCGGTCACAATGCGTCGCTTGCCGTCCACTGATTCCACCGCGTCGGCAATGCCGTATTCCTCGAGAATATTTTTCAGACGCAGGGCGACCTTGCGATATCTTGCCAAGGTAATGGCATTGGCGGGCTCGTTCTCCCAAAGGAACCCGATCGCCTCGGCAGAGTTCACATAGCCGCCGCGTCTGTCCACCAACAAGGCAAACAGCTCCTTGGATTTTTCGTTTCGGAACGCAATGGGATTGCCGTCCACAAACACATCGAAATAGCCGAAGGTGCGGATATAAACGCGCGGTTCCTCTGCGGCGTGCTCGGGCTTTTGCCGAACATTGCCGTTGATATTATAAAGCATGACATAACGCGGGGTGTCGGCATCGGGCGTTTTTTGCGAGCAGACCGCTTTGATACGCTGTGTGGTATTGGTTTTGACATCGAGATAGGAAAACTCCGCCTCGCCCGTCTCCAACAAAGCCTCAAAATCCTCATAAGCCACGTTGCTTTGTGCAACAAAACTTTTGATGGAGTGTCTTTTTTGCGACAGCGCAATCCATTCCTCTTTGCTGTAACCAAAGAAGTGGCAAACGTTATCGCTGGCATACAGCGGCTTGACGGTATCGTGATAGACCTCAAATGCAAGCATACCGTCGGTGTAGCGCATGACAAGCTCCTGTATATTTTTGTTAAAGAGACGCAACAGCTTGTTTTCGGTGCGCAGTGTATCTGCCTCATGCTCATCGGGAATATTCCTGCAACAAAACAGGCTGATACTGTCATCGATCTTCAAAAAGATACCAACCGACTCTTTGAGCTCCTCTGAAGCGGTCAGAGAGCGATACCGAATTTGCCGCGGCTTGCCGTCGTCGTTGACAGCGGTTTGCCGTGTGAATACATCCTTAAAAAAGGCGGCAACCTTTTTACGGTCCTTACGGTAGACACCGCTTTGGATCCATTGCTCGGTCGCCTCCTCTGCCTGCATGGAAATGCTTTGGAGATTTCCAAAGGTATCGGAGGCGTAGCCGTGTAAAAATTTTACGTTCTTGTTTACAAAATCGTATTCGAGGATCCTGTCGTAAACCTCGGACAGCGCTTTGAGATAGGGCTCGGTGACATGTGCCTTTTTCTCCTTGTATTGCTCGGTGATATCCATGCAAATGCTGTGATATTCCGCTTCCCCCCGCTCATTTGCTGTCCTTGTCACCCAGCCGAAAAGCCGTACCTTGGTGCCGTCAAAGCGCAGGACATTGATTTCCCCTGTCAGCGGTGCACCTTTTTCGGAAACACGATCCAAAAAGTTTGAAAATTTGCGGCGCTCCTCGGGCGGGATCATCAAATAGATGTTGTCGCGGTAAAGCTCACCGTCATCTTGCTCCCGATCTTTAGGATAACGCAACATCGTCAGTAGCTGTTCATTGGCATAGATCACCTTGGGTTGCTTATCACAGGTGAATTTGATATAGCCGCAAGGGATGGTCTCGTTGAGATAGCGCAGATTATGGAACTCACCGATGATCTCGGTAAGGTCATTTAAAACCGAATAAGCGACCGGTGTCCCGTCCTCCAAGCGGCGCGAGCTTGCCGTGTCACCCACAAAACACACCGAACCGTCCTTGCGTACCAAACGGTAATGTACCGTAACGGTATTTTCCGTTTGCGCCAGCTTTTGGATAAAATCGGAATACAGCGCACTGTCGTTAGGATAGACCAAGGAGGCGTAACGGTCTCCGTCATCACACAAAAGCTCATCCTTGGTATATCCGAGCATATCGCACAAGCTTTGGCTCACAAAGGAAAGGTGAACCGGCTCCCGCAAAATATATTGATGAAATCCGCTGACGTGACGGTCAAGGATCTCCTCCGAAAGTGTAAGCATTTGTTCCATAAATTCTCCTAACGCACAAAAGCTGCCGCATGATACTCTTATTTTATCACAAATATCATAACTGAATTTAAACGCGGCAGAAATATCGGAATATTTTTGCCGCGTTTATTATATCATATTTTATTTCAAAAGTCAAGTCAGTGTGTTTGCCACCGAACGACTTTCCTCGCCGTTTTTCTTATCGAACAGCTTTTTACCGACAGGTTTCCCGCTCACGCAGGTCGGTTTTGCGGATCTTTCCGCTAATGGTCTTGGGGAGCTCCTCCACAAATTCCAACACGCGGATCCATTTGTATTCGGCAAGCTTGCCGTTGCAAAACTCCTTGATCTCCTTTTCCAGCTCCTTGGTGGGCAAATACCCGCTGCCAAGCACGATGACGGCTTTGATCGCTTGACCGCGCAACGGATCGGGGATACCGATAACACTGCACTCCACCACGGCGGGGTGCTCCATCAGTACGTTTTCGACCTCGTAGGGACCGACACGGAAGCCTCCCGTTTTGATAATGTCGTCAAATCGGCCGTGAAACCAGTAAAGTCCGTTTTCGTCCTTGTACGCGGCATCCCCCGTATGGTAAACACCTCCGCGCCATACGTGGCGGTACTGCTTTTCGTTATCGAGATAGGTACAGAAGATTCCGACCGGCTTTTTCCCGTCCTCGGGAACGATCACGACCTCTCCGATCTCACCGACCTCTGCCTGTGTCCCGTCTTTTTTGATCAGCTCAATGTGATACTGGGGAGAAATGGTTCCCATCGCGCCCTCCACAGGGGCATTTCCTCTAAAATTCCCCATGAGCAACGTGGTCTCGGTCTGTCCGTAACCCTCGCAAAGCGGAAGTCCCGTGCGCTCGGTAAAACGACGGAATACCTCGGGTGCCAGCATCTCGCCTGCTGTGGACGCGTGGCGAAGCGTCGGCATATCGGGGATCCCCTTGCGCACAAGATAACGGTAGACCGTGGGCGGCGCACAAAATGAGGTCACGCCGTAGCGATTGATGACGGTGGTTAGCTGTTTGGGATCAAAGTTATCAAAATCATAGACCATTACGGCACTGCCGACCAACCATTGCCCGTAAATCTTGCCCCACGACGCCTTTGCCCAGCCGGTTTCGGCAACCGTAAAGTGTAAGCCGCCGTCCTCCGCCTGTTGCCAATATTTTGCCGTGACGATATGCGCCAGCGGATAAGAAAAATCATGAACGACCCCCTTGGGATAACCTGTGGTACCGGAGGTGAAATACAAAAGCATGGGATCGGTGGTCAGAGTGGAAACTCGTTCCAAGGAATCTTCCGCCGCTTGTACCGCCTTGGTCAAATTTTCAAAGCCCTCGGTGTCCTTTTGGATGCACCACAGCTTACAGGAAAACGCTGTTTGCTCCAACGCCTCCTTGATTTTTTGCGGTACGTCGTTTTGCGTGGTGCACACAATCGCCTTTGCTTTCGAGCTTTGGATGCGGTAAACAAGATCATTCACCGTCAGCATATGTGTGGCGGGAATCATCGTAACACCCAGCTTGTGCAATGCCACCGCGACGATCCAGTATTCATAATGGCGCTTGAGTATCACCATTACGCGGTCGCCGCGCACCAGCCCCGCCTTTTGGAACACATTGGCGGTTTTGTTGCTTAGGCGTTTCAGCTCGGCAAACGAAAGGATACGCTCCTCGTTTTCGGTATTGCACCAAACAAGCGCCGTTTTGTCGGGTGTTTCGTCCGCGATGGCATCGACGACATCGTAGCCGAAATTAAAATTTTGGGGATAATCAAATTCGATCTGCTTCAAGTTTCCGTCGGCATCGACCGTCTCTTTGCAGAATTTTCGGTAAATACTCATAATTCAAATCCTTTATTCACAGTTTATTCCGTTCTGCGCGGAGATACCGATGCGGCGAAAGCGTGCATAACGCTTCTCAAGCAATTCGGGGTCCTTGGAGAGCGTTTCGAGCTCATCGTGAAGCATCATACGAATGCGATCGTAAAAAGCTTTTTGACCGATCTCCTTTTCCGAGATGATGTCCTCGATCACACCAAGCCGCTTGGCGTCCTCGGCGGTCAGCTTGAGGCTTGCCGCCGCGACCTCGGCTTTTGCCGCGTCCTTCCAAAGGATACTGGCACAGCCCTCGGGGGAGATGACCGAATACACGGCGTTTTGCAACATATACACGCGGTCGGCAACCGCCAACGCAAGCGCACCGCCGCTACCGCCCTCACCGATGAGGATCGATACCACAGGCACGCAAAGCGTGGTCATTTCCATTAAGTTCTCGGCAATCGCCTGTCCCTGTCCGCGTTCCTCGGCACCAATGCCGCAGTACGCCCCCGACGTATCGATCAGACAAACAACGGGACGTCCGAACTTTTCTGCCTGCTTCATCAAACGCAATGCTTTGCGGTAACCCTCGGGATTGGGAGCACCGAAGTTTCGAATGGCGCGTTCCTTTGCCGAGTGCCCTTTTTCGATGGCGATCACAGTAACGGGCTCGCCGTCCAGGCGCGCGATTCCGCCTACGATGGCGGCGTCATCGGCATAACGGCGGTCACCGTGCAGCTCGATAAAATTCTTAAAAATATTTCTGATATAATCCAGCCCGGTCGGTCTTTGACTGTCGCGGGCGAGTTTTACAACTTCATAAGGTATCCGACTCATCTCTTCAACCTCCGTTATGCATTTTGAGAAGCTCGGTCAAGAGCCTCTTTTGGTCTTTCCGCGCTACGATCTTATCAATAAAGCCGTGCGCGAGAACAAACTCTGCGGTCTGAAAGCCTTTGGGCAGTGTTTTGCGGGTGGTCTGCTCGATCACACGCGCGCCCGCAAAGCCGACCGTCGCGCCGGGCTCCGCGAAAATAATATCTGCCTCCATGGCAAAGCTTGCCGTGACACCGCCCGTGGTGGGGTCGGTGAGAACAGCGATATAAAGAAGCCCCGCGTCACTGTGCCGTTTGACTGCGGCACTGGTTTTTGCCATTTGCATCAAAGACAACAGTCCCTCTTGCATTCTGGCGCCTCCCGAGACCGTATAGCCGATCACGGGCAGACAATGCTCGGTAGCATACTCAAACAAAGATGCGATCTTTTCGCCAACAACGCTCCCCATGCTCCCCATCATAAAGTAGGATTCCATAAAGAATACACAGCATTTTTGTCTGCCGATCTTGGCGGTACCGCAGATCACAGCTTCTTCCTCGCCGCTGACGGTGCGTACCGTCTCCAATTTTTCGTCGTATCCGGGGAATTGTAAGGGATTGCAGGAGCGCATCTCGGAAAACAGCTCCTCAAAACTATCTTTGTCGGTCAAAAGCGGAATGCGCTGACGCGCCTTCATACGGAAATGATATCCGCAAGGGCAAACCAATTTATCTGCCCACAGACGGCTGAGCGGAATATCCTTGTGACAGTTGGGACAATTTTTTTCGGGTTCGCCCGCGTCACTGTGTACGGGAGCCGCCGTGCGTCCCCCCTCCTCCAACTGATTTTTCGGTTTTAAAAAACTTAATAAAGCCATTGCTTGACTCCTTTTATCTCTGTCCCATAAAGGTCAGGTCGTAGTTGCCCGAAATAAAGCGCTCATCCTCCACGTTGCGAAGCTGTTCCTCGGTGTTGGTGGGAATGCCTTCGATCACCAACTCACACAGCGCCGCGCGCATTTTGCGAAGCGCTTCCTCGCGTGTCCCCGCGTGTACGATCAATTTACCGACGAGCGAATCGTAATAAGGCGAAATTCCCGTTCCCTCGATGAGACAGGTATCAAAACGGACAAACGGGCCGCCCGGAACATGCAGCATTTTCAGTGTTCCGCAGCTCTGTGCGTTGATGCGGCACTCGATTGCGGAGCCTTTCATGCGGATGTCCTTTTGTGCAAAGTTGATCGGGATCCCCGCCGCAATACGAATCTGCCATTTGACAAGATCAATGCCTGTCAGCATCTCGGTCACACAGTGCTCGACCTGCAAGCGGACATTCATTTCCATAAACCAAAAGTTCCCATCACGGTCGAGCAAAAATTCCATGGTACCCAGCCCCACATAACCGATCTGCTTGACCGCCTCGACGGCAAGCGCCATGATCTTCGCTCTCTGCTCGGTACCGACCGCTGGGGACGGCGTCTCCTCGATCAGCTTTTGGTTGCGGCGTTGCAGAGAGCAGTCACGCTCCCCAAGACAAACCGCGTTGCCCGCCTCATCCGCCATGATCTGCAATTCGACATGGCGCGCGGGAAAAATATATTTTTCAAGATAGACCGAGCCGTCACCGAACGCCGATGCCGCCTCCGAGGTCGCTTGATAATAGGCGTCCTCCAAGTCGTCGGCGGTACGGATCAGACGAATCCCGCGACCTCCGCCGCCCGCGCAGGCTTTGAGCATGACAGGATAACCGATGTCCTCTGCAAGCCGTTGTGCTTCCTCGATCGAAGCCACTGCCTGTGTCCCCGGGATGACCGAAAGACGCGTTTTGGCGATCAGCTTTTTGAGTACCGCTTTGTCGCTTAGGCGCTCCATACTCTCGGGCTCGGGACCGATAAAAACGATGCCGTTTTTCCGGCAAAGGCGTGCAAAATGCGCGTTCTCGGACAAAAAGCCGTAGCCGGGGTGGATCGCCTGTGCACCCGCCAAAAGCGCTACGCTGATGATACGGTTCTCCTGCAAATAGCTCTCCGCCGCCTCAGACGCTCCGATGCAATAGCTTTCATCGGCAAGTGCGACATGCAAAGCGTTTTTGTCTGCCTCGGAATAAACCGCCACGGTGGCAATGCCCATTTCCTTACAAGCGCGGATGATACGCACGGCGATCTCTCCGCGGTTTGCGATCAATATTTTTGAAAACATAGGCTTACGCTCCCGTTACGGCAAAGGAAAACTCTGCCGTGACCGCGACCTTTTCTCCGACCGACAGCGTTCCCTCGGCAAAATAGAAGGGCGGGCGGGCGCGTTTGATACTGCATTTGGTCTCTACCGTGTCACCGGGACGGACGGGAGAACGGAAACGCACCTTGTCAAGCCCTGTATAAACGGGGATCTGCCCCTCGGCAATCGTTCCGTCCAACAGAACACACGCCGACTGTGCCAAGATCTCGCAAAGAATGACACCGGGAACAATGGGATTGCCGGGAAAATGGCCTTGTAAAAAGAACTCATCGCCGCGTACCGTATAATGCCCTGTGGCAACACCGTCGCATTTTTCCACATCGTCAAGGAGCAACATGCTGTCTCGGTGCGGAAGAATGCTTTTGATCTCTTCTCTGTTCATGCGCTCACCTCTTGATCTTAAACAGCTCGGTACCGTACTCGACCACTTGACCGTTGGTAACGCAAATTTCGGTAATGACACCGCTCTCATCGGCGCAGATCTCATTCATCAGCTTCATCGCCTCGATGATGCAAAGCGTTTTGCCCTTTTCCACACGGTCACCAAGTGACACAAAGGGGTCGGCGTTCTCGGCGGGAGCTGCGTAAAACACGCCCACCATGGGAGACTTGACGGTAATGCAATCTGCCGCCTCATGCTCGGATTTTTGAGGTACCGCAGCCTCTTGCGAAGCCGCCGAAACCACAAAAGGCTCCGCACGGACGCCCGCGACATTGCGCTCGAGACGCACCACCTTGTTATCCTCGGTGATCTCAAGCCCTGTCAGCTCCAGCTCCTTCATCAAAGACGCGTATTTGCGTATATCTTTCTCGTTCATCATGATCAGTTAACCTTTCTGAAAGCGAGGCACGCATTGTGTCCGCCAAAGCCCAACGAATTGGAAAGTGCCAGATCAATATTCGCTTTCACGGCTTGATTGGGCACGTAATTGAGGTCACATTTGGGATCGGGCTCGCGGAGATTGATGGTGGGGGGAATGACACCCTCCCGCAACGCAAGCAGACAAGCCATTGCTTCCACAGCGCCTGCGGCACCCAGCATGTGTCCTGTCATCGACTTGGTGGAGCTGACGTATGCCTTTTTGGCTTCTTCCTCACCAAGCGCGTCTTTGATGGCAAGCGTCTCGGTGCTATCGTTCATCGGCGTTCCGGTACCGTGCGCGTTGACGTAAACCGTCTCGCCAACCTTGTACCCTGCCTCTTTCATGGCGTCCTTCATCGCCTGTGCGCCGCCCCTTGCCTCGGGGTGCGGTGCGGTGATATGGTGTGCGTCACAGGTAGAACCGTAACCGCAAACCTCACCGTAGATCTTTGCCCCGCGCGCCTTGGCGTGCTCGTATTCCTCCAAAACAAGTGCGACCGCACCTTCACCGATCACAAAACCGCCGCGGCGGCTGTCAAACGGAAGAGATGCTTGGTCAGGATCTTCGGCAGTGGACAGTGCTTGCATATTAATGAATCCCGCAACACCGGTCGGCGTAATTGCCGCCTCCGCGCCACCCGTAATAACTGCATCGGCATAGCCGTGACGAATCAAGCGCATCGCCTCTCCGATCGCGTTGGAGCCCGAGGCACAAGCCGTAACCGCAGGCATTGCCGCGCCGCGGCAGTCATAACGAATGGCAATGGTCCCCGCCGCCATGTTGGAGATCATCATCGGCACAAACAAAGGCGAAACTCTGCGCGGACCTTTTTCCATCAGCTTAGTGTGCTCGGTCTCAAAGGTCGAAATACCGCCAATACCCGAGCCGAAATAAACAGCGAATTTTTCGGGTTCAACCGTACCGACAATACCACTCTCCTCGACCGCTTGGCTTGCCGCCGCAACAGCAAACTGCGTGTAACGGTCGGAGCGCAGGGTCTCGGATTTCTCCATATAAGCCAAAGGATCAAAGTTCTTGACCTCGGCTCCCAGCTTGGCTTTGTAATTGGCGGTATCAAACAGGGTGATGGGAGCAATACCGTTTTTGCCTTCCTTCAAGCTTTGCCAGGTTTCTTCCACATTGTTGCCGACGGGAGTAACAGCCCCCATACCGGTAACAACCACTCTTCTATATTCATTCATCATTATTTTCTCCTTTACATAGCAATGCCGCCGTCCACGCGCAAAACCTCGCCCGTGATGTAATTTGCGGTCACCAGATAAGCAACCGCATCCGCGACATCCTCGGGGGTTCCCATTCTTGCAAGCGGGATCGCACCAAGCAACGGATTTTCGGCTTGCGCCTCGGTCATATCGGTACGGATAAAGCCGGGCGCGACCGCGTTACAGCGAATGCCGCGCGGCGCCAATTCTTTGGCAATGGATTTGGTCAAACCGACCAGTCCCGCCTTGGATGCGGCGTAATTGCTCTGCCCGGCGTTGCCGATCAGCCCCGAGACCGAGGTCACGTTGACGATACTGCCCTCGCGATTGCGCAGAAACAGTCCCGTACAATGTCGGATCATATTGAACGCACCCTTGAGATTGGTGTCAAGCACCGCATCAAAGGCTTCTTCTTTCATTGTTGCCACCAATCCGTCACGTGTAATTCCCGCGTTATTGACAAGAATATGGACGTTGCCGAAATCGGCTTTGACGGCGGCGACCGTCTCTTTGGCGGTCTCAAAATTTGATACATCACAGCAGTACGCTTTTGCACGCACGCCGTAAGTGTTTTCACAATCGACCGCAACCGCCTCGGCGGCATCGCGGTTACCCGCGTAGATCACGGCGATATCGGCCCCCATAGACGCCAACTTGTATGCAATGGCTTTGCCGATGCCGCGGGACGCTCCCGTGACAACGGCAACCTTCCCTTTCAGCATGGTGCCACCTCCGACAAGATCGTGGAAAGATCAGAAACACAATAGGTCTTGACACCCGCATCGATCTTTCCGATCATGTTGGTGAGCGTTTTTCCGGGACCGATCTCGATAAAAGTATCGATTCCCGCGGCAATCATGTTGCGAACGGTGTCCTCCCAACGCACGGGATGACAGATCTGTGCCGAAAGTAATCCCACAACGTCCTCGGTATAGGGCTCTGCCGTCAGATTGGAATACAGCGTAACTCTGCCTTGGCACAGCTCCGCACCTTCCAAATCCGACGCAAAAGATGCCGACGCTTCCCGCATAAAAGGCGAATGGAAGCCGCCCTTGACCTTGAGAGGGATGGCTCTGCCGCCCGCCGCTTTGACCGCAGCGGCAAAGTCGGTCATTTGGCTCGCAAGCCCGGCAACGGTGATCTGCCCGGGGCAGTTATAGTTGACGGGATACACATCGGAAAACGCTTTGCAAAGGCGTTCCACATCCTCACGGGAGAGCTTGATGACCGCCGCCATGGCGCTGTCGACCTGCTCCGCCGCCTGTTGCATCAATTCTCCGCGCTTGCAAACCAAACGAAAACCGGTTTTCTCATCGACAAATCCCGCAACCGTGCAAGCAACGATCTCCCCCAACGAAAAGCCTGCCACGGCATCGGGGGTAATTCCCGCATCTGTCAGCACGGTAGCGGCGGCAAGCTCCATGGCAAACAGGCATGGCTGCGTATTTTTGGTCTCTTTCAGTTCTTCCTCACTCCCCGCAAAGCATTGCGAAGAGGTACCGGAACGGATCTCATCGCACATCGCAAACACCTTTGTGGCAACGGGATAATTCTCGGCAAGCTCCTTGCCCATACCGGGATACTGGTCGCCCTGTCCCGAAAATACAAATGCTATTTTACCCATGAAGATGCCCTCGAAAGAAGAGGCTCCGCCTCCTCTATCACTTCCTTAATAATATCTGCGGCGGGTTGGACACGGTCAACCATTGCGGCGATCTGCCCTGCCAAAAAACAACCGTTTTCGGTGTCTCCCTCCTGTACCGCCAAACGTAACGCACCTGTCGCCAATGCCTCCAGCTCTTCATCCGAGGCTCCGCCGTACTCGGCTTTGGAATAACGGCGCGCGAATTGTGTACGCAAGCTGCGCACAGGGTGACCGAGACGTTTGCCCGTCACCATCGTACAAAGATCATTGGCTTTTACGATCTTCTCTTTATAAATGGGGTGAATGGTGCACTCCTCGGCGGCAAGGAACCGTGTTCCCATCTGCACACCGCAAGCACCCAGCATCAATGCCGCCGCAAAGCCTCTGCCGTCGGCAATTCCGCCCGCCGCGATGACGGGCAGTGTGGTTGCATCGCAAATCTGCGGAACGAGCGCCATGGTAGTCAATTCACCCACATGTCCTCCGCTCTCGCCGCCCTCGGCGATCAGTGCCGAAGCACCGAGACGCGTCATCAGCTTTGCCAGTGCAACCGATGCGACCACGGGAATGACCTTGATATTTGCGACTTTCCATGCTTCCATATATTTGGAGGGATTTCCCGCACCCGTGGTAACCACCTCGGCGCCCTCCTCGACAACGATCTTTGCGACCTCATCGACGAAAGGGCTCATCAGCATGATGTTGACGCCGATGGGACGGTCGGTCAGCGACTTTGCGATGCGGATCTGCTCACGCACGTATTCCCCGGGGGCGTTCCCCGCGGCGACGATACCGAGACCGCCGCCGTTGGAAACAGCCGCCGCGAGCTTGCCGTCGGCGATCCAAGCCATACCGCCTTGAAAAACGGGATAGCGGATGCCCAGCATCTCACAAATTTCCGAACGGATCATCGCTCAGCCCTTTTTGCTCTCGATAAATTTGACCAGATCGTCAACCGTCTCAACCTTTTGGTCAAGCTCGATCTCCATACCGATCTCATCCTCAAGGTTCATGAGAAGCTCGACGGTATCAAGCGAGTCGATACCGAGCTCGGCAAAGGTGCTTTCGGGTTTGATTTCGGCGACGTCACGGTCGGTACGCTCAGCGATCACTTTTGCAATGGTTTCAAACAACATAATAAATATGCCTCCTATAAATGTTTTTTTCGGACGTGCGGTTCGCTGTCCGTTGATAAAATTATAACACATGCAAGTTCCAACAGCGTTCCTCGGCGGTTGCCTCTCCGTTCCGTTTTTTTGAACATTTTGAAAATTCATCCTCGAAAAACGTATTTTGTCAGCGAAAATGATCAAAAAAAGAACCGTTCTGCGCTTTTTAAGAACAGAACGGCTCTCATTATATTTGATTTGTATCATTCCCCCACGGTTTATTGTCCGTTTTCCCGACAAGTCCGTTTTTGCTGCAAGAGCCAAGAAAGCAATTCGTCATCCGAATATGCCGCATCCCATGCGTTGTGTTTCACACCGTAAAGGATCTTGATCTGCGCATGACCGCCTCGTTTGTTCACCGAGGTCAGCATTTCGATGCTGTTACCAATCGGGACAACCTCATCGCAATCCCCGTGATAGATATAGATCGGGATTTCCGTCAGCGCTCCGCCGCACCAATAGATTCCGCTTCCGCAAACAGGAACCAACGCCGCAAAGCGTTCGGGAGCCGCCATGGCAAGCATCCAAGAGCCGGTGCCGCCCATACTGAGCCCCGTCAAATAGACGCGGTCACGGTCGACGGGAAGTGTATCGCAAATGTAATCGAGAAATGCGAGCAATGACTCTGTATAACACCCCCAAATTTTCCCTTGCGGACATTGCGGTGCAATGAAAATGAACGGGTACTCCTGTCCGCTCTCTCTGACATGCTTCATATATCCGTGACGCATCGCCACATCAAGATCGTCCCCGCGCTCCCCCGCTCCATGCAAAAAGAATACCAAAGGATACCGTTTACTCTCATCAAAATCCTTGGGAAGATATTTTACATAACCAAAGTTATAATGAACGTCGGACTGCCATTTGTGTTTGGTGTACATTTCAATTCTCCTTTGAAATAGATTATATTTTCAAGATTTTATTTTATTATATCATACAAAAATTAAAAAAACAAGTTTTTTCAAAAAAGCTATTTAAAAAATATATAATTTTTTTCAATTTTCCTATTGACAAAAAATGCGGTCTGTGGTATAATATTGGGGTACTTGAGAAAAACGAGGGTACGCGAGTGTAGTTCAATGGTAGAATCCCAGCCTTCCAAGCTGGTCGCGTGGGTTCGATTCCCATCACTCGCTCCAGTATGGTCTGTTTCCCGTAAAAATTCGGGAAACAGTTTCCATCTATGTGCCTTTAGCTCAGTTGGATAGAGCAACTGCCTTCTAAGCAGTAGGTCGGGGGTTCGAATCCCTCAAGGCACGCCAATTTTTATATGGTGGGATTGGCACAGTTGGTTAGCGCGTCAGGTTGTGGCCCTGAAGGTCGTGGGTTCGAATCCCATATCTCACCCCAAAAAATCGACAAGGCTCAAACAGACCTTGTCGATTTTTTTACTCATTCTCTCTTAACTTTTCATTATTTGATTCATATTTTTATTTTGAAAATTCCTACTTAAAGCGATAGAATGAGATCTGTTCATATCAAACAAACGCAAGGAGGTGCAACATGGTGCAGAACGCAAGATTTGCAATGGCTTTTAACATAGGTAAAACAAATGAGGAAAGAATAGAGGCTTTTACTACATATCAGAAAGCTTTTGGTGCTGTAAAAATATCAGAGAGTACCGCTCCCGGCG
Organism: Clostridia bacterium; assembly: GCA_017453205.1. Taxonomy (GTDB): domain Bacteria; phylum Bacillota; class Clostridia; order Oscillospirales; family CAG-272; genus UMGS1865. The sequence goes on along the minus strand of JAFTKO010000007.1, from coordinate 21,351 downwards.
GTGGTGATATCCATATTGTAATGGAAATTGACGGAATGAGAATTTTATTAGGTCCCGGCGGAAAAGTTGAGAAAACAACAGAAAACGCAATGTGCTGTGAATATCATTTTGATAGCGAAAAGGATTTAACAAAAGCATATGAAATTCTATCTGCAGAAGCATTAAGCTGTAGTTTGGAAGGTCCTTTTCCATGGGCACAGTTGTTGGGGCTTGTTGTTGATAAATTTGGCGTGTGCTGGGCACTATATTTCAACAAATAATAATACCCTCGTCTTTCGAGAAAGAAGGCGAGGGTATTTTTCGTTATCTCATTCCAAAATATTTGTCGTAATAAAGTCCACGCCCCATGAGATCAACCGCTCGGCGTCCTCGGGGCGATCGACCGTCCAACAATTGACCTTGATGCCCGCCGCATGGAATTTTTCGACCAACTCCTCGGTGAGTATTTTGTAATAAGCATCGACATCAAAGCCATGTTCGGTTACCTTATCAAAATACTCGTCGCGGTATTTACTGAACAGGAACTGCACGCGCTGTGTTGGGCGATAGTTGCGCACATAAACAAGATTTTCAAAATCGAACGAAATGAAGATCACGTTTTCAAGATATCCTTCTGCCTCGATGCAGTCGATGATACGGCAGACATTCTCTTCGGTCATATGATTCTTCAGCTCTGCCACACAAACCTTTTCGTATTTTTTGCAAATGCGTATGTATTCCTCAAGAGAGGGCATACGGATATCCTCGCGCGTCGCGGTACCGTCAAGATCCAAAAGCTTCAATGAACGCAAGGTCGCATAATCGGTCTGTTCCGCCACAAGCTCGACGCCCGCCACACGTTTTACGTTGTCGTCGTGCGTCAAAATAAAATTGCCGTCCGCCGTGCAGTGGATGTCGGTCTCGATACCGTAGTAGGAACGGTTCCCCGCCGCCACAAAGGCAAGATGGGTGTTTTCGGGCTCCAGTCGGCTCACACCGCGGTGAGCAACCATCAAGGTGTTTTTGCGATCGATTTTGATCGTATTCATAGCGCTTCCACTCCTTATTCGGATAAAAATCATCGGTCATATCATACCTAAGGGCATTATAGCACGCCACATCCTTTTTGTCAATCAAAAAGCAAAAAAAGAAACTTTTTCATAAAAAGGGCGGCGCTTTGTCACTTTTATGTTTCCTCCGCAACGGTTGTTTCGGCCTCCTTGTCTTTCTTGATCGGATAAAACCGATCGGTCTCCTCAGGCTTGACACGCAGGAGTACGAACAGCTCCCAAACCGTGACAATGACCGCCAATACGGCGGTAATGACGATGGTAGGCGTGTCCCAAAGGTCACCGCCGCCAAGCATTGGAACAAGGTTTCCGCAAAAGTCAAAGATGGCATGGAGCAAAATGCAAAAAATGATGTTTCCCGTTTTGAGAAGCACGATCGAACACATCCCACCGATGAGGAAAGAATATCCCACCTGCATCACCGTTGCCCCTACGCCCGCGCCTTCCAAAAGGTTGGCAAAGTGTACCAAACCGAATACGGCTGAAGAAATGACAGTCGTCCAAAAAATACGCTTCGTACTGTCGCGGCGCTTCTCAAGGATCGCCAAGAAAAGTGTTCCGCGAAAAGCAAGCTCTTCAAAAATACCGATAAACAGGCTGTCCGCAATGAAGAGGGGGAACAGTTCCCAACGTTCAACCCAAGCCGTACCGTTGACAAGTGCCAAAATGGGTAAATTGTTGATGACGACCGCAAGACACGGAAGCCAAATCGCCCATGAGGATAGCGGCGGACGATTGCAAATACGATAACCGAAATAGACACACAGAGAAAGGAACACTGCGCTCCCCAACACACGGAACACCAGTGATTTCCAAAGGAACTGCACCGTCTCATCCTGGGAATACACGGGATCGAGGTACCACAAAACGCCAAACGCCGCTACACTGACCAGTACCGCAATACGGCTGATCTTCTCACGCATCTCCCTCGCCTCCCTTCAGCGTAGCTTTGCGGGCAAGAAGATATTCCAAGCCCCAAAGCCCGATGCCAAACAACACGAGCAGGATCGCCGTCAGCTGTGAGGGCGTGAGAAACGAGACAACGGTCGCCCCACGGTCATCGGTGCGCAGGTACTCGATCAAAAAACGCCAAACCGCATACGCCACAAGGTACAAGCCAAAATTGCCCTTTTTCCCTTTCCAAACGCGATACGTCAACACCCCTGCCAACGCAAAGAGGAACAACGCCTCAAAGAGCTGGATCGGAACGGTTTTGGCATCCAGATGTACGTTATATACGCCGTACCACGCGTCAGTGATCGCTCCGTGACAACAGCCCGCGCAAAGGCACCCCACGCGCCCCAAGCCGTGCGCCAAAGCAATCGCGCCCGCCGCAATCTCGGACATCGAAAAAAAGCTTTTGACCGCGCTTCCATCACGGAGGATCAAGCGCCCGCCGACAAAATAGATCAGCAAAAACAGGAGCACACCGCCGATCAAACCGCCGTAAAAGGTCGCGCCCGTATTTTTTGCAAGCTCGAACACGCCGCTCTCCATAAAGTTGTAAAAGGCTTGAAACAGCGTTGCCGCGCCAAAGCCGCCAATGATGGCGCCCAGTGCTGAAAAAATGACCAAATTTTGCAATCCTGCCGAAAAGTTGCGGCGGTCTCCCCAAAAACGGAAGAACATCAGCGCCGCAAAAAAGCCGACCGCAATCAAAATATCGTAGAGATCCAACCCCAAAAACAGATCATAAGGGTACATATGTATTTCCTCCGTTAAGAAAACGCTGCAAAGAAACGCCGATAAGTTTGTTCATCAAAAGCGCCCGAAAGCCCTGCCTCATCGACCGCGGTACAAAAACCGACCGTGGGATCTCCGCCCTCGGTGAGCGCCGCATATGCCGCAACCGCACCGTCAAAATCATCGACGGCACGCAAATACAACTCCAAGGCGGCAACACCCGAGGTGGCATAGCTGATGTAATACACCGGGCTTTCCACCGCCACGATACGCCAATAATATTGGATGTCCACCACATATTCATTGATAAATTCGATCCCGCCGTAGCCTTGGCAGATCTCCTCCATCAAAGCGTCAAGCTGTGCGGCTGTGGTATAGGTCTTTCCCGCATCTGCATATAGACACTCCTCAAATTCGTCAATGATCACACAAGTCAATATCGTGGTGTAAAGATCATAGATCAGATAATACCGAAGAGTTTCATAAACTTCTTCATTTATGCTGTCGGAAAGACTTGCCAGCATCAGCCACTCATTTGCCTGTGACTGGAGCTCGGCAAGATCCATTGGTGTATTGTAGCCCTCGCCAAAGCAAGCCGCATAGTAGTGCCCCATCTCATGCACCACGGTGGTTGTGGATTGATACCCCGGACCAAAATAACAAATGGGGGCCGCAAGGTCATAAAGATATCCCGTGAACGCGCCCGTATAAGCATCATCAGAATCGGTAAAAATCGAGTTCTCACTCTCAAACAGCGAGCTCATCTGCTCCCGCATATCCTCGGGCAAAGCGTTCAAATAAGTTTCCACATAATCTCCCGCTTTGTCGTAATCGGCATACAGAAAATTGTAGACCTTTCGTTGCCGAAGCGTGTTCAAAGCCTCATACCGCCCACTAAACGCCAAATACAGCGACTCAATGGCGGGAACGATATATTCCGACACATAACCTCGCATCATTTCGCGATCCTCGGTACTGTAATCACGCAGATAAATACGTTCGGAGGCGTATTCATAGTAACTGTCAAATCCCATCCCCGCTGCAAGCTGTGTGTTGTTTGCCATCAGCTCCAACAGATATTCGGGCGCGGCGTCGTAAAACTCCGTCTCGGAAAGCTCGCGATACGCGACCAAAAGGCGGTCGTTTTCCTGTGAAAGCGCGGTAAACTCGTCGGTATACAGACGCATTTCATCAAGCTCGGCATCGGTCCAATCAAAGAAAAAGATTTCGCGGTATGGCGACGCGGATTCATCGATGGCACGGCATACAGCAATATAATCGCCGTAGATCGAGCTCACTGTTTCGGAGGCGAACAAATAATTTTGGGATGCGGTCTCATCGGTTAGGTCGCAACAATACAGCAGATATGCGATCTGCGCTTGCGTTGCGATATAGTAATACTGCTCCTCCATCTCTGTCAACGCTTTCTCGATCGCTATGCCGTCGGTCCCCTCAAGCGCCAGCGTTTTGAAAAGCGACAACAGCTCCGCAAACTTCTCAGTGTCGGCTTCGGTCAGTTGAAAATCGAGTACCGTTTTCTCATCGGGCAAAGCAGTATCACTGCTCTGCTCGGGTTCGGTCGTGGGTTCATATCTTTCTGCCAAATGATATAAGGTCATGCACGATGTCAGCGACATCAGCATCAGACAAAGACACAACAGAACAGAAAGCAACCGTAAAAAATGCTTCATGGGAACCTCCTTGTTTTCTCGTTCCCTTTTATCATAGCATATTTTACGCCGAAAATCAAGACTCACACGGTAAATTCATTGACAATCTGTAATAAATCGTCGAATCCGCATCAAAAGCACTGCCGCCGCAAGGCTTGCAAAGAAAGCGGGAACCAAATAAATTTCCGCACCGATGAGCACACCAACCGTCCCCAACGCTCCGGTGATCAACAGCAGAACACCACCGCACTGCGGATGCGTCAGCCCCACCGCGCAAATACGGTGATGCAGATGGGCACGGTCTGCGGCAAACGGACTCTTACCGCGCAAAATTCGCCGCAAAACCGCTGTAAACAGATCGGTCAAAGGATAGGCAAACAGCAAAAAAGGGGCCAACATCGAAATACCGCCGTCCACCCCGCCAAACAGCGGTAAAGAGAGCATTCCAAGCAAAAAACCAACCGTTCCGGAACCGCAATCGCCCGCAAAGATCTGTGCGGGATATCGATTGAAATGACGGAACGCCAAGCAAGACAGCGCCAAAAAGAGCGGGAGCATCGCCTCACCGGTCATACCGCAAACCACAAATGCCAAGCTCAACGCCACTCCCTCGATCGCCGCACAGCCCGCAAAAAGGCCGTCCAAACCGTCGATAAAATTATGTGCGTTGCTCAGCATCACCACCCAAAAAATTGCCGGTGCCGCTTGCCCGCCTGTTGCGATCCCGCTCCCAAACACTGCTGCGGTCGCCGCCGCGATTTGAAACAGGAGCTTAAAAAATGCGGGTAAACAAAAAATATCGTCCGCCAAGCCGACCGCTAACATCAATGCTCCGCCGCACAGTGTACAGATCAAAAATGGGGAGCCTCCGCCAAATACTGCGCAAGCAACTGCAAATGATACAAAGATCGCAATCCCGCCTGCGCGCGGGATACTTTCACAGTGCATCCGCCGCCAATCGCACGGCACATCCACCGCACCGATCCTCCAAGCCAAAGCGATGACCGGTGGAACCAGTACAAAACACAGGGCAAATGACAACAAACAACCAAGCAAAACCATATTCAGCAATCCTTTGAGTGAAAAATTTGTGAAAGAAAAACGGAGGAAGAACACCCAGTCCTTCCCCCGTTGTCGTTTTCACTATGTAAATCACTCAGCGCAATTGCACAAAGCCAAGCTTTTTCTTAACCTTGGAGAGTGTACGGTGCGCATACCAAGACGCCTCCTCGGCACCCTTTTTCATTTGTGCCTCAAGCGCCGCCTTATCGGCAAGCAATGCGTGATAGGTCTCCTGCACGGGCGCCAAAGCGTCGGCTGTCACCTCGCCCACCGCCAACTTAAAGTCACCGTAGCCCTTGCCGACAAACTCACGCTCGATCTCCTCTACGGTCTTACCCGTAAAGCAAGAGTAAATGCTCATCAGATTGCTGACACCGGGCTTATCCTCGGCATAGCGCACCTCGGAGCCGGAGTCGGTCACGGCACGCTTGAACTTCCTAATGATTGTATCCCGATCGTCAAGGATATATACAACCGCGTTGGTATTTTCATCGGATTTACTCATTTTTTTGGTGGGATCCGCCAGCGACATGATCTTCATTCCGTTCTTCGGAATCACAGGCTCCGGGATCGTAAAGGTACCGGGGTAGAGCTGATTGAAGCGCTCGGCAATATCACGGCAAAGCTCAACATGCTGTTTTTGGTCGATGCCCACAGGGACAACGTCGGTTTGATATAGGAGAATATCCGCCGCCATCAAAACGGGATACGTGAACAGACCTGCATTGATATTGTCGGCGTGCTTTGCACTCTTATCTTTGAACTGCGTCATGCGGGAAAGTTCACCGAACATGGTAAAGCAGTTCAGCATCCATGCAAGCTCGGTGTGCTCGGGCACCATGGACTGCACATAAAGCGTGTTCTTTGCGGGATCGAGACCGCAAGCCATATAGAGCGCCAAAGTCTCGTAAGTACGGCGGCGCAGCTCCGCAGGAACCTGACGCACAGTGATGGCATGCTGATCCACCACGCAATAAAAGGTTTTATACTGCTCCGAGTAAGTTGAAAAATTTCTGATTGCGCCCAAATAATTTCCAATCGTCAAATTTCCGCTGGGCTGTACGCCGGAAAATGATACTTTTTGTTCGCCAAACATTGGATTACCCTCTTGCTTTCATAACATATGCTTTATTGTATCACAATCGGCTTAATTTTTCAAGGGATAATACAAATTTTTTCCGAAAAGGCAACTGTTTTTTCAAAAAATCGGCTGTTGCACAGTGTACAACAGCCGAAAAAATCATAAAATATTATTTTTTGGTGGAAGGCAGATAACCGTAGGTCTGCATCCAAGCATAGTAAACGGCATAGGGGGAATCGAAGTAAACATAGGCTTCGGTTTCTTGATAAAGTGCCTCACTCTCGCCGCCTTCTCCATCCTCTACCATAATGGTCTGCGTCTCGTAGTTGGCAGCCATTTGAATGTAACGGTGGAACTGTGCGAGGTTAACATCACCGGAGGATGCAGTGTAGCGATCCTCGGTTACATAATTCCAAGCCGTGATGTAATCCGACAGTACCGTAAAGGAAGTTGACATCGGAACATCTTCGCCCGTGGAAAGTAGTACGCCAAGCTCTGCAACCAGTGCCTCAAAATTACCGATCGCACCATTCAAAGCTGTTTCTTTCTCTTTTTCCAATGTCTCGATGTCCGCGAGATCGGCATCGGTAAGATCTTGCTTGCCGTTAATGGCAGCAATTTGATTATCAATGCTCTTTACAGCATCCTTGTAATCACTGTAATACTCTTGGAACTTCTCTTCCAAAACACCGTTCTCGCCTGCGATATTATCGTTCAGCGTTTCCAAGAATTTTACAAGCTCGGTGTCGAGGTTTCCGCACATTTCAAAGTTGGGAGTATCCTGTTTCTCTTCGGCAATCGTCACGGTCGAACCGTTGCTGAAATAAGAAGCCTTTACATCCACATTGCTGTTGGCTGTAACACGGACATAGTACAACAGGTAATTTGCCTCGGTACTGTCAAGCTTATCCTCGCCATGAGAATAGTTAAAACGCAGATCCAATTTACCGGTACCGCCTGTGGGCAAAATCTGAAGCTCGGTGATGTTCTTCAGCTTGGTACGGTAAGCGACAAAGGTGTATTCGGTCTTGCCGTTGCCAAGATCCTTTTTGTCGGTCATCAAAAAGCTCATGGGGTTGCTTCCTGTAGCATTTTTAGCATTTTCATCGCAGGAATCAAGCCAGCTTGCAAGCGTTTCGTTCTTAAGGACCGCAGACTTACTCAGTTTTTCGTAAACCTCGATCGAATACTCGTTGGTATTGTAGAAATCAAAATTCAACAGAGAACCGAGATCTTTCATCTGCAATGCGGTTTCGGTCTCGTTTACATTTGCTTTCAGTTCAAACTCGTTGCTCTTCTTGGTATAGAGATGGAATACCGAAAGCTCATAGCCGGTAGAAGAGTTGCCGCTTGCGTCTGTATAGGTGAACACAAAGTCGAGATCGGTTTGCACCTCAGTTTCCTTTTGCGTCGACTCGTCAACCTTCTTTTCAACCACACGGTTGTCTACCACACTAAAGTTCGTGTTCTTGGTAAGGTTGTTATTGTAGATGTAATAGGTTGCGGTGAGATACTGACCCTCGGTCACGGAGGTGTTCAACACATAAATGCCCTTGCCCGCCGCATCGCACTCATCAAGCCATTTCTTGAGTGTTGCGTTTTGTCCGAGAACGTCTTTAGAATGGCCGGAGGAGTAAGAAATGTTGTAACCAACCTTAGCAAGCGTAACACTCTCTTCCTCAGATCCTGCGCTCTCCGCATATTCGCCAATGTGCAGACCCAACAAAGGATCCACCAAAGAGTCACGGTTTTGCACCTTACCGCTCTCCCAAATGTCAGCCGACATTTTATAAAGCGGATCGGGATATGCGAGAAACGCGTTGCCGGTTGCATAGATATCCATAAGGTAATCGTTATTGAGACGGTTTACGGTTTTAGTTCCGTCCTCTGCCTCTTCCACCTTGTAATGGGTTCCCTCCACACCGTATTGCAACAGGTTGCGGAAGTCGGCATTGGTGTTGAGGTAGGTGATAATCTCCATACTGCGGGAAACACTTCTGGTGTACTTGCAAACACCAAACATATTCCCGTAAATATCATCGGAAGAAGCCGTGGGATAACCAACAACGATGGGATAATACTCCACACCGTTTTCGTCTTTGTACACACCCTTTGACAAAATATTGGAGTCACCGTTGATAAACTTGACAGCGGCACCGCCGGTACGTGTCTCAAGGCTGTTACCTTCGGCGTCCTTACCCATGTTGAAGTAATCCTTAAAACGGAACTCATTGAGCTTGAGATAATCCTCAACAAATTCCTCATCCTCAAACAGGCTGTTGTAGCCGAGGATGGTGCTACCGCGGTTCAATTCATCAATGCTGTTGTAATGGTAACCGAACACCGAGAACTCATCAAGCAAATCATAGGTCTCGGAATCGATCGACCAATAGTGTGCCAACAGATCAAGACAATCCTCGTAGCTGGCATCAACGGGGATCACATTGTCCTCAAACAGGTAAACCAAGTTGAGGAAAGAGTAGAGGTTCTCGTTGTAGAAGCCGTTGATCATTCCCTCTTCCGCATATGCGTGCTGTTGATACTTCTTCATCAAATCCTTGTTGAGAAGCATGTATGTATACTCACCGATCACGAGATTGTTCGGGATCGCGTAGGTAGTACCGTTGTACTTGGCAGCCGACAACAACGTGGAGGAAACATACTCCTTAATCTTTTTAGAGGAACTGGAAAGCTCGGTATCAAGCTCGGACAGCCACTCATTGCCTATGAAATCAATATACATATCCTCACCGGAGATATATATGATATCCACCTGGTTGGCGATCAACTCAGGGTATTTGATAACGGTCAGACCCCATTCGTTGGTCTCGGTCTCGTCCGTTACCGCTCCGGTCTCGGCACTTGTTTCGGTCTCTGCTTCCTCGGGGACCACAGGCGTATTTGCCTTGCTTGCCTCATAAGCGGTAATGGTTTGCTCCAGCTTGCTCTCATACTCATCCTCGGTCAGATAGTTGATAACGAGCTGCGTTTTGAACTTGGATTTGGTGACCGAGTTGATCTGCTCGCTGACGGCAGCCGCAGCCGCGGCGGAGATCTTATCCTTGGAAACAATCCACATCGACAGCGTCATTGCACTCTCGGAAGCCGCATCGGAGATATCCTCGGTAGCGGTTTCATCGTCCTTAGAAGAACAACTCACCAGCACCGAAGTCAACAACGTAATGAGGCACAGGAACAGACAGAACAGTCTTTTTTTCATTTTGATTCCTCCCAGAAAATTGAGCATACCCCACACCTCAAAAAGGCATGGAATAAGCATACATTTATACCAGTATATTTTACACCATTTTTGAAGATATGTCAAGTGAATTTTTTGTGACGTGCTCGCGCAAATCGCCATTCGTTTTCACTTTTGACATTTTGCGTTCACATTTCAATGTCGGAGTGCACAAATTTTGCTTCCGCGTTTTTGTGCTTTCGACGTTTTTTTAAGCATTTTCAACAGAACAAAAACTGTTTTTTTGTTAATATGAAACAAATCGAAAATATTTTTTATTCCATAAAACCTTTCAAGTGTCTTGCACGGCTGGGATGACGCAATTTGCGCAATGCCTTTGCCTCGATCTGACGGATACGCTCGCGTGTGATGTCAAATTCCTTCCCCACTTCCTCCAGTGTGCGTGTTCTTCCGTCGTAAAGACCGAAGCGCAACTTGATGACATGCTCCTCGCGGGGTGTCAGTGTATGGAGCTGACGTTCCAGCTCCTCACGCAGAATATTGGTCGAGGTCGCCTCCGCGGGAGAGGGTGTATCGTCATCGGGAATAAAATCGCCGAGGTGGCTGTCCTCTTCCTCACCGATGGGTGTTTCCAAGGAAACGGGGTCCTGTGCGATCTTCATAATCTCGCGCACCTTCTCGGCGCTCATGCCCATCTTTTCCCCGATCTCCTCGGCGGTTGCCTCACGTCCCAGCTCCTGCAGCATCTGACGCGAATAACGCGATACCTTGTGGATGGTTTCCACCATGTGCACGGGGATACGGATGGTACGCGCTTGATCGGCGATGGCACGGGTAATCGCTTGGCGAATCCACCAAGTGGCATAGGTCGAGAATTTATAACCCTTGGTGTAGTCGAATTTGTCGACCGCCTTCATCAAACCGAGATTACCCTCTTGGATCAGATCCAGAAAAAACATACCGCGTCCGACATAACGCTTTGCAATACTGACCACCAAACGCAGGTTTGCTTCGACCAGCTCGGTCTTGGCGGTCTCATCGCCCGCCATCATTCGCTCGGCAAGCACCTTTTCACGCTCGTTGGTAAGCAACGGCACTTTACCGATCTCCTTGAGGTAAAGTCGGACGGGGTCGTCGATGGCAAGTCCCTCTTGCTCGAGGATACGCTCCATGTTCTCACCCACGCCAAAGCTTTCGACCTCACTCTCAATGGCACTCATTTCCTCACTCGAAATATCATCGTCAAAGGAAATACCGTTGTCCTCCAGTGTTTCGTAGAGCTTGTCCAAGCTGTCTACGTCAAAGTCCATCTCCTCCATTGCCTCATCGATATCGTCGGCGGAAAGCTTGCCCTTTCTCCCCTTTTCGATGAGCTGATCCATACTGTGTTTTTTCTCTTCCTCGGTCTTTTCCACGGGAGCCTCTTCCACAAAATCCATCTCCTCAGCGGTCATTCCGTTTCCGTTGCTATTCTTCATTTTTGATCTGCCTTTCCTTTATGTAATTTCGCTTGTTTTTCACGTAAGTAAGCAATTCTTTCATCCAAAGAACCGCTCTTGACGCTTTCCTGTTTTCTTGCGTCCTTAAGCACTCGCACAGCCGATCGGAACACCTCCGGACCGTTTTTTGAAAGCTGCTGACGCGCGACCTCTGTTTTTTCTATTCTTCCCATTTCATCGGGGGAAAATTCCATACCGAACAGCTCATGCCGCAAGCCGCCCTCACTGCGGTGCATCCGCATAATCGCGGCAAATACCCGACGATGGAAATCGGTAACAAAATCCACCTCGGTCAACTCGGTCTCACCGCTGTCCACGGAATTGCGGTATTCCTCAAAGATAAGCAAGAGCCCGAGCACCGTCTCCTCTGCCGACGCCGCGCGCGGATCCTTGGCGGCATCGGGATTGATACGGTCGCCAAAGTTTTTGACTGACGCCTGTGCCTCACGGCTTTGCTTTGCCTCGTAAGCACGCGCCTGCTTTCGCCGTATCTGCTCCACCGAGTTTTTGAGTACCTCGACGGGCAGCCCCAAAAGCGTTGACGCCTGTGACAGGTAGACCTCACGCTCCACCGCCGACCAATACTCGGCGATCAGCGCACAGATCTCCCCCGACGCTTTGATCTTGTCCGATCCAACGCTCAGATCATATTTGGAAAGAATGCGTTCGGATTTATGATCGAAGCCGGTCTTGCTCTGTTCAAGCACTTGACGGAATTTTTCGGCGCCGAACTGTTTGATGTATTCGTCGGGGTCCTTGGCACCACTCAGCTTCAGTACCCGCACATCCATTCCGACCTCACCGAGGATCTTCATCGCCTTGTTGGCGGCGTTCTGTCCCGCGTCGTCGGAGTCATACGAAATGATGACCTTTTGCGTATATTTGGAAAAAATGCGCGCATGCTCGGGCGTGATTGCCGTTCCCAGCGTTGCCACCGCGTATTCAAAGCCCGCGGCGTGCAAGGCGATCACGTCCATGTAGCCCTCACATAGGATCATCTTTTCGGCACAGCAGTTCTTTGCAAAGTTGAGCGCGAACAGCTGTTTGCTTTTCTTAAATGCCGGCGTATCCGCGGAGTTGAGATATTTTGGTTTACTGTCGTCCATCACACGCCCGCCAAACGCCACCACGTTTCCCGAAGGATCGATGATGGGAAACATCACGCGGTTGCGAAAATAGTCGTAGGCACGTCCCGTCTTTTGGCTTTTGCCGCAAAGGCACGCGGCAATCAGCTCCTCGTCGGTATACCCCAAGCGGTGCATATGATCGGTGAGCAGGTTAAAGCTGTTTGGAGCAAACCCAAGACCGAAATGCTTGACCGTTGCCACGGAAAGCCCGCGGTCCTCGTGGAAATATTTCATCCCCTCGGCACCAAGCTGGCTGTCAAAGAGACAGGCGCGGAAGAACTTTGCCGCCTCGAGGTTCATCTCCAGCACACGCTTGCGCGAGACGCCCGTGTTGCCGTAGTTTTGCTCGCTCTCCTTTGGGAGCGGTAATCCCGCGCGGTTTGCAAGATACTCCACCGCGTCGGGAAAATCCAAATTTTCTGCCTTTTGCACGAACGTGATCACCGTTCCACCGGCATGACAGCCAAAGCAGAAAAACATTTTTTTGGTGGGAGAGACCGAAAACGACGGAGTTTTTTCGCTGTGGAACGGACAACGCCCCACCAGATTGGCTCCGCTGCGCTTCAGCTCCACGTAGCGGCCGATCAACTCTTCGATATCGGTCCGATCCACAACCTCCTGTATAAAATTTTCGGAAAATCTCATAGCTTCAGTTGCTCCAAACCTTGGGAATAAACAGTTCTTTATAGATCTCGATCGCGTAGCGGTCGGTCATGCCCGAGATAAAATCGCAAACACAACGCTCGACACCGTCGCTTTCGATATTGTTTTGATAAAGCACGGGCATTTGCTCGGGATGCTTGACAAAGTGTGCAAAAAGCTGTGCCAACATCTCCTTGGCACGGCTGTCCTGTGCCTTTGCCACGGGATTGGTGTAAACGAAATCAAACATAAACGCGCGCAAACGATCGGTAGCGTCCTGTACCTCGGGCATCATTCGGATCTCGTTTTTGTCGGTGCTTGCCATGATGACCGAGGTCACCATGGTGTTGATGCGCTTGCCGTGTGTTTCGCCAAGGATCTCGCACAGATCCTTGGGAATATCCTCCTTGCAAAGGATCCCCGCGCGGCAAGCATCATCAATGTCGTGGTTGATGTATGCAATGCGGTCGGCAAATTTGATGATGACTCCCTCCAGTGTGGACGCCATGTATTTGCCCGTGTGGTTGACGATGGCATCACGCACCTCCCACGTCAAGTTCAAGCCCTTGCCGTCGTTCTCGAGCTTTTCGACTACGCGCAAGCTCTGCTTGTAGTGGGTAAAATCCTTGGAAAAAAACTCCTGCATCGCCGCCTCCCCCGAGTGCCCGAACGGCGTATGCCCCAGGTCATGCCCCAAAGCCGCCGCCTCGGTGAGATCCTCATTGAGGCGCAGGGCGCGCGCGATGATGCGTGCGATCTGAGAGACCTCCAACGTGTGCGTCAGCCGCGTGCGGTAATGGTCTCCCGTAGGCGCGAGAAAGACCTGTGTCTTGTTCATCAGCCGACGGAAAGATTGGGAGTGGATGATGCGGTCGCGGTCACGCTGGAACTCCGTCCGCATGTCACACGGCACATACGGATTATCCCGCCCGCGGGTATTCGCAGTCAAGAACGCATACGGCGACAGCGTGTTTTTTTCACGCTCCAAAAACATCTCGCATACTGTTGCCACAACGCCACCTCCCAAACAAAACTTCTATACATTATTAATATACGCAAAAAAACGTCAAAATACTTTTTTTCTGCAAATTTTTATGGGAGAACCAAAAAAAGTTCTCCCATCATTTCGATCTATCGGTAATCAAAGCGCTTTCCGCGTTCAACCGCACGATCCTTGCCGCCGCTCAACTCCTGTATGTAGCGGAAAAGATCGTCGACCACGGTGTCCTTGACCGCAAACAAAAGCTTGACACGTTCGGAAAACTCGGTGTCATCGGTGATGGCGCCAAAGCGCGGCAGCTCGGCAAGATAACGCTGGTAATCCGAGTAGGAGCAATCCAACTCCAGCTCGGTATACTGCTCATAAGTGATGATGTGCGCCGCCTCAAGCGCCAGCTTTGCCGTATGGGAATATGCACGAACAAGCCCGCCTGCGCCAAGCAAAATGCCGCCAAAATAACGCGTAACAACTACCACGGCATCGGTCACACCCGATTTACGAATGGTGTCCAATACGGGAACGCCCGCCGTGCCTTGCGGTTCGCCATCGTCCGAATAGCGTGCCACGATCTCGCCTTTCATCAGATATGCCCACACATTGTGCCGTGCATCCATGTAAGCGCTCTTCTGCCTCTTCACATATGCTTGCGCCTCTTCCTCGTTCTTCACGGGAATCGCATGACCGATAAACACGGACTTTTTTTCAATAAACTCCGCCGTGCCCTCATGCTCGAGCGTCGTGTATAAAACTGCGTCTGCCATTGTTACTTTTGTTGTCCCCCTTTTTCACGTGGCAAGCCATGTGAATCAATTCCGACACCTTTCAAAAACTTTTATTACATTTAGGTCTGTTACCGTCAATCGCGGATCGTTTCTTTCCAATGCGGATCAAAGCGTTTGAGCATGCCGTGTATTTTTTGATCGACCACGGCAATCACAGTCATACCGTCGGCACCGTACTCCACGTCCTCGACAGTCGCGTTTTGGTAGAGGGTATTCAGAGCGCCCGCTTCGTTGTTGGGAATATGGAAAGTCACCCGTTTTTTGCCCTCATGGAGCATTTCCTGTAAGGTCTCCACCAACAGCTCCACACCCTGCCCCGTGCGTGCCGAAACCGCAACCGTACGAGAATGCTCCGCAGGAACACCGATGGACGGCAGCCACGCCGCACCAAGGTCACATTTGTTAAACACGTACAAGGTCGGCTTGCCGGAAGCGCCGAGTTCGTCAAGAAGCTTTTCGGTGACCTCGAGCTGTGCATGATATTCGGCATCCGAGACATCGATCACGATCATCAGCACGTCGGCATAGACCGCCTCGTCGAGCGTCGATTTGAATGCCTTGATAAGGTGGTGCGGCAGCTTGCGGATAAAGCCTACCGTATCGGTCAAAAGTACACTCTCCCCCGACGGCAATTCAAATTTACGCGTGGTGGGATCAAGGGTTGCAAAGAGCTTATCCTCGGCAAGAATCCCCGCATCGGTCAAGCGGTTAAGGAGCGTCGATTTTCCCGCGTTGGTGTAGCCGACGATGGCAATCTTGGGAATGCCGCTGCGGTCACGCGCCGCACGCATGGTCTGACGGTTCTTGTCAAGCACACGCAGCTCCTCCTCGAGTGCCACGATGCGGTGCTTCATATGACGGCGGTCGGACTCGAGCTTGCTCTCACCGGGGCCGCGTGTACCGATACCGCCGCCCAAACGCGAAAGGTCTTTTCCCTGTCCCGTGAGCCGCGGCGCGGTATATTTGAGCTGTGCCAATTCGACCTGCAATTTTCCCTCGCGGCTGACGGCGTGAAGCGCAAAAATATCCAAGATCAAGATCGAACGGTCAATCACACGCACGTCGTTTCCGATCTCATCCTCAAGATTACGAATTTGCGACGGCGAAAGCTCCTCGTCAAAAACAACCAGCTCGACATCGTTTCCTCCGCAAAGCGCCGCAAGCTCGCGCACCTTGCCCGAACCGATCAATGTACGCGGATCGGGCTTATCTTTATTTTGTATCAGCTTTGCAACGCAAACACCGCCCGCCGTATCGAGCAGACGTTCGAGCTCACAAAGACTTTTTTCAAGCTCTTCCGAGTCCCCCTCATCGGTGCAAAGCCCCACAAGAACCGCTTTTGTTGCTTGGTATTCCATCAAAGACCTCCATCAAAAATGTTTGCACAGACCTACTGTGAATAGTTTTGATCAAACTTTTTCAAAAGTTTGCGGTTTCCAAAGGCGGAGCCTTGGTCGCGCTCCGCAGAGCGCGAAACGCCCCCACCGGCGTTTCTCTTTTTTGCTTCTTTTTTCTCTTGCGCCTATATGCTCAAGAGAAAAAAGAAGAACGAAATAATTCGCACTCATAAAAATTTTACGGTATTTTAAAAAACGAAAAACGGGCAAGCATATACGCACACACGCAGCTTGCCCGTCTATCATGAAACCAAAAGGTGAAAAATTACTTCTGGAAAGAAGCGATTCTCTTCTTGAACTTATCAACGCGTCCGCCGGCGTCAACAAACTTCTGCTTACCGGTAAAGAAGGGGTGGCACTTGGAGCAAATATCAACCTTCAGCTCGCCGCCCTTCGTGGACTTGGTTTCAACAACTTCGCCGCAAGCGCATCTGATCTTGCAAACTTCGTAATTAGGATGGATTCCTTCTTTCATGTTCATGTACCTCTTTTCAAAATTTTGATGTTCTTTGACATCGAGAGCCGTATCATGTACGGCAAACATTAGTATTATATCATAAAAAGGTTGAAATTGCAATAGTTTTTTGCAAAATTCTTTGATTTTCTTTATATTCTTTTGCTTATCGATCTTAGGTTTTCCAAACTGCCTTGATAATGGAGCTGATTTTGGGCGTTGTTCCGTAAAGAAGAACACCCACACGGTAAATCTTTGCCGAAAGCACACCGACTCCGATGACCGAACCGATAAGAATGCCGATGGAGATCACGATTTCATACCACGCAACCGTGCTCATTGCAATGCGTGTAAACATTGCCATGGGCGAGGTGAACGGAATATAGGAACAAACTTTCATCGCCATATTATCCACATCACCGCTTGCCATTGAGAAAATCACCACAAAAAAAGCAATGATAAACAAGAATGTAATGGGCAAAACCGAGGTGTTAATATCCTCCAACTTTGACGCGGTGGAACCGATGGCACCGTAAAGAAATGCATAAATAAAGAAACCCAGAATAAAGAACACCAACATAAAGATCAGCAGATCCACGGGAATATTAAAAATAGATTGAATCATCATATTCCCGCCCCATTCAGACTTGTTTAAATGATAGAATACCACTGCCGAGCCGAAAAGCGCAAGGAGCTGAAACAGTCCTGCAAGACAGGAGGCGATCACCTTTCCAAACATCATACTGATCGGGTTGGTACTCGTAACCAAGAGCTCCATTGCACGCGAGCTCTTTTCACTTGCAACATTGGTAGCAACCATTTGTCCGTAAAGCAAGATAACCATATACAAAGCAAACACCATAATGTAGGTATAGAAAAAGTTCTGCATTTGGTCTTTTCCCAAGCTGGTAACCTCACTTTCAATTTGCACCGACATGATCTGCTCTGCCTCTTCCGCACTCATACCGTTGCCGATCATTGCGTTCATACGGTAAATGTTGAGCAGAACCTCATTAATAATTTCTGTATTCATATCATACATCGAAAGATTATTCACATAGTAGGTATACGAGGTCGGCCCCGTCATTACAACGGCACACTCGGCATTGCCGGAAGTAATTTCATTCTTTACCCAATCCGTTTCTTCGGAGGTGACACGAACTTCATATCCCGTAAATGCCGTCGAAAAAATTTGATCGATCATATCGGCCTGTTCAAGTCGATCGGTTTTGACCAGCATCACGGAAAGCGCCTGCGTTGCGTCAGTGGTGTCGTCAGATGGAAATATCTGCGCAAAGCGGGGAAAAAACATGACCGCCGCAATGGCTATGACCGCAAAGACCGTAACCCCCACAAATATTTTGTTTTTTAAATATCCCGCAAGCTCAAATTTTAATATTTTTGCAAACTGTTTCATCGAACTGCCTCCTTACTCTCTATTGCCCGCATACTCAACAAAAATATCGTTGAGCGAAGGCTCGAACACCTTTACTTCATCAATGTCATATTCCTCAACAAGTCGCTTCATCACGCGTTGCTTATCGGCGGCACTTGCAAGCTGAATGACCAAAGAACCGTTCTCTGCTTCACTGCAAGCATTTCCGAAATCTGCTTTGATCTTTTCGGGCATCTCCGTGCTTACCACCAAACGATCGCGCACATAGTTTCGCTTAATGTCACGCAGATCACCTTGAAGCACCACCTTGCCCGCGTTTATGATCGCAATACTGTCGCAAAACTCTTCAATATAAGCCATTTGATGGCTCGAAAACAGTACAATCTTCCCTTTTGCGATCTGCTCTTTTACCACATCCTTTAAAAGCATGGCGTTTACGGGATCAAGCCCCGAGAACGGCTCGTCAAGGATCACGATGTGGGGATCATGAGCAAGTGCCGTAATCAGTTGGATTTTTTGCTGATTTCCCTTTGACAGCGTATCTAACCGCTTGTTGCGATATTCGATCATACCAAGTCGTTCCAACCAATCGTCAACCGCCTTTACAGCATCATTATGTCGCATTCCCTTGAGCTCCGCAAAATACACAAGCTGATCGACAATCGGCTTTTTGGGATACAGTCCGCGCTCCTCGGGTAGGTATCCGATCTGTACCTTGTTGTAGTTTATGGGCTTTCCGTCAAATAGGACCTCACCACTGTTCGCGGGAAAAACATTCATCAAAATACGGATCGAGGTCGTTTTGCCCGCGCCGTTTCGCCCAAGCAGACCAAATGCTTTGCCACCCTCGGCTTTCAATGATACATCTCTGAGAACCTGTTTCTCTCCAAATGACTTTTCAATGTTTTTTAATTCAAGTATCATTTAAAATCACTCCTTTGATCAAAAAAATAAATAACACTCTGTATGTAACTTAATTATTATATCACACTCAATATAAAATGTCAATTTTTATTTTTGCACCCATATAAGTGCAACAATATTATAACATAAGTTTATAATATTGTCAATAGTTTTGCTCCAAAATAAGTGCAAAAGGTGAAGAAATGAACATTGAAATTGAAAAACGAATTGGAAAGAACATCAGAAACCTGCGCGAAAAAGCGGGATTTACCCAAGATTATCTTGCGATCAAGCTACAGCTTGGCGGCTGCGACATTACGCGAAGTGCCGTTGCAAAAATCGAAGTCGGACAAAGACACCTCTATCCCGACGAGATCATTTTGATCAAAGAAATTTTAAATGTCTCCTATGAGGACATCTTTTCACAGGATTAAAAAGCGGGAGAAATCCAATTCTCCCGCTTTTACTTTTATTTGATCGTTATTTGATCGGAACAATCATCGTTGTCAATGCTTTTCTTTGTTCTTCGGTTGGTAATTTCAGTTTCCCATTATTCAAAAGGGTCACGATACAATGGAGCAGAAACCATCCGTCCGAATGGAACACGAACTGCAATTCATATTCCTTAATCTTTTTCAAATGAACAGGAACAGAATTCAGCACGGCTTCGGCATAGGGGGCTTTGATGCCTTCAAATTCAGCCTTGTATTTTGCTTTGATCTTCTCGCCAATAGTAAGTAACTTGTCTCTAATATCCTTATTTGTAAGTGTTACAATCTGCCATGCAGTCTTGAAATTCCCATCGTATTCGCCCCAAGTTTTGATATATCCGCGCTCGGAAAGCCATGCATAATCCTCTTTTGAAAGAAGCCACTCATCCTCGTGT
Source organism: Clostridia bacterium (assembly GCA_017453205.1). Lineage (GTDB taxonomy): Bacteria > Bacillota > Clostridia > Oscillospirales > CAG-272 > UMGS1865. Next base: position 1,521 of record JAFTKO010000007.1, on the reverse strand, counting down.
TTGTATAGAGAAAGAATACGCTTGGCATCTTCCGAATATTGAAATCTATTATGCTTGCTTCGATCAGACCATTCGCTATCGATCTGCCATAGAATATTACCGCCGGTTTCGTTCCACATCGGACCGCACCAATTCTTCATATACACATAGTCATTGGGCAAAACCATATTCTTATCAATGACAGAAGCATGACAAATATTGTGTCCGCCATCGGGACGAATGGTGGCAACCTCTTCAAAAGAGATCGTATCATCAATCAGTTTTTCCCCCGAGCAAGCGGCGATATACGGAATCAACGACCACAAAAGGAAGTTTTTGTCTCGTAGCGGGTTTTCACACGTAGAACACGGAAGCATATGATTGCAGAAAATACTTTCCTCGTCCAAAATGCGACTTTTTATCAATTCATCATACAACTCATTTGCAAAAAGTCCCGCTGCTTTTTTGTACATTGCATCCTGCATTATGAGCAGCTCTGCGGTCGGTTCGCTGATTATAAAATTGACGATATATTTATCCTTTAGCTCCTTCAAAAATCCGTATTTTTCAAGGTGCTCGACCTCTCCTTCAATGTATACGGGAGATACGCCAAGAGCCTCGGCAATTTCATTAATGGTTTTGGCAGTATTACGTACACAATAGCAAATATTTTGCGACAATGCAGAACGAAAGAAACTATCCAATGACTCCGTTCCGGCAGAACCGTTGATTCCATACGAATCAAATTTGATGGGATTGAATTTCAATTCACTTGATTTTCTCACAGTATCCATACCTCGTTTCAATTCTTTTTTGGCTTCAAACAAGTGCCATTTGACAGTTCCGAGAGGTATACCAAGTTCTTTTGCAATATCCGTTTGCTTGTGATTTTCAAAATAATACGCAATCACAATACGCCGTTGCAATTTTGAGAGATACGCAATTTCCCGTTGCAAGTGATCAATCGATTCTCTCATATCGTCCCCTTCAAATTCACAATTAGGATCTGCAATCATCTCCGAAAACTCATCGATCGACACACCAATCGCACTTTTGGCATGATCGCGATAATAATTGCTCAACGCATTATGTGCCACCGTCCATATGAATTTCTCCATATCGGCAACATCATCTTTTGCGAGTAACGCACGAAATGCTTTCAGCACAATCTCCTGCGAAAGATCCTCTGCATCGTGAATATTTTTGCACCGTTTTAACGCAAATCCAAAAATCGGCTTCAGATATTCGGTTATGGTTTTCTCTACATCTTCTCTGTTCACTTGTTTGGTTCTCCTTGAAAGCTTTCAACCATATAGACACCGATTTGATAAAAGGTTGGATTTTTCTGAAAAAATTTTTCATTATAATAAAAAAACGCGGAACAAATCCGCGTTCTTATGATGGACTTACATCCATAGAAAATCGAATAAAAGGGTGAAGAGAGTTAAGCGAAACTCATAAAATGTGAATAAAGTTGCTTGAAAGTTCAAGCCCTCGGTCTATTAGTATCGGTCAGCTGAACACATTACTGTGCTTACACCT
>JAFTKO010000006.1 GCA_017453205.1 Clostridia bacterium | reverse complement strand
TTCGGCGCTGTGCCCACTTGTGGGCATCGGTCGCTTGCGACCTTTTCTTCTTTGCAAGCTTGCAATCGCTTGCGATTGCGGCGGAGCTTGCGTAGCCTTTTTTCATTTGCGCCTATATGGTCAAAGAAAAAGCGACTAAAGACTTTGTACAATTTGACATTTTTTTACCTTTGATCTACAACTCTGTGTGGTGTGCTCGTCTCAAGCCTCGCTTGCCGCCTGCTTGGCTGCCTCGCGTTCGGCTTTTTTGCGCTCGGCAAATGCCTGTGCGGCTCTTTCCAGCTCTTCCACCGCGCCCGAGCCCGCAAACTCGATGGCTTGGCGGATGGCGTTCTTAAACGCCTTGGCGTTGGACGAGCCGTGCGCCTTGATGACCGGCTTTGCAATTCCGAGGATCGGTGCGCCGCCGTGCTCCGCGGGATCGAGCGCCTTTTTCATCGAGCGCAGCTGCGGTTTGACCAACAGGTACGAAAGCTTGGTAGCGGCAGAGGCGGTAAAGGCTTCCTTGAGCATGCCCATCATCAGCTTGCCCACTCCCTCGATGCTCTTGAGCAGAATATTGCCCGTAAAGCCGTCGGTCACAAGCACGTCGCAAACGTCAAACGGCAACACACTGCCCTCGATGTTTCCGACAAAGTTGATATCCTTGTTCTCGGACAAACGCTTGTAAGCCGCACGTTGGAGCTCGGTTCCCTTGCATTCCTCGGCACCGTTGTTGAGAAGTCCCACACGGGGACGCTCGATGCCGTACATCTTGTGTATATACGCCGATCCCATAATGGCAAATTGCTCCAAATTCTCCTCGGTCACGGTGACGTTGGCACCCGTGTCGAGCAGAAGAACGGGATTTTTGCACGGGAGCACCGTTCCGATGCCCGCGCGTTGCACTCCCTTTGCCTTGCGCACGATGAGCGTGGCGCCCGTAAAGAGCGCGCCCGTGTTGCCCGTGCTGACAAAAGCATCGCCTTTTCCTTCGGCAAGCATTTTGAGTCCCACCGCCATCGACGAGTTCGGCTTGGTGCGCACCACGGAGATCGGATCGTCCTCCATGTACACCACGTCCTCGGTATGGACGATCTCGGTATTTTTCAAATCAAATTCGTTTTCCTTGGCGATCCGCTCGATGTCGTTTCGGTTACCGACCAGAACGAACTCCGCATTCTGCTCGCCTGCCGCTTGAATGACACCCTTTACGGTCTCCTCGGGGGCGTTGTCGCCGCCCATGACGTCAACTATAATTTTCATATGTAAATTCCGACGGAACCGTCGGTCCTTTGACTGTTTTTGATATCGGTGATTTCTGAAGGACATTTGATGTCCTCCCCCTCAACAAGCCCCGAAGATACGCTGAGAGGGAGCGGTAGAGACAGCGTTATTTTTCAAAACCTGTCCCAAAATCCTTGATTGCGTCCAGCGCCCGCTCGGCGAGCTTTTCGTTCTTTGCGGCTTTGCCGCCTTTTACACGGTAGCCCAGCGGAGGAACAATGCCGAAATTGGCGTTCATCGGCGCAAACGCACCCACGCCGCCGCGGCTGACATACGCCGCCATCGCACCCAGCATGGTTTCCTCGGGCAGGATCAACTCTCCCTTGCCCAAGGCGCGTCTCGCCGCGTTCAGTCCCGCGACCAATCCGCTGCCCGCCGACTCGACGTAGCCCTCCACACCGGTCATCTGCCCCGCAAAAAAGATGTTGGGACGCTCGCGCATGGCGTAGGTGGGAGACAGCAGGTCGGGAGAATTGAGATAGGTGTTGCGGTGCATGACGCCGTAGCGCAAAAACTCGGCGTTCTCGAGCCCGGGGATCATGCGGAACACACGCCGCTGTTCGGGAAAGGTCAAGTGCGTTTGGAAGCCGACCAAATTGAACATGGTGCCCTCGCGGTTCTCCTTGCGGAGCTGTACCACGGCGTAGGCTTCCTTGCCCACGCGCGGATCGATCAGACCGACAGGCTTCATCGGTCCGTAACGCAGTGTGTCATATCCGCGCTTTGCCATGACCTCCACGGGCATACAGCCCTCAAAGACCTTGAGCGATTTTTGGCTCTCGCGGTCAAAGTCCTTCAGTGTTGCCTCCTCGGCAGAGATCAGCGCCTTGTAAAAGGCATCGTACTGCTCCTCGGTCATGGGACAGTTGATATAGTCGGCATCGCCCTTATCGTAGCGCGACGCAAAGTAAGCGATATCCATGTTGATCGAGGAAAAATCCACAATCGGTGCCGCCGCGTCAAAAAAGTGCAGATTTCCGCACCCCAAGGTCTCGGAAATATAGGTTGCCATCGGATCCGAGGTCAAGGGGCCTGTGGCGATCACCGTAACGGTATCGGCATCCACACGGTCTCTCTCGGCGGAAATCACCTCGATGTCGGGACAGGACACGATGCGGTCGGTGATATACTGTGAGAACAGCACGCGGTCGACCGCCAAGGCAGAGCCTGCGGGCACGCGGGTGGCGTCTGCCGCCTCCATGATCAGGGAGCCCATGCGGCGCATCTCCTCTTTTAAGAGTCCCACGGCGTTGGAGGTGCTGTCCGAGCGCAGGGAGTTGGAGCAAACCAACTCGGCAAAGGCGGGATTGTGATGCGCTGGCGTATATTTTTGCGGCTTCATCTCAAAAAGACGAACCTTGACGCCAAGCTTTACCGCTTGCCAAGCCGCCTCACAGCCCGCAAGTCCCGCGCCGTAAATATCGATCGTTGCGCTCATATCGACTTACAGCTCCTCGGGAGCGGTTGTATTCTCGGTATCCTTGAACTCCCGCGAATACCCACAGTCGCTTTCATGGCAGACAAGCAGGTTCTTTCCCTTTTTGCGGAAGAGCATCTTGCCGCAGTCGGGGCAAGTTTCGACAGTGGGCATATCCCATGAGGAAAAATCGCACTCGGGGTATTTTTCACAGCTGTAAAACACGGTGTGGTTGCGCCCGAACTTGGTAACGATCTTGGAACCGCACTTGGGGCAATTCACGCCCGTCTCACGCACGCGTGCCTTGGTAAACTTGCACTTGGGATACTGACTGCAAGCGTAAAAGCTGCCGAATTTACCGCTACGGAGCACCATATCGGAGCCGCATTTTTCGCATTTGAAATCAGCGATGACAGGTGCCTTTTTGCTCTCGTCCTCCTTGTCGCCCTCCCCGTTGGTTTCGGTGCTTGCAGCGGCAGTCAGAGGCTTGGTATTGCGGCAGGTGGGATAGTTGGGGCATGCGGCAAATTTGCCGAAGCGCCCGTTGCGGACCACCATGCGGCTGCCGCACTTATCGCAAATGATGTCGGTCTCCTCGGGCGGTACCTCAATGGTATTCTCGCCAATGGTCTTTTCGGCTTTCTCGAGCTGTACCGAAAAGTCCTTCCAAAAGTCCTTGAGCACCTCGAGCATCGTGGCGTCGCCCTCCTCGATCTTATCAAGGTCGTTTTCCATCTCGGCGGTAAAGCCGTAATCGACGATGCCTGAGAAATTCTCCAACATCAGCTTGTTTGTGACCTCCCCCAAGGGAGTGGGAACAAACGCCTTGCCCTCGCGCTTGACGTAGTTGCGTGAGAGGATGGTGGAAATGATGGCAACGTAGGTACTCGGACGCCCGATGTCCAGATCCTTCAGCATTTGGATCAGCGACGCGTCGTTGTAGCGCACGGGGGGCTCGGTAAAGTGTTGCATCAAGTTGGCGTCATCGGCCTTGAGCGACTGTCCTTGCGAAAGCTCGGGCAAACGGATGTCCTTGACCTCGGCGGGGTCGTCGGCGCTCTTGCTCGACTCCTCCTCGCTCTGCTCGTAGACCGCCATATAGCCCGGGAAATGAACCGAATAACCGCTGGTGCGGAACACATAGCCCGCGCAAACGAAATCAATGGTAATGGTATCGAGCACGGCGGACTCCATTTGGCTGGCGATAAAGCACTCCCAGATCAATTTATAAAGTTTGAACTGATCGTTTGTCAGTTGCTTGCGAATGCGTTGCGGCTCGAGATCGACGCGTGCGGGACGGATGGCTTCGTGTGCGTCCTGCGCGCCCGCCTTGGTCTTAAAGTTACGCGGCACCTCGGGACAATACTCCTCGCCGTACTTTTGCTTGATGAACTCACGCGCGCTCTCCTGTGCGTCGGTGGAGATACGAACCGAGTCGGTACGCATGTAGGTGATCAAACCTTGCACACCGCCAAACTCGGAGCCGAGGTTGACACCTTCGTACAGCTCCTGCGCCACTTTCATGGTGCGTTGCGATTGGAAGCCCAGCTTGCGGAACGCCTCCTGTTGGAGCGACGATGTGGTAAAGGGCGCCGCGGGGGTTTTGTGTCTTGCCGCCTTTTTGACGGCCTGCACGGTGTATTCCTTGCCGTTGACGGCGTTTGCCACCGCTTGTGCCTCGCCCTCGTTGTTTAGGCGCATTTTTCCGTTTTTGTCACCCCAAAAGTGAACGACGAAGCGCTTCCCCTCGGGGCCGTAGAGCATCGAGTCGATCGACCAGTATTCCACGGGAACAAAGGCGCGGATCTTTTCCTCGCGCTCGACGATGATGCGCGTCGCCACCGACTGTACACGCCCCGCGCTGAGCCCGCTCTTGACATTCTTCCAAAGCAGAGGGCTGAGCTTGTAGCCGAGGATACGGTCGAGGATACGGCGCGTTTGCTGAGAATTGACCAGGTTCATGTCGATCTGACGCGGATTTTTGATCGCGGCTTTGACGGCGGTCTTGGTCACCTCGTTAAAGCAGATACGCTGTGTTTTTTCCAGCGGGATCCCGAGAGCCGCGGAGAGATGCCATGCGATGGCTTCTCCCTCGCGGTCGGGGTCGGTCGCAAGATAGATCTTGCCCGCCGCCTTTGCCTCCTTGCGGATCTCCTTGATCAGATCGCCTTTGCCTCGAATATTGATATAGTGCGCCTCAAAATCGTTTTCGATGTCCACACCGAGCGAGCTTTTGGGAAGGTCGCGGACGTGGCCGAAAGAAGCGATCACCTTGTAGTTGGTTCCGAGATATCCCTTTACGGTCAACGCCTTGGAGGGAGACTCGAGTATCACCAGATTGTGTGCCATTTGCAATTCCTTTCTTCAAATCAGGATTTCGTATATAATGCACCCGGGAGCTTTTGGATCAGCCCCAGGATCTCAAGCATCGTCAGTGCGGCGATCAGATCCCCGTAAGGGTATCCCATGCCGCTGAGTGCGTCCGCCGTGACCGCGCGGTCATCGGGGATCGCTTGCAGGATCGCCAGTTGGATCGGTGACAAGGACCGAAGGATCTCATCGGGCGTCTGCTCATGTCTGTTCTCTGTCGCGGGTGCACTTGGCGCGTGCTCCCGCGTGTCTTCCGCCGTCTCTCGGGAGGAAGGCTTGTTTCTTGTCGCACGCCGGGGCTTGGAACCCGCCGCGGGTTGCTCGGTCGGTCTCGGCTCTGTGCGTTCGGTCAGCTCGATCACGCCGAGTCTTGCCAAGTAGCGCAGATCCGCCATCGACTTTTGTTCGGCGTCGGACAGCTTTTTCATATCCAGCATATCCGCGTAGAGATAGCGGTAATGGGTAAGGATATCCCCGGTCTGCAACACGGGATGCGCACCGTCGCGCAAGAGCCCGTTTGTCCCCTCGGCGCCGGGAGTACCGACGTTGGCGGGCACGGTGAACACATCCTTGCCTTGCAGGATCGCGTCCTTTGCCGTGATCAAAGACCCGCTCCCCATCCCCGCCTCGACCACCACGGTGCCCTGTGCGAGCCCGCTGATGATACGGTTGCGGATGGGAAAATGATAATGATTGGGACGCGTCCCGGGCGGGTATTCGGAAAGCAACAGTCCCTTTTTGCCGATCTCATGCATCAAGCCCTTGTGATGCTTGGGGTAAACCACATCAAGACCGCAACCGAGCACCGCCGCCGTCTTGCCCCCCGCGGCAATTGCGGCAGCCGCAGAGACACCGTCGATGCCGGACGCCATTCCGCTGACGACGACCGCCCCGACCGAGGCAAGCTCATAGGATAGTTTATACGCACGCCGAAGCCCGTATTCACTCATGCGGCGCGTTCCCACCATACCGATGCAAAGCGATGTGTTCAGCATGGTCGGATCTCCGAGGTAATACAGCACCGAGGGCGGCTGACAGAGCTCACGCAAAGCGCGCGGATAAAGCGCATCGTGATACGGGAGGATGCCGATGCCAAGGCGCTCGCACTCGTCAAGTATCGCGGTGGCATGCTCCAAGCTTTTATCCGATAGGACCGAAACGGTACGCGGTGTGATGCCCTCGATCCGCTCGAGCTCGGCGTCCTCCGCGTGAAACAGCTCGTAAGGATTGTCGTAAAGCTTGATGAGTTTGGAAAAATCGCGGTTTGCCGCGCCCAGCTTTTCCGAAAGCCATATCCAAAACAGCATCTCTTTCTGTTTCATGTTGTCGCTCCTTTCCGAATAAACCTTGATCGAATTTTAAAAAGTTCGTTTTTGCCCGATAAACTCCCACATCAAAATCGACGCCGCCACTGCAGCATTGAAGGACTCGGCGCGGTCGGTCATCGGAATGATGACACTGCCGTCACAAGCCGCAACCGTCTCGTCAGAGAGTCCGTGCCCCTCGTTGCCGATGACCACACAGTCACCGTCCCGCAGGGGAAAGCTCCCCAAGCGCTCCGCCTTATCGTTCAGCGCCGCCGCAAATACACGGCGCCCGCTCTCGCGCAAGCCTCGGATGGCAGCGGGGAGATCGTTGACACGGTCGATGCGTTGGTCAAACAGCGTTCCCATCGACGCACGCACCGCGCGGGGATTGTAAATGTCGGCACAGTCGGCACTGATGATCAAACGGTCCGCACCGATGGCAGCGGCACTGCGGATGATCGCGCCGATGTTGACGGGATCGCGCACAGATTCCAAAAGAACGATGCGCTCGTTTTTCATCTCAAAAAATTCCGCGCTATTATATATTGTAACATTTTTTTGGAATTTGTCAATATATTTTGCGATACTGATGATGCCTTCGGGCGATTTTTCTTCAGAAATTTTATCAAAAAGCTCGTCGGAGAGCACCAAAACCCGTCCGACACCGTCAAAAGCTGCTCTTCCGAGTTTTTGGGAAAGCTGTTCGGTCAAACGCGCGGCATTCGATTCGCGCAGCGCGACCAGCGTGACCTCGAGGTGCTTTCGGACAGCTTCCTCAAACAGCTTGATCCCGTCAAAGCGGAAAGCTTTCGTTGCTTCACGCGCCTTTTTGTCGGAGAGCTTACACAGCTCCACCACGGTTCGGTTCTGTCTCGAACGGATGATCTCACAGTTTGCATCCATCAAAAACGCCCTCCTTTTTGTCGATTTTCGGGCTTTTTAAGCCACTTTCAAACATCTCTATCTATGACAAAAACCCGATGAAACCATCGGGTTTTCGATTGTTCGGATCAAAGAGCCGCTTTCGCCTGTGCGCAGAGTGCAGCAAAGGCTTCCTTATCGGAAACAGCCAACTCAGCCAGCATCTTGCGGTTGAGGTTGATACCCGCCTTCTTGAGTCCGTGCATGAACGTAGAATAGTTCATACCGTTGACCTTTGCCTGTGCGGAAATTCTGGTGATCCAGAGAGAACGGAAGTCTCTCTTCTTCATCTTTCTGCCGGCGAAAGCATAGTTGCCGCTCTTCATGACGGCTTCTTTCGCCATCTTGAAATGCTTGGATTTTGCGCCCCAGTAGCCCTTGGCTGCCTTGAGCATCGACTTTCTTCTCTTGCGCGTCATCATTGCGCCCTTAACTCTTGCCATTTTTCATATCCTCCGTTTCTCTTAAATCAATGAACCAACGTCTTCAGGTTCTCTGCCATCTTACCCTGCACCATGGTGCTGGAACGCAGATGTCTGAGTCTCTTTGCGCTCTTGTTACCGGTCTTATGACGGTGAGAGCTGTGGAACATTTTTACCTTACCGTTGGCGGTAACGGAAAATCTTTTGGCGGACGCCTTATGTGTCTTGATCTTTCCCATTTTAAAAACTCCTTTTCTCATTTTTCGGCATTTGGATGTTGCCGAAGATCTTGTTTTGCGATTCTCCCTTGTGGATGACCGCACGTTTCGCGTGCCGAATTATTTGGCTTTGACAGGTGAAATCACCATACTCATGAATCTGCCGTCCAATACCGGCTTTTTATCAACGGTTCCGAACTCCGCGCAAGCGTTCTCAAACTTTTCGAGGACCTCGCGGCCGATGTGCATATGGCTCATTTCACGTCCTTTAAATCTCATAACGACACGAACCTTGTTTCCTTCGGACAAAAAGCGCAACGCGTGCTTGACCTTAGTCTCAAAGTCATGCGTGTCGATGCGGCAGGAAAGCTGAATTTCCTTGAGCTCCACGGTCTGCTGTTTCTTTTTGGCTTCCTTCTCGCGCTTATCGCGTTCAAAACGGAATTTGCCGTAGTCCATGATCTTGCACACGGGCGGAGTTGCCTGTGCCGCCATCATGACCAGATCCAAGCCGCGGTCATATGCCATTTCCAATGCCTTTGCGGAACTCATGATGCCAAGAGTCTCGCCGTCGGCACCGATTAGGCGTACTTCTTTTACGTTGATCTCCTCATTGAGCAGGTTTTCTTTGTCTTTCGCGCTAATAGTTCAACACCTCCAAGCGAAAAAAAATACCGTACAAAGACATAGATCTCCGCACGGCTACCCTTTCCTCGACATAAACTGAGCGAGGGAAAAGAAAGATATCAACCCATATCACAACCGGTGTATGGGTGAGAGCGGAGCGCTCTGCTTTGTTTTACTCGAATATTATACACCATCTTTTCCCGTTTGTCAAGAGTTTTTTTCATTTTTTCAAAAAAAATTTCATTCGCATCCTTCGGCACTTCCCGATGAATGTGCGACATGTATGTCCATCGTAAAATATCACAAAATTTTAATCCAAACAATAGCAAATTTCTATTTCATACCTTTTTCACAAAAATTTTTGCCGATTTTCGTCACAATTGAATATTTACAAATCGCAAGTTTTGAGGTATAATATTATGTGCTGACGGGCAATCGTCTGTCAGGTTCCCCTTTTTTGCACACCAACATTCTGTTTTTGCGAAATGCCAATCTCATGGCATCCCTGCGCTCAAGCGGTCAAGGTGTGCAATTTTTATTTTAGACAGAAAAAAGCCGATCTATTCCGTTTGGAAAGGAAAAGATCGGCTTTTTTATATCAGCTCAAATAAGCGCTTCTTGCTCTGATCATTCATACAGGCTATCTGGATAGACGCCTTTTTTATGGAGCAGCGCAAGCTCGGCGGCAACCGTGTCGCGGTCGGCTTGGTAGGTGATGCCGAACCAGCGGTCGGGCGACGACTTGGCACGCACGGCGATGAGGTTTTGACCGAGGAAGTCATTGACCATAATGGGCAACAGACACTCGGCTTTGATGTCCTCGGGCTTAATGGCTTTCAAAAAGTCCTCAAAGTAAGTGTTCATCACGGGCAACAGCTCGGGATGGAAGCCCCAAATATTCATGGAAACGACCTCTTGAGGATCAAGCCCGCCGTATTCGCCGACGATGCGGTGATCTTCTTCATAATGAATATCATGCGTTTCGTCCACCTTTTGGAGATAGCCGCGTTGGATATCGCAGACACCGCGTGTCACGCCGCCGTTCTCGCTCATGGTATTGCCGAGAATATACGGCACCATGCCCGCGTCGTGCTTATCCGCCAGATTTCGGAGCATGTCATACATAATGACGAACGCCTCCTTGCCGTAGTAATCGTCGGCATTGACCGTGGCAAAGGGACCGCGAATGACATCCTTGGCACAGAGGACGGCATGGACTGTTCCAAAAGGCTTGGTACGCTCGGCGGGGACGGTGTACCATGACGGGAGCGAAGAAGTGTCCTGCACGGCGTAATCAACGCGCACGCGCCCCTCGAGGCGTTTTCCGATGCTCTCGCGCACGGTATCCACCATTTCAGCCTTCAAAATAAAGACGATCTGTGTAAAGCCCGCGTCAATCGCGTCGTAGATCGAGTATTCCATCAAGATCTCGCCGTGAGGTCCCACTTGGGATATCTGCTTGTTTCCGCCAAAGCGGCTTCCCAAACCCGCCGCAAGGATGACCAATGTCGTATCTTTCATTTGAATAGTTCCTTTCTGTCGTTTTGTTCTTACATTATACACTATTTTGCCGTGTTTGTCAAGAGAATGTCTGATTTCTATACAGTAACGGCATTTACTTTTAGATTTTTTTGTGGGGGACTTTTGAGAAAAGTAAACGTGGCAAGCCACGTTGTAAGCGGCAAAGCCGCTTCGTCCCCCACACCCCTCAAAACTTTCAACGCAATTTTTTATTTGGTATTACGGGAAAGTCTGTACCTCTTTCGGTAGCTTTCTGACGGTATGGGAATGTTTATTCGCCATTCTAAACAATAGCTCCCGCAAACCATTACACCTTCTCCGTTGGAGAAGGCGGTTACCACCACCCAAAATGGTCCACAAGGTTACATTTAATTCCAATCTTATACTTAACACCGTTTCCATATCACACAAACAGCAACGACCCACCGATGGTGAGCCGTTGCTGTGGTTCAAATTATTTCTTTCTGATCATATCGAACAGATCGTCGAAATCGTCATCCTCGTCCTTGACCGGAGGCTTGCGTGTGGGCTGAGGCTTCGGCTGGGGCTTGGGTTGAACGGGCTGAGGCTTGGGCTGTGCGGGAGCCGCCGCTTTGGGAGCCTCATTATTGACTGCGGGACGGTTGACCGCGCCGCTGGTCTTGTTAAAGGGAGAATTTTGGTTCTTGTTGTTGCGGGAAGTATTGATCTCACGCTTGTCATCATCGGGCTTCTTTTCAAAGCCGGTGGCAATGATGGTAATCTTCATCTCATCCTCAAGCTCGGGATCGAGCGTAACACCCCAAATGACGTTTGCGTCCTCGTGAGCCTCCTGTGCGATGATGGTGGAAGCCAGCTCCGCGTCGTCGAGAGCCACGTCGGGAGAGACGGTGATATTCATCAGAATGCCCTTTGCACCCTTGATGGAAGTCTCAAGCAGCGGACTGGAGATTGCCTCCTTTGCCGCCTGCTCTGCCTTGTCCTTGCCGGTTGCAGAGCCCACGCCCATGTGCGCATAGCCCGCATTTGCCATGACACTGGTGACGTCGGCAAAGTCAAGGTTGATCAAACCGGTATAGTTGATGAGGTCGGAGATACTCTGTACACCGCGGCGCAAAACATCGTCGGCGATGGTAAATGCATTGACCAAGGTGATCTTTGCGTTGGAGACCTCTTTCAGTCTTTCGTTCGGAATGACGATCAAAGAGTCGACATACTGTGCAAGCTCGGCAATACCCGCCTCTGCTTGATCCATTCTTCTCTTGCCCTCAAAAGCAAAGGGCTTGGTCACGATACCTACGGTGAGGATATCGAGCTCACGTGCCACACGTGCAACCACGGGAGCCGCACCGGTTCCGGTACCGCCGCCCATACCCGAGGTGATAAACACCATATCGGTACCCTCAAGCATCGTGCGGATATCGTCAATGGATTCCTCGGCTGCGCGTGCGCCGATTTGCGGATTTGCACCGGCACCAAAGCCTCTGGTAATCTTTTCGCCGATGACGAGCTGGTTGGGTGCTTCGGATTTGCGCAGAGCCTGACGGTCTGTGTTGATAGAAACAAAGTCCACCCCGCGGATATTGGTTACGATCATGCGGTTGACTGCGTTGTTTCCTCCGCCTCCGACGCCGATGACCTTAATATTGACGCCACATTCAATGGTATCGTCGTGTTCAAATGTCATGGTTTTCATCCTCCCGAACTTTACAATTACGCCCAATTTGGGGCATTTTAAATTTACTCATATAATATAATACTATTTTTTTTCGGATTTTGCAAGATGTTTTTTGAATTTTTTTGAATAAATTCACATTTATTTTTAAAAATATCGATTTTGAGAGCTTTTTTCGCCGATTTTAAAGGCAAAAAACGACCGAATATGCCAATGTCAACAACGCGCGGTTGTTGACATTGGCATGAAATATTTCTCCGACGGCAAAAAGTGATGTATTTTACATTGCAAAATGGACTTTTTCGGCAAGCGGAATCAGTTCCCGAGCAGGACCTCTGTCGAGCCCAAGGGACGGTAGGTGGGCTTTTGGGGATCGCTGACGTCGATCACCGCAAGCGTCTCACCGATGCCGCCCTTACGCGAAAGGATCTCACCGATGAGGGAGAGCTTAACTGCGGTGTCCCCCACCTTGCCGAACTCTACGCGGCAGGTGTTGTCCATCACATAGGAAACGCTGTATTTTTGCGACACGTCAAGAGAAGTGACCGATGCCAGCGTCCCGTTTTTTTCGAGCACGTCGATCAACTCGTTGATGTAGGAAAGATCCGCATCGGGATTGGAAAACCGAAGCTCCGCACCCACGGCAAGCGCCGCGATCTCGGGTAGCTCCACGGACAAAAAATCGGCAAACGCGGCGGCATCGGCACTCTCCTGCAATACGCGAAAATCACGGCTGAGCGAGTAATATTTTCCGTTGAACTCGGTGTACATCACATTGTCAAACTCGGTCACCTCGATACGTACCGAAAAGGGCGTGCGCAAAATTCTTGCGCTCTTGACATATTTGCAGTTCTCATAAATGCTGTCAATGCCGGTCTCGGTATCCAGTGCGAGCACCTCTTGACCGACCTTGAGCCCTGACGCCTCAATGATCTGTTGTGATGTGTAGTAGCTGTTCCCCTCCACCTTGATCTCCTTGACGCGGAACATGGGGAGGATCAAAAGAAGCAGACCGACAAGCGCGATGGCACCGCTGACAATGAGGATCACACCGCGCAACAGGCGCAAAAGGGCGGGATCGGGCTTTTTACGGTTCATGGGGTTGTCGTTGCTCGGCATTTCGCGGCGAACGCGGGGGTTGGTGCTTGCGATGGTTTGTTGGTTCATGGTGGGTTCCGTGCCTTTCTTTGATAATTCCTTGTTTTTTATTTTTCCGTCAATTGCAAAATGTCCTCCCAAATACGGCGATTGGCATCACGGTTGGCAAACGCGGATACGTTTTTCTCCATTGCGTGACGTTTTTGCGTATCGGAAAGCAGCTCCTTGACGGCTTCGGTGAGCGTATTTTGGGGCAATGTGTGTTCCTCGATGAGTGCCGCGGCGCCTGCATCGGCAAGCGTTTTGGCATTGAGATACTGGTGGTTGTCTGCCACATAGGGGGACGGGATCAAAACGGCGGCTTTCTTCATCAGTGCCAGCTCCGAGAGCGTCATGGCACCCGCGCGGGAGATCACAAGGTCTGCCGCCGCCATGCGGAGCGGCATGTCGTAGATATAATCCACAAGAATGCAGTTTTCGTATTTTTGCAAGCCCTTTTGCCGAAATTCCGACACCGTTGCTTCAAAATCGCGTTTTCCCGCAGCGTGAATATGCAAAATTTCGGGATGCTGTGAGGTATACGCCTCCATCATGCGGATAACGGCGCAGTTGACTTCCTCGGCACCGAGACTGCCTCCAAACGAAAGCACCACCAAGCGGTCATCACAAATCCCCAGCTTGCGTCTTGCCTCTTCGCGTGAGATCGCGCCAAAGCCGCTGCGCAACGGGTTGCCGACCTGTATGACCTTGCTTGGATCCTTGACCTTTAAAAGTTCTGCCGTGCGGCTGAAATTGATCCAAATACGGTCGACCTGCTTTTGCAAGCGGCGCACCGTCAGCCCGGGGAGTGCGTTGGACTCATGCACCGCGGTGGGAATGCCGCGCAATGTGGCGGCTTTCATAATGGGCCATGAGGCGTACCCGCCCGTACCGATGACGATATCGGGCGCAAAATCATCGAGAATTTTTTGCGTGGATCTGGCACGCGGCGAAGTCAGCGCCATCCATACCGCTTTGATATTTTGGGGAGAGAGCGAGCGTCGAATGCCCATCGACTCGACATAGTGGAGCTTGTAGCCCTCCCGCGGGATCAGATCGGCTTCCTTGCCGTTGCGAATGCCGACAAACTCGATCTCGGCTTTGGGATCGTTTTGTTTTACCGTTTCGGCAATGGCAAGCGCGGGATTGATATGCCCTGCCGTGCCGCCGCCGGTCAAAAGCACCTTCATACGAGCACGCCTCCCGGAACGGGAACGGTGAACAACATGCCGATGCCCACGAAAAAGACGGCGGTGAGGAGTGCCGAGATCGAATACCAACGCTTGTCACCGCGGAAATACGGCAAAAAGCTGAACGCGAGAAAGCTCCCCGCCGCCATTGCCATCACCGCAAATACCGCATCGGCAACGCCATGAAAATGCGTTTCGGCAAGACCTCTGCCAAACAGGATAAACCAAGCAAGGAACAGCGCCGACGCGGCACTGACCGAGAGTAATGTGAGTTTAAAATGATGGGTTCTGCGTTTTTGCATATTCGACCTTCTCCTTTCGCTATGTAGTGTTTTTTAAATTTTCTTGTGCGATGCGTAACGCGAGATCGAGAGGATGATACCCACCTCAAAGATCTGCAGCATCAGCGCCGTTCCGCCGTAGCTGAAGAACGGGAGCGCGATACCCGTGTTTGGCATCGAATTTGTGACCACGGCGATGTTGAGAATGACCTGCAAGGCGACCTTGAAGGTCAGACCGTACACCGTCAGAGCGCTGAATTTATCGGGGGCGTGACGCGCAATATGAAAGCCGCGCCAAACATAGGCAACAAACAGTGCAACGACCAAGAATGCGCCCACAAAGCCGAGCTCCTCACACACAATGGTGAAGATAAAGTCATTTTGCGGTTGTGAAACAAAGCCGAATTTTTGTCGGCTGTTCCCCAGTCCCGTACCAAAAACGCCTCCAGAACCGATCGCCATCAGCCCTTGGAGCGTCTGCCATGCAGCACCCAACGGATCGGCATCGTCAATATTGATCCAGGTATCGACACGCGCCTGTGCGTATTCCGAGACCAAGATCAAAAGACAGCCCGCACATGCGATCACCGCCCCAATGCCAACGATCCAACGCAGACGTGTGCCCCCGAGAAACATGACCGCAATGCCGATCATGCCGAGGATCATAATACCCGAAATATGCCGTTCCGCCGCGACCAGCAGTACAAAAACACCGATCATACATCCGGGATACAGCACGCCGTAGCGGAAGTTTCCGCCAAAGCGGTGCTCGGACAGAATCTGTTTTTCATGCGTTGCCATAAACCGCGCCATGGTAAGCACCAAGGCGATTTTGGCAATTTCGGACGGCTGTACCGTGATAAAACCAAAGTTGAGCCATCGCTTGGCGCCGCTGTCTAAATCGTCACCGATGACCAGCACCAAAAGCAGGAGCACCACCGAAACGCCATAAAGGACATAGCTGAAATCCTTCCAAAAGCTTGGGGTGCAAAACTTGACCGCGATCGCCGTAAAAGCAACCGCCATCAAGAGGAAAACAAGGTGACGTGCGATAAAATAAGTATTGTCGTCATGGTATTGCTCCGCGTAGACCGAGGAGGCACTGTATACCATGACACAGCCGAACAGCACGAGTGCCGCAGTGATCAAAAGAAACGGGACATCCGCAATCCCCTTGGCGGGCAGTGCCCTCTCCTCGGACAGCTCGTGGATCGTTTCTCCCCGATAGATCGCGTCGCGCTTCTCTTCACGTGCTTTGCCGAATGAAAACACCCGTCGGTTCGGCGATGCGGAGGGCTGTTTTTCCTGATTCATGTGTGAGCGACCTTTCTATCGGATTTTTATCGAATTACAGTACGAGCCATGCGATGATGCAAAACAACACTTCCACAAGCGAAAAAACAGCGACTACGCGAGTTTCGCTCCAACCGCATTTTTCAAAATGGTGATGGAGAGGCGCCATGCGGAACAGCCGTTTTCCCTCCCCCGTGAGCTTTTTGGTAATCTTAAAGACCAATGTCTGCAAAAAGCTGGAAAGCATTTCGAGAATGAATACCATGGCAACGATCAGCCCGACCAGCTCCGCGTCGGTCTGAAATGCCGTGGCAATGACGAGCGCGCCGAGAAAGAGCGAGCCCGTATCCCCCATAAAGACCTTTGCGGGGTGAAAATTATAAATGAGAAAGCCGAGCGTGGTGCCAAGCAGGACCGCGCTCACCATGGAGAGCTGTTCATCGCGGGTTGTAAACGCCCAAACGGCAAAGAAGCCGCCAATGACAAAGGTCACCGCACTTGCAAGCCCGTCGATGCCGTCGGTAATATTGCCGCCGTTGACCACGCCTGCGAGGACAAGGACCGCCAAGGGATAGTAGAACCACCCAAGCTCTAACGGGGTGTCACGAAACGGCAGTGCGACCGCCGTGTCCATATTGCCTGTATACGCCATGACGCAAACATACGCCGCGGCGATAAAAAGCTGTAAAAACAGTTTCTGTTTCCAAGTCAGCCCCTCGTTCTGTTTTTTGATCAGCTTGCAGTAGTCATCCACAAAGCCGATGGCACCGTTGGCGACCGCATAAGCAAGGGTTAGGGCAAGCGGGATATAGTCGGCGGGGCTCCCGACTGCGGCTTGCCAAACAAAGAACGCCCCCATCACCAGCATTGCGGCAAGGATAAAGCCGATGCCGCCCATGGTGGGTGTCCCCTCCTTGGACTTATGCCAACGGGGACCGATGTCGAGGATCCTCTGCCCTGCCTTGTGGGAGCGCAGGACCGGGATCAGCTTGTATTCCGCGAGCACGGTCAACAGAAAGACCGAAAGCGCGGCAACGGTAAAAACGATGGTAAACGGATCCATTCGGATTTGCTTCCTTTCCCTTGGCAACCGCGTCAAAGTCGGTCGCGAAGGTATGCGATGATCCTCTCCGCTCCGACCGAGCGACTTGCCTTGAACAGTACCACGTCACCGTCGCAAAGGCTCCCGAGGAGCGCCTCGGCGGTAGCGTCAAGATTTTCTGCATCGGGGTTTTGCACGATGCTGTTTTTGGGCATTCCGCGCTGTCGCGCGCCCACGGCGATCTGATTGCCGCCGCTACCGACCGTAAAGAGTCGGTCGATTTTTTTCTCGGCGAGGTACACCCCCACCGAACGGTGAAGCGCGGGACTGTCGGTCCCCAGCTCCAGCATATCTCCGAGCACCGCCACACTGCGGCGTCCCGTACTGTGGCTGTATTCCTCCAGCACATCCACGGCGCAGATCATCGACTCGGGCGAGGCATTGTAGCAATCCTCGATAACGGTGATCTTCCCCATCGGATAAATGTGCTGACGCATGCCGTCGGGCGTGTAATTCCAAAGACCTTCACGGATGCGCGACTCTCCGATACCCGCGTGCACCGCGACCGCAAAGGCGTAAAGCGCGGCGTACACGTTGTGCTTGCCGAGGATGCGGACCGCAAGATCCTTGACCTCGCCGCCGCTGTACACCACATCAAACACGGTACGGTCGGTCTCCACTCTGATATTCTTTGCAAAAAAGTCGGCTTTCTCGCAAAAAAGCGAAACATAAACCGTGCGGTAACTTCTTCCACGGACATTTTCGAGCAAAGGCTCGTCGCCGCTGAGGATCAAAATGCCGTTTTTCTTAAGTCCCGAAAGGATCTCAAGCTTGGCACGGCAGATGTTTTCTCTGGAGCCAAGCATTTCCATATGCGAGGAACCGATATTGGTGATCACGGCGATATCGGGCTCGGCGGTGATCGAAAGACGTTCGATCTCACCGAAATTACTCATGCCCATCTCAAGCACCGACCACTCGCTGTCGGTTGGGAGAGAGAGCATGGAAAGCGGCATTCCCACAATGCTGTTGTGGTTGCCCGCCGTTTTCGAGGTCTTGGTTCCCGTGGAGAGCACCGAGGCGATCAGATCCTTGGTGGTGGTCTTACCCACACTGCCCGTCACGGCAACGGTCTTACACCGCAAATATTGGCGGTAGCTGTTTGCAAGCTTTGAGAGCGCGAGCTCGCTGTCATTGACAACGATGGCGGTCGCCTCGGAGCTTTCAAGCTCCTCGGTACGGTGCTCGCAAATGACGCAACGGCATCCGTTTTTGAGCGCCGCGCCGATGTAGTCGTGTCCGTCCACGCGCTCGCCGCGCAGGGCAACAAACGCCGTTTCCGCGTCCGCCTCACGGGAATCGGTACAGATATCACGCACAGAGACCTCACCGAGTGCGCCTTGGTGCAGCTCACCGCCGCACAGACGTGCCAGTGTGCCGAAGCTGATTTGATTGATGCTGAAATGTACTTTCATAATCCCGTCTCCGTACTGTCGGTGTAATTTTCCTGTCTGCGCCGCTCGGCAAACGCCGAACGAACGATCTCTCTTTCCAAAAAAGGCTTGCGTCCCGTGCGGTCGATCTCGTATTCCTCATGCCCTTTCCCGGCAAGCAGGAGCACATCGCCCCGCCGCGCCTCCATGATTGCTTGCCGAATGGCTTCGGCACGGTCGGGGATTGCGGCATGAGGCTTTTGCGGATCAATACCCGCAAGGATCTCGCAAATGATATTGTTGGGATCCTCTCCTCGGCTGTTGTCCGAGGTGACGATCACATAGTCTGCGTTGAGTGATGCAATGCGTCCCATCACGGGGCGCTTGGTACGGTCGCGGTCGCCGCCGCAACCGAAAAGAAGAACTATGCGTCCGCCTCTTTTTTTGAGCGGCAGTGCGGTACGCAGTAAATTCTCCAAGGCATCGGGCGTGTGCGCGTAATCAATGAGCACCGTAAAATCGGCACCCGGACCGAGCTTGACACGCTCCATACGTCCCCGTACACCCGAAAGCGATGCAAGCGCATCCTTGACCGCGCGGGTACCAAAGCCGAGCTCCAGCGCGACAACCGCCGCTTGCATAGAGTTCATCACGGTAAATTTACCGGGAATGGGACAAACCACACGGATCACGGCGCGCTCCGAATGAAGATGATAGATGACGCCGTCGGTTCCCGTGTCGGCAATGGGCGCAGCGGTATAATCCGCGTTACCGTCAATACCGCAGGTCACCACGCGTCCCGACGCCCGTGCGATCATGCGGTTGGCATAAGGATCGTCGATATTGATGACCGACAGCTTGCTTTTTTGAAACAGCTCGGCTTTTGCGTCGGCGTAATTTTCCATCGTCCCGTGAAAATCAAGATGCTCGGGAGTAAGGTTGGTAAAGACCGCCGCCTCAAAGGTCAGCGGCTCGAGCTTGCCGAGGGAGAGTGCGTGGGAGGTGACCTCCATCAGCACGTATTCCACGCCGTCGCTCACCATTTCGGCAAGCATGCGGTAAAGCTCGGGCGGATCGGGGGTCGTCATATTGGCAAGCGCGTCGTGTCCGCGGTTTTCGAGATGCCGTCCCGCCGATTCGCACCCCACCGTACCGATGAGTCCGCATTTGCAAAACGAAGCTTCGAGCACCGCACGGAGCATGTGTGTCACGCTGGTTTTGCCGTTGGTTCCCGTCACGCCGATCATTTTCAGCTTTTTTGCGGGAAAGCCGTACCATGCGTGATACAAAAGCGCCGATGCGCGGCGGGTGTTTACCGCCTCCAAAAAAATGATGCCGTCAATTTTTTGATAGCTTGCACCCTGTTCGGTGACGATACAGCACGCGCCCGCCGCCACCGCCTCGGCAATATAAGTATGCCCATCGGTATGCAAGCCGCGAATGCAGATGAACATACCTCCCGTGCGCACCGCTTGCGAATCCATGGCGATCGACGTGATGTCGGTCGCCCCGCAACCGTTCGGGCACACAATGCCCGCACCTTGACATAATTCTTTGAGCTTCACAGTATTCCCTCCCGAAAAATTGATGCGTTTGCGCTTTCAACTTCCCGACAGAAAAACTGTCTCTATATTAATTGATATCGTTATCGATATAATCCTCGTCTCCGAGGTAACGGAAGGTGACCTCGATGACAGTCCCCTTGGCGACCTCGGCGCCGTACTCGATACTTTGTGCAATGACGGTGGCACCTGTGCCGGAGAGATAGTTTTTGGTTCCTAAGATGCGGATGTTCAGACCCGCGTTGATCAGTGTTTGGTTGGCGGCGACCGCGCTCATACCGGTCACGTTGGGAACCTTGACGGTCTCGACCTCGGCTTCACGGTCGGTATAAAGTATAATTCTGCCGCCGCTCTGCTCCACGATCGTTCCCGCCTCGGGATACTGCTTGATCACAACGCCTGCGGGATCGCCCACAAACTCTACGGTAAGCCCGTATTTGCTCCCCTCGCACACGCTCTTTGCATAAGAGCCGCTTTGGTTGATACATTTCGGGATGGTCACGGTCATGTTTTTAAGCTCTTGCTCGGTGTAAACTGCCTCCACGCCAAGATATGGGAGAATGGTCTCCATTACATTTCCGACATAGGGAGCGGCAACGGTGCTTCCGTAGAGCACACCCGAGGTCGGCTCGTCGACGATGATAATGACGGCATATTGCGGATTGTCCGCAGGTGCGTAAGCTACGGTCGAACAAACATAACGGCCGATGCTCCCCGCGTTCTTTTTTTCGGACGTACCGGTTTTTGCGGCAACGCGATAACCCGCCACATAGGCGTTTTTGGCACCGCCGTTGCCCGAAACACCGCCCTCGAGGATCTCGGAAACGGTTTTGCAAACCTCACTGCTGACGACTTGGCGCAGTACCGTGGTGCCGTAAGACTTGATGATGTTACCGTCTTGATCGGTAATGGAGGAAACCAGATGCGGTTTGACCAGATATCCTCCGTTGGCAACCGTAGAAACGGCGGTGATCTGCTGAATGAGTGTGACGTTAAAGTTTTGACCGAATGCGTAAATGGCAAGGTCAAGGTCGGTAAACGCCTCCTCTGTGGCAAAGAGGCTTGTGCCCTCGCCCGGTAGGTCAATGCCCGTTTTTTCGAGATAACCGAACGAACGGAGATAGGTGTAAAAGGTATCGGTCCCCAGTCTGAGTCCCATGGTCATCAGAACGGGGTTGCAGGATTGCTGAATGCCCTGCACAAAGGTAAGCGAGCCGTGACCCTGTGTTTTATGGCAGTGGATCTTGTGTCCGAGAACCGTCAAAGAACCGCCACAGGTAAAGCTCTCGTTCAGTGTGACCACCGCCTCCTCAAGCGCCATGGATGCGGTGATGACCTTAAAGGTGGAGCCGGGGATATAAGACTCGGTAATCGCCTTGTTGGACCACATACTCAAAAGCAGCTCTTGCTTGAGCAAGCTGTATGCGTCGCTTCCGCTTTCGTAGTTGCTTTCGGCAAGCTTTAAAGTCGATTGGTAATCGAGCGTCCAAGGATCGTTGAGGTCAAAATCGGGATAGGTCGCCATGCCGAGGATCGCCCCCGTATTGACGTTCATCACAATGCCCGCCGCGCGGTTTTGCCCGCTTGACTCGGTATAAGCCGTTTCGAGCTGTTCCTCAAGCGCCGACTGTACGTAAACATCAATGGTGGTGTTGACATTGTAGCCGTCCTGTGCCTCGATGTACTCCTTGTGGGAATACGGCATTTCGTTGCCCTGTGCATCACGGGCGGTGATGTATTTGCCGTTGGTACCGGCAAGCATTTCATTATAATAGTATTCCAACCCGTAAAGCCCCGTTCCGTCGCTCCCCGTAAAGCCGAGGACATGAGACGCCAACGCGGAATAGGGATAATAACGGGTGTTGGTGGTTTCGAGATAGATCATTCTTTGCAGACCGTATTCACTGATAAATTCGCGCACACGATCGGCGGTCGCCTCATCCACTTCCTTTTTGATGGTGCGGTCGAGGTATTTGGTATAGGTGGTTTGCTTGAGAACAAAATCATATTCGACATCCAAAATGTCGGAAAGCCGCTCGGCGATCAAGGTATCAAACCGAACATTGTCCCCCGTTTGCGCACTCTCGCTTTGTGCCGTCGCAATCGAGGACGGCGAAAGAAAGACACGGTAGGTAGTCACATTGGTGGCAAGCAAAACACCGTTTGCATCGTAAATGTTGCCCCGTGCCGCCGCGACCTGTGACTGTGTGGTCATTTGCTCGATGACCTTTTGCTGATAATGGTCGTAATTTACCGTTTGCAACAGGAGGATGCGAACCAAGAGGATGCCAAACAGACACACCGCGATCACAAACAGTGCGGATGCGCGATGTTTGACCTTTGGATGAACGGTTTGGGGCTCTTCCCGCGGTGCGCTCGGTCGAATTTCCTTCATAAATAATGATTATTCTCCTTTCCTCGAATGTTCTGTCATGGAAAGGCGAAGGAACTCCCCCGCACACCCCGCTATTTATTGTATGGACAAAAAGCCGATCTTATGACTATTTGATGCCGATCGCACTCAAGATCGCCGAAAGTCCGACCGATTTTTCACGTTCCTCCTCGTAAACCTCCACGGAGTCGTCGGTGGAAAGTGAAATATATTCCATTTTGACGTAATCCTCTTCCACCATGCCGTATTCCTCTATGGCGATGCGTCGGATCTCCAAAAGGTCGTTTCGCACTTCAAAATCCGACTTCAATTCCGCCACCTCATTCGAGGTCGCCGAAATTTGCCGTTTGAGACTGCTGATGTTGCTCTCGGCGCGGGTCAGCAATACCGAGCTTGCCACAATCAGCATCAGAGACGCGGCAACTGCCAAGATCGCCGCAAAGGCGGAAAACGGATAGCGTTTGTTCTCCTTTGAGGAGTCGGGCGCGGCGGAGTTGAACCATGTGGGCATTGCCGTTTTGATCCTTTCGCCGACGGTTGCTGGCAGTGAACAAACACGTGTCGACAGTGTTGCAGGCAAGCTCTTTTTGCTTGCTACCGTCACCGCACGGCTCTCGTCCTTGGCATTTTCGCCGGGACACTCGTCCATTCCCGTGTTGCCCGAAAAATCGGCATTACGGATCCGATCAACGCGCGTCTCGCGGAAATAACGCAACAGGTCCTCGGACGACATACTGTCCTTACCGCGTCGGTAATGTCCATTAACCGCCGCGTCGGTATAAAGCGAAAGTCGGTACGCATCGGGTGCGAGCGCGCGCGTTTCTTCCTCGCGTTTGATCTGCTCGGCGGCACTGTCAAGCACCGCTTTGGAAAGCCCGCGCGAGGCATACTGTGCGGAAAGCGCGGCAATATAAGGCTCCGCCGACGGTTGAAGTCCCTGTTCGGCGGGCGGTGTGATCTCTCTGATCTCGGGCGTATCCATGCTTTCCGTGTTCCTTTCATTATATTTTATATATACAAGATATTTACAGCTTTTCCGCCACGCGGAGCTTTGCGCTGTGTGAGCGCGGGTTGATCTCCAGCTCCTCGGCGTCGGGTAAGATCGGTTTTCTTGTGATGATCTTCAGCTTGGGCTTTTTGCCGCAAACACAAACGGGAAAATCTTTGGGGCAGGTACACCCCTGTGCAAGCTCCGCAAAGGTCTGCTTGACGATACGGTCCTCTAAGGAATGAAAAGTAATGATCGCCAATCTCCCTCCGCGTGCCAGCAGACGAACGGCGGAACGGATCGCCGGTGCGATCACATCCAGCTCGGCATTCACCTCGATGCGCAAGGCTTGAAACGAACGCTTTGCCGGATGATGTCCGCCGTCTCTGTTTGCGGCAGGGATCGAGCGTTTGATGATCTCCACCAGTTCCCCTGTGGTTTCGATCGGTGCCTTTTCCCTTTCGCGGATAATATTTGATGCAATGCGGGAAGAAAATCGCTCTTCCCCGTATTCAAAGAGGATCTTACGCAACCGATCCTCGCTGTATTCATTGACGACCATTCTCGCGGTCAGCGGATTGCGCACATCCATGCGCATATCCAAGGGTGCGTCGGCGCGGTAGGAAAACCCACGCTCGGCGGTATCCAGTTGGTAGGAGGAAACGCCGAGGTCCATCAGCATCCCATCGATGCTTTCGATACCGAGACTTTTACAAACGGCTTCGACCTCGCAAAAGTTACTGCGCACGACCTGTGCACGGGCGCCAAACACCGAAAGCCGCTCGGTCGCCACCGCAACCGCGGTCTCGTCCTGATCGAGCGCGATCAGTCTGCCTCCCTCGCCCAAAGCCGCGGCAATGGCAGAGCTGTGCCCCGCGCCTCCCGCGGTACCGTCCACATAGGTTCCGTCCGTTCGGAGCTTCAAGCCATCAAGGCATGCCTCGAGCAGCACCGGTTTATGAGAGAAGTTGATCGTATCGCTCATGCTTTGCTCCTTCTTGCTTTTTTACAGTCCCAATTCTTCAAGCTCGGCAAGGATCTCGGAAATATCCTCTTCTTCCTTCATCGCCTCGTAAATGCTTTCCGACCAAATTTCGGCGTAATCGCAACAACCGACGATGACCACGTTCTTATCGATCTCGGCATGCTGTACCAGCTCCTGTGGGAGAACGATGCGCCCCTGTGAGTCGGGCGTGACCTGTGCCAGTGACGCGTGCAAGAAACGCAGAATCTTTTCGGAAAGCTTTCTCTTTTGCTCGCGCAAAGGCGTAATATATGTTTCCCAGCCCTCAAGCGAATAAACCTTGAGGCACTTTTCGCGAATGTCTTTTGCAACCACAAAGGTGGTGCCGAGTTCTTCACGCAGCTTTGCGGGAATGAATATTCGGTTTTTCGGATCGAGATTATGTCTGTACTCGCCGCCAAGCATTGCGTTCGTCCTCCTTGCTGATTTTCGGTTGGCTCCATCGGCTCCACTATTGCTCCATTTTGAAACACTGTGCGCCACTTTGCACCACCGATGATTATATTATACAATATAAATCAAAAATGTGCAATAGTTTTTTCAAATTTTTTTGAAAAAATTTTTCTTTTTTTCGATTTTTTGTCCCCCAAAAAAACACGCCGCACCAAAATCGGAACCGATTGTGGAAAAAAATGGAATAAATAGTATAATTTTACCAAAACAGGCGATGAAACAGTAAAAAACTTTTCTCACGGGAAGTTGACAAAAACCGCTTGACGAGCATCCCAAAATATGCTATACTTTATATAGAGCTATTCAGAGCCGTAAATGCTCTGTGTGAACCTTTTAGAAAGGATATATGGACAAAAATGGAACAAACCCCAAAAAACATTGCCAACGAAGAGCTCACCGAGGAGCTGTTCGAGCTGCGCCAAAAGCTGAAAGACCGCGAGAAAAAAGCGACGGGACGCACCCCCGCGGTATGCAGTGACGAATCGATCCGCGAGATGATCCGTCTTTGCCCCCGCAAGCCCTCCGATTTTCTCAGCATCACGGGCATCGGTCCCGCCTTTGTCGAGAACTACGCACAAGCGTTTCTTGACGTGATGAACGATTACAACGGCAAGGAGGAGACCTCCGAAATTCCCGTGACAAAAAACGTGGAGAGCACCCTGCGCGAGCTCTCCAAAAAGCTGATCAACATCAACCGCAACAACCGCATGCTGTTCATGCCCAAGCTGTCCTCCAAATACGCCGTCGACCTCTTTGACGCGTCGGGCAGCTATAATCCCTTGCAGATCTTATTTGAAGCCGAGGGTCCCGTGACGATTGCCGACGTATCCTCACAGGATCTTCCCCGCACCGATCCCGCACGTGAGCGCTACCGCAATTTGGTGGGACTCATCCGTGAGACCGTGCGCGATCTGCGTGACAAGGGTCAAAACGATCTTTATATCGGTTACCCCTTTGTACAGGGAAATTTGGTGAACGGTGAGTTCGGCATTCGCGCACCTCTTTGCCTCTTCCCCGTCACGCTCGACCGCTCGACGGCAAACATCACGGTTTCCGCCGATCCCACGCGTGACATCATCTACAACGGCACCTTGATCTTGGCGCATGACAAGTTCAACAGCATCACCACGCCGCTCCCCGATTGCACACTGGAGGAGGCCAATCCCGACACGTTCCTGCAAGGGCTGTTGGATTTTTACGCCGCCAACGACATTCGCATCGAGTATGAGAGCGACGAGCTGAAAAAGTTTAAGGAATACCCCGGCGAATCCTTCCCGCACTACGCGCGTGGCACGCTCAAGCTGGTGCACAACATCGTCATCGGAAAATTCCCCGCCTACTCCAACTCGATCCAACGCGATTTTGACGAGATCCTTGACAAGGGATTGATCAACAAGCTGGTCTCCGACCTGGTTTCCGAGTACGGCGAGACCGACTTTTACTCCGATCACACCAACACCGACCTCGAGCTCAACCATCCCGACAAAAAACAGCAAAGCATCAGCGAAAACTCACTGGTCTATATCAACGCGCTCAACAGCGCACAGGAGGCTGTTCTTCACGCTGCGGAAACGCTGGACGAATTGGTGGTCGAGGGTCCTCCCGGTACCGGTAAATCGCAAACCATTACCAGCTTGATCACCCAATTTGTCAACGAGGGCAAAACGGTGTTGATGGTCTCCGAGAAAAAGACCGCGCTGGATGTCGTTTACTCGCGTCTCGGCACGCTCTCGCGCTACGCGATGATGATGGATGACGCCAACAACAAGAATCTCTTCTATTCTCAGCTCGAAAGACTGCTTTACAGCAGTGACGGCAACGCCCCTCTGCAAGCCCCCGATCTGACCGCGCTTTCGGGCGAGATCGACACCGATGTGGCAACGCTTGAGGTGATTGCGGACAAGCTGTTTACCCCCGGTGAGTTTGGTGTGGAGCCCTATCTGCTCTACATGGAAAACCGCCGCATCAATCTGCAAAATCATGAGCAGATCAAGACCTACAAGACCATCCGTACCATGATCACCGAGGAGCTGTTGAACCTCAAGTACGACGAGGTCTCGGCAATTCACAAAAAGTTTGCCAACGGTCAGCTCACCGACAGCCTTGACCACTATCAGCTGACCATCGAGAGATACCCGTGGTTCCTCAAGATGAAAGACACGCTCTCCAACTACGATCTCATCCTCTTTTCGGATTCGATCGACGAGCTGATACTAAAGGTAGACGAATGGCGCAACCTGCCGTTCTTAAAGCGTCAGACCGCCAAGAACCGTCTTGCGCGCGACATCACGCAAGCCACCAAGGACTATTTTGACAAGACCGCAAGCAACTATATCGTCCGCTTGATCATGGAACAGCCAGAAGCCGTGAAGCAAAGCTTGAAAGAATTTACCGCGGGCTATGCCAACCTCAAGCCCGTTGTCAACGGTCTGACCGACAACGAAAACCTCTACCTCACCGCACTGCGCAAGATCCATAAGATCTGCGGCGGCACCGTAATCGAATGGAACCATGAGCTTTACAACACCATTCTCTTTGAGCACATTCAGCGCTTTGAAATGGACAACCGCACGCTGATGCCCAAGGTTGCGTCGTTTGAAAAGATCATCTCCTCCATCGAGCGCGCCATCGGAGAAAAGCAATCGCTTGCAAAACAGCGTGTTACCAAGGTACTGGCGGAGGATGTCAAGTACATTACCGGCTCCAAGCGCAAGGGCGAGATCAACCGCGCCATCGAGAGCCGCCGCCGTTCGAGCGTTGCGAAGTTCGTTAAGAAATTTGACTTTGAGCTCTTTAAAGCCATTAAGATTTGGCTCATGACGCCCGATGCGGTATCCGAGGTACTTCCCCAGCAGAACGATCTGTTTGATCTGTTGATCTTTGACGAGGCATCCCAGCTCTACGTCGAAAAGAGTATCCCCTCGATCATCCGTGCAAAAAAGGTCGTCATCGCGGGCGACCACAAGCAGCTCCGTCCCTCCAGTCTCGGTGACGGTCGCTTTGAATTGGACGATGCTTTGTTGGACGAGGATGCGGAGATCTCCGCCGCCCTCGAGGAAGAAAGCCTGCTTGACCTCGCACGTTTCCGCTACCCCGACATTCTGCTCAACACCCACTACCGCTCCAAGTATGAGGAGCTGATCGACTTCTCCAACTACGCTTTCTATAAGGGACGCTTGTTTGTCGCTCCCAACACCGACGCGCCCGAAAAGCCGCCGATCGAGGTGCATCTTGTCAACGATGCCGTATGGCAGGGTCGCGCCAACCGCAAGGAGGCGGAAAAGATCGTCGCTCTCATTAAGGAGTTCTTCAAGACCAGACAGAACAACGAGACCATCGGTGTGATCGCGTTCAACGCATCGCAACGCGATATGATCTACGATGTCATCGACGAAGAGTCAATCAAAGATCATGATTTTGCCCTTCAAGTACGCGCCGAAATGTCACGCAAGGACAATGGCGAGGACACCGGTCTCTTTATCAAGAACATTGAAAGCGTACAGGGTGATGAACGCGACGTAATCATGTTCTCGATCGGTTACGCCAAGAACGCAAGCGGACGCTTGATGCACAACTTTGGTTGGCTCAACCAAAAGGGCGGCGAAAACCGACTCAATGTTGCTATCAGCCGTGCAAAACAAAAAATCCACATTGTGACCTCGTTCCGTCCCTCCGAGCTCGACATTGACGACGCCAAGAACGAAGGACCGAAGATCCTCAAGCTCTACCTCGAATACGCCTTTGCCATCAGCAACGGCGACAAAGAGGACGCCGAACGCATTTTGCGTTCCTTTGGCGAGACCTTTGGCATCGTTCCCGCCGCCATCGAGACCGAATACGCGCAAAAGGTCGCCGACGCTCTGCGTGCACGCGGCTATGAGATCGATACCCAAGTCGGTATCGGCGGCTACCGTATTGACATCGCCGTGCGTAAGAACGGTAAATACGTCCTCGGCATCGAGTGTGACGGCAAGCTTTACAGCACCGCCGCCTCCGCCCGTGAGCGTGACTACCACCGTCAGAAATACCTCGAGTCCCGCGGTTGGCGCATCAAGCGCATTTGGAGCATGGACTGGTGGCGCGATCCCGAAACCGAGATCAACAACATCTGCTCTTTGGTAGACAGTCTTTAAACAAGGTCTTATGGGGAAAACTTTTTGAAAAAAGTTTTCCCCATACCCCTTTCAAAAACTTTCACCGAATTGGGTAATATCTCCCCTTGTA
This sequence comes from Clostridia bacterium, assembly GCA_017453205.1. Lineage (GTDB taxonomy): Bacteria > Bacillota > Clostridia > Oscillospirales > CAG-272 > UMGS1865. The sequence goes on along the minus strand of JAFTKO010000006.1, from coordinate 31,048 downwards.
GAAAGCTGCTAACAAAGCAGTTCCCGTTTTATTTGTGCATGGCAAAGACCATTTTCTGTATCGTCCTTTACTCTACAAAACAGAGCGTTACGCAATTGCGCAACGCTCTGTTTTGATATTCATTTGCTTTAAAAATACTTTTTCATAAACGAAAGCATGTATGCCGCCTCGTTGTCAAGCGCGGCTTCACTCTTGTTGTCAATGAGATCGCGCCAAACGTAAATGTCTTTTCCGACCTCCCCGCCTGTCATAAGAAAAGGCTCGGCGACAATGCGTCCGCGATATCCGATCTCTTTCAGCGCTCCAAAAATCTCATCCCAATCAAGGTGCCCGCGTCCGGGACAGGTGCGGTTGTTTTCCCCCACATGGAAACCGACCAAAAGGTCCCCCGCCGTGCGGATAGCATCACCGATGCTTCCCTCCTCAATGTTCATATGATAGGTATCCAACAAAATGCCGACATGCGGACTGCCAACCGCCTCCACATAAGCGCGCGCCTCGGCGGCGGTATTGATGAGGATCCCCTCAAAACGGTTGACCGCCTCGATGCCGTAGGTAATGCCAAGCTCTCCCGCAGTTTTGGAAAGGATCTTCATGGAGTTGATACTGTGCGCAAGCCGCTTTGCTTTGTCACCGTCTGCAGGAACGCCCCACCCCGCGTAGCTGACACCCGATAGAAGTCTGCCCTCCATTTTGCCGATCTGTTTCATAATATCGGTCAAGTAACGAATGCCGCCCTCACGTACCGCAATGTCGGGGGACGAGATATCATAAGCGGGATCCAACCCGAGGCTGTAGGTCAGTTCAAGTCCCGCGTCGGTTGCCGCCGCTTTGATCTCAGCAAGCGCAGTGTCACTCATATCCAGCAGTGCCTGTGCTTGAAACTCCAACACGTCATAGCCGATCTTTGCGGCTTTTGCGATATATTTTTTCAAGTCAACCTTCCAAGTATTTTCCCAAAAGTTGACAAATATTCCAAGCTTGTTTGCCATGTTCGTTCTCCTTTCAGTTCTGTGTGTATTCGTTGACCAGCAAGCGGTAGATCGGTTCGTCCTCGATCACTTGGCAAAAACGGTCGCTCGGATTTGCAAATACATTGTCAATGTTGTCATCGTTGATTTTGGACACCTCGCCAATGACAAGATCGCCGCAACCCGTTTTGGCAAAAAAGCGGTGGTAGATGTAGGGTGTAAGCGTAATGCTGTTTCCGTTTTCGATCTCGATGATTTCCCCCGCCGACGCCTCGTAACGCACGCCGTCACGGTAGAGGGTAACACGCCGTTTGGGATCGGGCTTACCATCCGCGCCGTTGGCATAGACCTGCACGCAAAGTACGCCGCCCGCACGGTTGATAATGTCCTCGGTCTTGTGGATGTGGTAGTGCATGGGGATCTCCTGTGCACAGCCGTCCTTGAGGAAGATGTATTTTTCCGCATAAGGTGTGCCGACCTTGTCATCATAAACACTGCCGTTACGCACCGTAAACAGTACGGCTCCGCAATGTGTAAAATCGTCCGAACCGAAGTCGGTCACATCCCAACCGAGCATGGTTTTTGCGATATTTTGGCGCACGGGATCGGCAAACTCGGAGCGGTCGGGCGCAAAACGAGCAAACATGGGCAATGTGATGCAATATTTTTTGCAAAGACCTTCCGCCCATTGAATGGCGCTGTTGATTTGTGATCGTTTCATTTTTTCACTGTCCTTTCAAAAATCAAAAATTGGTTGTTCTTTTTTCCAAAAGTGCTTTCTTACCCATTCATTATAAAACAACCTCTTGACTTTGTCTTTGAAATATGTTATTATATTTTTATAAAATTTGCAATATCTTACTGACATAAGGAGAAGAAAAATGTTTCGGAACCGACTTTGCGGAGTGAACACCAAACACCGTCACGGTTTTGTGTTTCAATCAAAGGCAATCCCCAACTATCTTTTGATGTGCTTTCAAACACCGTTTTTTTATGAGATTGACGGAAAACGCATAGAGGGAAACGCCGGAGACTGTCTTTTACACGCGCCGAAAACACCGGTGACACATGGTCCGATCTCCGAAAATGAAATGTTTATCAATGATTGGATCTATTTTTCCGCCGAGGAGGAAGATGCCGAAATTTTGCAATTTTTACCTCTCGATACCATCATTTCCATTCCCGATCCCGCTTTGTTTGATCGTTTGATCATTCAAATCGGCGAGGAAAGCGTGCGCCGCGACAGCTACAGCCCGCGCTTGATCTCGGATGCGATCTTTCGGTTGCTCACGCTCTTAAAAAGGTCGGACAATGAGCCAAAAAACGACGATAACACGGTTTACGCCGCGTTTAAAGAGCTGCGTGTCCATATTCTCAACCGTTGCGGAGAGGAATGGACGCTTGCAAAAATGGCAAAGCTGTCAAGCTATTCGGTCAGCCGTTTTTGCGCACTTTACACTGCGTTTTTCGGCAAAAGCCCGATCGATGATCTGCTTGACAAGCGGCTGGAGAGCGCAAAGCATTTGTTGGCATTGCACGTCTACAAGGTGGGAGATGTGGCAGAGATGTGCGGGTTTTCGTCCATCCATTACTTTTCGGCATTTTTTAAAAAGCGGACCGGAAAAGCACCGAGTGAATACTGAGTTCTTCATAACCATAAAAAAAATCATCATATCGGCATCAGCCGAAATGATGATTTTTTTCTTTTTCACTTTGAAAGACAGAGATGCGGACAATGCCCCTCTCCAACCGGGGACAAATGTTCTTTTATTCTTCGGTGATCAAGGTCAAGTCTCCGCTGACGGTTTCGATATCAAAAGCATTTGCCCCGCCGCCACAGGTATAGCGGTTCCCCGTCTGTGTCAGCGGCAAATCGTAAGCAAGACTGCCCGACACCGTCTCCCAATCCATCACAAAAGACGCATCACTCGGCAAACGCAATGTGACCTTGCCGCTCGTCGTGGAAATATCCAAACCGTTGGGAGAAACGGGAAACTTCATATCCACACTTCCGCTTACACTCTCCGCCTCGACCGTATTGGAGGTCAACCCGTCTGCCAACAGCTTTCCGCTGACCGTATCGGCAGAAAAACGCAGAAACACACAGTCCTTGACGCCAAGAGACCCCGACGAGGACTCGAACTCAAAATCCGTTGCAAAAATGTCATATACCACCACATTGGCGGACTCGACATCCACGTCAATGGCGGTCAGTTGTTCAAAATAGCTTGCGGGAATACGCAGGATCAGCTTTTTGTTACGGTTGCCCGAGCCGACACCGAAGAACCACGAGGATTTGCGGTATTTGATGCTCAACGTCCCGTCGGTCCCCACTTTCCATCGCACCTTTGCCGATTCGGGCAGTTCATTCTCGGCGCTCTCCGAGATCGAAATAAAGGTGTCTTGGCAAGAAATGATCTCCACTTCACCGTCAATCCAATCCAGCTCGATGCGCGTGATCGTCTCACTTGGAATGCTCCCCTCTCCGATCTCATAGCCGCTTTCGTCATAGCGATAATCGTTCCAACCCAAATTCCATTTTCCGTCCGCGACCAGTGCGTTGAGCACGCCCACGACCACGGCAATCAAAATCAATGCTCCCGCAACGATCCCAACAACGATCGCCGCTTTTTTCAGTCTTTTTTGCATATACAATCTCCTTTGCTCTTTTATCGAAACCGTGTGAGCTTGTCCGCGGTGATCACATTTTCGAGCGTGTAAACCAGCAAAACACGGTCAGCGCCGTACTGTGCGGTATAGGACGTGACATCGGTGTAATCGGTGCGCGCGGACGAAAGATTTAACAGAACCAAATCAAAATGCTGTGCCAAAAACGGAGCCAACGCGTTTGCAAAGCTGTCCTTGAAGAGCAACAGCGTGGGACGTTCCTCCCCCGTGTTTTTGGTCACCGTCACCACATCGTGCGTACCATCGAGAAACGCCGAATATTTATCCTTTTTTTCAAGATAGCTTCTGCTGTAAAAGCCGTCAAGCTCTCTGCCGTCTGCCGTGACGGTAAACGTGTCCTCGTTGCCGTACAGCCAAAACTCCATGCTGTCGGGCGGGACAAACTTCATACCTCCCGCCGACCACGCGGTTCCGTAAAATGCGGTGGCAACGGTCTCTTTTTCAAAGGCCTCGGCAGGTAAAATATCCGCCTCCATCCCAAAGGACTTCATCACCTCGACATAGGCGTAATACGCGCCCAACGCGGTCCAGTGATGGTCGGTTTTGTAGTAAACGTATTCCCCGCTGTCATATTTTTCGCGTAGCATCGGGATGGTTTCCACGTAGGAAACATTCTGATTTAACGCATCCTTCACGGTCTGTTGCAAGGCATTGCTGACATCGGCGGGATAATCGAACACCGACGCGGCAATATCGACCGTTCTGCCTGTCAAAAGCACCGTAAACGGCACATTCAGACTGTCGGTCACGCGGTTAAGCCCCTCTGCCGATGCACGGATATGATCGACATCAAAAGCATCAAGATCGGTTCCTGAGGAGCTTTCCATACCGTAAACCGCAAACAAACGCTCCGCCAACTGTCCGTCGTCACCAAGCAAGATACCGTTATTCTCGCCCTTACCGAGCGCGATCTCGGTCACCCCCTTGAGCCCTACAAGCGTGTCACGCATGGGAAACTGGTCGGCAAAATAATCATTGATCTCGTCGGAAAATTCGCCCGACGCAAGCTTTTCAAGGCTGAACGACGGAAAGGTACGCAGACTGCGGTTCTCCTGTTCCGAAAAGGAATTGTCGGGGAGGATCAAAAACGCCAGTGCAAAGCCGAAGATCAGAACGGCAAAGCCGATGACAGTCACCAAATTGATTTTTCGTTGCATCTCTCTTCCCTCCCCTCAAAATTGCGTGTAGGCGAACGGGCTGAAGGTCGAGTCCACCAAATACGCGGTGCAAAGAATCACGACGGCGGCGCATAGAACGGGCACCAAGGCTTTTGTCCATGCAAAACGGTCGGTCACCTTTCCGTAAAGCTTGCGCGGCAGAGGCGTTGCCCCCACGGCGGCGATCAGAATGAGCGGCAACAGACGCAGGAATTGATAAGTGGCTGTCGCACTCGAAAATCCTGCACTGCCAATGCCGAACAGCGCGCGAAAACAGGTCCATCCTGCGGCGGCATCGGTATAGGAAAAAATCAAAAATCCCACCGTGACAAGCAACATGGCATAAATGTGCCGAAAGAGGGCGGGGAGCTTATCCAACACCTTGAGCAAAAAGGCTTTTTCGGCAATCAAGATGACTAAAAAATAGATGCCCCACAGCACAAAATTCCAGTTGGCACCGTGCCAAAAGCCCGTAAGGAGCCAAACCACGGCAAGGTTAAAATATTGGCGGAGCTTGCCCTTGCGGTTACCCCCGAGCGGGATATAGACATACTCACGGAACCACGTGGAAAGCGAAATATGCCAACGCCGCCAAAACTCGGTGATGCTTTTGGAAATATAGGGATAGTTGAAGTTCTCGGGGAAATGAAATCCGAACATTTTGCCAAGTCCGATTGCCATATCCGAGTATCCCGAAAAATCGTAGTACAGATGCAGGGTGTAAAGAATGATGGTCAGCCAAGCGCCGAGCGTGGTGTTTTCAAACACCGCCATATTCTTGAAATACTCATACCCCGCGGCAAGCATATCTCCCACCAACACCTTTTTGGCAAGACCGCACGAAAAGCGCGCCACACCTGCGGCAAAGCCGTCCACCGTCTCATGACGCTCGGAAAGCTGTGTGTCAATGTCGCGGTATCGCACGATAGGTCCCGCAATGAGTTGCGGAAAGAGTGTGACGTAGGTACCGAACGAGATATAATTCCTTTGTACCTCGCAATCTCTGCGGTACACATCGATGGTGTAGGACATGATTTGAAAGGTGTAAAAGGAAATACCGATCGGAAGCTCCAAGCCCTCGATGACGGGGATCCTCACAAACGGCAACAGTGACAGGTTGGTTGCAAAAAAGTTGTAGTATTTAAAGAAGAACAGGAATGACAGATTAATGACAAGCGACGCGATCATTGCCGTCTTTGCTTTTTTGGGCGCGCTGTGACGATGTTTTTCGATGAGGAACCCAAACAGATACGCCGTGGTGATCGAGATCACCATCAAAATGACATAAACCGGCTCTCCCCAGCCGTAAAAAAACAGGCTGACAAGGAACAGCACCACGTTGCGCCAACGCCTTGGAACAAGGTAGTAACACAACAGCGTCAAGGGCAGATAGGCAAATAAAAAGATGAGAGAGGAAAAGACCATACTTCATTTCCTTTGCAAATTCATTCGTTAACTTATATTATACAGTATCTGCATTTTTTTGTCAAGAAATTCTCTGTAAATGAGCTTTTAATTTTTGTTAGCTTGAGATTCAAAAAATAGAATACCCCTGTTAAGAACTCCAAGCGGGTTTCTTAACAGGGGCAAAAAATACAAGCTGAATGACAACAGTGATCATCGCGGCTCAGCCTTTTCCCTCCGAGTTTGTCGCAAAAGTGCTCGGATCGAGCCGAGAATATTCGATATTGGTTTTTGGGTTATTTTTAAAATATTCTTGAATCTCGGTTTCGGTGACCTGTTGACCTGCAATATAATATTCGGCGTTGGGTTCTCCGTCATTGACGATACGCCAAAGCACTTCCCCTTTTGGCTGAACACCTTCAAAGCGCAGTTTGTTTTCCCCGTATTCAAAATCAATGCCGTTATGATTCCAAGAGAAGGAACCATCCTGCTTGATGTCATACATATTTCTGAATATGTAGCTGTAACAGTAGATCTTTCCCTCATAATATCGCAAGATCAAGGTATCCCCGCCGCTCACAACAAGCTCGTCGATACCGTCTCCGTCCATATCGACAAGTGCATACTGCAAATGCTCTTTTATGTCCTCCAAGCGTTCCATCGAATAGGGCATTTTGCAATCCTTTAAATATTTGTATTCACCTTCGGCATCGTTGTGGTACTCAACCACCCTTGTCTCATTTTTCAAAACTGCGGAAAACAACTCGACAACCATTTCTTTTTTTGACAATTCAAATAACGGAACAAAGGTAAGCCCCGCCCTTTTCTCCGTCACTTCCGTCCCCTTTTCTTGTCCTGTACGGGGATCATATTGATCGTATAAAAGCGCAAACTCTTCTTTGGAAATACGGACCTTCTCGCCGTTTTCGATTTTGTAATACAACTCTACTGCCGTATCTCCTACCCACTCGTGACCGTCCCTGCCAAATTCCGCGATCAAAACAGGTTGCCCATGATCGTTGATTTGGTAAATTGCCATAGTGCTGACATCGGTACCGCCGCTACCGTTGACATAAAGCACTCCGTTTTCATCAATCCAACAGGACTTCCTCTCCCAAAAGTTGTCAAGCAATACGGGCTTTCCATCGGACATGGAAAAAATTGCAAGAATGACGTAATCATCACGCAACAGGATCAGCTCGTCCGTTCCGTCACCGTTCAGATCCTTCCGTGCGTAGCCGCAAGATAATTGATAATGAGGAGAGTGATGATCCTCGGTTCCTCGCCCGGAATAAAGCAGATAGGTTGACGAAAATACACGGTGAAACCAATCGCGTTCCGTATCATTGGCAAAATCGAACAGTACATCGTATTTTTTGTAATCATCATAGGTGGTGCAAAAAGCCACGATCTCACGGTACAGATTGATAATGGAATCGTAGCTTGTGAAATCGGCGCGTTTTTCAAAACAGACCTCAACCGAAAGCTCCATATCACTCACACCGTTGATCGCTTTCCATTGACTTTCACTTCCTCCAAAGGTCACGCTTTTTAACCGATCACACCCCGCAAAAGCCGAGCCGCCGATCTCCTTGATCGTGTCGGGAAGCCTCACTTGACTCAAGCTTTTGCAATCGGAAAACGCCATCGGCAAAACCTCGGTCACAAGATCTCCGCGCGGAGACAAAGAAGGAATATCGGCTACGGTCATCTGATCGCCAAGCGCACTGACAGCGCAGGTCCCGTCACCGTTTGACCAATATAAAAACCGATGTTGCGAGGTCTCCTCCCCGCTGAAACGGATTGGCAGGATTACGGTGACTTCGGTTTGCTGATCTCTTGCCAAATAGGTGGTCTGCAATGTTTTTTCATCACTGAAAAAGGTTGCGCTTTTGATCGGTGTGTCTGTTTTGTCGGAAAAGTCCAAAGCAAATTCCTTATAAAATTCCTCCTTTTCAAATATGTGACGTACTATCAGCTTGCGATCCTGCATAGAACCGTCTATATAAGCAACCAGTGACCCCGACGCGGCAACCACGTAGGAATATTCCTCCGAAAAAAGGTTCTTGCTGACGCTGTAATAGGTGTGACATTGAATACCTGTTCCGTATCCGATTTGAATATCCACCGTATCCTCATCAAGCATATCGATAGAAAGCGGTCGTGTTGTCTGCTCCGCACGGACCGTATTCCCGTCCTTATCGTATATTTCATAATCATACGTAAAGCCTGCATAGGACACCAGATAATGCTCCGTGGACGCTATGATGATCTTTTCTCCGTTCTCATCGTCCGACGGCGCAGTGCTTTCTTCTATTTCCAATGCGGTACTTTCATGCAAGCTTTCGTTTTCCAAACCTGTATCTTTTAATTTGCAAGATGCGGTTCCGCACAGTAACAGACCGCATAAGATCATTGCAAAAATCCTCTTCAATTCAAAACCTCCCTAAAAAACTTACTTTTGTAATTTTATTATAACACGGTGAAAATTACCTGTCAATAGGGTGGTGAAAAGTTATCCAAAAAAGGCAAAAACAGAGTTCAAGTGGAGCGGAAATATAAAAAACGAACTGTACGTTTGATGTAACCTTTTGTCGAAAAGCCTCATAAGCTGATAGCGGAAACCTTACGCTTGAAAGGATTTGTGATGCGATGAAAGAACCAATCAAGATTTGCGAGCTTTCGGTAGGCGACTGTGCCGCAGTATACCACTTGCAAAACGCGGGAACGATGCGGCGGCGATTGCAGGATCTCGGTCTGATCGAGAACACGGTGGTGGAATGTATCGGTAAAAGCCCCGGCGGTGGGCTGGGAGCCTATCTCATCCGTGGTGCTGTGATCGCGGTACGCGACGAGGACGGCAATCACATTCTCGTCACACCGCTCGAGAAGGACGGGTGACGGCAATGGGACTGACAAAAGGCTCGGTGGGTAAGAACGCAGTCGACACGGGGCTTGAAATTCGCCGCCGCTCCCCCGATGACCGTGTGGTGGCGCTTGCGGGCAACCCCAACGTGGGCAAAAGCACGGTGTTCAACGCCCTCACGGGGATGAATCAGCACACAGGCAACTGGCCCGGCAAAACCGTAACAAACGCACAGGGGTATTGTAAAACCAACCAACACGGCTACGTTTTGGTAGATATCCCGGGTACCTATTCGCTCTTTGCGCACTCCGCCGAGGAGGAGGTCGCTCGTAATTTTATCTGCTTTGGCGACGCCGACGCGGTAATCGTTGTCTGTGACGCAAGCTGTATCGAGCGCAACCTCAATCTCGTATTGCAGATCATGGAGAGTGGCGCGCGCGTCGTAGTATGCGTCAATCTCATGGACGAGGCAAAGCGCAAAAAGATCTCGGTCGATCTTACCCTCCTATCACAGCGTCTTGGTGTTCCGGTGGTCGGTACGGTGGCAAAAAAGAAGCGTACCCTAAAAGAGCTTGTTGCCGCACTTGACCAAACGATCGACACGCCGCAAAGGCGCGAGCCGATGCACATCCCCTATCCCGACGCCGTCGAGCGCGCGCTCGCACTCCCCGAGGCGGTTTTGGAGAGAGGCAATCTCGGTCGGTTGGAAAGCCGTTGGCTGAGCCTGCGTTTGCTTGACTGTGACAAGGCACTGACGCGAGAGCTGAGTACCTATCTCGGAACCGAATTTCTCAGAGATGAGGAGCTTTGCAAGGCGGTCGATGAGGCATGGGAGGTGCTTGCGGAGAACGGCATTGACAGCGAAGCCCTCAAGGATCTGCTTGCCGAGGCGGCGGTCTGCCATGCCGAAAAGCTCTGCCGCGGCGCGGTGGTTTACGGAACGCCGACACAATACAGTGCCCTTGACCGCCGTTTGGACAAAATTTTGACGGGTAAGGTCACCGCCTACCCCGTGATGCTGTTGTTGTTGGTACTGATCTTTTGGCTGACCGTCACCGTGTCCAACATCCCGTCGGGGTGGCTCTCGGACGTCGGATTTTGGATGTTGGAGCGCCTCTCGGAGGGGCTGTACGCCATCGGCGCACCACCATGGCTCGAAGGGGTTTTGGTGGACGGCGTGTTGCGGGTGCTGGTTTGGGTGGTGTCGGTCATGCTCCCTCCCATGGCGATCTTCTTCCCGCTCTTTACGCTCCTTGAGGACGCCGGATATCTGCCGCGCGTCGCCTACAACCTCGATCGACCGTTCCATCGCTGTAACGCTTGCGGCAAACAAGCGCTGACCATGTGCATGGGCTTTGGATGCAATGCGGCGGGGATCGTAGGGTGCCGCATCATCGACTCGCCGCGCGAGCGTCTGTTGGCGATCTTGACAAACAGCTTTGTGCCTTGCAATGGACGCTTTCCGGCGCTCATCGCAGTGTTGACCATGTTTTTTATTGGTTTTTCGGGCGGGTTTATCGGCTCGGTCACGGCAGCACTGCTGTTGACTGCGATCATCCTCTTTGGCATCCTTGCCACCTTTGCCGTCACAAAGCTGCTTTCGGTCACACTTCTGCGCGGTGAGGCGTCGTCCTTTACTTTGGAGCTGCCGTCCTATCGGAGACCGCAGGTCGGAAAAGTTTTGGTACGCTCGATCTTTGACCGCACGCTGTTTGTTCTCGGACGTTCGGTCGCGGTCGCCGCGCCCGCCGGATTGGTCATATGGCTCCTTGCCAATGTGACGGTCGGAGACATGACACTTCTTTCCCACACCGCCGCATTTCTCGATCCCTTTGCGCGGCTGATGGGATTGGACGGCGTGATCTTATTGGCGTTCATTTTGGGGTTCCCCGCAAACGAGATCGTCATCCCCATCATGCTCATGGCTTATCTCTCGAACGGGACACTGACCGATCTATCGTCACTTGCCGCAACAAAGGATATCCTTGTTGCAAACGGCTGGACTTGGGCAACCGCCGTATGCGTCCTCATCTTTTTCCTGTTCCATTGGCCCTGTTCCACTACACTCCTTACCGTCAAAAAGGAAACGGGCAGTCTCAAATGGACCGCACTCGCCGCGCTGATTCCAACCCTGCTTGGCATTGTACTTTGCATTCTTTTTACGGCAATCGTCAAAATCATAGCGTTTTAAAAAGTTGTCGGGGCTACCCTCAAATGCGTACGAATTGCATTTGGGAGCAGCCCCTTTTTCCATCGATTGCCTTGATATCAAGGCTCAAATTCAAAGGGATATCATTACATTGTTTTTTCTATGCTTCGAGAAACATCGGAAAAATCCCAAAGAACGGCGTCCGTAAAAGCGACAAGCCTTTTTTCATCGGTTCAAGTTCCGATTTTAGAATAGCTTAATTGTGTTTTAAATTCAAAATGCTATTGATATATTTTGTCGAATATGGTATAATATTACTAAAAAAGAACCTTGAAAGGAAGAACAAAAAATGCTGGCTTTTCTATTACTTCTTGTAGAGGCATGCGACATCCCACTAATTGAACGCTTATACCATCAATTTTATGTGGATTGCTTTAAATTCGCCTCTAAATTACTCATGGAGAATAAAGCTTACAGAGATCCCTCGTTTGATGCCAATGATATTGCGCAAGAAACCTATTACCGACTTTCCTTGTACATTAAAAAATTTAATGCCGAAAAAAGCGACAAGGAACAAAAATACTACGTCTTGGGAATTGCAAGAAATGTCTTTTACGATTTTAGCAATAAAAAAATCTTTTGTGAAGCACTGGAGGATATCAGTGAGTACGAAGCCCAATACACCGAGCAGGATTTTTTTGAACAGTTCCGTATTCGATGCCGTTATGAGATGGTAGTAGAGGAAATGACAAAGCTCCCCGCCGCTTATCGGATCGTGTTGGAAATGAAATATTTGGAGGAATGGTCTCCCACTAAAATTTCAAACGAGCTTCATATTTCCCGCAACACCGTTTATACCACCTTGCGCCGTGGGAAAGCACAACTGATACAAAATTTAAAGGAGAGAGGAGATTTTTAAGAAATGGATAAATACACTGTAAACAGAACAGACCGCGAGTTGTTTAAGCAAGCCTTGGCAGAAGCGCGCCAACGGACGTTGGAAGCCACTTTGCAAAGCTGCCCCGATGATGTACTTCCCTCCCCCGATCAACGTGAAAAAATGGATCAATTCATCCAACAGCTTGCAACTCCCAAACGGAATTATAAAAAGCGTCTCCTTGCCGTACTGATTGCGGCTCTGCTTGCAGCACTGGTAGGTTGTACCCTCTATGTCTACCGCGACAAGATCGGCAATTTTATCGAAGAAAAGTTTGGAGATCATGCGGTTGTGGCAGTTGATGAACCTGCCGACAATATTGCATATGCCATTCCGGAAGAAGATCAGTGCGTGTTAACATATATCCCTGAGGGATATGAGCTATATACAGAAAGCACGGCATTTGAAACAATTAAAATTTGGAAAAATCAAAGTGATGAAAAAATAAAATTTGAGCAAAATAATTATAATGCTAAATATTATCATGATATAGAACAAGGATACTCGTTTATGGCAGAAATCAACAGTATGCAAGTTTATTACCGAGAATGGGAAACTTCTGATGGATATATTTGGACCAATCACACATATGTTTATAAACTTGTAGTGCCAAAAACACTTTCAGAAGATGAAGCGATAAAAATCATTGAAAATATCCAAATTCAAAAATAAGCTCAATCAAACGGCATATAGACAAATACATCTATATGCCGTTTGATTTTTTTGTTAGATTTCAGAGAAAAAATATTTTTTTGAACAATTTTGGAAAATTATTAGGTATTATAGTATGAGGAACAAAAAACAAAAAGGAGAAAAAATGAAAAAATTTATTTTATGTTTCTTAAGTATTATCATGCTGGTCTCTTGTTCTACGGTTGGCATTCAAGCAGAATCCACCGATGAAGGAATTATGCCCTGTTGGTCAAATGGCTCTGAGTGCACAATGGCATTTGGAATTTCAGAAACAGGACTTGCTTCTGCACAGGTATCCTTTACAGGAATAACAGGTGTCACTACACAGGTGCGAAGCGAAATCTATATTCAAAAACGCGTCTTGGGAATCTTTTGGAAAAAGGTTGACATTGGGGTAGAAGACAATGTTTGGGTAGATGTCACCACAGAGGATATGTACTTTTTCTATCATTCCACACAATTGGAGGACACCGGAACCTACCGCGCCGTGTTTGAACTGACATTCTCGGGCACCGCCGGTGATGACGATGTTACTTCTCATAAGATCGAATATACATACGGATAAAACGGTTTAACTGATCTCGTTCAAATTAATCAAAAATAATTCATAAAAAAATTTGTTCCTCAAAAAAAGAGGGGTTATTTCTTCCAAAATAACTCCTCAAACCATAAAAAAGACTAAATTTTAACAAATTATCCACAATATGGAACTTTAGTACCTTTCAAAAAATGATATTTCCTCCTAAAATATTAGTAGAAAGGAGGTGATATTATGATGAAAAGCAAACACTTCGGTCGAATTTTAAGAAATCGCCGTGAAGAGTTGGGGTGGAGTTTGCAAAAAGTTAGCGAACTATGTAATATGAGTACGAAAGGATACGAGAAAATAGAGCTTGGCGACTCAAACCCAAGGTTGTAAACCGCTTTAAAAGTTATTCGCGTTTTGGGCTTAAGCGCCAGTATACTCGATGACTGTATGCTCGATATCGAGTAAAAAACAACGACAGAAAGGATTTTATTACTTATGAAGACAAGTTATGCCACAGTACGAAGCGAGTACGCACAAAACGGTTCCACATATGTAACATATGGAATTGCCCTCACAGAGGAGGAAAACGGCTTCATAACCATTTTGGAAACAATCCCCAATCTTTGCGCAAACCAAGTAAAGGTTCAACAACTAGCCGACCTCTGCAACACTCTTGAGTTATCCCCTATTCATCTGCATGAGGTCATCCAAGACTTTTTGGTGACCGCCTAAAAATTTTTCCCCCAACATATGAAATCCTTTATCATATGTCGGGGGGTTTCCTTTTTTGAGCCTCTCTCAAAGGAAATTAAATTTAAATGCGAATTTCCAACCTCATAACCCCAATTTTTGAAGCAAATCGGCGGTATTCTCTATTTGCTCCTCGGACATCGATTTGTTGACATTCAGCTCATGTAAAGAGCTCTTTACCTTACCTTTGAACAGCAATTTAAACCAGCGTCGAACCTCCATAACCGGTGTCAGCCATTTGTGCTTTTGGAGGATGGGATAATGAAATTTAATCGTATCATAAGGGAGAAAAATTCTTGATAACGCATAACGAATTTTTCCGCCCTTTTTATTTTGATGAACCGCCACACGGTTGTCCAAATTTCCGTATACACCACCGGTTAGAATATAAGCTTGCATCTGCTCAGTCATTTTGTTGCATTCTGTAGCATCGAACCAAACCGCCGAGAGACTGCGGCAAGCATTGGCAAAGGTAAGAAGCCCACCTTTCTCTAAAAGCGCGTCACGCGCCGTTTTATCATGCTCTACGCGATGCTCCAAGATCCAAAGGTCAAGGAACGGACGGATCCCGCAACCGCCATCTTCAAAATGTTTTGCCATGTGCGCGATGTGATAGAAATAGAACATTTCATCAATTAGAAGCCGGTGTACACCACCGTCGTTTTGAGGGATGGTATATTTCCACAGGTTGGATAATACACGATTGGCATTACTCGCACGACCATCTTCAACTGTGTCATAGTGAAGCTCCACATGAATACCGCTTTGAGAAAACAATGATATATCATGAGAGCTTTTTCCCTCGTTTTTATATGCTAATTTTTGAGTTAATATATCGGCAGTTTTTTCTAACACTTCCTCATGCACCAGCACGTCGATATCACAGCTTGTTCTCATCCAAGGCGCGGGATAGTATTGACGGATTACAGAGCCCTTGAGAGGAATGAACGGAATTTTTGCTTCCTCCAATGTCCGGCAGATCTGCTGCAATTCATAGTTGATCTTCTGATATCGATAGACCGCCAGCATCTGCTGCTTTTGGAGCTTTGCGGATATCTCATCATCGCCAAGCAATCCGAGATCACCGAGGGCTTGGGCGACGATATGCGCCATGTCATGTGCTTTGGAAATGGCATATAGCTGCGGTAGCATTTCGGGTGTCAGTTGGGTCTTGACCTCTTCCGACAATTCCGTGTCACAGATGACCTTGCGGACCAACGCAAACAATGTATGGATGACTTGTTCGTTCATTTTCTGCTCCTTCCAAAACAGGCGACCTTTTGGGCCGCCTGTGAAATGTTGTTATCTATTCCCATACATTTTCTGATAATAATTACGGTACTCGCCGGAAATAATGGTCTCCCACCAATCCTTGTGCGTTAAGTACCAATCGATGGTCTTGTCAATACCATCGGCGAACTTGGTCTCGGGCAACCATCCGAGCTCGGTGTGGATCTTGGTCGGATCAATCGCATAACGCATGTCATGTCCCTTGCGGTCTGCCACATAAGTGATCAGACTCTCGGGTTTCCCAAGCTTTTGGCAGATCAGCTTTACGATGTCGATATTCGCCATCTCATTGTGTCCGCCTACATTGTAGACCTCTCCGATGCGTCCGTTGTGAATGATCAAATCGATTGCCTTGCAATGATCCTCCACATACAGCCAATCGCGCACATTCTCTCCCTTACCGTACACAGGCAGAGGCTTGTCGTTGAGCGCATTTGCAATCATTAAGGGAATCAACTTCTCGGGGAAGTGATACGGTCCATAGTTATTCGAGCAACGGCTGATGGTCACGGGCAAACCGAACGTGCGGTGGTAAGCTTGTACCAAGAGGTCGGCACCTGCTTTCGAGGACGAATACGGGCTGCTTGTATGGATGGGTGTCGTCTCGGTAAAGAACAGATCGGGACGATCAAGCGGCAGATCTCCGTAAACCTCATCGGTGGATACTTGATGGTAGCGGATATTCCCATACTTGCGGCACGCGTCCATCATGACCTGAGTTCCAAGAATATTGGTCTGCAAAAAGACCTCGGGATTTTCGATAGAACGGTCCACATGGCTCTCCGCCGCAAAGTTGACAACGATATCGGGATTTTCCTCTTCAAAAATCTGATAGACTTCCTCTCTGTCACAGATATTGGTCTTACAAAAACGGAAGTTGGGGTTCTTTAAAGCCTCCCCCAAGGTGGAGAGATTCCCCGCATAGGTCAAGCAGTCAAGGCAGACAATGCGGTAGTCGGGATATTTCCCGAGCATGTGATATACAAAGTTCGAGCCGATAAATCCGGCTCCTCCGGTTACAATGATAGTCATGATGTCCTCCTTAATACTGCAATTTGCCGTCAGCGACGTTCTTAAGATGTACTCCATAGGGAGATTTTCCGTACTTCTCAGCCGACTTCAAAAGTTCTTCACAATTGATCCACCCGTTTTTGTATGCGATCTCTTCGGGTGCAGAGATTTGAATGCCTTGACGATTCTGAATCATACGAACAAAATCGGTTGCTTCGGCAAGGCTGTCCATCGTGCCGGTGTCGAGCCAAGCGAACCCTCTGCCGAGGAGCTGAACATCAAGGATATCTTCATTCAAATACATCTCGTTCAGTGTCGTAATCTCAAGTTCTCCTCTCGCTGAGGGCTTTACTTGATTGGCTTTGGCGCTGACACCTGCGGGATAGAAATACAGACCTGTGACCGCATAATTGCTTTTCGGATTTTGCGGTTTTTCTTCAAGGGAAATCGCTTTGCCGTTAGAGTCAAATTCCACAATGCCGAAGCGCTCGGGATCATTGACATAGTAGCCAAACACGGTAGCACGACCGTTTTTCTCGGCATTCTCGGTAGCGGCACGGAGTGTTTTTCCGAAGCCGTTGCCATAGAAGATGTTGTCACCGAGAACCATTGCACAAGCGTCATTACCGATAAACTCCTCACCGAGAATAAACGCTTGAGCGAGCCCGTCTGGGGAGGGTTGGACCTTGTAAGAGAGACTGACACCATACTGCGAGCCGTCACCCAGCAATCTTTCAAAGTTTGGGAGATCGGTCGGTGTGGAGATGATCAAGATATCCTTGATGCCCGCCAGCATCAGCGTAGACAGCGGATAGTAGATCATCGGTTTGTCATAGATCGGTAACAACTGCTTTGATGTTACCATTGTCAAGGGGTATAGCCGTGTGCCGGCTCCACCGGCGAGTATGATACCTTTCATGGGCTCAGTCCTCCAAAAAATTAAAAAAGTTTAATTTAAAATGATATCGCAAATACGGTCAATATCCTCTGCACTCAAATCGGCATAGAGAGGTAATGTCAACACACGGTCGGCAAGATATTGAGCCACAGGTGTTTTTTCAGCACCCGCAGTTTCGAGATTTTGGTAACATTCAAAGCTGTTTGTCAAGGGATAAAAATACTTTCTCGCAATAATATTCTGCTCACGCAAAATTCCGTATATTTCATCACGTGTATACCGATATCCGTCAAACACAACCGGGAAATATGCGTAATTCGACTTGACATCTTTTTGATCGGTACAAAGCTTGATTCCTTTCACACCGGAAAGTCTTTTACGGTAATGTTCAACGACGGTTTTCCGTTTTGCCAATTCCTCGTCCAAATGACGCAAATTGCAAAGCCCCATTGCGGCTTGGAACTCATTCATTTTCGCGTTTCCGCCAACATAAGCACAGGCTTCGGGACCGCGAATACCAAAGTTCTTCATATCATTGAGGACCTGTACTAAGGTCTCATCGGGATAGCAAACGGCACCGCCCTCGATCGTGTTAAATACCTTGGTGGCATGGAAGCTGAACATCGAGGCATCACCAAAATTTGCAGAGCTGACACCTCTGTATGTAACACCGAAAGCATGTGCGGCATCATAGATGACTTTCAAAGCATGCTTGTCCGCAATGCGTTGGATCTCATCCACATCACACATATTTCCGTATACATGAACCGGTACAATCGCACAGGTCTTATCCGTGATCAGTGCTTCGATTTTGGTTACATCCATCGTGTAGTCCACATCATTGACATCGCAGAAAACGGGAACCAAGCTGTTGCGAACGATGGCATGAGTGGTGGAAGCAAAGGTAAACGGTGTGGTGATAACCTCCCCGCCTTTGGGAAGATTCATCGAAGCAAGAACATTTTCCAGTGCCAAATGTCCGTTGGTATAAAGCGTGACGTTTGGGGTATGTAAATACTCCTTGAGCGCCGCCTCCAACTGCTTGTGCTTGGCTCCCATGTTGGTAAGCCAGTGGCTGTCCCACAATTCTTTAATTTCCTCGCAAAATTCCTCGTATGTGGGCATTGAGGAGCGGGTGACGTTGATTAACATTGTTCACATCTCCATTTCAAAATTATACAAGCGGAAAGAATAATGGTACCGATACAACTATTGCAACAAAAACAAGAATATCCAATAACCATGTATAACGAATGTAATCTGAAAATTTATATCCTGCTACCAAAGTCATTGCAGTTTGTGCGTTTGCCAAAGGCGTACTAAAAGTAAGATTTGCTGCATAAACAATTCCTAACGCAAAAGTGATTGGATTGAGAGCAAGAGAGCTACAAAAGGCAAGTGCAATCGGCAAAACAATTACAACAGCAGTAGAATTGGTTATAAAATTACTTATAACCATGGTCGCAAGAATAAAAATCGCAAAAATTATTATAGGAGGAATATTAGGACTAAGAATAGTGGACAGAACTTCAGACATCAATTCTCCAGCCCCACCACTTGTGAGTCCGGCAGCAATTCCAAGACATCCTGCAAGAATAAATACAACTGACCAATCCATATTCTTAAGAACACTTTTATAGCTTGTACACCCGGTTATAATGCACAATAACGCAGCTATAATGGCCGTCATTGCCGTCGATATCCAGCCGCCTATAAACATGATAATCGTCACTAAAAAAATAACTATCATTAAAACTACTTTAGGCTTGTTTATAGTAAATTCTTGGGCAACAGCTGTATTGTTATCTTCCGTTTCTTGTAAAGTCTCTACAACTTTATTTCCCCAAACATGATTTCCCATTTTATGACCAATTGTAACTGCATAAATCAAATAAACAGCGCAAAAAACAATGCCGGGCAATAAAAAATCAAACATTTTCAATTCTTTTCCTGTCATTTCGGACAATATACCGTTTGCAGTTAATTGTGGTGTAGAGCCTACCAAAGTACACACGCCACCAAACATAGCCCCCATGGTAACAGGAAGTGTGAGATTTTTACGGTTCATATTACTATTGGATTGAGCTACACTAGCAATAATTGGAAGAAAAATTGAAATTACCGCAGTGTTAGACAAAAATGTAGATAGGATTGCAGAGGCTAATCCTGCAAGCAAAATAAACATCTTTTCATTACCGGCAGCCACTTTAGAAACATATTTTCCGATTATCTTTGCAACTCCGGTATCCATCATAGCTATTCCAACCACCATCATACCAAACATCAACAAAACAGTGGAGTTGGAAAAACCGGAAAAAGCCTTGTCTAATGAGCATACTCCTGTAAGCGCAAAAAGTAAACATCCCAAGCAAGCTGTAACCGCATTGGGTATAATCCTTGTAATAAATAATACTATACATACAACTAAAATAATTAAACTAATTATTGCGGGAGTCATTTTGAGATATACCTTTCTATTAATCGATTTGCATCAAATGGAGTATATAACATATTTTCTCCGTACTGATTTATTACTTTTACAGTTGATTGTATTTGATTCACTGTATCTCTAATTTTATTTATATCTTTTTCTTTAATGACTGCGCGGAAAACTCGTTGGGATAGTGTATTATTATCAATAATTTCATCTCCAACATCATGTACGTATTCAGCCAAAACTACATTGTCCAATTTTAATACATCATCTAGTCCGGAAAGAGAATTTATAACGCCACCATGCGCCCAAAGATTATACGTCAAAATATATTCCGAAAAATTAGGGGAATCTTGAGTCAAATCATATCCTTCCATTCTCCCCGTTAAAGCATGGGCAATCATCATTTTTAAATAATTTATCCCATTAATATAAGATATATGTCTATAATCATGAGCCCCATTAGGACGATAGCCGCATTCAAACAATACAATTCTTTCTTTAGTGGCTATACCTTGAAAGAACACACTACCATCTGTTGCATGCATACCTTTTAACATATCAATAACAACTTCATTGACATTACTCATATACAGTGGTAAATAGCATGACGGGCAAAATAAAACATCGGATTGCGAGGTTATATTTTCATGGTCATGTGATAAAAGTTTATCTTTAAAACAAGAAAGCGAAATTTCCCCATCTTTCATCGTATATGTAGCTGTTACTTCGTCTCCAACTACATATTCTTCGACCAGTACATTCTTACTCGGAGAAATGGAAAGCGCGTATTCATACGCACTTTGAAGTTCTTCGGCATTGTTGCAAATCCGAATTCCTCTGCCACCACTACTGTCAATTGGTTTTACAATCACAGGAAAAACAATATTATTACTATGAAAACCATTTTGAGCAATCATTTCCGTATAATCATTTGGTACAGGAACGCCAAATTTGCGGCAAGTCGCTTTAAAGAAGTTTTTATCAAGAGACAATTGAATTTGTTCTTTAGATGCATAAAACGGCAACCCCAAACGATCACAAATTTCCCTTGCGTATGGTAACATAGAATCAATAAAAGCAGTAAAAATTCCGTCCACTTTTTCATTTTTACATAATTCAACTACCGCATCTATATCTGTTGTACTAATCAAATATGATTTATCTGCAACTTTCTTTGCCGGAGAATTAGGGAGGTAATCAATGACAATTGTATATATCCCCATCTCTTTTGCTATCTTTACCGGTTCACAAAGAGCACGAATAGCTCCTAAAAATAATAATCTTTTTCCTTTCAAATGTTCAAACATTCCCTCATCCCTCTTACATTTCTTCATATTTAAAAGAAGCTTCCATAGAACATTCTTCCTTAAGCAATCCCATAAAAATCATGTTAATATATTTTCCATTTTTGTAATTCGATTTACGTTTTACGCCTTCTCTTACAAAACCTGTTTTTTCATATAAGCGAAGCGCTGCCGCATTGGTTTCCAAAACACCAAGTTCAATTCGATGCAAGTTTAAGTTGTTAAACGCATGTGCAATCATGGCGCGAACTGCAAAAGTACCTATCCCTTTGCCGCGATTTTCGGAACCGCCAATCATAATGTGTAACTCACCGGTACGGTTGATATAGTTGATGTTCAACAAACTGATTAAACCCAATACCTCATTTTCTTTTTCTTCGTCAACAATCGCACATCTAACCGAATTGCTTCTAGCATGTAAATACTTGTCATACCATTCTTGATCCACGTCTTCATTGATGTATCGATACGGAGCTCCCAAACAAGCAATCAAATTGGGATCATTTCTCCACTTGTTGATTTTTTTCAAATCCTCACGTTCGAGCTCTCTCAATTTATACATTTCACAACCTCCTCCACAATATGTATCATATCGTCGGCATGATATCTTTGATCACAAGGTAGCGGCAAAATATTTTCCGCATAATCCTTTTCCAATGAATCCTTCATATCCAATACATTGGGCCAAAGCGTTGCCACAAAAATTTTTTCTTTTGCAAGCCGTTTCTTTATCTCCATTCCGTTCTCGCAATAAAACGGATAACAATAGGGACCTGTCGGTACAACTAAATGAAGCTTGTTTTTTTCTCCGAGATGCTTTTCTAAAATTGCATAATTTTTATTCCGTCTTTCACAAACAAAATCATAGTCAATCGCACCAAGAATGTTATGCGTAAGTGCCGACATTTGTCGAAGCTCCAATTCTACAAAAGCACGATCATTTGATTTGAAATCCTCGTAATACTCCGAAGCCTCACCCTCAAAGCGACCTAAAATATGCTTCATACGATCTTTGGAAATATCCACCGGCAACTCTTTTTCTAAAATTGCCGTCGTTGAAATATATCCGCCATCCGGCACACCGAAAAATTTACGGCAGGAATAGATCGTATCTATTCCCTGCACCGGTCTTTGAAAAAAGGCTTGTACATTATCAAAAATGATATTGCCATATATTTTTTTCAAATCCAATATTTTTTGATTGCTGATTTGACCGTAAAAATTGACAATATACAGATACTCATCCTTGGAAAGAGACTTTTCAAAAATCGGCAAAAAATCTTCTCCGATATGATAGTATTCATACCGATATCCCTCTCTGTCACAAAGCTTTGAAACCGAATCACAGAGAAAGTAAGGAATGTATAATTTTTTAATCTTCTTGGCTTTCAGCAAATACAGCAACGCGTTTCTTGCATTATTTACGGCAATCAAGTCGGGGTAATATTCGTTGCTAATCAATTGTTCAAAGCCAAAATATCCACCAATTTCTTTCATAAAAAGGCGTGTCCTTATTTCAAAATTACTTGAATTTCATCTGTAATGCGTTCGAGATGACTCAACATTTTTTGTTTGTTATCAAATTTCAAGAAAATAATCCCAAGCGCCTTTGCTGCATTGTCAAAATATTCCACCTTATCTCCGGGCTTTTTATAAATACATTTCTTCAAAATGTGTTGTTCAATTTCATCCGAAAATACTATTTTCTCAAATGCTCCATTTTGACTGCTGTGTAAATTATGCGTCGCATAAAAAGGCTTTCCAACACAAACATTTGATGTGATCTTCTCACCCATGGCCACCTTTACAGACATTTCAACCACATCCACGTCGAATATCATTCCCAGCAGATCCGGAATCATATTTCCGCCATTCCGAGGACCTACGTCAATCGGCCATACGCGATCGTTCTTGTCGACGATCAACTCCACATTCATGGCACCGGATCGAATCTGCAATTTATCCACCATTTTTTGAAGTGTTTGATGTACCAATTGAACATCGCAATCATCTAAAGCTAACGGATAACTCTTTCCAACAGGAACAAGAGGATTTACATTTTGATCTCTATGGCAATTTAACAATCCCCACAAAACGATCCTACCATCAATGACGAAAATATCTCCACCAATTAAGTACGGGTGTTTTTTTTCAATAAATTCTTCAATAATAACCCTGTGCCCTCTCGAAAAGGAGAAAGCAAACTCCAATGCGTTTTCCAAACCGCCCCAATCATGAAGAACTGTGGCACCCTTGCTTCCGGAAGAATCTACGGGCTTTACGATAACAGGTAACCGAAACTTGTCCGTTTCTTTCAATGCATGCTCAATGGAAGTATATCCGCAAGCAATCGGCGCATGAAATCCATTTTGGAAAAGGAACTCACGAAACCGATCTTTATTACATAAAACCTCAACAGACTCAGAAGGATTGCCGGGAAGTCCCAACTTTTCAGCCACATATGCCGCAGTCGGAGCTGCAGGATCCGATGCGTAAGCAAGAATGCCGTCTATTTTTTCTTCTTCCGCAACCTTTAAAATAGCTTCTTTATCGGTCGTGCTTACAAGATAAAACTTGTCTGCATGATACTGCCCCGGATTGTCAGACAAAAAGTCACAAAGAATCGTGTAATAACCCAATTCCTTTGCCTTATCAATGGCAATCACCTGCTGCGCGGAACCGCCGAGCAATAGTATTTTCTTTTTCGATTGCATTATGATAACCCCTTTTTTCTTCTCAGCATAGTTTTTAACATCGTCAATACTGTCAAATACGGTTTCATTTTAGTAATAGCAGAAATTGCCACATAGACCGCAATGCCTGTTATGATCTGCAAAAGCAACAACAAAATCGGACTCAGCGGAAGCATTCCTACTGCCAACACCACTCCAAACATCACCAAGGATGCCGCAAAGGAAGGCAGGATATCCCGCATCTGTTCAAAATATGAGTAGTTGATCAGCTTTTTGTTGGGATAAGAATTTACAAAACAACTGATTACCGTGGTAAAAATACCTGTCATCGCAATGGCAATCGGTGAATCAAAGCAGAAAACTGCAATGATCAATGCGATCAATCCATAGCTTTTTTTAATGATCTCCAATTTTAGGAACACATCGCTGCGTCCGACTGCGTTGATCGCTTGCAGATTGCAGGAATGTACCGGATAGAACGCAAAAGAAAAACAGTAGATCTGCAAAAACGGAACACACGGCAACCACTTGTCCGTCAACAGCAATTGTACCAACGGAGTAGCCACCCCGGCAAGCCCTGCCATCATCGGAAAGATCACATATGCACTCATAGTAATAGAGTTTCGCATCATCGCCTTTACCTGTGCTTTGTCATCCTGCTTTGCCGACATCGCAGGTAACATCACGCTTTGTACGGCTCCGTTGATAGCATTTACCATAAATTGCGGAAATTGCTTTCCGCGATTGTAATATCCAAGCGTAGATGAATCGTACTTTTTTCCTATCACAAGACTGCGTAAATCTTGATATAATGTATCGATCAGACTTGAAACAAGTAATTTCCAACCAAAAGCAAACAGAATTTTAACACGATGAAAGTTACATTTTAACCGCAGCTTCAGTTTGACCGTAAAGCGCATCACAATGCAAGCAACAAATACATTCAACATGCTTTGCGCAACAAGCGCCCAAAGACCGCCGCCAAGCAAGGCTATGGCAATTCCAACACTACCGGATACAATTACAGCGCCAATATTGGAATAAAACACCTTACGGAAGTCCATTTCTCGGCTGACCTTTGCAAGCTGTACCGAGTTCAGTGCGCCCGGGAATAACATCAAGGCAAGCACACGCAACGGGGCAACAATATCCGGCATTTCATAGAACGAGCCGATCAAAGGTGCCGCAAAGAAGATCAGCGCATACAACGCACCTGCAATTCCAAGCGATACCCAAAAGACAGATGAGTAATCATCCTCATCGACATCTTTGTTTTGGATGAGTGCGGTATTAAAGCCGTTTTGTATAAATACATTGGCGAGCGTGGTAAAAATGACCATAATCGATAAAACACCGTAATGCGCGGGATCGAGCAACCTCGCCAGTATGATTTGTAATATGAATTGGATTCCCGATACGCCAAAGCGTTCGAGGAGTTTCCATATGAACCCTTTTGAAATTGAATTTTTACTCACTAAAAAGCCTTCTTCCAATTTGTTACATAGTTGATTTAACTAAACCGTCTTATCCATCTATGTCTAATCTTTCTTAATAAATTTCCTAACCATGTAAATTTTATTTTTGCTGTAAATAATTCTCTGATCGATAATTCTTTTTTTATTTCTTTTTTCTGTTCTTTACTAATTTTTTCTTTAATGGCAAAAGAATATTGAATTTGAGAATATAATACTTTGTGTTTCATAAAATCCCAATATTTATGATTGGTATCCTCATTAAAAGCTAAATATCCATCAATATTAGCTTTTATTTGCTTTATAACATATTTTTTATCATTCAATTTTGCATTATAACTTCCAGGAACACCAATTCTGTAACAAGAATATACCCCCTCAATATATAAGATATTTCCTTTTGCGGCTGACCATAAAAGCATCGGAACATCACCAACTTTAAATTGATAACGAAAATTAGGCATATTCAATAAAATATCTTTTTTTATAAAATAACTACTTGTTTGAAAGGGGTATGACTCTTTTCCAGTCAAATAATTATATAAAAATTGATCTCCTAAAATGATTCCATATGATAATGTAGATGGTTTTATATAAGTATCTAACAATTCACCACAATTTGTTACTTTCTGTACAGAATGGACGCACAAAGTACAACTACAGTCACTTTGCATAGCATCAAATTGCTTTTGTAATTTGTTTTCATCACACCAATAATCATCACCCTCACAAAAAGCAATATATTCTCCGCGTACTCTCGGATATTGATAAGTTCTACCGATTCGTACTCCTTTGGAATATTGATTTTCTACTTGATAAATAGGTTTAATAATTTCAGGATACTTTTTTTCATATTCTTGAATGATTGCAGCTGTCTGATCGGTTGAAGCATCATCGTGAATTAGAATCTCGTACTTAAAATTTGTTTTTTGGGATACCAACCCATCCAAACATTTTCTTATATATTTTTCATGATTATACGTTAAACAACTGATTGAAACTTTAACATCATCCATACTTACATAATACCTTTCCTCAATTTTGATAAAATCTTAATTCCAAATAAATGAATAAGGAATTACACCTTGTGACCCATTCATCAAAATATTCACAAAAGAATAACCCATCAGAAATAACAAACAAAAACTGTAGAATATTTTGTTGGATTTAGAAGCGTTACGCAAAACGATTCCCATATAAACGCCCTCAAAAATATAAAAATACCAACCTATTCTATCCATAAAAGTAAATGCGTAACCGAGACATGTTATCAATAATCCCAATAAATAGTATAAACTTACGCTAAGGGTTTCATTGTTATTATTTTTAAACTTGTTCTTTGCACCGGATAGGATAACGGTTACCATAAAGAATATTATTTTCAACGGCAACATAAAACCAACATCTAAATCCATTGATGAAAAATAATGTTGATATTCTTCAAAAGTTGAAAATACAATCACGCTTGCAAAGGGTATCAAAAAAAGTCCAAAAATAAGTATTCTTTTTTGCTTACGTGACAAGGTTTTCCAATTAAATATTTCAAGTACTAAAAAAGCAAGACCAATTAAAGCTGATTGGTGAAAACACAATGTGGTAATAGCAATTACAGCACAATATTTAAAATATTTTCCTTGCGACAATAATCTTGTAAAATAAAATAAAATGGCAATGGCACAAAACTGACGCATTACATTCATTGTCATAAAGTAAAAGCCGATATAGTAACAAACAACCATACAGCCAAGAGATGACATGTGCCTAAAATCCCACATACGTAATAAAACGCATGCATTGGTAATCGTAGCAAAAATAACAAATAAAAAAGTACTACTATTACATATCTTTAATAGAACTAAACACAAATATTTAAAGCCCTCTTCAAGACCATAGGCATATTCCAAGTCTCCATTGGCTATCAAAGAAAACTTATTATCGTAGTTTATCGTATCTATTCCAACGGAATATGCTCGAAATCCTGCTACAAAAGATAAAATGATAATTGCTAATATTAAAAAAGCTTTTTTGTTTTTTTTATCAGCAATTTTAGCAAGTAACCAAATTGAGATAAGTAACCCAATATAAATGATATATGTCTGCAAAGTTTAATCTCCTATATGCCCACAAAATAAAACATGCCGTAACTTAAAATTTAACTTTTGTTCCTTTCCACATTTGAATGAATGCCTTTTTTATACCAAAATTTGAATACATTTTTCTGTGTTTTATAACGTGATAAAGAGAAAGCGGTTTAGCCAATAAA
Organism: Clostridia bacterium; assembly: GCA_017453205.1. Classification (GTDB taxonomy): domain Bacteria; phylum Bacillota; class Clostridia; order Oscillospirales; family CAG-272; genus UMGS1865. The sequence continues at coordinate 3,536 of JAFTKO010000006.1, read as the reverse complement.
GGATATATATATTTATAAAGCACCCCTTTATCATAAAAAAACTTATCGGTATAACCTTTAAACCATGTGGATTCGCCATGATAAACGATGCCGATCGTTGAAGTTGTTCTATATACTTTAAGTCCTTTTTTTATACAATCCTGTAAAAAAATTGTATCCTCACCGCAACTATACTCAGTTCCACCGCCAAACATTCTATGAAACACAATGTTTTTCGCTTTAATGCGTGCAGAACGAAATCCTATTAGATAGGTGCCATAGGAGCTTGCTTTTTTTCTGCCTATAAATCCTTTTTTATGAACACAATCACGTAAATCAACACCGTTTCGGGACCATTTCATATTAAACACAATAACATCTGCTTTTGGATTCTCAATAAACTCTTTTTCAATGATTTCTGCATAGTTATCGTAATATACTACATCATCATCAGCAAAAAGACAGATCTCAGCAGATGCTCTCATTAATGCATTATTTCGATTTAAACCAACACCGCGTTCGGCAAAATTTAAATAGGTGATATTATTACCATTCCATTCAAAAGCTTCAATGGCAATATGATCACATTGATTGCCAATGATTGCATCTGTTTTAATATTCATTTTTTCAAGTAACGAATGATCTGTCTGATGCATGGTGGCAACTAATACTTGAATATCCAATATACTACCTCCCTATATAGAATCGTTTATTTTGAAATCGCAGCTCTTAATTGAGTACTTGTTCCTGTTATTAAAACTAATGTGATAATGTAAGCCTCATTTTTTTGTATTGTGTAATGTTTCTTTAATTTGAGTTGTACTAATTTCAGGTGTCCTGGAAAGATATATAACTTCCACGCCTTCGTCTCTTAAATCATCAAAGCGTCCTTTCCAATCGTCCCCCATCACAAATATATCAATATGATATTCATGCATATCACTCTTTTTTTGTTCCCAACAAGTTTCCGGAATGACGAGATCCACATAACGAATAGCTTCTAACAATTTTTTTCTTTGCTCATAATTAAAATAACTTTTCTTTCCTTTTAAGGAATTAAATTCGTCGCTTGAAAGACATACAATTAAATAATCACCCAAAGCTTTTGCACGTTGTAATAGATTAATATGTCCGTAATGAAGCAAATCAAATGTTCCATATGTAATTATTCTTTTCACTGTTATTTTCTCCTTGTCATCTTTGAGCTATTGTTTTTTCAAAACTTTTATAATTACAAGACATTTTTGCCATTTCGCTTAAAGTTTTTTGAACAATCTACTTATCTAAATATGACTTAGATAAGTCACACAAAATATAATCATGATGTGTTACGCGTTTTTCTTCCGGAGGGAGTTTTGTCCAATCACCATACAGATTGCTCAAATATTTGTCTGCATCAGCCACGCCAAAAATCATTATGTTCTCAAATTGATAGAGTTTCGGTTCTCCCATAATTTCTTTTGGCATAACTTCTCTAAATCCCCATGCACCAAATAAATTACCGCACCATTCACAATCGTCAAAGGAATATTTTTTACCGGACTCTACAAGCTTTTTTAATATTTTTTTATTGTTTAAAATAAAGTTGGGAATCATTCTTACCAAAATAACAGCTAAATTTTTATACCATTTTCTGCCTTTTCTAATGCCGGTTACCCGTGTTAGTAAAAGATTATATTGCTTTTTCACCTTAGAAAAATTTGTTCGACTTTCTTCAAGCGTATTGCCAATGCCATCCAACGGGAATATATCCAAATAGATTCCGCGTTTAATTTTAAATCGAGTATTTTCAATCAATGTAGTGGTTGTATCATATAATTTTGAAAAGGGGTAGTAATAATTTTTTGTGTTTAAATCGGGTGTTTCCAAAACATAATGTTGATTGTCTTGATTGGCCAATAATAACTTCAATTTTTCATAATCCGAGCGCGGCATTCCAACATCAATATCATCATCCCATGGAATAAATCCTTGATGTCTAGCGGCACCTAACATTGTTCCACCAAGCGCATAATAACGCAAATCATTTTCTTGACAAAAATCATGAAACCATTGAAACATTTCTACCAGTTTAACTTTTAAATCTTCCATCTTATGACCATACCTTATATTATTTGTATTTGAAAAATCCTTTCACTGCCCAGTGAAACATTAAAAAAAATGATTTTAATAACGATAGACGCTCGATATTACGGTAGACATTCCATTGATATTTAATAATTTTAAACTTGTTTGAGGAAACCGAGTTGTTATGTACTCGATATGTAGTCAAGTTTTCATGAAAGCAGGTTGCGGTCTCGCCCATCTTTAATATTTTTAACCAACATGCAAAATCCTCTCTTTTGATCGCATCGGTTGGCATATATACTTTTCCAAATTTCTCACTATCATAAATAACGGTAGAGCAACCAATATAACAGTGCTTTAAAATCGTGTTGTAATCATAAGTATCTTTTTTAGGTGTAAATTCGGCAACAACATCATTATCACTATTTAACACAGAGTAACTTGTAAAGGAAAATGAAATTTGATTTTCTATCAAAAATTGGAGATGTAGCAATAACTTATCTTTTTTCCATAAATCATCGCTGTCCAAAAAAGCAATCCATTTTCCACGAGCTTCTTTTAAAGCATGGTTGCGGGAAACGGCAGCCCCACTGTTTGTTTCGTTTTGCAAAAGCCTAATTCTGCTGTCTTTATAAGAGCGAATAATCTCCATTGATTCATCTTTGGAACAATCATCGACAAATAATAGTTCCCAATTACTGTAAGTTTGCGCAATTACACTATCAATGGTATCTTTTAGGTACTTGGCACCATTGTAATTGGGCATGATAATTGAAACCAAACCATAGTCTGTTGATACGGTTTCTTTTACTTTTTCTTGCAAAATCATATTACATCAATCCTTTGCAACATTTTTGTCAATTTTTTCGGAATCATTTCCTTCTCTCTTGATAACCACCAAAACGGTTTTTACCATCAATTTCAAATCGAACAAAATAGACGCGTTTTTTACATATTCGGCATCCAAAATGGCTTTGTTTTTATAATAGACATCGTCTCTGCCAAGGACCTGCGCATAACCCGAAATGCCCGGACGCATCGCAAAAACACCAAGCTGCTCTCTCATATTGTTGCAGTTTTCCTCCTTTAAAATCAAAGGGCGGTATCCGATCACCGACATGGTTCCAATCAAACAACAAAACAGTTGCGGAAGTTCATCCAAGCTCAGTTTCCGAAGAATACGTCCCACGCGCGTCAAATATTGGGTAGGATCCCCCAAAACCGAAGTCGCACAGTTTTTTGGAGCAGTCGTTTTCATGGAACGGAATTTATAGCAGTTGAACGGTTCCCCTCCTTTGCCAACACGTTGTTGTTTGAAGATGATCGGACCCTTGGAGTCGCATTTGATGGCAATTGCAATGACCAACATAATCGGGGACAAAAGAATCAACCCCAAAAGCGAACTCAAAATATCAAAGCTTCTTTTTACAAATCGGAAAAAGAGGCGCTTTTTTTGATTGGGCTTGAATTTTTGGATAAAGAGATCATAG
>JAFTKO010000005.1 GCA_017453205.1 Clostridia bacterium | reverse complement strand
TGTCTGGTGTTGATTGTGATACCTCTTGCTCTTTCCTCGGGAGCATTGTCGATCTGGTCGTATGCCAAGAACTCAACAGAACCGCTCTTCAGAGAAAGGGTCTTGGTAATAGCCGCGGTCAGAGTGGTCTTACCGTGGTCAACGTGACCGACGGTACCAATGTTAACGTGGGGTTTTGTACGTTCAAATGTAGCCTTTGACATTTTGAATTTCCTCCGTAAATTAAATTAGTATTATTTTTTAATTTTTGATTGATTGTGGGTGTCCGATCAGTTCTTTGCGCGCTCTTTGATGATCGCTTCCTGAATGGACTTCGGAACCTCAGAGAAGTGGCTGGGCTCCATCGAATACTGTCCGCGTCCCTGCGTTTTGGAGCGCAGGTCGGTTGCGTAACCGAACATGTTGGAAAGCGGAACGTATGCAGTGATCTCCTGCACACCGGGTACGGTAGCTTCCATGGAGAGGATCTGTCCGCGACGGCTGTTGAAGTCACCGATGACATCTCCCATGTAGTCCTCGGGTACAATGGTAACCACCTTGGTGATCGGCTCGGTGAGGACGGGGTCTGCCTTTCTCATTGCTTCCTTGAAAGCCATGGAGCCGGCAATCTTGAACGCCATTTCCGAGGAGTCGACCTCGTGGTAAGAACCGTCGTACAAAGTGACCTTGACGTCAACGACGTTGTAGCCTGCAACAACACCGCACTGCATTGCGCCCTGAATACCTGCATCAACTGCGGGGATATATTCCTTCGGGATCGCGCCGCCGGTAACGGCATTGATGAATTCGTAGCCCTTGCCGGGCTCGTTGGGCTCAACCGTGATCTTAACGTGACCGTACTGACCGGAACCACCGGACTGCTTCTTGTACTTGCATTCGTGGTCGACCTTCTTGCGGATGGTCTCCTTGTATGCAACTTGAGGCTTACCGATGTTTGCTTCCACCTTAAACTCACGCAAAAGTCTGTCTACAATGATGTCCAGGTGCAACTCACCCATACCTGCGATGATGGTTTGTCCGGTCTCATCGTCGGTGTAGGTGCGGAAGGTCGGGTCCTCCTCAGCAAGCTTTGCAAGAGCAAGTCCCATCTTTTCCTGACCTGCACGTGTCTTGGGCTCGATCGCAACGCTGATAACAGGTTCCGGGAACTCCATAGACTCGAGAATGACAGGGTGCTTTTCATCACAGAAAGTGTCACCCGTGGTGGTATTTTTAATACCGATGGCTGCGGCGATATCGCCGGAATAGCAGCAATCGATATCCTTTCTTTCGTTGGAGTGCATCTGCAGGATACGTCCCAAACGCTCGTTTTTGCCCTTGGTGGAGTTGTAAACAACGTCACCAGCCTTGACTGCGCCCGAGTATACGCGGAAGTAGCAAAGCTTTCCGACAAACGGGTCGGTCATGATCTTGAACGCCAAAGCCGAGAAAGGCTCGGAGTCCGAAGATTTTCTCTCCTCTTCCTCTTCGGTCTTGGGGTTGACACCGCGGATCGGAGGAATGTCGACGGGAGCGGGCATAAAGTCGATGATCGCGTCCAAAAGCTTTTGGACACCCTTGTTACGGTAAGAGGTACCGCAAACAACGGGAACGATCTCGTTGGCAATGGTTGCCTTACGGAGTGCGGCCTTGAGCTCGTCAATCGAGATCTCCTCGCCCTCCAAATATTTCTCCATCAGATCATCGTCGGTGGAAGCAATTGCCTCAACCATCTTTTCGCGGTATTCGTTTGCCATATCCTGCATATCTGCGGGAATGGCCTCAACGCGCATATCCTTACCGAGCTCATCATAGTACACATCGGCTTCCATGGTCATCAAGTCGATGATGCCGCGGAAAGTCATGTCCTTACCGATGGGGAGCTGGATCGGAACCGCGTTTGCGCGCAGTCTCTGATGGATCATTTCGAGTACATGGTAGAAATCCGCGCCGGTGATATCCATCTTATTGACGTAGATCATACGCGGTACCTTGTATTTGTCAGCCTGTCTCCAAACGGTTTCAGACTGGGGCTCAACGCCTCCCTTTGCGCACATAACGGTCACTGCACCGTCAAGCACACGAAGGGAACGCTCTACCTCAACGGTAAAGTCCACGTGGCCGGGGGTATCAATAATATTGATACGTTTTCCTTTCCAAAAACAGGTGGTAGCTGCGGAGGTGATGGTAATACCTCTCTCCTGCTCCTGTACCATCCAGTCCATGGTCGCGCCGCCGTCGTGGGTCTCACCAAGCTTGTGCGTTTTACCCGTGTAGAACAGGATACGCTCGGTTGTGGTGGTCTTACCCGCGTCGATATGCGCCATGATACCGATGTTTCTGGTATTTTCAAGTGAATATTCTCTTGCCATTGGTTTTTCTCCTTGATCAACTCATCCGGCAGATCAATATCTGTAGTGAGCAAACGCCTTGTTTGCTTCTGCCATACGGTGCGTTTCTTCTTTCTTCTTGAAAGCGCCGCCCGCGCTGTTCTTCGCGTCTACGATCTCGCCTGCAAGTCTTTCAGCCATGGTCTTTTCTCCACGCTTTCTTGCAAAGAGGATGAGCCAACGCAGACCCAAAGTCTGACGACGCTCGGCTCTGACCTCCATCGGTACCTGGTAGGTAGAACCGCCTACACGGCGAGCCTTAACCTCCAGAACAGGCATGATGTTCTCAAGTGCTTCCTGGAATACTTCCAGCGCGTTTTGTCCCTGCTTCTCTTCTACGATCTTGAACGCATCGTAAACGATCGTTTGGGCAACGCCTTTTTTGCCGTCATACATCACGTTGTTGATCAACTTGGTTACCAGCTTGGAACCGTACAACGGATCCGGCAATACATCTCTTTTGGTAATACGACCTCTTCTCGGCACTGTACTTCCCTCCTTCATCAAATTTATGAAATCATTGGTACTCAAAAGCATTCTTCTGTAAGCGCGCGTCGAGTGAACATAAACATTAAATTTACGAAACGGACGAGCGTAACTGCTTTTTCGTGATTGTGGGGAGCATTCCCCTCGGGCAAAGCAAAAAAATTACTTCTTCTTTGCTCTCTTTGCGCCGTACTTGGAACGGCTCTGGTTACGGTTGGCAACGCCCTGCGCGTCGAGAGAACCGCGAATGATGTGGTAACGCACACCGGGAAGGTCTCTTACACGTCCGCCTCTGATAAGAACGACGGAGTGTTCCTGCAGGTTGTGTCCGATACCCGGAATGTAGACGGTTGCCTCAAGTCCGTTGGTCAGTCTTACTCTGGCAATTTTTCTCATTGCGGAGTTCGGCTTTTTCGGGCTGGTGGTAGACACCTTGGTGCAAACGCCTCTCTTTTGCGGTGCAGACTGATCGATGGCGCTGTTCTTCAGAGAGTTAAAGCCCTTCTGCAGCACGGGTGCTTTGGATTTGTACACCTTTTCGCCGCGGCCCTGTCTGACCAATTGGTTAAAAGTTGGCATTCTTCGATTTTCCTCCTTCTTCCGAAAATTTAATGTTTATATACAGACACCCGACCGTAAAAAGCCGTGTGATACTGCCGTTGGGATCAAAAGGGGCTGTCCGAGTGCGATAAGCATAGTACGGGCATGCCGCTCTCAATTACAGTTTATTATATCATTTTCCCCCGATTTTGTCAAGTAACAAGATCGGGTTCTCAAATTTTCTCCCTTTTGCACAAATTCAAAAAGAATTGATTTGATTATTTGCCCCATTTTACAGAGTTTATTCTCTTTTTTCATAAAAAAGGAGGAAGTTTTGCGGAACTTCCCCCTGTTGGGATGTATCTCTTTATCAATTAAAAGGTACGTTTGATGTGCTTGAGTCCGCAGTTGCGGCACTTTTTGGTCATTTTGGAGAGCGGAGCTCCGCAGCACACCGAGTTTTTGAGGTAAGACCTCTTGTTGAAGGTCACGCGGCGCAATCTGCTGTAAGACGAGGTCCTGCAGTGATCGAGGAAGGGATACTTGGCGCTGACGATGGAATAGATCTCGGTGTGCACCAATGCGTTGCAGTTGCGGAACGCGCCCTCGTCGATAAAGATCTGATCCTTGTTGCGCAGGAACAGATTTTTGAGCGAGAAGCACTCGGCAAACGCCTGCTTGCCGATATACTCGATGTCGCGCTTGGTATCCAGAGTTTCGAGCGCGGAGCAGAGTTGGAAAGCGGAGTCCTCGATGTACAGGCTCTTGTTGCTCTTTTCAAAGCCGATCTTGCGGAGCGCGGTACAGCCGTAGAATGCCTTATATTTAATGGAAGTCACATTTGCGGGGATATTGATACGCTCGATTGAGGTACAGCCGCAAAACGCCTTTTCCCCAATGGTGGTAACGGTATCGGGAATAACGACCTCCACCAGCTTATCGTAGCCTGTAAAAGCCCCGTCCGCGATCTCGACCACGCCATGCGGGATATGCGCGATGACAGAAGCACCCTCATAGCGCTTCAAAACGCCCGCGTAGACCACAAAGTCACTCGGGTTGTAAATGCAAATTCCCGCTCTGGAGATTTTTTTCAGATCATGCATGCTTTTTTCATATTCATAACGAGCCTGTCTGGATACTTTGGAACTTTTCATGACGACCTCCGACAATTACTGAAATTCCGAGAAATTCCCTATATTCCCTTTTATTATAACACATCAAAATCCGATTGTCAACAATCTGTCAAATTTTTTATTTAAAAAATGGAATATTTTTTGCCTTCGCCGCAAAGAGACGATTTTTTGTCCTTTCTTGTGCTTTCAAAAAAGTAACTTTTTCATTGGGAACTCCCTCAGTCACTTCGCGACAGCTCCCTCTTGAGGGAGCCTAAAGTTACATACATTCAAAAATGTATGCTTGTTTTGGTCAAATCACGTTTTGTCTCTCTCTTAGAGGAAAGGCGCAAGCGCCACAGTCGCCAAGGCGACTTTACGGTGGCGAGTAACGCGAGACGGAGGGAGTCCTTTTAAAAAAGTAACTTTGCTCTCGGAGCAAAACCACGGCAACAGCATTTACTTTTTTAAGTATGAGTTGTTGATATCAAGAGTAACCTTGTGGAGCCTTTTGGGTGGTGGTACCAAAAGGTCGGCAGGAGCTATTGCTTGGAATAGCGAAGAAACTTTCCCATACCGTCAGAGAACTGACGACAGAGGCACAGACACTCCCGTGATGCCAAGATAGAAAATGCGTTAAAAGTTTTTGAGGGGTGTAGGGGAAGCGGCTTTGCCGCTTCTAACACGGCGTATACGACGTGTTTTCTTTTATTCAAAAAGTTCCCCTAAAATTGTCTATGCAAACAAAGCCCCAACCGATGTGCGATATGACATCGGTTGGGGTTGGTGCAATGAGAATATCACACCTCGCGTCGGACAAAGGCGTCCCACGCGGAAAGCAGGAACACGACCATGTGCAACACCACGATCACGACCGCGGCGACGATCGACTGGTGCGCAAACATCGAGCTTCCGTTTACGATAGCGGAAAAATCAAGGTTGGCAAACAGCAGATATCTTGCCCAGTCAAAGCCGAACGCTTGGAGCATGGTGACGAGCAGCGTGCCGCCGAGATAGGCAAACAGGCTGATACCGATGGCAGGCGCCGAGCTGCGCACCAAAGCCGAGATGGCAAACGCCAAGGTTGCCATGACCACGACCTCCACTGCCGACAAAAGATAGCCGCCGAGCACCGAGAGATAGGGCGAATAGGTATGGACCACACCGCCCTCCGCCTCGATGGCGGGCAAAAGGGCTTCCGAAGCGCCGCCGAAAATCAGCGCGCTTACAAAAGAGAATACAAACAGAATGGCAAGCATCAAAACACCGATGATCATGACCGTGGCGTACTTGGACATCAAGATCTTCCAACGCTTGACGGGGTTAATCAAGAGGAACTTGATGGTTCCCTGCGAGAACTCGTTGGACACGATGCTGCCCGCAATCACAATGACGAAAAGACCGATGACAGAGATCAGATCCTTGGAGCACGCGAACGCATTCCAAAAGCCGCTGTCTCCCGCTTCTCCCGTCAGAATGCTGGTCTGCAAGCTGTCCGCGGGGTTGACCGCAATGTCGTTTTCCAGCTGATACATAGCAATCGCCGCGCGGTTGCGGGCAGCCTCCAGGGCTTCCTCGTCGTATTTCTCTCCCGCCGCCTTTTGGCGCTCCTTCATCAGCACCACATAACGGTCATTGGCTACCGTGTTGACCTTTTCGTATCTCCAATCCTTGTCGGAGGAAGGATACACGCCGTTGGCAATGCAATACTCGGGCTTCCAAATCAAAATGGCAAGCGCCTCGGGATCGTTCGCATAGTCTCTTTCATAGCCCGCTTTCATATCGTTGAAGTAAGCGGTGATATCCTCATTTTCAACAATGGCCTTGAGTTGCTCAAAGCGTGCGGTGTCACCGTTCGCCTTTGCGGAGTAAAACATCTCGTAAACCAAATCGGTACGCCAATCGTTGAAAAACATCTCATGGTCCAGCAAATACTGATAATACTCGATGTTGAGGCGGCATGCAAGCGCGAACTCGGTGGGGTCTCCGTTCTCATCCACCTCGTCAACAAAGCGCTCGTTTTCCTCGATCTGCCAGCGGTATTCCTCCTCGGAGTAGGCATACCAGTAATCGACGGAAAACGTACTCTCCAAGGCAATGAGCAACGAATATCCGACCGCCAGCACCGCCAACAGGATCAACATCACCCAACACGCCTTTTTGCGGAACTGCTTTTTCCATTCGTTTCCGATCAATCTGCAAAACTTATGCAATCTGTCCACCTCCCTCGCCCGTCAGCTCGATGAACACATCCTCGAGCTTGCGGTTTTCTTTTTTGGATACCGTGTAAAGCGACACGCCGCCCATAATAAGCGCGCGGTTGACCTTTGCCAACGCCGCGTCGCACCCCGCCATGGGGAGAACCAGATCCAGTGTTCCGTCCTCGCCCATTTTGAGCGCGCCCTCGGGCAGGAACGAAAGCAGCCCCGTGGCACGGGCAGGATCGTTGACGCGCAATAAAAACTCGGCGCGATCGGGTGTCGTGGCGGCGATCAGCTCGTCGATGGGATGCACGCTTTGGAGCTGTCCGCGCACGATCACGCCCACACGGTCACACATCAGCTCCATCTCGCTCATCAAGTGGCTCGATACCATCACACCGATGCCCTCGTTGTGCGCCAAGCTCTTGAGGATGTCGCGCAGCTCCTTGATGCCCGCAGGATCCAAACCGTTGGTCGGCTCGTCAAGGATCAAGAGGCGCGGACGGTGCAAAATCGCCTGTGCCACGCCGAGACGCTGACGCATACCCAGCGAATATTTTCCCACCTTGTCGCGGATGCGATTGTCCAGCCCTACCAGGTGCACCACCTCGCGGATGCGCTCCTCGGTCACGCCGTCACGCATCGCCGCATACAGGCGCAGATTTTCCAGTCCCGAAAGGTACTTGTAAAACTCGGGGTTCTCCACAATGCCGCCTACCTGTGCCATCGCCGCTTCAAATTGCGTGCGCATATCATGTCCCGCAATGCTGATCTCGCCCTCGTCCAAGGTCAAAAGCCCCGCGGCGATCTTGATGGTCGTGGTCTTGCCCGCGCCGTTCGGTCCGAGAAAACCAAAGACCTCGCCCGCGTAGGTATCAAAGGAAATGTCGTGCAAGATCTCACGTCTGCCGAGCGTTTTGGAAAGATGCTCGATATGTAAAATGACGTCTTTCATTCCTTGACCGCCTCCTTTTCATTGATCTCGCGTACCGATTGCGACCACGTGTAGCAATAAACGCCCGTGACCTTCCACTCGCCGTCCACACGCTGCATTTGCAGGGTCGCGTTACCGCCAAAGGTGCAGGTGTACCACGTCTTGTCGATGTAGTTTTCAAACTCCTCGCCCTCGGCGAACTCCTTGTCGTAGATCTCCGTGTCATAGTAATATTTGGTGGACTCGCCGCCAAACATTTGGTCGATCATACCACACGCCTCCACCGAGATGTTTTGCAGATAGATCGAAACATACGCATAGTCGCTGCCCTCCGAGGTCACGTTGATACGGTTCTCGGGAATATCAAATTCCAAATTGCGGTAAAGCGTTGCGGGTGCACCCTCCAGCATCTCCTCGTAGTTCGCGCGGAGCTCCGAAGCCGTGAGGACATAATAGTTCCCCTCCTCACCGTCGCCCGTTGCCATACGGTCGGCAATCAGCTTGTCAAGCGCCGCCTTTTTCTGTGCGCGTTGCTCATCGGTCAAGTCCTTTCCAAGCTCCTCGCCCTCCAAAGAGACGTTGAGCGCCAACAGATCCTGCACATATGCCTCGGCGCTCTCTCGGATCTTCGGGAGCTCCTGACGAAACTGCACCTCTTTAAAGACAATGAAGCCCACAAGCCCCACCAAAAGGACAGCACCGAGAAGTAATCCGCGGTTGATCTTTTTCCAACGTTTTTTCAAAATATCCCCTCCTTTTTTGGATTTTCATTGGAATACATGATATCATAATATGATATGTTTGTCAAGCCTTTTTTATCATTTTTTCTCGGCAGCTTTTTGTTTTTTTGTGGGGAAACTTTTGAAAAAGTTTCCCCACACCCTTTCAAAACTTTCAACCCATTTTCTGTTTTGGCATCATGGGAATGTCTGTGCCTCGTTCGATAGTTTTCTGACGGCATAGGAATGTTAGTACGTTGTTCCAAACAATAGCTCCCGCCACCATTTTGGTACCACCACCCAAAATGGTCCACATGGTTACATTTGATTACATTCCTGTACTTATGCCGTGATCATTTTTTGAAGCACCGAAAAAGTTCAAAATTTTAACATCGTTTCGGTCAAAGCATACTGTACAAAGACAAATGCCTCCAATCGGTAAAAGGTTTTGGTGAGAGGGTGCGGGGGAGCCCCTTTTGCCCAAAAGGGGTTCCCCCGCGAAAAAACTTTTATTCTTTTCTTTTATTTTTTATTATCTATATACTCACACGCGGACAGGGCGGCGACGGTACCGTCGGCGGTGGCGGTGGTGAGCTGACGGACACGTTTTTGTCGGCAATCACCCGCGGCAAAGATACCGGGAGCAGAGGCTTGGCAATCGTCGCCCGCAAGGAGATAGCCGTCCGAGGAAAGCGCAACAACATCGGCAAAGGCGGCGTTTTGCGGGAGGACGCCGACAGCTTCAAAGACACCCGAGACGGCAAGCTCACGCACCTCATCGGTCTTGACGTTGCGGAGCGTCACGGATTGGAGCGTGAACTCGCCTTTCATTTCGGTCACAACGGTATCGGTGATAAGCTCGATATTTTCGACCTTGGCAAGACGATCCAAAAGGTGCTTTTCGGCGCGAAAGCCGTCACGGCGGTGGATCAGATAGACCTTGGCGCAAATTTCGGAAAGCACCAACGCATCCTGCACGGCGGTATTGCCGCCGCCCACCACGGCGACCTCGCGGCGACGAAAGAACATCCCGTCACAGGTGGCGCAAAAGGAGACACCTCTGCCGATGAATTGCGCTTCCCCGGGAACCCCCAGCTTACGGTGCCCCACGCCCGTAGCAAGAATGACCGCGCTTGCCGAATAGACGTCCCCGTCGGTCAAGACCTCGTAGCCGTCGACGGTCTTGCGAAGCCCCGTGGCGTGTGCCGAAACGACCTTTGCGTCAAGTGCGCGCAGCTGTGCCATCATTTGCTCTGCCAACTCCGCGCCGCCGATCTCGGGCGCACCCGGGTAATTTTCGACCTTGCGGGACTGCACGATCTGCCCGCCGTAGGTCTGCCCCTCCAAAAGAAGCGTCGATTTGCCCGCGCGCAATGTGTAAAGCGCCGCGGTCATGCCAGCCGGTCCCGCACCGACGATGATGATGTCGTATTGATTGGATTGCATGATTGATCCCTCTTTCTAATATTTTTTATAAAGAAATAAGTCTTGCCCTCTTGGGGGAAAGTCTCTGACATTTACATGCGTATACTCCCTCACCCGCTGACGCGGGAGCTCCCTCAAGAGGGAGCCTGAGGTTACATTTCCACTGTAATAGCATCACTGTTACACAACACCCCGTATCGTCAGAAAGCTAACGAACGAGGCACAGCATCCCCATCAAACAAAAACAAAAAATGCGTTGAAAGTTTTGAGGGGTGTGGGGGAAGCGGCTTTGCCGCTTCTAACACGGCGTATACGACGTGTTTTCTTTTATTCAAAAGTCCCCCACAGAAGAAAAAAGGTTTTACGTTAAAAACGCTCTTCAAGACCGTCCCCACAAAAAAACTCACTTTCCCTCTCTCATCGCTTTCACTTTTTCCTCATTGGGGGTAACGATACAGGACCAATTGGTGTGATAGATGACAAACCCGGGCTTGGCTCCTGCGGGCTTTTTGACGTTGCGCACGAGCGTGTAGTCGACCTCCACGTTCTGTCCGTCCGCGCCCTTCGAGAAATACGCCGCGATCTCCGCCGCCTCGGTAAAATCCTTGACCGACGGCTCCTCCCCCTCGCACAGCATCACCGTGTGCGAGCCGGGCAGATTTTTGACGTGGAACCAATAGTCATTCTTCCCCGCCAGCTTGTGCGTAATGTATTCGTTTTGCAGATTGTTCTTTCCGCACAGCACGCGGAACCCTCCGCTTGTGCGGAAGTGCGCCACCGTGGGCGTTGCGCTCTTTTTGGACAGCGCGTAGTTCTTCATGCGGGACGCGTACCCCGAACGGTACAGCTCGTCGCGAATCTCGGTCAGGTCTGCGGCGGTCTCGGCATGCGTCAGTGCATCAAAGACCGTATCGATATAACGCAACTCGGTCTCCCCCAGCTCAATTTGCCGTGCCAGCTCGACCTTTGCGGTCTTGCTCTTGTTATATTTTTTGTAGTAGACCTGCGCGTTTGCCGCAGGGGAAAGTCGGCTGTCAAGCGTAATGACCGCCGTTCCAAAGCTCCCGTCCTCGCGGTAGTCCTCGTAGTCGGTCAGCTCCACGCGCGTCATGCCCCTTTGAAGCCGGTACAGGTTTGCCGTAATGAGGTCGGCATACTTTTTATATTCCTCGCCCTTTTTGCAGTCCTCCAACTCGGCGCGTTGCAGATCAAGCTTTTTGCGGATGCGTGTGTCGGCGTTGGTCAGAATGCGCAACACGTCTGCGGCGCGCTGTTTGATGTGCTGTTCGCGGTCTCGGGTGTGGAAAAAGTCGTCCAACAGTGCCCCCGCACTTTCATACGGGCGCATCTCAAAGCCGCTCCCATATTGGTGCAGCTCACAAAACGCGTACTCCACGGGCTTGCCGTCCTTGAGGATCATGCAAGGCGAAAAAGAGGCGTTGCGGATCATGTCGGTGATCTCAAAAAAGGCGTCTGCGGCACGCGTCCTGTCCACGTTGCCAAGGAGCGCGTCGGTCCGTCCCGCGGCACGGTATGCGATCTCCCTTGCCACCGCCGCCGAGATACCGAGGAACGTCGCTGTGATCCATTTGTCCATCGATCGATCGGCGTTGCCCGTTTCCAACAGTGCCGAGAACCCCTCCCGCGTGACCGTGATCGGGTCCTCCTTGTCCTGCTTGGGGGGGAGCTCATAGGTCATGCCCGGCAAGACCTGCCGCAGGCTCGACGTGGAAAAATCCACCGTGCGGAGTGCCGAAACGACCTTATCCTCGCCGCTTGCAAAGATGAGATTGCTGTACTTTCCCATGATCTCGGCGTAAAGGCGTCGTGTACAGGCAAAGCCCATCTCGTCGCGCGTCTCGAACTCGAGGACAGCCACGCGCTCAAAGCCCGCTTGACGGACGTCCGAGAGCTTTGCCCCTTGCAGATGCTTCCGCAAAAGCATACACAGCATGGGCGGCGTTGCGGGATTCTCCTTTTGCGCCGACGTAAACCCGATGCGCGGTGTGTTGGAGCCCGCGTTGATAAGCAGCCGTTTGCCGCCCTCAAAGCTCCGCATCTGCAATACGATCTCGTCTCGCTCCGGCATAAACACCTTTTCAATTCTCGCTCCCAATGCCGTTTTGCGTATCTCATCGACCACACACGCCAGCATGCCCGCGTCAAATGCCATGTTTTTTCCTCGCTTTCTTATGGATGGAGATTGTTCTTTTTTTTGGCGGGGGAACTTCTTGGAGATAAGCTTTGTTAACATAAAATGCTTTTTTTCGTGGGGGACTTTTGAGAAAAGTAAACATGGCAAGCCATGTTGTAAGCGGCAAAGCCGCTTCGTCCCCCACACCCCTCAAAACTTTTCACGCATTTTAAAAATGAAATTTTAAAATCTGTGCGTTTTCTGTTTCAATAGCTCCCGCGAGCATTTTGGTACCACCACCCAAAATGCTCCACAAGGTTACTTTTACTTGAAAACGGTTGATGTTTTGCTTAAATTTGCGCCAAAAAAGTTAGATGAAAGAAGTTACCCCACGCCCCTTCAAAAGAAAAGTTACTTTCATCGGTAACCTTGTAGGGACGATCCTATTTTAAAAATAATATAAAATATTATAACATAAGGTTGCAATTTTTACAAGTAAATGGTATAATATTCTTGAAAAACATTTTCCCGAAAGGATTTTTTATCATGAACAAAACCGTAATCGGCATTGACGTAGGCGGAACAACGACAAAGATCGTGGGATTTCGCAAGGGAGCGGACGGAGCAAAAGAGCTCATCGCCCCCCAATTTGTACGCGCCACCGATCCCTTGACCTCCATTTACGGTGCCTTTGGAAAATTCACCGCCGAAAACGGCTTGGAGCTCACCGACATCGACCGCATTCTGATGACGGGCGCGGGCTCCTCGGTCATCACCAAGCCCATCTACAATCTGACCTGTACGCCTGTTCCCGAGTTTTCCAGTATCGGCATCGGCGGGCTCTATCTTTCGGGGCTTGACGAAGCGATCGTGGTCAGCATGGGTACGGGCACGGCGCTCATCCATGCCAAAAAAGAGGACGGAAAGCACACCGTGGAGTACCTTGGCGGTACGGGCATGGGCGGCGGTACGCTGATCGGGCTCTGCCGTAAAATGCTTGGCGTGGACACCGTAGAGCACATCGAACAGCTCTGCGCCGACGGTGACCTTGACAACATCGACCTGCGCATCAAAGACATTTCCCACAGTCGGTACCAAGGCATTAACGAGAACCTCACCGCCGCAAACTTCGGTAAAGTCTCCGATCTGGCAACGGGCTCCGATCTTGCCCTCGGCATCACCAACATGGTCGCCGAAACCATCATGATGCTCGCCGTCTTTGCCGCGCGCAGCTACCGCCTCAAAGATATCGTACTGATCGGCAACCTCACCAATATCTCCCCCATCCGCAACGTCTTTGAAAATCACGCCCAAGGCTTCGGCGTCCGTTTTCTCATCCCCCAAAACTCCCAATTCGGCACCGTCATCGGCGCCGCGTTGAATGATCATGAATAGGATGTATTCGGACGGTTTTTTCGTGGGGAAAACTTTTTAACGTAAGATATTTTTTCGTGGAGAAAACTTTTTGAAAAAAGTTTTCCCCACACCCCTTTCAAAAACTTTCAACGCAGTTTTTAAGAATATAATTTTAAAATCGGTGCGATTTACCCTTTCAACAGCTCCCGCATCCGGTTTGGTACCACCACCCAAACCGGACTGCCGAGGCAGTAACAATCCGTGATAAGCAGGTAATATCGTATTTTTTACGTCAAGGAAACTTATCTAAAAAAAGGTTTCTCGAGCTCTTTCAAAAACTTTCACCGATTTGGGAACACTCCCCTTTTTAGGCACCGTATCATTGCGGTGTCTGTTTTTGTTTACGTGGGTGATGGCTGTATAAGGCGTTTTTTAAAGTAACTTTGCATTGAGGACTCCCTCAGTCGCTTCGCGACAGCTCCCTCGAGAGGGCGCCTAAGGTTACATGCGTTCCAAAAAAAGTATGCCTATTATGGGAAAGTCACTTTTTGCCTCCCTACTTAGAGGAAAGGCGCAAGCGCCACAGTCGCCAAGGCGACTTTACGGTTGCGAGCAACGCGAGACGGAGGGAGTCTTTTCAAAAAAGCAACTTTGCTTTCGGGGCAAGGGGCCTTACAACAGCTTTCAGCATACAGAGCGCAAAAAAGGCACTGCGATGTTCGCAATGCCTTTGGAGGTTCTCCGTCCCCCAATCGATAAAGGTTTTGAAGAAAAAAATTCGAGAAAAATAAGCTTCTTAAACGTAAAACAATGTAAAAATATTGCCGCTTTTCAATTAAAAGTTACCTCGTGGACCATTTTGGGTGGTGGTAACCGCCTTCTCCCGCGGAGAAGGTGTAATGGTTTGCGGGAGCCTTTGTTCGGAATAGCAAACAAACATTCCCATACCGTCAGAAAGCTGCCGACAGAGGCACTGACATCCCCATGATACCAAAACAGAAAATGCGTTGAAAGTTTTTGAGGGGTGTGGGGAACTTTTTTCAAAAAGTTCCCCACGAAAAAAATCACGTTAAAAAGCTTACATTCAACTTTCTCGAACCCTCTCATTGCTCTTCGGAGTTATCGAAAAAGCGTTCGAGGTACTCTTCGGGGGTAATGAGGATGGTGCGGGGCTTGGAGCCGTCGGGGGGCGAGACGATGCCCTCGGACTGCATGCGGTCGATGAGTTTGGCGGCACGGGAGTAGCCGACTTCCAGCTTGCGTTGCAGGAGCGAGGTCGAGATGCGCTTTTCCTCAATGGCAACGCGGACAGCATCGGCGTACTTGGGATCGTCACCCTTTTCCCCATCAGCGGCGGGCGGGAGATCGTCATTGCTCTTGCCCTTGTTTCCGCATTGCGCGGCGAGCTCCTTGAGCTTGGCGATAAACTTTTCGTCATATTGCGCCGTGCCGTTGGTGGCGCGGATGAACTCACAAATCTTTTCGACCTCTTTGTCATCAACGAACGCACCTTGCACACGGGTGTCGCGCATCGCACCGATCGGAACGAACAGCATGTCTCCGCGTCCCGTCAAAGCCTCGGCACCGCCGTGGTCAAGGATGACACGCGAGTCGACCTGCGACTTGACGGCAAACGCGATGCTGGAGGGCACGTTGGCTTTGATCAAGCCCGTGACAACGTCGGCAGACGGACGCTGGGTACCGATGATGAGGTGCATACCCGCAGCACGCGCCTTTTGCGCGATACGGCAGATGGCGGTCTCGACCTCGTTCTTTGCCGTCATCATGAGGTCGGCAAGCTCGTCGATGATGATGACCATGTGCGGGATATACGGCATGTCGGGATCGTCCGCAGTGACCGAGTTATAGCCCTTGATGTCGCGCACGCCTACCGTTTCAAAGACCTCAAAGCGGCGTTCCATTTCCTCCACGGCGGCTTGCAGAGCGCCCGCCGCGTCCTTGGGCGTGGTGACCACGGGAGCCATCAGATGGGGGATGTTCTTGTAAATGCTGAACTCCACCTTTTTGGGGTCGATGAGCACGAGCTTGACTTCGTCGGGACGCACCTTGTAAAGGAGGCTCATGATGATACAGTTGATGCAGACCGACTTACCGCTACCCGTGGTACCCGCAACTAAAAGGTGGGGCATCTTGGCAATATCAAAGATGATGGGGTCTCCCGCAATGTCGGCGCCGAGGCAGGCACTGAGCTTGCTGGTCGACTTGGCGAACTCCTTGGACTCGATCAAGTCACGCAGATAGATCGTCGTGCGCGTCTTGTTGGGGACCTCGATACCCACGGCATTGGTGCCGGGGATGGGCGCCTCGATACGCACACCGCCCGAGGAGCGCAATGCCAGCGCGATATCGTCGGCAAGGTTGGTGATGGTACGCACACGCACACCGGGTGCGAGAATGACCTCGTAACGGGTAACGGTAGGTCCGCAGGAGTAGTTGATCTCCTGTACGCGGACATGAAAGCTTGCAAGCGTCTCGGCAAGCTGTGTCATACTGGCTTGAATCTCGGCACGGTTCTCCGCCGTCATGGGCTCCCCGGGCTGCAGATAGGAGATGGGCGGGAATACATACTTTTTGGGAGACACCGGTTTTGCGGGAGGCAGCGTTGCCTCTTTTTTGGCATCGGGCTTTTTTGCCGCATCCTTTGCCGCAGGCTCCTTGTCGGGGGCGGCAGAGGCTTTGGCGGGCGCCTTGGCTCCGTTTTTGGAGGGCAACACCACGCGGTTGGCTTCCAGCTTTTCAAACTCCTCGTTGGAAAGACCGAAATCCTTCTTTCCGCTGTTGTCGGCGGCACGGAAGATCGGCTTTGCGGCATCTCCCTTGGCGGGTGCCTTCGCAGTCGCCGTGGGAGCGGCGGGCTTGACTGCCGAAAGAGACGGCGCCTTGCCTTGTGCGGGCTGTGCCGTGGGCGCGGCAGGACACGTGGGTTGAGCTCCCGCCGTAGGACGTGCGGGCTGTGCCGCAGTAGGTGCCTTTGGCATCACGGGACGCGCGGGCGCACCGCTTGCGACTCCGCTTACGGTTCCGTTCGGTGCGGCAGGTCTCTGCGGCTGTGCGGGACGTGCGGCGTTTGCCGTACCCGTTGCGGTCGCTGTCGCAGGGCGCTTGCCTGTGGTCAGCGGGACCTCGGGAGGTACGGGCGCGTGACCGCGGGGCGGTTGCTTTGCGGGCTTGTCGGTGTCATCCAACTCGATAAAGACGTTGCGCAGATCAAAATTACGATCCTCCTTGGGGACCTTGCGCACCTGCTTGGACTCGGCGGTCTTGGGGAAGATCGGGTCCACGGCGGCATCGCGGTTTTGCGCGGGATCAGCGGCGGGCGCAGGCTTTGCGGGCTGTTGTGCCGTCGGCGCCGCAGGGGGCGTGGAAGCTTTCGCCGCCTCGGCGATCTTTGCCGCTTTTTCCTCCTTCATTTTTTGATTGACGTCGCGCGGGACAAACAGACTCGAGCCGTCATTGGGATCAAGCTTGGGCAGAGGCATGGGGGCAAGCTTGTCCTCGGGGGACTTTTTCGGCGGCGCGGTCTCGGTCACCTGTACGGCTCCCGCAGGCGCGCCCGTCTCTTGCTCGTCGTCAATGGTCATCTGCTTTGCCGTCACACGGCGGATTTTTTCGTCCATCGCCGCCTTGTTGCGTGCGGCCTCGGCGTCCTGTTCACTCATGCTCGGATTGCGCTCGGCACGCAGAGAACGGCGCATACGGTAGCTGTTCCACAGGTGCTGGGGCGTCATGCCGAGGAAGTAGAAGAGCGCCGCGGCAAGCAGACAGATCGAAACGATCAGCGAGCCCGCGACATTGAGGTAGACCATCATAAAGTAGCCCAGCTTACCGCCGAGCAGACCGCCGCCCGTCATCTTGGCGCCGTAGTAGATCAGATCCTCGGCGGAAAAATTGCGAATCGACACATCAAACTGCGTCAAGCACACCACATGAATGGCGGCGCCGAGCAGCAGCATGAACAAAAACGACACCACGATCTTGGAGATCGTCACACGGCAATCGATGTATTTCTTCCAAAAGAACGCCAAATTGAGCAATAAGAACGGAAGAACGAACACCGCAGGGCCGAACAAGCCGAACAGACCGTAGCAAATGTAGTAGCCGAACATGCCCATCCAGTGCGCCTCGGGGTTGTCCTCCAGGACGTTGCCGCGGTTGCAAAAAAGATTGAGCACCAGTGACACGAGAACAAACACCGCCAGTACGATGAGCGCATAGGGAATGACTTGATGTGCCGGTCTTGCCGAGCGCGGCTGATTGTCAAGATCGATCTGTGAGGCCTTGGCTTTTTCCTTTTTGGGCGCATTTCCGCTCGCGGTGGACGCCTTGACATTTTCGGGCTGTTTTTTCTCCTTGGCGCTCTCGTTTTTGGTCTTTGCTTTCGCGCCTGCGGAGGAAGAAGAAGCGCTCTTCCCCGCCGTGCTCTTTTGGGCGGTCGTGCTCTTCTTTTGCGTGGACGTTGTTTTATTTGTATGGTTCGGCGCGGCCTTTTTGGGGGCTTCGCTCTCCCCTGCCGATGTCTCAGAGGATGCCGACGCGCCGCCCGTCCCCTGTGCGGGTTCCGAGGACGGAGCCGCGGGCTTTCTCTGCCCCGCGCCAAAATCACTCAGCAGATTTTCGGTGTTCCCGATCTGTTTTTGTGAGGTCGGCTCGGCGGACGGGTTTCGATTTTCTTGATCTGTCATTTATCAAAATTCCTTTCTGCGGAAAATATACCATCATATAGTATACCATTTTCAACCGCCGATTTCAAGGGGATTTTGATTTTCTTTTTAAGTTTTTTTCAAAAAACAAAAGCCGACAATTGCAAACAAATGCAAGCAAATGTAAGCAAGTGCCTGCAAATGAGAGTGATACTGATACTGATATTGATACAGATACTGTTACAGAGACAGGGACTGATAGGGGGAATGCTTTTTTAAAAAACCGAACGCTTTGATAAAAAAGCCGAAAAAGCCTATAATGATAATGGAAATGATAATGGGAATGATAATGAAAATAACAATGATAATGACAATGTGAATGGAAATGGAAGCGGAGCATAATTAGGGACAAAAACGGGCTCCCCGCTCCGCGCTCTCTGAGGTGTCCCACACGCTCCGCCGAACAATTCAAACAATGTTTTGAGAGTGATAGACGGACAAAACCAAACCGATACATTTTTTGTCCTTTCACAAAAAAATAAATTTGCCCATGGTCAACTCCCTCAGTCGCTTCACAACAGCGTGAAGTCGTCTTGACGACTGTGGCGCTTGCGGTGGAAGGAGTCCTTTCAAAAAACAGCTTTACTCTCATGACAAAACGCCTTACAAAATCCCGCGTCGGTATTCATATATGGTCACCGTCCCAAATCATTCATTTTCGGAATTCGGAACCAACAAAAACCGATAAAAAAAGCAAAAGTCATTTTTAAAATTCCAAAAACGGAAAAATTTATTTGTAAAACCCCTTGACAAACGGCAAAAAAAGGAGTATAATAAGGGCAATCAACACCAAAGACGGGCGAGGTGCGCCCACGGAAAGGACAAAATCGATTATGGCATCATCAAAAAAGACCAAGCCGGCAGTTCCGGTCAACCTCGACGCGGAGGGCAAGAAGCAAGCGCTTGCCACCGCCATGTCGCAGATCGAGCGCAACTTCGGCGCGGGCTCCATCATGAAATTGGGCGAGAACACCCGCATGGAAGTACAGGCAATCCATACGGGTTCGCTCTCTTTGGACCTTGCCCTCGGCATCGGCGGCGTCCCGCGCGGACGTATCGTCGAGATCTTTGGTCCCGAGTCCTCGGGTAAGACCACCGTGGCTCTGCACATTTTGGCGGAGGTGCAAAAGGGCGGCGGCACTGCGGCGTTCATCGATGCCGAGCACGCGCTCGATCCCATTTACGCAAAAGCCCTCGGCGTCAACATCAACGACCTGCTGGTCTCTCAGCCCGACTGCGGCGAGGACGCTTTGGAAATTTGTGAAGCGCTGGCACGCTCGGGTGCCGTGGACGCCATCGTGGTCGACTCGGTCGCCGCGCTGGTTCCCCGTCAAGAGATCGAGGGCGACATGGGACAGTCGATGGTCGGTGTCCAAGCAAGAATGATGTCTCAGGCAATGCGCAAGCTCTCGGGCGTCATCTCCAAGAGCAACTGCGTGCTCGTCTTTATCAACCAGATCCGTGAAAAGGTCGGCGTCATTTACGGCAACCCCGAAACCACCTCCGGCGGTCGCGCGCTCAAATTCTTTGCGTCGGTGCGCATCGATGTCCGCAAGACCGAGCAGCTCAAGGACGGCAACGATGTTTACGGCAACCACGTCAAGTGCAAAATCGTCAAAAACAAGGTTGCACCTCCTTTCCGCGTGGCGGAATTTGATATCCTGTACGGCAAGGGCATTTCGGCTTCGGGCGAAATTTTGGACTACGCCATTACGCTCGAGATCATCAAAAAGAGCGGCTCTTGGTTCTCTTACAACGGCGAGCGCATCGGTCAAGGCAAGGAGAATGTGCGCAAGATGATTGAAAGCAACCCCGCCTTGATGCAGGAGATTGAGGAAAAGGTACGTGCCATGAGCCAAGACGTCAAGCTCTCGGCATCCGAAGAATTTGAAGTGGACGAGGACGACGATTTTGACCTGCGCCTATCCGAGGACGGTGCCGATGAATGACGAACACCAACCGAAATTTTCATAATGCGCCCATGACCATCACCATTCGCTCGCTCCACGCGCAAAACGACGGCGCCGAGGTGGCTCTGCGTGTTCTTCTCGAATCGGGGGAACATCGGGAGGAACAGCGCCTATTGCTCACCGTAGAGCAATATTACGAGCTCAAGCCCGTGCGCGGTGTGATCGATGAGGAAACCTATGAACGCTTGGAGGACGCCTCAAAGCTCTGCCAAGCCATCCGTTGCGGTGAAAATCTGCTCTCCTATGGCGCCAACTCGGTGCAAATGCTGACGCAAAAGCTGATCCAACGCGGATTTTTGCGCGAGACCGCTGCACAAGCGGCACAAAGGCTCCGGGAAATGGGATTGATCGACGAGGAAAGCGACCTCCGCCGTGAGTTTGAAATATGTCTTGGCAAGCTGTGGGGCTCCAAGCGTATCTACGCCCATCTTTGGAACCGCGGCTTTGGCAATGAGGCACTTTCGGAGCTCCCCGCTTTGTTGGAGGAGGTCGACTTTGCCGAAAACTGCGCCAAGCTTGTGTGCAAGCACTACGCCGTCATTCCCACCGAGCACGACGAGCGCCGCCGCCTCATCGCCTCTCTCGGACGGTACGGCTATTCGCTGGCCGAAATCCGTGAAGCGTTTGGCAAGATTGAAAAGTGATATATTAGAAAAATAATTGCTTGCGTAGCCTTTTTTCATTTGCGCCTATACGGTCAAAGAAAAAGCGACGAGAGGTTTTGTGCGATTTAACATTTTTTGTCTACACGCTGAAAGCCCCGCAATTCGGATCGAATTGCGGGGCTTTGTTTTTTTCACTTTGCCATGTCATCCAACTGCAAACAAATTGAAAATCAGTTTTCTCTATTGATGATCTCCACAATTGCAGGCTTTAGTGCGGCACAGAACTTTGCCTGTCCTGCGGCATTAAAATGGGAACCATCATTGAAATATGCGCTTGTATTTCCGGAAAGATATACATTTGCAATTTCGAGAATATCATCATAAACATCGAGATATTCACAATTTTCATTCTGCTCACAGAAATTTTTTACCCAAGTATTCAGATTTTGCAATCTGCTTGAGGTTTTCCAATATGCGGTCCGCGAAGGCAGCGGCATATGCGACACGAATATGACTGTGGTATCGGGCAGAGCCTCGTGTATGCGGTTATAAAGCTGCTGTTTTGTAAGCTTGCATTGCGCATCAGAATACTTTGCAACATCGTTATTACTGCACTGAATTACAACGGCTTTCGGCTCATAACGAAGTACCAACCTGTCAAGATGCTCAAGCAAGTCCGCATCCGTTGCGCCGCCAATGCCGTGATTTAGCGCGTCAAGTTCGGGCGACATATCCTTTTCAAGTGTTGTCCAACGTGTAAAGTTCGACGCCCCGTAAAAAATCACTTTTCCTTTCGGCAGATTATAAATTCCGCCGTCGCGCGATTCGATTGTCGTTGCGGCAGAGGCATATGCAAGCGATTGGTCATACCAGTTTCCGTAAAACGTAACATCTCCTTTAACCAAAAAGCCCTCCGGATTACACGGGTCAAGCCCGCGTTCATCAGCGGTCCAACAGTGAAAGACATAGTTTCCGAAATGATTGGGAGTCGGAATATCTTCGGGTTGAATGGTTTTTCCCACGGGATAAACATAGCTCAATTCTCCCTCTCCACCCGGTTTGTTTATAACAAACCGAACCGTTGCGGTTGAATAAGACAAATTTTCAACTTTGTTCATTTCCTCTTCCTCCCTACTTGTCACTTCGGATGTATCCGTCACTTTGGATGTATTTTGAGGATCTTCGGGTATATAATCGACAGGCGCGCAAGATTGGAAAATCAAAGCAAGAAACATAATAAGACATATGCAAACAGATAAACTGCGCTTTTTCAAGAATAACATCTCCTTTCAATGCGTTTTTATGACTTAGGAAAAAGGTGCAAAAACGAAAAATTTGTTTTGTTCAAACCGCAAAATTCTCGATCTTACTTTTTAAACAGCGGTCCGTAAGCGGCGCAAGCGCGGTAGTCCTGCCCCTCCTTGTCAGAGCCGAACGCGTTCCAGCAAGCGGGACGGAAGATGTCCTTTTCGGGCACGTTGTGCATACAAACGGGGATGCGGAGCATCGAGCAGAGGGTGATGAGGTCTGCACCGATGTGTCCGTAGCTGATGGCACCGTGGTTGGCGCCCCAGTGGTTCATCACCTCGTAGGCGTTCTCAAAGGGCGAGCCTTCCTTGCCGTCACAGCGCGGAGCAAACCATGTGCAAGGCCATGTGTAGTCGGTTCTCTTCCACAGGGTATCGGTGACTTCGTCGGGAAGATCGACCGTCCAACCCTCGGCGATCTGGAGCACCGGTCCCAGACCCTTGACCATATTCAAACGGATCATCGTGCAAGGCACCTCTGCTTTGGTGACAAAGCGCGACGAGAATCCGCCGCCACGGAAGTAGCCGTTGTCTGCGGCACACCACTCGACGTTGTCCATGATCGCCTTTTTATCTGCCTCGGTGACGTTATACCATTCCTTCATGGTGGAATTTCCATTCTCATCAGTCGCACGGCAGTTTGCGTCCACGCAAGCCGCGCCCGAGTTGATTAGGTGGATGAATCCACCCGCATCCTTTGATTTACCCTTGATGTCGTAGTTGGTCACGCGCTTGACGGCATCCTCCGACCAGTAGGTACGCACGTCGGCGAATATCTGCGGACGGTTGGTCAGCAGCTTCATAAAGAGCATACCAATGCCGTTGAGCGTGTCGTTCTCGGTTGCGAGGATGTACGGCTCACGCGTGCCGTTCCAGTCGAACGACGAGTTGAGGATCGACTCGGCAAAGTCGGCGTTGGGATAGAAGTCGGTCCACTGTCTCTGACCTTGGAAGCCTGCGGCGATGGCGTTGTGACCGACCATCTCCTCCTCACAGCCCTTGGGCAGATTTTGGTTGCCGTTCATCAAGTCCTCAACGATCATAGCGAGCTGTACGCTAAATGCAAAATCCTTTTCCTTTTGCTCATCGGTCTTGCGGATGAACTCGGGGTTCTTGTCAAAGCCGATCTTGCAGTTCTCTTTCGCCCACGCGATGGCTCTCTCATATTCGTCCTTGTCGTAGATCTGCTCGGTCATACGGCGGATGACTTCCACCTCGTCCACCGACTCGACGCGCATACCGAGGTAGTCCTCCATAAAGTCGACGTTGATCTGCGAGCCCGCGATACCCATGCAGGTCGAACCGATCTGGAGATAGGACTTGCCTCTCATGGTGGCGGCGGCGATGGCGGCGCGGCCGAAACGGAGCAGCTTTTCCTGTACATCTGCGGGGATGGTGGTGTCATCCAAGTCCTGCACGTCCTTGCCGTAAATGCCGAACGCGGGCAGACCCTTTTGTGCGTGTGCGGCAAGCACGGCGGCAAGGTAGACGGCACCGGGGCGCTCGGTTCCGTTAAAGCCCCAAACGCCCTTGATGGTGTGGGGATCCATGTCCATGGTCTCCGAGCCGTAACACCAGCAGGGAGTGACCGACAACGTGATGGAAACACCCTCGCGCTTGAATTTCTCGGCGCAAGCGGCAGTTTCGCCCACACGTCCGATGGTGGTGTCGGCGATGACGACCTTGACGGGCGTGCCGTCGGAATATTTGAGATTTTCCTCAAAGAGCTTTGCGGCGCGCTTTGCCATGCCCATGGTCTGATCCTCCAGGGACTCGCGAACGCCCAGCTTTCCGCGTCTGCCGTCGATAACGGGGCGAATACCGATGACGGGATACTCGCCGATCAAATGGTTCTTTCTCATTTTTTTCGTTCTCCTTTTATCAAATTAATATTTTTTGATCATGGTAATGGGGGCACAGCCCATAATGCGCTTAAACGCGATACGAAACGCGTTTTCGCTTTGATAACCGCAGGAATAGGCGGTGTCGGCAACCGATTTTCCACTCCGCAGCTCGGTCAGCGCATGCTCGATGCGGCACTGCGACAGGTACTGATACGGCGGCATATCCATGTAACGGCGGAAGAGCCGAATGAGATACTTGGTGTCGATGTGCAGTTGTGCGGCGATGTCCTCGTTGCGCAAGGGCTCGGCGTAATGTGCCTCGATGTACTTGATGGCGTACTCGATCTTTTGATTTTCGACCATGCGGATCGAATGCCGCACCTGCAAGTGCCGCATCAGCACCTCGAGGATCCCGCCGATCTGCGCAAACGCCTCGGTATGCTCGGGCAAAATACGGCAACGCTCGGGATCGTTCTCACGGATGATGGCGTCGACCGCGGCAAGCAATGCGCGCGCAACCCCGTCGCGTTCCACGTCCAGCGCCCGTACCTCACTGCCCGCAAGCGGCGGGACGGTTTGAAAGTCGAGGAACAAATGGTAATAGCGGCTGTCGGGCAGGAGGGTAAAGTTGCGTGCAAAGCTGTTGACGAGGAGATAGGCTTCCCCCGTATCCAGCAGTTTGGCTCCGCCGGTGTCGTCGTAAAACGCCCTGCCCTCCAAGGGCATGTGGATGCGGTTGCAACGGTGCAGTGACTCCCGCCACATTTGCATGGTGCCGTCGCAAATGCCCGCCATCAGTAAAACGACCTTACAGCGCATGGTACACCTCCTGTTCTCTGTGCGGTGCGGACTTGAATTTTTTCGCCTTTTGAAAAGTCGCTGCCAAAGAGGCTCCCCGTGCGGTTTCTGTCCTATCGGCACAAATTTTTTCTCGGAAAAGTCGATTACTTATAATTATTATAACAATATTCCGCGGATATTGCAAGAGAAAAGAGTGACGGTTTTTATAAAAAAAGTGACATTGTTTCTACTTTTGGAATTTTTTTGTGGAGAACTTTTAAAAAAGTTCCCCACACCCCTCAAAACTTTCAACGCATTCTATTTTGGTATCAAGGGAATGTTTGTGCCTCATTCGGTAGCTTTCTGAAAGTATAGGAAAGTTTATTCGCTATTCTAAACAATAGCTCCCGCAAACCATTACACTTTCTCCGTGGGAGAAAGCGGTTACCACCACCCAAAATGGTCCATATGGTTACATTGGATCCCAATCTCATTACTAAAAAAATAAATGCTGTTGCCGTAAAAAAATCCATTTTATGCTGTACTTATTCACATTTTTGTGTTATAATAAAAGAAAAAACGACAAAATGAGGAAAGGACGAGCTTGGCGGATTGAATAAAGAATTACTACCCTACGACGTTTATGAAGCGACACAGCAGAGATTTGAATATCTGTTTCGCGAATTTGACAACATTTATGTTTCTTTCAGCGGCGGCAAGGACAGCGGGCTTTTGCTCAATATGTTGCTCGACTACCGAAAGGAACACTACCCCCACCGCGTCATCGGTTTGTTCCATCAAGACTTTGAAGCCCAGTACTCCGTAACCACCGAGTATGTCACACGCACATTCGAGCGACTCAAGGACGAGGTCGAGCCCTATTGGGTCTGTCTCCCCATGGCAACACGCACGGCGCTGAGCAACTACGAAATGTTCTGGTATCCTTGGGACGACACCAAGGAGGACGCTTGGGTGCGCCCCATGCCCGACTTCCCTTACGTCATCAATCTCAAAAATCCTTTCAACCACTATCACTACCGCATGCACCAAGAGGACTTGGCAAAGCAGTTTGCGCGGCATTACAAGGAGATACACGGAGACAAAAAGACCGTGTGTCTGCTCGGCATGCGCGCCGATGAGTCGCTCCAACGTTACAGCGGCTTTTTGAACAAACGCTACGGCTACAACGGCGAGTGCTGGATCACCAAGCAATTCAAGGATGTTTGGTGCGCCTCCCCCATGTACGACTGGAGCGTGTACGACGTTTGGGTAGCAAACTACAAATTCGGTTACGATTACAACAAGCTCTACGACCTCTACTACAAAGCCGGTCTTTCGGTCGACCAAATGCGCGTGGCATCGCCCTTTAACGAGTACTCCAAGGACAGCTTGAACCTGTACCGTGTCATCGACCCGCAGATCTGGACCAAGCTGGTCGGGCGCGTGCGCGGCGTTAACTTTGCGGCGATCTACGGCAGAACCAAAGCCATGGGCTACCGCAACATCACTCTGCCCGAGGGACATACGTGGGAAAGCTACACGCGGTTTCTGCTTGACACCCTCCCCCATCGTCTGCGTAACAATTACATCAAAAAATTTAACACATCCATCGAGTTTTGGCACAAGATCGGCGGCGGGCTCTCCGAGGAGACCATTGCGGAGCTGCGCGAAAGAGGCTACCGCATTGCCCTCAACGGCGTCTCCAACTACACACTGAGCAAAAAGCCGCGCGTCATCTTCCTTGACAAGGTCCCCGACCACACCGATGACATCCGCTCCACAAAGGACATTCCCAGCTGGAAGCGTATGTGCTACTGCATCCTCAAAAACGACCACCTCTGCCGCTTTATGGGCTTTGGGCTGACGCGCGAGGAACAGCGCCGCATCAATTTGATCAAAGAACAATACGGAGAAATGATCTATGAAGAATAAAATCAAAAGTCCCGTTTACAGCGTCATTGCCGTACCGATTGAAAAGATCGTGCCCAACGACTACAACCCGAACGTCATGGCACCGCCCGAAATCAAGCTGCTGTATGACAGCATCCGCGAGGACGGCTACACCATGCCCATCGTTTGCTACCACGACAAGGATGCCGACCGCTACATCATCGTAGACGGCTTTCACCGCTACCGCGTCATGCGCGATTATCCCGACATCTATGAGCGCGAGGGCGGGATGCTCCCCGTCTCGGTGATCGACAAGCCGCTCTCGGGGCGTATGGCAAGCACCATCCGTCACAACCGTGCCCGCGGCTCGCATGACGTTGATCTGATGAGCAACATCATCCGCGATCTGCACGACATCGGCCGCAGTGACGCTTGGATCTCCAAACACCTCGGCATGGACAAAGACGAGATCCTGCGTCTGAAGCAGATCACAGGTCTTGCCGCGCTCTTCCGCGAGACGAATTTCGGTCAAGCTTGGCGTCCCGCCGACAGCGAGTTTGACGCCGAGGACGATTACCTCTTGGTCGAAAATCTCTCCGAGCCCGATGAGACAAAGTAAATAGGGATAGAAATATTTTTTGTGGGGGAACTTCTTGAAAGAAGTTCCCCCACGCCCCCTCAAGAACTTTCACCGATTTGGGCTTTGATTACCCTCCAAAGGAACCACAAACATTACGGTTCCTTTTTTGTTTGCAGGTGGTGAAAGTCGTTGATATGGTACAAATTTTGGGTTTGTACAAATTTGTCGGTCTTTCCGTGCCGCGTCGCTGAAGCATAACGCGGCAACTTTTGTACTTATGTGATAGACGCATCAAGGAATGTTCGCACGAACAGCCTACTGCAGATGACCATCGTGGTAGATGTACGTACAATCATCCCCCGATCGGTAGCTCCACCGCAGGTGGCGCAGGTGGCAAGGTGGTTAAAAGTTCTCCCCGTTCCAGCCCCAACGGTCGGTGAACTCGTACTTGACGTAAACATGGTCGGCAGAGATGCCAAGCTCGGCTTCAAAGAGCTTGCAAATGGTCGCGGTCATGCGGGAGCAGGTCGCCTCGTCGGCGGCGCCGAACAGCTTGACCTCCACCATCGCGATCGGGAAATTTTGATAGCCGCGGAACCACATCCGGCAGTTATCGGTAAAGTTGAGCATCAGCCAATACTCGCTCTTGCCCGCAAATACCGAGATCGCCTCTCCCAGCTTGGCTTTGAGCACCGCCTCCTTTTCCTCGCTCAAACGGATATTCAATTTGGTATCGATAAACGGCATAGAAAAACTCCTTTCGGTAAATAAAATGATTTTGTGTTCAGTATACCACATTTTTCATTCAAAGTCAATGCCAATGGGCGAAATGCCCAAAAAAATTATATAAAATATGTAAAAAAAGGAGATTGACATTTTTGTTAAAAAGTGATATAATATCAAATATTTTTATATTTATAATTAAGGAGGAAAATACATCATGGAAACTGTATTGGAAATTTTGGACTATCTCCGAGATCTGAACCTCGTCTCGATGCTGGTGCGCATCGGTCTTGCGGCACTGGCAGGGGGACTGGTCGGCATCGAGCGCGGATTTCACGGCAGAGCCGCGGGACTGCGTACCCATATGCTGGTCTGCCTCGGTGCGGCGCTCTCGGCTTTGATCGGTTGCTATCTTGCCGCCGAGGTCGGAGGCACCGACGCACAGCGTACCGGTGCGCAGGTCATGAGCGGCGTCGGTTTTTTGGGCGCGGGAACCATTCTGCTCAAAAAGGGCAACTCACAGATCACGGGTCTGACCACCGCCGCAGGACTTTGGGCGACAGCCGCCATCGGTCTGTCGATCGGCTACGGACTGTATGAACCGGCGTTTGTCACGGTATTCGTCGTGGTGTTCGCCTTTACGCTGATGTCGCGCGTCGAGTTCCGTATGAACCGCAAGCGCCAAAGAATGTTCTTCTATCTCGAGATCGACAGCGTGGGTTCGGTGCGAAAGATGATCGAGACGCTCTCCAAGGAATACGCCGCGGTCGAGATTCAAGTCACACCCGCGCGTAGCGGCAACGCCGAGCATGTCGGCATCGAGGCGCTGATCCGCATCCCCCCCAAGGTAACAGTAGAGGCGAAAATCGCCAAGCTCGATCAGCTCGACCATGTGATTTTTGCCTTGCAAATCACATAAAACCCCCTTCCAAAACGCTTTTTTGAAAAAAAATTTAAAATTTTTCGAGAAAAAATTTGATGTTCTGTTGACATTGAACCAATTTCATGGTATTATATATGTAGACTACCAAATTCATTGGTGAAAAACCGAGGTGGAGGAAATAAAATGGGCAAGAAGAAAAAGAGACTGGTCGAAGAAGCGCTTGCGGCAGAAGAAGCCGTAACCGCCGAAATCGACGAAGCAACCGAAGCGGCGGAAGATACCGAAGCAACGGTTGATGACAACACCCTTGCGGAAAATCTTCGCGCGGACATTCGTCTTTACGAAGAAAAAGAAAAGGTCGTAACCGAAAAGCTTTCCTTGGCAAAATCCAAGGGACTCAGCCCGCAGGTCGACCGATGCAGAGAGCTCCTGCAAAAGCTGGTTGCCGAAAAGCAGAAAAAGCAGGCAGAGCTCAAGGTGGTGGAGGCGCGCATCCGCGAGGCGGAGGCAAAGCGCTTTGCCGCAGAGTTCAGCGAGGAGCTGGACACACTGACCGAGCATATCGAGCACGATGTACTCAAGCTGGAAGAGGAAGCGCTCCCCGAGCCGCCCTCCTTTGAGCCTGTGTACGATCACATGGCAAAATCCAAGCGTCTTTCCGTTATTTCCAAGGCATTCGCATTTGTGGGCATCTTCACGGGGCTCATCGGTGCACTGGTCTACATGATCATGGTCGAGTTTGCGTTCTTTAAGTTCCGTTGGATCGATCTCGCCATCTTCGGCGGTATCGCGGTGGTGATGATCATTGTCGGTCTGTTCGTCGGCGGTGCTTCCAACAAACAAAAGCGCCTTGCCGAGGAGATTGCCGCCGAGATTGCCGAAAAGCAAGCCGAGTATGAAGCCGAGCTTGCCGAGCGCGCACGTCTTGAAGCCGAAAAGAAGGCTGCTTGGAGAAACGAGAACATGGACGCCGTGATCGAGGCATACAAGATCGAAAAGGCAGGAGACGCAAAGAGAGCCAGAAAGAAGGCTTTGCAGAGCCTCATTCCCGATCTTTCCAAGCCCGAGGAGCTGAAAAAGAACTTACATAAGGTTGCTCCCGTTGCCGCGGCTTGTGCCGCTGTTGCTGCAGTGGCTATGGTCTCCGCAGGAAAGAAATCGGCGGCGAACAGAAAGACCGCTGCCCTTCGCAGAGAATTTTTCAATTGGTTGACTTAATGGGAGGTACTTCACATGTTGAAATCGGAAAAAACACATAGAGCCGGGACCGTGCTCCTTTGGATCGGTATCATCTTGGCAATCGTTACCCTTGCAGCCGGCTTTGTTCACTGCACCAAATATGCGTGGATGCCCTTTGAACTGATTTTTGAAATGCCCTTTGAGATCCTGCTTGAGTATGTTCTCATCGGCGCGGGACTGACGCTGATCTTCCTCGGCATTGCTTGGATCTGCTACGGTGTTGCAAGCCACCAAGCAAAGCGCGAGACCGACATCATGTACGGCGAGGATGACTACTGCTTTGAAGAAGAGGACACCTGCGAGGTCGATGTGGCTCCCGCAACTCCCAAAAAGAAGCCCTCCGACACTGTCAAAGAGTGGAAAGACAAAGTCGTTGCTGTTGCCAAGGACGAAAAAGTGCAAAAGGTTGGCAAGATCGTTCTTCCCGCCGTTGCCGCTTGCATCGTGACCGCCGCTGTTGCCGCCGCCGCTCAAAGCGGACAAAAAGCAAAGCGCCGCCGCGAGTTCTACCGTTGGCTCGGTTGATTGAAACAAATCAATAACAAACCCCGTTTCAAATGACAGACATTTGAAACGGGGTTTTTGGTGCAATTTTTATTTTTGCGGGGGACATTTTATACTAATCTCAAAATAAAATATTGTTTTTTGTGAGAAAACTTTTGATGAAAGTAAATGTGGCAAGCCACGTTGTAAGCGGCAAAGCCGCTTCGTTTCCGACACCTTTCAAAACTTTTAACGCATGTTATATTTTGGTATGATGTTAATGTTTGTACCTCTTTCGGTAGTTTTCTGACGGTATGGGAATGTTTGTTCGCTATTCCAAGCAATATCTCCCGCAAACCATTACACCTT
Source organism: Clostridia bacterium (assembly GCA_017453205.1). GTDB lineage: Bacteria > Bacillota > Clostridia > Oscillospirales > CAG-272 > UMGS1865. The sequence continues at coordinate 9,442 of JAFTKO010000005.1, read as the reverse complement.
CTCCGCAGGAGAAGGCGGTTACCACTAACCCAAAATGGGCTCCCGAAAAAAGTTCTATATTTTAATCAGAGATTAGTATTACATCCTAAAATATCAAATCGATCAAAATACCCGTCAAGGCACCGACAAGCCACAAAATGCCGACGATGCGGAATGAATCGCGCACGGGGCGATTGTTACGAAACAGAATGGCAATACCGATGCCCGCGTTGACCAACAATCCCGATAGCACACAGCCGAGAGAAAGAATGCCGCCGAGATAAAGCTCGGTCAGCACCACCGACGAGGCGCAGTTGGGGATCAGTCCCACAAGCGCAGCCAACACGTTGCCGATCACGGGACGGTCGAGAACAAATTCCGCAAGCTTGTCCTCCCCTACCCCGTGGATTATCAAATTGAGCGCAAAAGTGACGATGAGGATGAACAACGTGACCGACAGCGTATGCTTGAGCGCCGACAGCGCAAAATGGTCGTGACAGTCGCAATGCTCACGCTCGCAAAAAGCTTCGATCTGCGGCTCCTGCGCCTCTGCAACCCACTTTCGGTGATAAAGCCGCGCGACAGCGTCCACCAAAAATCCGACCGCCACGGCAACCGCCAGCTTGATACCAAGGATCTTGAACACCTCGCCTGCGGGGGCGCCGTGGGAGATCATGATGGGGAGCATCTCATCCGAGGTGGAGAGAAAGACCGCCAACAGCGTCCCTGCGGTGATGACGCGTCCGCTGTAAAGCCCCGACGCGGCAGCGGAAAAGCCGCACTGCGGAACCACACCCAGCAAGCCGCCCAAAAGCGGACCGACCTTGCCCGAACGCCGCAACAAATTCTCGGCGGCGTTACCCGATTTGTGCTCGAGAAATTCCATCAGCAGATAGGTCAAAAACAGAAACGGTACCAGCTTGAACGTATCGAGCAGTGTGTGGGAAAGGATCTCAAGAAAGTGCTCCATCACGCGCACCTCCCTTCTCGGCGGCGCGGCAATCGGCGCAAAGCCCGTACAGGATCGACTGTCCGCGATCAACCGCAAAGCCGTGCACCAACAGCAAATGCTCGGCAAACGCCGCCGAGTCACTGCAATCAAGGTGACGCAGGCGCCCGCATCGCGTACACTTTTCGTGAAAGTGGTTGCCGCAGTCACAATTTTTTCCGATATATTGATAGACCGCGCATTTGCGTGCCTCATTGCGGAACTTTCGCACGGTCTCGTCCTCGCAAAGCTGTGTCAAATGGCGGTAGACACTGCTCCGCCCCTCGGTCTCGCTCCCGTTGACCGCCAAACAAAGCTCCTCGGTGGTGAATTGGCAGTCGGGATTTTGGGAAAGGAACTCAACCAAAGCCGCTCTCCCGTCGCTCCTGTAATTTTTCTTCTTCATAAAACGTCCTTTTTGTAAATTGAGAATGGTTCTCAAATTATATCACAAAAATTGTAAAATGTCAATAAAATAATCAAAAAAAGTATTTTTAAAATCAACAATACAACAATTATTGTTATTTCTTTGACAAATCATGTACTAATTATTTAAATTTTATTAACAAATAATCACTGTTCTTGCTTTTTGGGATATGTTAGAATATAATTGTTGATTTTGGGCTTTTTTGCCGATCAACACTTTTGTTGTGTAAAAATAAAAAATCCAAAGAGGTAACCCCAGTATGACATTCGATTTCTTTTCGGTTCTTTCCCTAATCGGCGGATTGGCGTTCTTCCTTTACGGCATGAACGTGATGTCCTCCAGCTTGGAGAAAATGGCGGGCGGTAAGCTCGAGGTATTGCTCAAAAAAATGACCTCCAACCCGTTTGTCAGCATGCTGCTCGGTGCGGCGATCACCGCCGTCATCCAATCCTCATCCGCGACCACGGTCATGCTGGTGGGCTTGGTCAACTCGGGCATCCTTGCCTTTGCGCAAGCCATTTATGTTTGCTTCGGTGCAAACATCGGCACCACCATCACTGCGTGGATCTTCAGCCTCATGGGCATTGAAAGCGAGGGCTTTCTCGTACAGATGCTCAAGCCCATCAACTTCTCCCCCATTTTGGCGCTGATCGGTATTTTCCTACTTATGCTCTCCAAAAAGGACAGCCGCCGCAGTATCGGCACGGTGCTGGTCGGCTTTGCGGTACTAATGTACGGCATGACCATGATGTCCGACGCCGTGGAGCCCTTGGCGGAAATGCCCGAGTTTACCTCGATCCTTGGTAGCTTTACCAATCCCATCCTCGCACTTCTCGTTGCCATGCTGTTTACCGCAGTCATCCAATCCTCGTCCGCGGCAACAGGTATTTTGCAGGCGCTCTCGCTCACGGGCGGCTTCACCTTTGAAATGGTCGTCCCCATGGTCATGGGTATCAACATCGGCACCTGCGTCACGGCCGTCATCTCCGCCATCGGGACCAATATCAACGCCAAGCGCGTGGCGGTCTCGCATTTGGTGATGAATGTCATCAACACGCTCATTTGTCTGCCGCTGTTCTTGATCGGAAACGCCATTTTTGACTGGGAGATCGTCAACCAAGCGGTCACGCCCATGTCGATCGCCGTCCTGCACACGCTGTTTAATATCGTACTGACGGTGCTCTTGATGCCGTTCACCAAGCAGATCGTCAAGCTGATCGAAACTCTGGTGCGCGAAAAGAAAAAGCCCGGCAAAGCCGCCGAGACTGACACTTTTTGTATGTTGGATGACCGTTTGCTGCTCTCTCCCTCGATTGCGATTGCCGAGTGCAGCAATCTGACGGTGCAAATGTCGTCGCTGGCTTATGAAACGCTGATCGAGACCGTATCCATGCTCTATCAATACGATCCCAAGACCGCCGAACGCATCCTTGCCAATGAGAACCGTCTCGACTTGATGGAGGACCGCCTCGGCACGTATTTGGTCAAGATTTCTTCTCAAGAGATCTCGGTCTCCGACAGCCACGCCGTATCGCGTATGCTCCACTGCATTGGTGATTTTGAGCGCTTGGGCGACCATGCGGTCAACCTGCTCAAGGTCTCCGAGGAAATGCACACCAAGGGCATTACCTTCTCCGAGGAGGCAATGCGTGAACTGGAGGTGCTGACACGTGCGACGATGGAAATTTTAACGCTGACGACCAACGCCTTCCGCGAAAACAGTCCCGCTCTCGCAACCCGTGTGGAGCCGTTGGAACAGGTGATTGATGGACTGATCACCAAGATCAAGGACAACCACATCAAGCGCTTGCAAAACGGCAACTGCACCATCGAGCTCGGCTTTGTGCTTGCCGATCTGCTGAACAACTACGAGCGTATCTCCGACCACTGCTCCAACATCGCCGTGGCGTTGATCGAGGTCGTGCAGGACAGCTTTGACACGCACCGCTACCTCAACGATGTCAAGTCCGGCGACCCCGAATTTACCCGTGTGTTTGGGGAGTTTGAAAGCAAATACCGTGTTTGATCATATGATGATTGGGAAGCTTCCGAAAAGAAGCTTCCCAATCATCATATTTACGGTTCTCTCTCGGGCTCTGTACTTTTCTGCACGGAGCTTTTTTGATAGGTATCCTTTTGACTGCACCCCGCGCGACCGCCGCCGGCACAGGCACAAGCACACGCACAGGCGCACCCGCCGCCCGAAAAGCCTCCGCGCCCCGCGCCTCCGGAGCGTTTTTGCTGTTCTTTGCGATAATGCGGATTGACATGTCCGTAGGTGTGGATGTGGTAGCCGTAGCCGCGGAGAAAGCCTCTGCCGCGGTCATAGGAAACAAAGCTGTCCACGATGTAGACCTCGGGAATGACGAGCACAAGCGCGAGGATAACGCAAAATACTCCACCCGCCATACGCTCATCGGCAAGCACGTCGGTCACGCCGCTGCCATCAAAGGGGGTATACGACACGGTGGCGGCACCGTCAAATGCCGCAGCATTGTAGCCGACATTCATCAGCACATACGTACCGCAATCCATCACACCCTCCCAAATCAGATAGCCGCCTTTTTCCCTTTGGGCGTTGGAGGTGATCAAGCCGTCGGCATCCTTCCAACGAAAAGTATAGTGCTCCACAGGTGTGGCATTGAACCATCCCGGGACAAACTCATAAAAATAACCGTCCCCATCCTTGCAAAGCATGGCACTTTGGTTGACCGTAAAGGAAAACTCCAATGTTTCGCCGCCTTGGTAAGCGCGTTTGAAGTCGATCTGCAAAGACACATAGTCGCCGTCCGTGTATTTTTCGACCGCGCTGATCGTATTCGAGACCGTTTTTGCAACAAAATGCTCATTCGCCATGCCGATCTCGACCCACGTCAAGTCCTCCGACGTGTCCAAGGCTTGCCACACAAACGAATACGTAATATCCAGTGTGCCGTTCTCGCACGGCTCGACCGTGATCTCATATTCCTTGATCACGTCCTGCGGCTCGGACTCCTCGCCAAAAACGGCAAGCAGGATCAAGCAGATCTGCAAAATGACCAACAGCCCCAAAAGCATCGAATTAAGCACGGGAAAACGGCGCTTCTTTTTGATCGTCGCCTCAGAATAAGGATCCTCATAAACTTTTTTACGAGCCATGGTGTACCTCCTTTTGCCCCTTGCGAAAAGGACAGGAAAGCGCCTCCGCATCGCTCATTTTGCGGAGCGTGACGCAGTTTTTGTGCTTCCAAATCTTCTCAAAGGGATCGGTAAGAATGTTGCCAAGCCCCGCGTCGGCAGTCAGCCAGCTTTGGCATGGCACCACGGTACCGTCGGGCGCGATTGCCATGTTGGAAAGCGCCGCCCCGCAGGAGGGAACATTGAGGGAAAGCTCCTCCAGCTTTTCCTTGGCGACAAGTCCGGGTGAAGTAAAGTCGATCTCCATGCCGTGTTCTCCGCAAAAACGCTTGGCGTTGCGCAAGATCGCAACCAGCTCGTCCTCGCAAAGGTCGTATTGCGCGTGGTTGACCCCCGCCATGCCCGTGCAGATCAAGCCGCTGACGGTTACAAAGCGCACGCCAAGCCCGTTCAGCAGCTTCAGCGTTGCGAGGTAATCGGCGTTCTTTTTGCAAAGCGGGGTGTTGACGCTGACATCCAGCCCCGCGCGCACGGCGTTTTGAATGCCTTTGAGCGTGTCGGCAAAGTGATTGCCGCCCACAAGCTCGTTGTGGATCGTCTCATCCGCCGCGTAAAGCGTGATCTGTACGCTGTCAAGGCTGGCTTGCTTCAGTTCCTCAACCAGTGTGGGCGTCAAAGCGACACCGTTGGTATTGAGGCGTGTGACGAACCATTTGCTGTAACCGATTAGTTCGGCAAGGTCGGCGCGCAGGGTCGGCTCACCGCCCGTAAAGGTCAGCATCGGAACCCCCGCGTCGCGCAAACGGTCGATCGCTTCTTTCCACTCCCGCGTGGTCAACTCGCGCGTTTTGGCGTAGCTCTGCCCTGCCGCGTAGCAAAACAGGCATTTTTGGTTGCACTGCCATGTACCGTGCGCGTCGGTCATGGCGCTGACCATCAAATCCACACGATGCGGCGCCGTCATGTTGCGCGCATAGGCGCGGATCGAAAGGCGCTCGATCTCGGCATTGGGATCCTCGCCCTTTGCCACGGCAAACAGGACGCCGAGCATGGTTTCCAAATCCTCGCGAAGCGTTTCGCAGCTTGTCGACGGATAGACGCGACGCGTATGTTTGAGGGTGTTCTCCACGATACTGTCTGCGTCCTTGTCACCGATGGGACAGCCGTCAAAACGGTTCACCTCGCTCATAAAGAACGAAAGCATGACCGCCCATGAATACCCCAACGGCAAAAGATAATAGCCGTTGAGGATGACGATGTACGGTGCGTTGCCAAACCATCGGAATTTTGGCGGGATGAGATGGATGCGCACCACGCCGGGTCCCTCGGGATTGAACGTGCAGTGCTTGACACCGCTTTTCCATTCCCGATACTGTGCCAGTTTGTTTTGGATGCTCATAGCGGCTCCTTTCTTTGTATTTTTGTGGGAGCTTGTAACAAGTATTGCTATCCTGCCAACGGAAAGTTACTTTAGCCTCCCTCTTGAGGGAGGTGGCGAGCCCCGCGAGCCGGAAGGAGTTCTTTCAAAAAAGTAACTTTGCATTGCGGACTCCCTCAGTCGCTTCGCGACAGCTCCCCCAAGGAGGAGCCGTAAGCCTTTGACGGAAGGAGTCTTTCCATTGAGCAGAACGGCTTTCCACCGCCGTTTTAACAGATCAATCTCTCGCGTACAGCTTGTTCCAGCGCAAGAACTTTTCGGCGGAAAGGCTTTCGAGCTGTTCGCGCGTCAAGCGGTAGCTCCAGTTACCCGCCGAGCGCCCGGGCGTATTGATGCGGGTATCGCGTCCAAACAGGAGCAGGTCCTGTACGGGCAGGATCAAAAGTCCCGCGTGGCTTGCAAACATCGTGCGCAGGATCGCGTCATAGCAACGGTTCCAGTCGCCCGTGTAACCGCAATATTCCATCAAACGCGCACGTGAGGTGTCGTCCAACTCCCAAACAAAGCCGAGCAACGTGTTGTTGTCATGTGTACCCGTATACGCCACGCTGTTGAAGTCGTAGTTGTGCGGCAGATGCGGCGAGTCCCCCTCCCCCAAAAAACCAAACTGCAACACGCGCATGCCGGGAAATCCGCTGTCCTTGACCAATTGATGTACCTCGGGCGTGATATCACCGAGATCCTCGGCGATGATGAGCTTGTCGCCCGCGATCTTGCGCAAAGCACTGATAAGCGACATCCCCGGTCCGGGCTTCCAAACGCCGTTGCGTGCCGTTGTCTCACCTGCGGGGATGCTGAAATAGGACTCCAGCCCGCGGAAATGGTCGATACGCACGCCGTCAAACAGCTCCAGCATAAATGACATTCTTTCGCACCACCACGCGTAGCCGTCGGCTTTCATGCGCTCCCAGTCATACAGCGGGTTGCCCCAAAGCTGACCGTCTGCGCAAAAATAATCGGGCGGGACGCCCGCCACCGCGGTAGGACGCTTGCGCTGATCCAGTTGGAAGAACGCTTGGTTTGCCCACACGTCGGCACTGTCGTAGGCAACGTAGATCGGGATATCGCCCACGATCGAAACCCCGCGCGCATCGGCATACGCCTTGACCTCGCGCCACTGGCGGTATGCCTCATATTGCGTGAACTGCCATGCGGCAAGAACACTCTCATCGGGCGTGTCGGTCTCCCAATCGATCCACTCCTTTCCCCCGTTGGACGCCTTGATCGCCATGAAGCGGCAGAAGCTTGCCGTTTGCGGATGTGCCGCGAGAAAGTCCTCGATGGGTACACGGTCTTTCACACGCGAAGCGGCTTTGGAAAGCAACGCAAAACGCCGGTCGGAAAGTCGCTCAAACTCACAGGCGTAAGGCGTTTTTTGCTCTGCCGCGCGGAGCTCATCGGCACTGAGGAGCTTTTGATCGAACAGTGTGGGCAGATCGATAAAATTGGGGTTGATGCTAAAAGCGCTAAAGGATTTATAGGGCGAATTGCAATCATCGGGCAGGCAGAACGGGAGCACCTGCCAAACGGAAAACCCGCCGCGGGCAAGAAAATCGATCCATTCGCGCGCCTCTTTGCCAAACGCACCCTCGGAATAATTTCCCCACAAAGAGGAGACGTGCATCAGCACGCCGCTGCTACGTTTCATAAAGTTGTCCTTTCAGAGATAGAATTAATATAATTATAGCAGATTTTTGCTTTGGTTGCAACTGATTTTGGCGATTTTTTTGCAATATGTATGCGTTTTTGCGACAAAAATCCAATCTTTCGTTATTTTTGTCTCTTGACAAATCGGCAAATATTCCATATAATTATAGTAACTCACTGTTTTTCAATCAAAATCGAGCGAAAACCAAAATTTGAAAGGAAATTTTTGACAAACTTATGGGACTGAAAGTAGTTAAATTCGGCGGCTCATCTTTGGCAGACGCGGAGCAATTCCGCAAGGTCGCCGCGATCATCAAGGCAGATCCGAACCGCCGTTACGTGGTGGCATCCGCGCCCGGCAAGCGCTTTTCGGGGGACGTAAAGGTTACCGACATGCTGTATCACTGCTATGAAATGGTGCGCAACCGCGAGGATATTACCGAGTATTACGAGCAGATCAGCCAAAGATACAACGGTATCATCCGCGACCTCGGTTTGGATTTTGATATTTCGGGCGAGCTCGACTATATCCGCAACGCCATCCTGCATCACTCGGGACGTGACTTTGCGGCAAGCCGCGGCGAGTACCTCAACTCGCTCATCCTTGCAAAGCTGCTCGGCTTTGACTTTATCGACGCCGAGTCGGTGGTCTTTTTCCGCGAAAACGGCGTTTACGACGACGAAAAGACCGACGAAGAGCTGAAAAAAGAGCTGAAAAATCATGAATATGCGGTCATCCCCGGCTTTTACGGAGTCATGCCCAACGGCACCATCAAGACCTTTAGCCGCGGCGGCTCGGACATCACGGGTTCGATCGTGGCACGCGCCGCAGACGCCGAGCTGTACGAGAACTGGACCGACGTTTCGGGATGTCTGATGGCGGATCCCCGCATTGTCGAGGAGCCCCTCCCCATCAAGACCATCACCTACCGTGAGCTGCGCGAGCTCTCCTACATGGGCGCCTCGGTGCTTCATGAGGACGCCATCTTCCCGGTTCGCTACGCGGGGATCCCGATCAACATCCGCAACACCAACGTCCCCTCCGCACCCGGCACCATGATCGTCTCGAGCACCAACGAGTACGACACCGAGCGCGTCATCACGGGTATCGCGGGCAAAAAAGGCTTCTCGGTCATCACCGTCGAAAAGGATATGATGAACTCCGAGATCGGTTTTGGCAGAAAGATTTTGGACGTCCTTGAGGACAACGACATGCCGTTTGAGCATCTGCCCTCGGGCGTGGACACCATGAGCGTGATTGTGGCGACCTCCTATTTGGAGTCTCGCCGTGACCGCATCGTCGCTTCCATCAACAAGCGCGTTCGCCCCGACAGCATTGTCATCGAGGACGGTCTCGCGCTGTTGGCTGTGGTCGGCAGAGGTATGGTCAAATCCAAGGGTACCGCCGCACGCGTCTTTGACGCCATCTCCGATGCGGATATCAACATCCGTATGATCGATCAGGGCTCCAGCGAGCTCAACATCATCGTCGGCGTCGAGGAACATGATCTCGAAAAAGCGCTTAACGCGATTTATAAAGAGTTTGTGAAATAAGATTTTTTGTGGGGAAGATTTTTTTGTGGGGAAAACTTTTTGAAAAAAGTTTTCCCCACACCCCTTTCAAAAACTTTCAACGTATTTTTAAGAATTAAATGTTAAAATCTGTGCGATTTATCCTTTCAACAGCTCCCGCGCCCATTTTGGTACGGCAGAATGTCAAGCAAGTGCAACACCAAAAAACACTTCAAAGGGAGAAAGCCAGCCCAAGCATTTTTTAGGTCTCAAATTAATAGATAAAACAATATTTTGCAAAGATTCATTATCCAAAGAGTGAAAATCATAGCCT
>JAFTKO010000004.1 GCA_017453205.1 Clostridia bacterium | reverse complement strand
TCAAAGATCATTTTTCGTCAACCCGCTTCGCGCGTCGACCTTTCTATTATACCACTTTTTTGAGGGTTTGTCAAGACCTTTTTTAAACTTTTTCCAAAAAGTTTTTTCAGTCCCTCAAGCCTCTCTTCTGCGGGCTCGTCCCTTCCGGACAGCTTGTTTATTATACTACTTTTCTTTTGTTTTGTCAAGATCTTTTTTTATTTTTTTTCATCTTTTTTGGATTTTTTATATTTTTCACGAAAAGTAGCAACAAATCTGTGCTATTTCGACACAATTTTGCTTATTTTTCAAGTAATCAATTCCCATACGCTGTAATAATGGCACCCGCAATTAACTCACCGATACGTTTGTAGCCCGCAAGAGATTTGTGTACTTGATCACCGTTGTAAGGATATGGTGCCTTACCCGTGTAAACCTCCGACACCACTTTTCCGCCACGGTGCTGATAGTACGATTTTCCAGTTTCGTAACGAATCCGCACATTGTCAAGCGGATTTCCATACTCATCAATCAAATAAGGTGAAAAATTTGGGTGATGTGCAAACGACTCCGCACTGAAAATGTTCCATGTATACCGATTGATACCACTATTGTGAAAGAGATCGCAGCACGGGATCGAATTGTACGCCGCAACCGCTTTTTGGATATTTGCCATAGCCTCGAGTGTTTTTCCGCTCCCCGGCTCGACCTCGGTGTAACCGTCGGCATCCACCCACGGATATTTTCCGGAGCAATCAACCGTGACGATCAGCAATCGGCAGGTTGTGTTGTTTGCCTCAAAAAGTGTTTGATAAATGCGATCGATGCAATATTGCATGACACCCGCAACTGTCTTTTGTCCCGCACCGCCCGAAACATAGCGGTCACCCACCTTTCCGATCTCCAGTCTGCGATTGTTGTATCCTCCATAAAAAACGATTAGATCCATATTCTCAACATCTTTGATGCTCAACGGACGCAACACCCCCACCGCATCGGTCTCATTGTCATAATCGCCGCCGAGTCCTCTGTCACCGTCGACCATTGCCTTGAGTCCGACGCCGCCCTTGCAATGATAGAAAGGATGAATACCAAGAATTTCTTTGACCGTTTCCGGATATATGCGCCTTGCCGTCAGTGAATCTCCCATAAACAGAACGTTTCTGCCCTGCCATGTACCAACCGATGTTCTTTCCGTTTCCATAGGGTTCTCCTTGCAGACATATTAAATAATCTCTTTTTTTGAGCGTATTAAGCGCATTATAACACAGCTAAAAAGAATTGTCAATGAAATATGGATTAAAAAAATACCACTTTGGCTTAATATCGATGAAAAGCCCCTTGTAGAAGTTCTAAAAAAGGATGCGGGGGAGAAAACTCCTTTCAAGAAGTTTTCTCCCCCTTAAACATATCCAATATTATAATAATCAGATCTCGGGAATTTCGATCTCGATCTCGCGACCTACAGCTGCAGACTTTGCGATACCGTCGATGATTGCCTGGTTATACAGGATCTGAGACGACGGAACGGGAGCCGTGCCGTTTTCCTTGATAGCATCGAGGAAAGTACGGATCTTAAGGTCGAAGAGGTTCTCTTTCATCGTGATGATCGGGATTTCGGTCTGTGTTTGCTCACCGCAAACCTCATGGTACAGAACCATAGGACCGCCAACGGTGCCGTTCCAGCACTCGGTAGAGGGAATGCGCAAGCTTCCCTTGGTACCCATGATGATGGTGTCACCGGGGGTGTCAAGGTTCATCGCCCATGCGATACGGAAATCGAGAATGATCCCGCCCTCGAGACGAATGAAAGCAGCGGCGAAATCGTCAACGCCGAATTTTGCGGCATACTCGGGGTGACCGATCTTGACATAGTTGGAGTAGTTGGGATCGGTGCCAAAGAACGCAGACTTATAGCCCGAAACTGTCAGAGGCTTGGGATAACCGATTGCGTTGAGCACCATATCCAAAGAGTAGCATCCGATGTCACCGAGTGCACCGAGGCCTGCAGTCTCATCCTCAATAAAGGTGGTACCGAAAGGCGTCGGAATACCGCGGCGGCGTCCGCCACCGGTTTGGATGTAGTAGATCTGTCCCAGCTCGCCGGATTGGCAGATCTTCTTGATCATCTTCATGTTGGCGTCCATTCTGGGCTGGAAGCCGATGGAAAGGATCTTTCCGCTCTTCTTCTCGGCTCTCATTACCTCAACCGCCTCCTCGGTGGTAACGGTAAAGGGCTTTTCGAGCAAAACATTGAGTCCTGCGTTGAGGGCATCAATGGCGGGCTGTGCATGCTGGCGGTTGTAGGTACAAATGGTAACGGCGTCAAGCTTGAGGCTCTTGTCCGCAAGCAGCTCCTTGTGGGAAGCGTAGTCGGTCTTAACATTCTCCACACCGTACTTTTCAAAGAATGCCTTTGCCTTGCCGGGGATGAGGTCAGCACCTGCAACGATCTCAACATCGGGCTGTTTCAACAGTGCCTTAATGTGAGAGCCGGCGATCCAACCGCAGCCGATGAAAGCGATTCTTACCTTTTTGCTGGCATCAACTACCTTTTTCTCTTGGTTTTCCTTGAAATCATCTAATCCCATGATTCAAATCCTCCTTAAAATTTATTAATTACCGATGGATCTGAGATATTCGCGGCTCTTGGCAGCGGATTCCATCGGAGTAAGGCCCATAGTTGCTTGATCCTGCTCCACGACTACCCACTTGGCGCCTGCTTTTTCGGAGGCCTTGAGAATCGCGGGGAAATCCTGTTTGCCGGAGCCGACAGGACGGAACTCGAAGTTTGCGGGACGAGCGGGAGCTTTCTTTTCAATACCGATCAACTCGTACATATCATCAGATTTTTCACCCACAAAATCCTTAAGGTGGACAACGGGAGCACGTCCGCTGTATTTCAGCAGATATTCCACGGGGTTTTCACCACCTACATTTACCCAACACATATCGAGCTCGGTTTGGAGCAGATCGGCGGGAACCTCTTCGTAAAGAATATCCAATGCATATTTACCGTCGATCTTCATAAACTCAAAATCGTGATTGTGGTACAACAGCGTCATACCCAATTTCTTTGCAACGCCGCCAAGCATGGCGATGTTTTTGATGACCTCGGCAAAATTCTCGGTACCGGGGCGATGCTCCTCTTTCAAATAAGGAACAGCCACATATTTACAACCGATGGCGGCATACTGTGCCAGAACGCCTTCGGCGTCCGCTATCATATCAACATAAGGAACATGGGCAGAGATCGGATCAAGACCAATGTCTTTGCACATATCACGCACTTCCTCGGGAGTGTGACCGTACAAGCCTGCAAACTCAACGCCATCATAGCCAAGCTCCTTGACTTTTTTGAGCGTTGCATACAGGTTTGCTTTTGCTTCATTTCTCAGCGTATACATCTGAATCGCAACAGGGAATGACATTTTTGCATCTCCTTTAACTTTTTGATTGAAGCTTTTACGCCTCTACCAATATTATAAGACATATCATGCTGATTTTCAAGTCATGAATGGTTGTAAAAGAGACAAATATTGCTGTTTTAATTTTTTTGCAATGCAGAGATTAAATTTTCGTCCGCCACGATGCGGATATAAAAAAGATTGTCCCCGTCACGCACGGTAAGCCAACAGAGATTTTGCGGAGAAAGCTCGGAGAAATAACGGTACACCGATTTTCCCTTTCCCATTGCCGCAAGTGCTTTGCGGTTTTGGGGTGTCACAGGCGTCACGGCTTCAATATCCGCCACCGAGATACGGCATACAACGGCGCTTCGTTTGCCGTAACATTCCGTCACGGTAAAATCGGGTGGAGCATCCCCCTCAACATCCTCGCGCGGGGCGACACGGTAAACAAAGCTCCGCAACAGGCACTTGGACACCAGCATGATGACTGCAACCAAAAGGAATACACAAGTCAACTGCCAAAGCGATGGATACAGACAGCTTGGCAAGGTGGAACAGCAAAACAGGAACGCCGCCGCAACCGACAGGATTGCCACAATCAAAAATTCTTTTTTCTTTTGTGTTTTGGGTGTATACTCATACATGGGGTTCTACCTCGTATTCCTCAAGGATTTGTTTGAGCAAATGTTCGGTCAAAACAGGCTCCGCCCTGCCCGCAGTGCGTGCCATAACACGCCCCTGCAAGGAGCGCATCGCCGCTGTTTTCCCGTTTTTATAGTCGGCGACCGCACGCGGATTTTCCGCAAGCGTCTCCATGATCGCACGTGTCAGAAGCTCGGTGTCAAGGATCTGTGCAAGACCTTCTCTCTCCACCGTCTCTCGCGGATCAAAATCTCCCTCACACAAGCGCAAAAGCAACTTCTTTGCGGTAGAGCTGTTCACGGTCCCCTCTCCCATCAGCTCCGCCAACACCGATAATCGGCGCGCGGAAACGGGAGAAGAAAAAGGCTCACTCTCACAGTAACGCAACAGTTCGGAGAGCAACAGATTGGCGGCAAGGCGCGGATAGGCGCACACATCGGCGGCGCTTTCAAAATAGTCGGCAAGGAGTGCATCCTCGCAAAGGATCCTTGCGTCTCCCTCGGGCAAACCGTAGGTCTTGCTCAAACGTGCGGCGCGTGCTTCGGGCAATTCGGGGAGCGCGTTTCCGAGTGTCTCGATCTCCTCCTCACTTAAAAAGATCGGCGGGAGGTCCGGCTCCGTCATAAAACGGTAGTCCTCCGCGCGTTCCTTTGTGCGCATCAACACTGTTTTTCCGCTTGCAGCATCGTATCGGCGTGTCTCCATCCGAACAGCCTCTCCGCGACAAATGAGCTCGCACTGACGGCGCACCTCGTATTCGATCGCCTTTTCGGTAAAAGCAAAGGAATTGAGATTTTTGATTTCGGTTCGCACGCCAAGTTTGGCACTGCCCAAGGGGCGTACCGAAACATTGACATCACAGCGCAAGGAGCCCTCCTGCATCTTGCCATCGGTGATCCCGCAGGAAACAAGAATGGAACGCAGATTGCGCAGATAGTCGGCGGCTTCTTTGCCCGAACGCAGCTGCGGTTCGGAAACGATCTCGATCAACGGTACGCCACTGCGGTTGTAGTCGACCAGTGTCCGACCGTCTGCATGGATGAGTTTCGCCGCGTCCTCCTCGATGTGGATGCGCGTAATTCCGATGTCGCGGTCACCGTCCGGCGTTGCGATTGTCAAATAACCGTTACGGCAAATCGGAACACCCGCCTGCGAAATTTGATACGCCTTGGGGAGGTCGGGATAAAAATATTGCTTGCGGTCGGTACGGCAAAGCGGCAAAACCGTACCATGCAGTGCAAGCCCTGCCATCACGGCAAGCTCGACCGCGCGGCGGTTCAGTGTTGGCATTGCTCCCGGCAATCCCATACAGATCGGACAGCACCGAGTATTCGGCTCCGCTCCAAAGTCGGTCGGACAGGAGCAAAAAATTTTGGTTGCGGTCTTGAGCTCGACATGAACCTCCAAGCCGATCACCGCTTCAAAGTCGGACAGCTTCATTGGCACACCTCCTCCAAACACTTTGCCGTTTCCAAAAGCAAGCCCTCGGAATAGGGGGCGCCAACCAGCTGTACCGCCAAGGGTAAGCCGTCGGTGTTCCTTCCGAAAGGCACCGAAAGCGCGGGAAGTCCCGCAAGGCTCGCATACACCGCGCAAAGGTCGGCACGGCGGCGCTGTGTGGGAGTGAGCGCACTGCCCCGCTTGAAAGCCGCCGTGGGTGTGGTGGGCGTAAGGATAAGATCATACTGGCGAAGTATCTGATGCATACGCTCACCAATGCGCCCCCTTGCCTCGCGCGCACGGTCATAATACAAGTCACGCTTATCCTCGGTCATCATATAGGTTCCAAACAGGATCCGACGTTTGACCTCAACACCAAAGCCCTCGGAACGGCTCTTGGCATACAGCGAGAAAAGATCGTCCGCTCCGTCGGTCGTTCTGCCGTAACGGATGCCGTCATAGCGCGCAAGATTGGATGCCGCCTCCGCCGCCGAGATCACGCAATACGCCGCCAATGCCGCCTCGGGGGACGGCAGACTGACTTCTCCGAGCTCGGCGCCTCTCTCTCGCAAAACCTCGATCGCACGCACGGTCGCACAACGAATGTCGGGAGAGATCTCATCATCCTCCAACAACTCCCGTACCACGGCAACACGGAGCGGACGCTCGGATATCCTTTCATTCTTAAAAAATTGCGAATTTGGATGCATCACTGAGGTAGCATCCTTTTCGTCTCGTCCCACGAGACAGGAAAGCACCGCCCCGCAATCATCGGAGGTACGCGTCAGCAATCCCACGCAATCGAGAGAGGACGCCAATGCGATCATACCGTAACGCGAGATCACACCGTAGGTCGGCTTCATGCCAAGCACACCGCAAAACGCCGCCGGCTGACGCACCGAGCCTCCGGTATCCGAACCCAACGCAAAAGGTACTTCCAACGCCGCAACCGCCGCCGCAGAGCCGCCCGACGAACCGCCGGGAACATAATCGGGATTGACGGGATTCCGTGTCACCCCCAGCGCCGAGGTCTCGGTCGTCGAACCCATGGCAAACTCGTCCATGTTGACCTTGCCGAGCAGGATCGCCCCCGCATCGGAAAGCCGTGTCACAACAGATGCGTCGTAAGGCGGCATAAAATCCGCAAGCATCTTGGAGGCACAGGTCGTCCGTAAACCGCGCGTACAAAAATTATCCTTGAGCGCATAAGGGATACCGTCAAGCATCCCTCGCCCCTCTCCTTTTGCAAATCTTGCATCAGCTTGGGCGGCGGCTTGGATTGCCTTTTCCGTATTCAAGGTCAAAAATGCCCCCACAATGGGCTCGCGCCGCTCGATCTCATTCAGATAAGCATGCGTCAGTTCGACAGAGGAATATTCCCTCCTGTCCAACGCCGCGCGATGCTCGGTCAAAGAACGTCTGACAAGCTCATTCATTCTCTCATACCTCTCTCACCTTACAGGGTACCGCGATATAACCGTTCTCTCGCAAGCGGGAAAGTGCAAGCAGCTCTTCCCTGTCAAGCCCCGCGCGCACAATGTCCTCTCTCATCTGTGCCAAGCCCTGCGGCTCGTCGGTGTCGCTCACAGGACCGAAAAACGGAAGCAAGGCAGATGAAAACTCCTCCAAAGCACAGAGATCCCCCGCGAATTTTTTTAGTTCATCATCGGTAAGCGCAAGACGTGACAGTTGTGCCAAAAGCCGCATTTCTTCGATAGAAATATTCATAAAAATACTCCGTTATTTTCCCACGCAAAAATGGGAAAAGATCTGTGCCACAATATCTTCGGACACCGCACGACCGTCCAGCTCGCCAAGTGCCTCCATGGCGTATTCGGCATCGGTACAGGAGAGATCAATCGGATATCCCATGCGTAAAACCTCCAGCGCACGGCGGATCGCTTCAAGCGCCGAGAGCGCGGACGCATGCTGACGTGCGTTGGTCAAGACCGCGTCACGGCGGCTGTCCAATTTGCCGTCGGTAAACAGTTGTTCCACCAAAGCGGTCAAGCCTTCCATGCCTTCCCCCGTTGCGGCAGAAAGCATGACGCGATGCTTAAAATGCTTGCGGTAAAATTCATCCTCCGCACCGCAAAGGTCGGATTTATTTAACACCGCCACAATGGCGCAATCACGCTTTGAAAGTGCTTCGGCAAGCCTCCGATCCTCCTCGGTCGGCGCTTGACCGACATCAAACACGGCAAGGATCAATTCGGCTCTCTCCAATGCCTCGTTGGCACGCTCAATACCGATGCGCTCCACAGGATCGTCGGTCTCGTGCAACCCCGCCGTGTCAAACAGACGGAGCGTCACACGTCCGAGCGCCGCACTTTCGGTCAACACATCGCGCGTGGTTCCCTCTACCGCGGTTACAATAGCGGCATTTCTGCCGACAATGCGATTATAAAGCGAGCTTTTCCCCACATTGGGACGCCCGCAAATGACCGTGGAGATTCCCTCGGCAATGGCATGACCCGTGCGGTAAGTGTTTGCCAAAGACAACAGCTCCGCCTCACATACCTCAAATGCCGCAACGATCTCCTCACGGCTCATATCGGCAAGATCCTCGTCGGGATAGTCGATCTTTACATAGATGCTCGCCAAAATATTGCGCAGTCTGTCGTAGATCTCTCCGCAACGCGCCTCGACCTTGCCGCGCAAGCCTGTGTGTGCCAGCGCAAGTTGTTCACGCGTACCGGCTTCGAGAATATTCCCAAGCGCCTCCGCGGATGAAAGACCGAGCTTGCCGTTGAGAAACGCGCGGCGCGTAAATTCGCCCGCCTCGGCAGGGCGTGCTCCCGCCGTCAAAAGTGCGGTCAGCACCGTCTCGGTCAGCAATATGCCGCCATGACAGCAAAGCTCCACGGTGTCCTCGCCCGTAAACGACGCGGGAGCCAAAAATACGGTGGCAATGCCGTCATCCACAGACAACCATTCCCCGCTCGGTTCGGGTGCCAAAATTTCTCCGTATACCGCCGTGCGGGGTACAGCATCACATAACGGCTTGCCGTTTCGCGGGCGAAAGACACGAGAAGCAATCTTTACCGCGTCGGGACCGGACACACGCAACAGTGCAACACCGCCCTTTCCCCGCGGTGTACTCACCGCGGCGATCGTATCTCCAAGCATAAAATACTCCTTTCCAAAACAGTGCAAAGGGGAAAATCCAACAGATTTTCCCCTCCAGAGTGTAGACCAAAGGTACAAAAAATGTCAAATTGCACAAAACCTTTAGTCGCTTTTTCTTTGACCATATGGGCGCAAAGAAAAAGCTTGCAAAAAGAAAGCGCCGAAATAGGAATTTCGCGCTCTGCGGAGCGCGAGGAGGGCTCCGCGCCCTCCACTGCGCGAGCTTTTGAAAAAGCTCGACCAAAACTTTCAGCAGACTGACGAAACTCGTTAGTTTTGTCTACAGTCTCAAGGGGAAAATCCAACGGATTTTCCCCTCATTTATTCCACAAAAAACCTTTTTAAAAGCTTCTTATGACGGGTATGAGCAGATCCCCATCAATCCCCTCATTGCTCCTGTCCGTCGTCGAGGAACATTACAACACGGCGGTTGTTCTCGGATCCGATAGAGTTGGTGGACACACCCTCGATGCCCTGTACCTCGGAGTGAATAATTCTTCTCTCGTAGGGGTTCATGGGCTCAAGCATTACGCTCTTTTTCCCTTTGATAACCTTTGCCGCCATACGTCTTGCCAATGCGCGGAGCGCTTCCTCACGCTTTTCGCGATAGCCCTCGATGTTGAGCGTGATCTTTACAAACTCACGCTTCTCTCCCTTGACCTTTTTGTTTGCGGCAAGGTTGGCAAGATACTGCAACGCATCCATGGTCTCGCCATGGTGACCGATCAAAAGACCTGCACCCTCACCGTCCACGGTGATTACGGTATCGTCGTTGGTGCCGGGCTTGGTTGCCACGGTCAGATCAAGCTCCATGTCGGAAACAACCTTGCGGATAAACTCAACCGCAACATCTGCGCCTTTGACGGTGTAGGTCGCCTGTACCTTTGCATCGGAGGCACCGATGCCGAGAAAGCCGCGCTTGCCCTCTTCCAATACTTCAAATTCAATGTCTTCCATGGCGACACCAAGCTCTGCCGCCGCTTTGCTTTTTGCTTCTTCAACGGTCTTTGCCGTTACGATAATTTCTTTTTTCACGATCTTACTCCTGATTATAATTTTGATTGTCGTCGGACGCTTCTTGAATTTCGGGGGTTTCGTCGGTATTTTCGGGTTCTGTCTTTTTCGCCTTTTTATCCTTTTTGCGGTCCTCTTTCATGGGAGCCAATCCAAAAGGCGTTTTTTCTGCTTTCTTTGCCTGTTCCTCACGTTCTCTTTCCTCGATGGCGGCTTTCCTCGCCAACGCGCGGTCGCGGGTGTCATCAAAATCCTCATCGTCGATGTGATGCAACGAGCGCACCTTACCGACATTGTTCGACTTCTTTACGGGACGGGATTTCCCCGCCATTTCACGCGCCGCAGCCTTGTAATCCTCCTCGGTAAAGGTCGGCAAAGGCATCAAGCGGGAAACGACAAACTGCTTTGCAAGGCTGACCAAGCTACGGAACATCCAATACACACCGATGAGCGCGGGAACCATAAAGGTAAAGAAAGTAGACATCAGCGGCATGGTAACATCCATCATGGTGTTGGAGCATGCAACCTGCTTGTCTTCGGCACCACCGTTGGTCGCCGGCTGAACCATCAGCTTGCGATTGATCTTGGAGGTGAGGAAATAGGTGACAAAGGTCAGCACGGGTACGAGCAACAGGATATCAAAGCTTTCAAAGCTCGGCGTCAAACCAAAGTTGAACGGACCGATGTTAAAGTTGGGGATGTTGTTGAGGATGGAGCCCAGAGAATCGAACACTGCGCCTCCATTGGAAAAGAACGAAAAGTCTTTCAAGCCCTCCAGTGAAACATCTCCGATCTGCGAAAGGATAGCGATCGAACTGCCGCTGTTCCCACTCAAGGTCATCCCCATGCCGCCCGCGGCTCTTGCCGTGGTGCAGTAGGTAGCAAGCGCGGAAGAAATTCCGGATGCTTGACCGAGCACATAGTGCAACGGATCCATGACAATGTTATAGAGCGCCATGATGATGGGAAGCTGGATCAAAAGAGGCAGACAGCCGCTATAAGGGCTGAAATTCTCGCGCTGATAAAACTCTTGAATCTCCTGCTGCATCTTTTGCATGGTAACCTGGTCGGTTCTGCCCTTATACTTGTTGCGGATCGCCATTTCCTTGGGGCGCAGCTTTGCCTGACGGATCGAGTTCTTCTGCTGCTTGATGGCAAACGGAAGCATCAAAATTTCAATGATGACCGCAAAGAGACAGATACCCGCAATATAGTTGCCAAAGCACAGCGTGTTGGTAAGCCATTTGAGCACAACACCGATCGCTTTTAGGATACCGTCAAACATGCCGCCGCCACTCGTGAGATCGACCGTTGTTTTAAACGCACCGATCAATGTGTTGACATCGACCTCGTTGATGTTCTCGTAAATCGCGGGATCCACCTTATTCTCGGCGCTTGCCTTGTCGTTTGCCTTGTTGAGCACATTTTTGACAGCATCAAAATTGATGCCGTTGCTGACATTCGGATCGATCTTGCTGTCGTCAAAGCCATCCACGGTCATATCGTAACCGCGGGAGGCGGCGACCAGCATTTCCTGCGTATCAAAATCGGTAGCATAGACCGAAGCCAGCATATTGGCGATTTTGCTGAGGTTATCCACACTGATGCTGTTGACGCTTGCGTCGGCGTTAATGTTTCCGACCGTCAAGGTCACTTTTTTAGACGAGCCGCAACCGACGAGTGTTGCCATGACCAAAAGAATCACGACAGCAAGCGTGGAAAGACGTCTCGCAAGGTTTCTTGTTTTCATGTTCATATTCGTTTTTTGTAAAAATACAAACTCCCTTCAATAAATTGGGATGCGCACCGCCAATGTTGATTTTGCCGCGCGGTGCCGCGGTGTTGGTCATTGTTCTTCTTCCGTACCCGCTGTGTGAATCTCCAATCCGTATTCCTCCGGATAATAGTATTTGGTCATCGGGCGCGCAAAATACTTTGGATTTCGCAAGCCCTTTTCGGGGACCGGATCCCACCCTGCCTTGCCGAACGGCTGACAGCGAAAAATTCGTGACACGGTTAAGATCAAGCCGATGAAAAATCCCCGTTTTTGAAAGGCTTCCACCGCGTAGGCGGAACAGGTCGGAGAAAAACGGCAGGTAGGCTGCCTCTTGAGCGGAGACAGTACCTTTTGATACAAACGGATCAGCCAAATACAAACGTATTTCATTCGTTTTTCTGCTCCCAAAGCATTTCCAGCTTGGCGAAACCTTTGCGCAGCTCACGTTCCACATCGGTGGACTTTGCCTTCAAAATACCGTCACGCGGGCTGATGACCACCAAAAATCCGGTTTTGAGCTCGGGCTCTACGGCGCGGTAACCGGCGCGCAGAATGCGTTTGACACGGCTCCGTTGCACTGCCCCGCCCACACGTTTGGTAACCGACACGCCGAAACGGTTGTAATATTTCTTTTCGGGATTTTGTTGCATCAGCTTTTTTGCCGCGTAGTCACGCAGAACAAATACCGAGACAAGACGCCCCGAAAAGCGTTTGCCCTTTTGAAAGGTTTTGTTATACAGGTGATGTTCCTTGAGAGTAGTGTACTTCATATTGCCTTCCTTTGTTGTGCGACATTGCTTCCGTTGCTTGTTTCATTTAGAAAGAACTCCTATGAAATAAAAACGCCGACAGCGAGGGCGGTATGCGCTACATCGGCAGTCGGTGTTTTTATGTGGAGAGCTGAAAGCCTGTCCGAAAATGGACGGGAAATCAGTAGGTCAGTCTTTTTCTGCCCTTTGCGCGTCTTCTCTTGAGGACGTTTCTGCCGTCAGCAGTTTTCATTCTCTTTCTGAAGCCATGCTCCTTTTTTCTCTGACGTTTCTTCGGTTGATAAGTTCTGAGCATCGTATGCACCTCCTTTAGTTTAAATCGGAAGCGTTTCGCCTTTCAGCAATAAAATACGCTTTTACACAATGACATTCTACATTATACCCTATTTTGCCCTTTTTGTCAAGACCTTTTCAAAATTTTCTTTCATATTTTTCCGTAAATTTCGAAAAAATAATGAAAAGAGAATGAAACAGAGGAAGAGCAGCTTTGCGTTCTTCCTCTGTCAATTCGGCTATGTATCCTTATGCGTTTACCGTTTGCGCTTCTTCAGCGTTGACCGCCTTCATCTCCTCAGCGGCCTCCGCAGTCTTGTTGACCTTGTTGGGACTGTGGAATGTGGGAACCACACGGTGCAACGCCGCCTTGATCTTGGGCGAGGCAATATCTGCCTCGGTTTCCTTGACCGCACGGCAAAGAATATCGATCTTCGCTTGCACTTCGGCACGGCTCAACGGGGTGTCCTTTTCCACAAAAATCATATCGTTATCGGTTTTGGTCAGCGTTTCATTCTTCATCAAAAGCTCTTCATAAAGCTTTTCGCCCGGACGCAGACCGATTTCTTCGATCTTAATATCGACCTCGGGTTCAAAACCTGAAAGACGGATCATGTTTTTCGCCAAATCGTAAATGCAAACCGGCTTGCCCATGTCAAGCACAAACAACTCGCCTTTCTCTGCCATCGCGCCCGCTTGAATTACTAACTGGCTGGCTTCGGGAATGGTCATAAAATAACGGATGATACGCTTATCGGTAATGGTTACGGGACCGCCGTTTGCGATCTGCCGCTTAAAGAGCGGAATGACCGAGCCGTTGGAGCCCAACACATTACCAAAGCGCACTGCCGCAAAGTTCGTCTCACTGTCGGTACGGCATTGAATGATCATCTCGCACATACGCTTGGTCGCACCCATGATATTGGTGGGGTTGACCGCCTTGTCGGTAGAAACCAAAATGAACTTCTTGACGTGGTATTTTTCTGCCATATCTGCGGTGTTAAAGGTACCGAGAACATTGTTTTTGATCGCCTCGCAACCGCTATGCTCCATCAAGGGCACGTGCTTGTGCGCCGCCGCATGGAACACCACGTCGGGACGGTATGCGTTGAACACCGCCTCCAAACGGGTACGGTCGCACACCGAGCCAATCTCCACTTCAAGGTTCAGCTTATCGCCGTACTGACGAATCAGCTCCTGCTGAATGTCGTAAGCATTGTTTTCATAAATATCAAAAATCACAAGCTTTGCGGGATTGCATTTTGCAATCTGTCTGCAAAGCTCACTGCCGATGGACCCGCCTCCACCCGTTACCAGCACACATTTTTCGCTGTAATAACGGAATGCCTCGGAGTCGTTGATCTTCAGCAATTTGCGAAACAGCAGATCCTCGATTTGGAACTCACGCAATTTTCCGCGCTGTCCCTGTACCGTATCCTCCACGTCGCGCATCGGAGTGTCGTACAACTTGACCTTGCAAGAGGTACGGCCGTAAAAATCGTAAAGCTTCGTGGCCTCCTCGCTGTCAATCCCCGTCAATGCAATAAAAATCTCACTAACCGACTGATTTTCGAGGAACTCGAGGATATGCTCTCCCTCGCGGTAGACCTTCAACCCGGCAACGCGGCTGCCCGCCTTAGAGGGATCCTTATCAATGAAAAAAATGGGTTTATAATTGGAGCTCTTGCTGTAAAGCAGTTCCTCCGCCAAAAGTGCGCCAAGCTGTCCCGCACCCACAATGGCAACGGGGATTTTGTGCTTGTCATTCTCCTCGGATTTATTGAGGGTTTTATAGATCTGACGGTAAGCAAAACGTGAGGTCAGCGCCAGAAGTGCCGTCAGTGCGGCGACCGTGGTAAAATGCCAAACACCTGTATATAACTCGAAAATGCGGGTAACAATCAATCCCGCAATACAACCGATACCGTCGGCAACCACCATCTTTAGGTAAACCGTAGTATTGGTATAACGCCATACATTGAAATAAACGCCAAACAGCATCCGCACCAGCATCATAAAGCCGAGCAGGATCAGTGAGTTGATCAAAAACTCGCCAACCTCAAAAATCTGATGACGGTCGATGAACTTGGTCACCGCAAAATAAAAAGCATCAACCACCGCAAAGCACAAGAGGTCAAATAATATCAAGATGATTTTTCTTGACTTTTCCAAGCTGTATTGCTTGATATGCATATAAACACTTCCTTCTTTCCCGTCAAGCAGACGACGCCTGCATAAAAATACACCTGCGATGTTACTTGCACGATTTCAAAAGACACTACATAAAGAGACAAAAAAACATTTGTTTATACAATTATAGCACAGTCTCGCTGTTTTGTCAAGTGCTTTTGCGGGATTGGCACAAGAAGTAATTAAACACTACGCACAAAAAAATTTTTCTTGTTAGCTGTTATTTACATTTTATCCACAAAACACTTGAATTGGCAATCGGTATCAACCATGCACATAAAGTGCTCCCCGCAGTTCGCGGGGAGCCGATTTATACTTTTTAAGGAAAACGTTTAGCCGAGAATCTCGGAAGCATCCACACCGAGCAATGCCGACAGTGCCAGCAACGACCGTTGGGTCTGTTCGTCACGATGCTGTGCGTAATAAGCCTCGATTGCATCCAAACAATCTTGATAATCGGTGGAAGTCTCGGGCAACTTTGCCGCAAGGTCAAACGCGTCAAATTTGCCGTCTTTGATATTCCCGTTTTCGTCGAGCATGGTGGTTCTGAGTCCGTAGCAGATCGCGTTGGAGTTCATAAAAGTCTCCACGGTCTCGGTCGCATTGCCGGGCAGAATACCCGTTTGTCCTTCTTTGGTAAAGAGGTGCTGTTCGGTGGAATGCTCCTTTGCCGAAAGCGCGATGTTCAACACCTGATTAAGTGCTTTTGCCTCTTTTTGGTACTGTTCCTCGCTCATCGTGTCGATTGCCATGTAATGGAAGGTCGAGCAGATCAACTCGGAGGAAGTGCCGGAATATTTGGGAGATACCTTGTAGCTTTCGATACGGGTGGGCGTTGCATAGACCTCAATCATACCCGCGGTTTGCGGATTGATGTTACGGATGAGCTCCACAAGCTCCTCCTCGCTCACCTGTTCTCCATCCTTACCAAGCTTGGTCAAAACATTGACACTGCCCGAAACGGCGTTCATGGTCTGCGTGTAATTAATGTTTTCACCCTCGGTCGCCTTTTGCGCCATCTGCGTCGCAGTTGCCATATCGAGATCGGCGGTCTTACGGACGGTCTCGGATTGCAGAACCGCGGTAAAGAGGCTGGCGGTCTTATCCGAGCCGAAGGTTGCCGAACCGTTTAGCGAATCGAGGATCGAACCAAACGATCCCGCAACTTGATCTACCTTTAACTCGGAGGAATGGTTCATTTCCCTTTGCAAGTCACTTGCCGCCTTGAAGATCGATGCGATCGCCGCGGACTCGCTTGCAATGGTTTGGTCATTGATTTTTTGAGAAGCCTCCTTGGCATTCAAAAGCATGGCATCCAAGGTCACCTTTTGCGTGATCATTTGATCCGCAGACTGCAAGGACACCGTTGCTTTAAACGCATTGTCGGAAACAGGTGCCGTCAAGGTAACCGCGCCGATCACCGCAAGCTCTGCTTCCTTCTCTTCCAAAAGCACAGCGTATGCGTTCAACAGAACCGTGTTTGCACGGGTGGCATAATCTTCGGTGCTCTCCAGCTTCAAAAGCTCGGCATAGGCATTTGCCAAAACGGCAGCACCGCTTGCTTTAAGCTGTTCCTCGGTCATTCCCTCATAAACCGTTCCCGCAAACAAGACAGCGGAATCGGCAAGCGTAAAGCTACCGCTGACTGCTACCGTCTCGGTCGCATCGGAGCTTTCCTCGGTAGTACCGGCATTGGTGGTCAATGCATAGACAGCAAAGAACGCCTGTACATCATCTGTGGTGATCTCATCCTTTTCGGTGTTTTCAATCAAATCATTGATCATACTGACAGAATAGCAATCGATGATCTCGGTATCCACGGGAATACCGGCTTTGTCGAATGCGGCGGTCAGATCGGTGGTCAGCTGTTGTGCACGCGCCTCGCCCTCCAACGCCTTGGAGTAATTGACGGCGCTTGCCACATCGTTCATAAAGTCACCATACACCTCGTTGACATCCGCAGGAATACCAAGCGTAGTCGCAACCGCGCGCACACCCATGTTGGTGATCTCGGGGATCAGCACCTTCATGCTCTCGTTTTTACCGAGCGTGGTGATCATGGACTCCACAATGCCGTCACTGCTCAGTGCAGTCATCAGCTTTTCAGTATCCGACATTTTGGAAAAAACACCGTGCTTTGCAAAGGTCGATACCATCTCCGCAACGGTATGGAAGTCGGCTTGCAAAGCTTGGTAATCGGTAGCATCCTCATGCAACACATCGAGCAAAGTATCAAAGAACGGCGCAAAGATCGCATTCATCTCTCCAAAGGTGGGCTTTGCCGCGCCGAGGAAGGTCTCATTTGCCAACCATTTTTCGGTGGCACTGTAGATCACTTCACCCGCAATGGTGGGAAGAAGTACCGAATCGTCAAACGAGTCGGCAATGGCGGTAAAGACAAGCGCCTCGGGCTCGCCGTACTCGGCAAAATCCTTTTTGGTCAAGCTATAAATGTTGCAACCGAACGAAGCAATCGAGTCCAATTCCTCGGAAAGATCGATCTTGGTATCATTCAATTCAAAATCGGTCATCAAATTGCTCAGCGCGCCGCCGCCCATCGCACGATAGACCTTGATCACACCATCGTTGGCGGGATTGATGTAATCGTCCAAAGCCATTTGAATATTTTCTTCCTGTTCGACATCCAAAATATCGGTTTTCAACACCTCATCGGCAACCGTGGGAACGACCTCAAGATAAGTTGCCAACGGGAGCAGGAAGATCATGACCAACACCAAGCTCTGCACCAAGCCCCATACCGACGCCCGTGCCATACGGAAACGGCTGAAGCGGCTTTGCATGCGCAACGGCGTATGGAAAACCAACGTCAAAATCAGAAATACGATCCAAGTAAGGAACGACAGAATTAAGAAGTATGCCACACAAATAAAGGGGGAGGCCAAAGAAACGATACAATTGATCAGCACATTGTCAAGCGTGGAGGAAACGCCCAAAATCTCAAAGATCTTTTCATCCATGCCCGTTTGCGTCAACCACGGTAAAACGGTGTCCGAAACAAACTTGTCGGTGGTAAACATTCCCCGTGTGCAGACTGTGAGAATCACGGCAAGGATCGCGCATACAAGAATACAAATACCTCGGATACGTGCCTTTGCAAGCCCACGCAAAATCGCCCACACAACACTGACTATAATAATGAGGAGAATACCGGAAATCAACAATGCGTTACTCATAGTTCATATACTCCTTTTTTAGGCAAAAATAGATACAGAATATGGCATACCACTATTATTCTAACACATTTAGATTATTTTGTCAAGAGATTTCCAAACTTTTGTTATTTTCCCCCATTTTATGCGAAAACGACCGTGATCACCAACCGTTCCTCACGGTATTCGGCGGTGATACTCCCGTTCATGCGTTCGACCAGCAATTTTGCAATCGAAAGACCGAGGCCCGTGGAGCTTCGGGCATTGTCAACGGTGTAAAAGCGGTCAAAAAGCTTGCCCACCTCCACGGTGGAAAGTTCCTTTGCGGTATTGGAAAAGGTTACATTCCCCGCCTCGGTCATCACCACCGAAAAATCGCCGTCGCTATACTTGACCGCGTTACCGATGATATTACCGAAAACGCGCGAGAGCGCGGAGGTATCCAGCTCTTTCCAAACGGCGGTTTCGGGAATGTGAATTTCGGGCTCGATGTGTTTTTGTTGCATAGCACCGTAAAAGGAAACCAATGCTTCCTCCAGCACGCGACACAAATTGACATGTTCGATCGAAAGTGCGGGTGTGGACGCAATGATCGAATAGCGGAAGAGCTCTTCGGTCAAGCTTTTGAGCACCTCGGAGCGATTGCGAATCTGATCGATGTAACGCGCCACGGTATCGCTTTTTTCCTCATGCTCCAACAAATCAAGGTATCCGCAAATCGCCGTCAGCGGAGTGCGCAAATCGTGTGAAATGTTGGTGACGGCTTCTTTCAGTTCCCTGTCGCCGTTGAGATACTGTCGCCTCTGCTTGCGAAGCAGACGAAGCTGCGCGTTGATCGAGCTTGCCAATTTTCGCATGATACGGTCGCGGGAGGAGATATCAATGAGTGTATTGGTATCGGTGGTCAGCCGTTCGGCAAAGACCTCGACAATCTCTTTTGCCGACCGACGCATATAATAAATTTTCAACGCCATCGCAAAAATCACGATCAGTAATCCCCCGATCACGGCACACAACAGCTCTGTCATAACTCCTCCGTTTATTTTTTACTTGAGATCCTTGCGGCGGAAAAATCCCCATCCCCCCGCCACGGTGATGAAAACAAAGAGCAAAGAATAGATGGGAAACCGTGCAAAATTTGTGGGCAATGACTCACTCATGCCGTATTGGATCATCTGTCCCCCGGCTGAAAATCGAGGATGAATTGAAAGATCTCCCGTTTGATGCCGCTAAGATAATCGGGATTGGGTTGTCTTTCTATATAACGCATTTCCCCGTTGACAGAGACGGTGAAGCCTCCGACAAGCTCGGGGGCACTGAGCATTTGCATTACCGTCATGGCACCGAACAACAGAACCAACGCCAAAATCATCGAAACCACCGCCCCCGTCGCCTTATTGTGGATCAGCATGGCGAGGAGCAAAAAGAGCGACGACATGGCAATTACGGTAACAAGACTTGCAAGTGTGCAGAGTGCCAAAGTTTTAGCAGGCGTCTCAAACTTGCCGAGCAAGAGATAGCCCGCACCCCAAACGGTCAGAATGTAAATGACGTGCATCATCAGTGAGGCGACCGTGCAAACGATCCAATTGGAAAAATAAATTTCCGCACGGGTATGCCCTACCGAAAGCTTGTTGCGAATGGTCCCGTCACTGTAATCGGTCCCCACCCAAATACTGATGAACACGGCAAGCACAATGGCAAAATACATGCCTCCCACAAACCACAGCCCGTCGGCGGTGGGATAAGCATAATCGGGCGCAACCAACTTATCACGAAATCTCGAAGCCACTGCAAAGGCGGCAAAACCAAACATAAAGATCATTCCAAGCCAATAGATCTTACTGTGAAACAGCCGCGAAAAATTGGCAGATAAAAGTTTTTTCATGATATAATTTCTCCTTTTCCGGTTATACAGCCCTTATTTGAGTTCTCTTTTTCCGAACAACAGTAGCCCTGTGCCAAAGGACAAAACGATCACACACAGAGAATACAAGGGTATTGTTTTGAGATATACAGATTTGTTGCTGTATTCGGCGAACAGGTCGCTTCCCATACTCTTCCAGGAAGAAAACGTCTGATTATATCGTTCAAGCTGTCCAAACGGCGTTGCCTCGTATGCAAAAACCGCCATTTCACGGAAAGGTGACTTTAAATAATGTGGATTGGGTTCCGCATCCTCTGCCCACACAAACTCACCGTTCATCCAATACTTTTCACCGAGAAATTCAGGCTGATTGACTTTCGCCTCCATGGAATTTGGAAGCACACAAAGCACGAGTGCCGCCACAGCGGCGACAACCATCATGATCTTGTTCGAGATCATCATCGACAGAGCAAATATAATGCTCGCCATGGAAAGATAGGAGAGAAGAATGTCAAAAAGAAATGCCAAGCCGTATCTTAACTCCATCTCCCCAAGTTCTCCGAGATGGGGGATCACTGCCGCCGCAAGCGTCAGAATTGCCATGGCCAAGCCAAAAGCAATACAAAGAAGATACTCTGCAAGATACATCCGAGTTTTTGTGTGACCGCAAACCAACTTGTTGCGGTAAGCGCCCTCTCCGAACCCAAAACTGATCACAACCGATATACAAACCGCGTAAATCACAAGGCTGATCATAAACCGCGAGTCATCTCCCCAACCGTAGGTAAATGTTGAGTAATGAGTGGAATACATCAAGCCGTCAATCACCGACCAAACAAGTGAAAGCCATACAAAAACATTTTTCCGATACCTGCGAAAACCCGCACATAATAATTTACTCAATACCATTCCCCCCTCACTTCAGATCCCGCTTACGGAAGATCAGCCATCCGATCGCAGAAAAAACAACGCTCAAACCGACCGCATAATAGGAGCAAGTATCCAGCAAACGGCTTTCCTCCTCGGTTGGGGTATAGGGTGCCGGTTTGCCGTATCTGTCGGTTTCGGAGATGCAGTTATCCACGATCGCACAGCACTCCACAATCTGCCCCACAGGCAAAAGATCGAGCACAAATTGATACACCTTGCGTCGCGTTCCCTTCACATAGTTCGGGTTGTACATATAGCCTTTGTATTGATCGAGAAAGCTGCCTTCCCCATCCTCGCCGATGACGGGCGTGCGGTAAAACTCGGGTCGGTTGAGCGCCGAGTGCAGATTGTCCGAAAGTAACACCAGCACAAGGATCAACAGCAGACAGACGATGGCAGAAGCCGATTTGTTGGCGATCAAAAGCGAGAGCACCGTCATCATTGCCGCTGTAGAAAGGTACAGAAAGAACAGCGCCGCAAATACCTTACCGAACACGCCGATCGGCACGCGCGAAAGATAGGGCGCTTGAAAGATGGCAAATGTGATCAAAAACAACAGCGACAGGCAAAGGCACGCGCCAACACCGAGGATCAGCTCCGAAATGAACACAGCCCCCTTTCGATGTCCCGCCACGATCTTGTTACGTACCGTGCCGTCGCCAAACTCTCGCCCGATCGAAAGGGAAAGCAGGATGGCAAAAAGGATGGTCGGTACCAGTGCCGCCATAGACTCAAATGAATAGATTCGATTGAAGGTCAAGCCGAAGTAAGCCCCCGTCACCGCCGCAGTGACAGCCGTCAGCCACCACAAGGGACTGACGAGATACCGACGCAAGCCCGTTTGCAATAGCTTACTCATGCTTATCACCTCCCACGAGGCTGACGTAATAGCTCTCCAGCGTCTCGTCACGCTCCTGCACCGAGATCAGCTCACAATCCTCCTTTGCCAACGCCAAGGTCAGTTTGGAGATCGACAGCTTTGCAAAAACATCGGCAGAAGTGTTTGAAAGAATCTTGTAATCGATCTTCATTTCATCCAATACCCGCGCCAACGCGCCTGTGTCCGAGATCTCCACACGCATGCACTTGCGGCAACCGCGCTCCAATGCCTCGGCACTGATCTCCTTGACCATGCGCCCGTTGTCGATAAAACCGTAATGCGTGGCAAGCTTGGAGAGCTCGTCGAGAATGTGGCTCGAGATGAGCACCGTGATCTGCCTTTCGCGGTTGAGCTTGAGGATCAACTCGCGGATCTCAATAATTCCCTGCGGATCCAACCCGTTGACAGGCTCGTCCAGCACAAGGAAATCGGGATCCCCCGCCAAGGCGATGGCGATCCCAAGACGTTGCTTCATACCAAGCGAAAAATTCTTTGCCTTTTTGTTTCCCGTCCCCGCAAGCCCCACCAATTGGAGCAACTCGGAGATTCCGTCATAGGATGGCAACCCAAGGATCAGATACTGCTGCTTGAGATTTTCCTCAGCGGTCATGTCAAGATAGATCGACGGTGTTTCCACCACCGCACCCATGCGGCGGCGAGATTTGGAGATCGACTTGTCGCGGTGCTCCACGCCG
Source organism: Clostridia bacterium (assembly GCA_017453205.1). GTDB lineage: Bacteria > Bacillota > Clostridia > Oscillospirales > CAG-272 > UMGS1865. The sequence goes on along the minus strand of JAFTKO010000004.1, from coordinate 2,897 downwards.
TAGATCGAGTATTCGCCCGAGGTCGGCTCCTGTAAGCCGCAAATGAGACGAATAAGAGTGGTCTTTCCCGCTCCGTTTTTGCCCACAAAGCCGTAGACAGCACCCTTGGGGACGTGCATCGTCACGCCGTTTAGGGCGTGAAATTTGCGGTAAGACTTGGTCAATTGATTGGTTGTTAACACGTATTCCATGTTGGTTTCCTCCCTTTTGTTGGTACCGTTATTTTACCTCGGAAAAGTAAAGAAAACGGTAAAGAAAAAGGTAAAGATTCGGTCAAGATTTTTTTGGCTTTGCCACGTACCCCATTTTAAAAACTTTTTTCAAAAAGTCCGTTAAAAATCCTCAAAAAATTTTCACGCATTTGGTCACACGTCAGTAAGTTTAAATCCGATCCCCCAAACCGCCTCAATGTATTCTTTACCGCCTACGTCACGCAGTTTTTTGCGCAGATTGCTGATATGCTGTTTGAGTGAGCTTTCGGTGCAATCGGGCGTGTCCTCAATGATGCGTTCCAGTATCACCGATTTTGCAATCACCTGCTTGGGATTTTGCATCAAGAGCTTTAAAATGGCGTATTCGGTTCGTGTCAGACGCACAGGGACACTTCTCACCGTGACCTCATGCAACACCGAGTCAAGATGCAGCTCTCCCACTGTCAGCGCCGTGACCGTTCCTTCGGTCTCTTTTTTACGCAGCTGTACGGCAATGCGCGCCAACAACTCTTGCGTGTCAAAGGGCTTTGTGATGTAATCTGCCGCGCCGCCAAGGAGCAAATTTACCTTGTCCTGTATATCCACCTTGGCACTCACTACAATTACGGGGATCCCCTTAATCCTCGGCAATACTTCCTCGCCCGAAAGCCCCGGGAGCATCAGATCCAGCAGAACAAGATCGGGCGTGACCTGTGAGAGCACCAACAAAGCCTCGGTGCCCGAATAGGCGCGCAACACACCATACCCTTGCTTGGCAAGGACCTCCTCCAGCATATTTCCAATATACATATCGTCATCAATGATCAATATTTGTTTCATTTCAAAGCGTCTCCTTACAAATCATTTCCATTTTCCAAGCGACTCGCGCTTTTTTTGTTTTTCCAATTCGTCGGTCTCCCGACAAAGTCTTGCTTGTGCTTTTTCCATGCCGAATACTATTATAACATTGTTCGGTAAAAAATTCAATAAAAAGTTATTTTGAAGAAAGACAAGAAGCCGAGCTTGTCACTCGGCTTGACGGAACATGATTTTCATTCCAAGGTATTTTTTATGGCGGAGCCTCACAGAACGGTGTTGAACACCTTTATTAATATTATCGAAACAAGTGCAAACTTAGCCCCCACTTTATCCAAATTTATTGGATTTCGTATCGAGCTTCACCGTAGACAATTTCGATTTTGACACAATCGCAAAAATGATCATTTCGCCAATGTTTTAAATCCTTTAGTATTTCAACTAGTGTGTCAACCGTTTTCGGCCATTTTTGTTCGATAACTTCTGCACCAAGAATTTCAATATAAAGTGGCTCTTCCACATCTACCATGTCTGTAAGGCAATCCCAAAGAGCATCCCAATTTTCACCGTAATAATCTGGAAAATCAAGTTCTTTCTTTATGGTTTTGTGAAATTCATCCCAATTTTCAATTTTTGAAAAATCAAGTGTGTATTTTTCTTTGTATGCGTACATAATTATTAATTTCTCCTTTCTGATATTTCATAAAACGTTTCGTAATGATCACAGGTGACAAAAATCAGACCATCATTAGAATAAAGAATACGATCCTTCCCTCGAAATCCTACTATGTAACTGATATCCGCTTCGTACCATATTCGCCCCGGTGCGCTCGGAAGATGTCCGTTTTTATTTTTATAAGGTATTCCGCCAATCATTTTTCCAGGAGCTGTTTCTGCTAAGTTTCCTTTTTTTGATCTCCACCCGAGGTCTTCTGCCTGTTCTCTGGTAATATAATACTCTGGCAATTTTTTCTTATAATACAGCCAATAATCAGCACCGTTGATCCCGTCTTTTGTTGCATATCCTGCCTGGATTGCCATCATTGGAGCAAGGTAACATCGGCAGCTTGGATGAGATTTCACACGATAATTGCTTTGCTCTCGAACAAAAATGGTCTTCCCATGTTCTTCTTTGCAAGGCTTACACCTTCGTTCATCCTTGATAGATTTCCTTTCCAGCCACCATGTGCTTTCCCACGTATGACCGCTTAAATCTGCCGTATTCAAATACGACGCTTCCTTGTAGGTTTGTTCCATTCATATACCTCCTTTTATTTTGGCAGGTATATGATATCATATATGTTTGTGCCAGACCGTGTCATTCTGTGCCAACTTGTGCCACTTTTTTAAAAATCAGAAAAAATCTGTAGATTTACCAAAAACAAGAAAGGGTTGAGCTATGTGAAACACAAACTCAACCCAAACTTTTGGCGGAGAGAGGGAGATTCGAACTCCCGGTCGGTTATTAGCCGAACACACGATTTCCAATCGTAGCACCTTAGACCGGCTCTGCCTCAATTTATGCAAAACGCCCGATCAGAGCGCCGCAGCTACGACGCAGCTCGGCGTGATCCACGCCTCATCGGTTCCCGGCAGATCTCCCTGCAGGAGGATTTTTTGTGAATTGTTCACAAACCGTTCACCACCTTGGCGACGTCCCGTATTTGTGCAAGTTATATCTTGAGGCGGTTCCGACAAGAGATTTGTCGAAAGCCCTTGACAACAAAAGCGGAGTTGTGATATAATATTCTTGGTTCTTCGGAACCCTTGGGGTTCACCATAACGGTGGCGGTTGCTTCCTCCTTTACCGGAGAGAGCATTATATTTCTTCTCTCTCCGGATATTTCCGGAGGGAGGTGATAGCAATGGATTACATAACCTTTGAGCAGC
>JAFTKO010000044.1 GCA_017453205.1 Clostridia bacterium | reverse complement strand
GGAGAATGAACCCACCGAGGACGAGCAAGAGCAAGAGGAAGAAGATCGGGAGGGGGAGGAAAGATAAGAAAACAGCCGAACGGTTCGGGTGAATCGTTCGGCGCAGTGTCTTTTTTATCTTAAATAAATTACTACACGATATATAAATTCAGTTATATCCGCAAAGTAGTTAGGGTAGGCAGCTTTTAGATCGTTAAAAGATTCTGCACGCACAAGTACAGCGTCCATTTTGTTTTCAACTCTGTTTTTTTCAATTTGAGCGTATATGTCATTTGCTTTATCAATTTCACTTGGCAAGAAATATTTTATTTTAAGTCTTCTTGTGTTGAAATTAAGCAAAAGCATATAATAGCCACTTTTTTTCATTTCTATTTCACGAGTATAATCCGAAAAAACTTTTATTGCACTTAATGTATCTAACACATTGTATTTTGCATTGATGGTTTCTATTTCAGAAATGAGTTCTTTCCTATCATTTACCGTTCCAGGAACAATTGGATAGCCTTCATCAATTGCAAATAATGAAGAAACTACAACAAAAAAACGCTTAACGTGTTCATCTCCCTGACTTGCTTTCAGATTTTGTTTGGTGAAAATTCCCATCGTTTCCAAGGTTGTTGCCCAAATATGTTGTAGGTGTGTGCGAAATTGTATTTCAATTAGCATATTTTGATTATAAGTCTCTTTTTTATCACTATAAAACTTATATACAAGATGTAGGGAACGGTATCCAGAGGGCTTGGGGGCTTTGATATAGTCATATGAACGTTTAAATTCATGTCGGATTTTTGAGTTTTTATAGGCCTCAGAAAAGGAGTATACCTCATCTACTGTGTCTAAAATGCATCTACAACCACCTAAATCTTGCATTCTCCACAGTTCCATACCTGTAGTTCTTTTTAACTTCCCGATTATCGAGTCAAGACGTTTCAATCTTTCAACAACCAAACACTTTTTTGATTTTGCCATTCGACGCAGATGCATATACATGACATGTAGCGGGTATGCATGTGATGCTCGCCAATTATCAATAATGGTTGATGCACTATCAATTTCTTCTTGTGTTGAATCATTATTGCGAATAATTTCTCCAGCTTTATTTATTTCTCTTCTTGAGTATTTTGGTGTTTTCCATGTTTGATTTTTCAACATAATGTTTTTTCCTTGTTTTGTATTCTTATCTTATTATATCATGTGATAGCACAAAAATCAATTAGTATTTTTACAAATATCAACAAAAAGGACAGTATTTATACAAAAGTCATATTTTTTGTAGAAAGGAGATGATATTATGTCCTACGTTTCCCCCGAAATGATCGCCCAAGCGCGGACGGTTGACCTGTTTTCGTTTCTTCAGGCACACGAACCGGGTGAGCTTGTACCGTGCAAGGGCGGCGCTTATTGCACCGCAAGTCACGATTCCCTCAAGATTTCCAACGGAAAATGGTTCTGGTTCAGCCGAGGATTCGGTGGTTCAAGCGCCTTGGACTATCTTGTAAAGGTGCGAAATATGGATTTTACAGACGCGGTGAACTGCGTCAACGGGGTGGCAGCTATGCCAGCCTTTTCTTCTATCCCCAAGCAAACCGTCAAAAAGTATGACCACATCTGCCTGCCGCGTTTCAATTTTGCGTGTAAAACCGTCAAGCCCTACCTTCTGTCGCGTGGGATCGACGAGGGGATCGTGGATTATTTCATCCGAAAGCGGCAGATCGCGGAGGCAGATAAGAACGGTTACGCCCTCTTTTTTGGCAAGGACGATGCGGGAAATATCCTCCAATGCTCGATCCGAGCCACCGATGGAAACCCCGACAAGTGGGATGCGGGCGGCAGTAACCGTGCGTATTCCTTTCAGCTCCGTGCAGAAAAAGAGCCTCAAACGCTCCGATTGTTTGAAAGTGCCATTGATCTCATGTCCTTTTTGACCTTGGAAAAGCAGGCGGGACACAAGCTCGATGGCATTTATTTGTCTCTTTCGGGCGTTTATAAGCCGCGTGGACGTCTGGAGGATACCAAAATTTCCGTCGCCTTGGAGCGTTGTTTAGAGAAATATCCGATCAAAAGGATCGAATTGCACCTTGACAGCGACGAGGCGGGGCGCTTGGCGGCGAAAGGAATGATGGCGGTGCTTGGCGAGTGCTACGAAATGCGCTACCGACCGCCGCCCTTTGGTAAGGACTATAACGAATATTTACAACGAAAAAATGAGCAAGAGAAAGGAGCAAAAACGGCGGGGAAAAATGTCCGTTAGTCTTAACAAGCACTGAATTGTGATATCACAATTCGCTTGTTAAGGGGATACCCCCTAAAACCCCCGCCGCTAACAACACAGTATGGCAGAGAAGAAATCTATTCTGTTGCGGCTTTCCAAGGAGGAGTTTGACCGAGTGACCGAGTTGGCACAAGCTACCGTGCTTTCCCGTGAAGAATTTATTCGTAAGGCTTTGCGGGGAACAACTATCCGAGAAAGACCGCCCGCAGAGTACGGCGAGATCGTCCGTGAGTTGCGCCGCATTGGGAGCAACGTTCACCAGCTCCTACTCAAAGCAAGAACTCTTGAGTTTGTCGATGAAATCATGTTGCAAGAAACCGTAGATGCAATCCGACACATGGATCGGGTGTTTACGGTTTCTTTCTCTTGATCTTCTATGGCAGTAACCGCCATATGGGATGTCAAAGATAGGCTTGACTGCGTGATCCGCTACGTTGCAAAACCAAGCAAGACTTGGAACGGGCAGTATGGACGCGCCGCCGAGTATCATGCCTTGGAGAACGTCTTGCAATATACCGCCGATCAGATGAAAACGGAAATGCAGTATTATGTGTCAGGCGTGAATTGTGATGCAGCTCCGGATGCGGCAAGAGAACAGTTTGAGATCACCAAACGAAATTGGGAGAAAGAGGGCGGGATCGTCTGCTTTCACGGATACCAATCCTTTGCACATGGCGAGGTCACGCCAGAGGTGGCGCACGCCATTGGAATTGAGCTTGCCAAGCGGCTTTGGGGAGATCGGTTTGAGGTCTTGGTCACAACACACCTCAACACCAAAGCCGTGCATAACCACTTCTGCCTCAACAGCGTGTCCTTCATTGACGGTCTGCGCTACTACGACCAAAAAGCCACCTACCGAAAGATGCGGGAGGTATCGGATGCGCTTTGTCGGGAATGGGGGCTGTCCGTGATCGAACCCAAGGGGAGAGGGCGGCACATTGGAGAGGTCAAGGACGAGGAGAACGGAAAGCTCACGATGCGAGGACAGATCAAGGCAGACATTGACCAAGCCATCAAGGAGAATTATTCTTGGCGATCCTTTTGCAAAACCTTGGGCGAGCTTGGTTACGTTTTGGAGTGGCGCGGGAGATTCTTCCGTATCCGTCCTGATAACGGCAAAAAGTTCTTCCGCTTTGACCGTCTTGGAGAGGGCTATTCGGTCGAGGATATCCGTCGCCGATTAAACGAAAATTTCTATCGGCTTCATAGAAGCGAAGAAGAACCCTTTGTGCCGCCCAAGCGTGACCGTGCAAAAGGCTTGTATGCGCTCTTTCTGTATTATCAGTATCTGCTCGGACATCTGCCAAAGAGCCGACCGCCAAACGATCCCGAAGCCTACGCGCAGATGAAAGCCGACCGAAAGAAATTGCAGAACTATTCCGATGCGGCAAAGCTCTTGGGTAAGTATCAGCTCTATACCGCCGAGCAACTGCACGATCATACCGAGCGGATCAGCGAACAATTCAAAAGCCTTGCCATCACGCGCAAAAAGCTCCACAACCGTTTGAAGCGGATGCACGACAGTGAACAGATGCAACCCATTAAAGATCAAATTATGGAGCTGACCGAGCGCATGGCAGAGTTGCGAAAGGAAATGAAGATCTGTACCAACGTGGCAGAGTGGAGCGATGCTGTGGAGGTGATCGTCAATCGGATTGAGAATCCCGAAATATCAAAGGAAAGGAAAGTCATTCAAGAAAAAGATGTTCCACGATCATAAAATTTTTCAAAAAAACTATTGACACCACGGGTGACACCATGTATAATGGTATCGTGCAAATGGTAAAAGAAATTGTCGAGAGTGAGGAGCAAAAGCATGAAAACGATTGAAGAATATATGAAGCTCCCTTACCGCTTGGAATTGATTCCCGATACCGATGAGGGCGGTTACGTGGCATCTTATCCCGAGTTGCCCGGTTGCTTGACCTGTGGGGAAACGATGGAGAGTGCCATTGTCAACGCCAACGATGCAAAGAGAGCATGGTTGGAGGCGGCAATTACCGATGGCGTGGAAATCATGGAACCCGATTCGTTGGATGCCTATTCGGGACAGTTCAAGCTACGGATTCCCAAGAGCCTGCATAAGACCTTAGCAGAACATTCCAAAGCTGAAGGCATCAGCATGAACCAATACTGTCTGTATCTCTTAACGAAAAACGACGCGGTACACGGCAGAACCAACTAAAGAAATCAAATAATCCGAATTTGGACGATTGCATCGCAGTCGTCCTTTTTCATTGCAAAAAGGAGGGAAACAAAATGAACACAGGAGGAGAATCCGCCGAGTTGCTCATGAAAATGATGCTGAACGGCTCGGAGGTACTCATCAGGCTTACGGGTAGCGGAGCCAAGAACGTTGCGGTCTTGCTCTATTCCGTCCTGCGGGAGCAGAACAAGACCAAAGGATCGGAGCGGCTTTCCAATATGCTACGTTCCGGTAAGAAATTAAGGGTGTACACCTTTCAAGAGAAAGACTTACCCAAATTCAAGGAGGTGGCGAAACAGTACGGCATCCTTTATACGGTACTCAAAGAGAAAGACCATACGGGCGGCGTGTTCGACGTCTTGGTGAGAGCCGAGGACGAACACAAATTGGCGAGAGTGATCGAGCGGTTTGAGTTTTCTCACGTGGATACCGCATCCCTTCGTGCCGAGATCATCAGGGAAAAGGAAGAACGGGCGGCGGCACAGAAAAAGGAGTCAGCGGAAACAAAAGAAGAACCCCAAGAAAAAGCCACCGAAGAAAAGGAGAAAACTCCCGAAGAAGCATCCGCGCAAAGTGCGGAGGACAAGGCGGCGGACGAGCTGATGGCGGGCGCAAAGAAACGGGAGGAGGCAAAAGTAAACCCCTCCGAGGCTCGGTCAGACGAGAGTATGCAATTCAAGGAGGAAAGCAAGGGGTTGGAACAGGAAACGGCATCAAGGGATATTCCCAAGACACCCGATACCCAAACCCAAACCGACCGAGAGTTTCTGTCCGAGCCTTTATCCGAAACGCCAAAAGAAAAAAGTGAATCGCACCGCAATTACCATTCCAAGCAGAAGCCCTCTGTACGGAAGAAGATCGAACAGATGAAACGGGAACGGGCA
>JAFTKO010000043.1 GCA_017453205.1 Clostridia bacterium | reverse complement strand
ACGCATAACCAAAACATTGCGAAGATGGCTGACGTGGTGATCCGTGTGAAGAACGGAAAGATCAGATCCTGCGAGGAACAGCCGACTCCTATGAGCGCTGACGAAGTGGAGTGGTAAATATGCTTATAAGGAAACTCTTCCGTACTGCGTGGAAATACAAATCGCAGTTTATTTCGATGGTAATTATGATTGCCATCGGTGTTGGCATCTTTCTTGGCTTTAATATTGAATGGAAAAGCCTTGAAGCCGATGCGTTTGGCTTTCTCGAGGATACGCACTATGCCGATTACCGACTTTATGCCGAGGGTGGCTTCTCCGAGGACGATATCAAGGCGATAGGGAATATTGACGGCGTAGATGCCGCGACGAGATATTTTAGCGTAAACGTCGGCATCAAGGACACCAAAAAGTCGGTCACGCTGAACATATCCGAGGACTATACCGTTTCCACGATGATGATCATGGACGGCGCGGAATACGACACAGGCTCCGACGGTATTTGGCTTTCGGATAAATTCGCAAGCGCAAACGACATCAATATCGGTGATACTCTTACATTCACTTATATGGGTTTGGAGATCAGCGGCGAGGTCGTCGGTCTCTGTAAAAGCGGTGAAAATCTCGTTTCCGTTGCCGACGAAAACCAACTGATGCCCGATTACGAGGCGCACGGCTTTGCCTATATCTCCCCCGAAAAGCTTGAAAAAGCTCTTGGCTTTGCCTTCTATCCACAGATCAATATCATCTCGGATTTAGACAAGGAAACCCTTGAAGAAAAGGTCAAGGATGCGACCGGCACAACCTTGCTCGTAACCACCAAGGATGAGCATACCGCTTACGCAGGTGTCAAGAGTGAAGCCGAGGAAGGAAAGACCATGGGCTCAATCCTGCCCGTACTGTTCCTTGCCATTGCGATTCTCACGATGGTCACGACCATGCACAGAATTGCCGCCAACGAAAAGGTGCAGATCGGTACGCTCAAAGCCCTCGGATTCCGTGACAGAAAAATACTTTTGCATTATACCTCTTACGGCTTGATGATAGGAATCATCGGTATCGGTGTAGGCATCGGACTGGGATTTTTGATTGCTTCGCTGATCATCAGCCCCACGGGAATGATGAGTACCTATATCGATATGCCCGATTGGAGCCTGCATATGCCTGCCTTCTGCATTCCCGTAATGATCGCAACACTTGCATTCCTTACGCTGATTAGCTTCCTCTCTGTTAAGAAGATGCTGAGAGGAACGGCGGCAGATGCGCTCCGTCCTTATACACCTAAGGTGATGAAAAAAAGCGTAATCGAGAAGCTTCCTTTCTGGAACAAGCTCTCCTTCGGCACGAAATGGAACGTTCGTGATATCCTTCGTCACAAGGCTCGTTCCGCCATGACGCTCGTCGGCGTGGTCGGCTGTATGATCCTTCTTGTCGGTGGACTTGGTATGAAGGGTACAATGGGTAGCTTCCTTGATATGCTCGATCAGGACATCAGCAATTATGAAACAAAGGTCAATCTGACCGAAACGGCAACCAACGAGGATGCCAAAGCCCTTGCTGAAGCGCTTGACGGTGATTGGCAGGCATCGGGCGGTATCAGCTACGAGGGCAAAACGGTTGCAATGGAGATCTACAGCGCAGAGCATAACAAGATGCGCTTCTTGACCGAGGATAACGAGATCACGGAGCTTTCCGATGATGGCGTGTACCTCTGCCTGCGACTGGGGGATACCGCAAATATCGGCGACACTATTGAGTTCTCGCCTTACGGCAGCGAGGAAACCTATACAGTCAAGGTAGCAGGCTATCTGCGTTCACTCGCCAAGGAAAATATCGTGATGACCGACACCTATGCCGACAGCGTGGGAATCGATTATCACATCGGCTCGATTTATACCGATACCGCATCCGAGGATATCGAAAGCTCGTCTATCATCTCGGGTAAACAAGAGAAGCAGATGATTATGGATAGCTATGATACCTTTATGGAGATCATGAATGTGATGATCGTCATTCTTGTGATTGCCGCCATCGTGCTTGGCATCGTGGTGCTTTATAACCTTGGCGTAATGAGCTATGTGGAGCGCCACAGAGAACTGGCAACCTTAAAGGTGCTTGGCTTTCGCGATAAAGCCATCGGAAAGCTCCTTGTAAGTCAGAATATATGGTTGACCTTCATCGGCGTGCTGATCGGTCTTGTCGGCGGCTACGGCGCTCTTTACGTGCTTGTCACCGCCCTTGTCAGTGAATACGAGTTGAGTATTACGATAGGCTGGATAACCTATATTGTCAGCATCGCGCTGACCTTCGGCGTATCCCTTCTTGTCGGACTTATGGTGGCGAGAAAGAATAAGAAGATCGATATGGTTGAAGCACTCAAGGGCGCGGAATAAAATGAACGATAACAAAAAATTCTGGCAACGCTTTGCCAAACTGTATAGCCCATTTATGGAAAAGGGCAACAAGGATCTATACGAAAAAATTAAGGAACGCTCCATTCCTTACATTAGTCATGATACTAACGTGTTAGAGCTCGCCTGTGGCTCAGGGCAGTTATCCTTTCGTCTTGCCCGTTATGCGAAGCTGTGGGAGGCAACCGATTTTTCCGAAAATATGATTTCGGAGGCAAAGAAGAAAGAGAAGTCAAGCAATCTTCATTTTTCGGTACAGGATGCCACAAATCTGCCCTATGCGGACGGCAGCTTTGATGCGGTTGTTATTGCAAACGCTCTGCACATCATGCCCGAGCCCGACCGAGCAATGACAGAGATATGCCATGTCCTAAAAAAAGGAGGCACGTTGATCGCACCGACGTTTATTCACGGTGCAGGCTTCGGATATCATTTTCGTACAAGGCTGATGTATTTGATAGGCTTCAAGGCGTACAGTAAATGGAGTGCCGAGCGCTTTGTGGAATACATAAAAAGCTATGGATATGAAATCAAAGAGCAGACGGTGATGGGGAGTAATATGATGCCTCTCTGCTGTTTGATTGCAAGAAAAGGATAGCAAAATGGAATTCATAGACGTATTGATTATAATCGGAATCGTTGTTTGTTTGATTGCCGTCATCACGGGAGTAAAATACTTGTGCAAGAAGCACTTGAAACGGCATCACCAAAAAAACAATTAGATATTTTTCAAAAAGGCGGGAGGGTTTCTCGCCTTTTTGTCTCAATTCCTAAAAGAATGGCGTTTCTTATGATATCGGATACAACAATATAATAAATTTTCATCTATTGCTGATTTTTTCTAATGAAAATATTGACATTGTATTGAAATTGTGATATAATATCTTAGGTTTTAGATGAAGTTAAAACCGATTGATCGGTCGCAAGACCGATAAAAAATTAAAAAGCAGTTAGCAATCTCTAACCGAATAATTAGGAAACGCATATCGGCCTTCGGGTCGATATTGTATTTTACGGCAATGTTACCCATAGGTAACAAAATTCAATATCTTGAATTGCGGTCGAAAGACCGTTTTAATAAACCTGTTTGTTGCCTATGGGTAACAAATTTAAGGCGTACAAAAAACAACACAAGCGGCAAGTCTACGCAGATGGTGAAAGATAGCAAAGGAGAAGATGGCGTGTTATTAAAACTCCAAAACATCGGAAAAATTTATGACTCAAACGACATTTTGACAATCGGCATCCGAGGTGTCAATCTGGAGCTTGATTATAATGAATTCGTGATCATCGAGGGTGAATCGGGCTCCGGTAAAAGTACCTTGCTCAACGTGATCGGTGCCAACGATACATACGAGGAAGGCGAGCTGTACTTTGAGGGAATGGAAACCTCACACTATTCGGAGAGCGAATGGGAAAAGTACAGAGAGCAGAACATTGCTACCGTCTTTCAGGATTTCAATATTATAGAAAACTTAACGGTTTTGGAAAACGTGGAGCTTGCGCTGCTTCGCATTGAGAACAGGAGCGAGCGTATCCGCATTGCCAAATCGCTCATCGAGCGCGTTGGACTCTCCAAGCAGGCAAACCAAAAGGGTAGCCGTCTCTCGGGCGGTGAAAAACAAAGAACCGTGATTGCCCGTGCTCTTGCGAAGGACTCTCCGATCATCCTTGCTGACGAGCCTACGGGAAACCTTGATGTGAAATCCTCCAAGGAGGTTGCGGCTCTGCTTAAAGAGGTATCCAAGGATAAGCTTGTGATCGTGGTTACGCATAACCCCGAATACTTTCATCAGTATGCAACGAGGAAGGTTCGTATCTATGACGGTCGTGTATCTGAGGATACGGTGATTGAAAAGCCCGATACGAGCCGTAAGGTAGAAAAGAAGGTTGTAAAGCCTGCTACCAAAAAGCAAAATCTCAAAAATACCTTTTGGCTTGGCGTTCTCAACTACAAGAGCCGTCCCCGCTTTACTTCCTTGATGAGCTGTGCTCTGATCATTGCGGCAATTACGGTATTTATGGTGTTGACACTTTTTAGCGGTTCGTTGATACAGCCCATGACCGCCACCCTTGACGAAGTTCCGATAGAAGGAAAGGTCATCGTATCTACCGAGGATGGACTCTTAGAGGAAATGGAGGTTTCACAGATCGCAGGCGCGACTGAAGCAGGATATTTCCTCGAAGACAATGATATATCCTCCTTTACCATTGAAATCGCCAAAGCGAGCGGTATGCTCGATGCCTATACAGTACATTGCGTATATGCTCCGTATCAGTATGCCCTTGAAGCCGGAAATGCCGTTCTCGTATTGCCGAGCTCTGCATCGAAGGATGCTGAAACGATTAAAAATACGTTTCTTGGCGCAAACGCCGGACTTCATACCATTGAGGTGGAGAAAACGCTGACCTCAAATCAAGTGATCCTTTATATCGGTTATGACGATCTGACACAGAACGGAAAGAAGATCGAAGCCATCAACTCCGAAATGAAGATTGGTGACGATACTGCTATCGCCTATACCTTTGAAATCAATGAGGCGCTTCTTCCCGGGGAGGTCAATCTTGTCAACTCCAACTTTTGGGATGTCAAGGATAAGGGTGTTGTACTTTCCGTCAAAGCAAATCAGGCATACACCATTGTAAACGATGATGAGCTGAACGAAAGTGTTTCGGGCGTTATTGTACAGATGAATGCCGAGGATTATAACGCCATCTTCAATGAAGTGATCGTAGAAGGCGAAGAATCCTGTCTCTACTTTGCAACCGACGAGCTGGCACAGGCGGCAATCGCTAAGCTTCCCGAGGGCTATATCGGTCTGCTTTCCACAAGCGAGATCTTCGTGCAGGATGCAGGTGAGGTATTCACGACCAACATTATATATTATCTTGCATTGATTGCCATCAGCTTTTGCTTTGCAATGATCATCAGTATTATCTTTATGCGTAGCATTAAGATCTATCAAACCGACTTTACGGTTTACAGAACGCTGGGTATTTCAAGAAGAATATCCTCCCGTTCTCTTTACATTCAAATGGCTTTGATGTTTGTTCCCACACTGTTCTTATTGCCCTTGATTTCCTTTGTGGCAACGGTGATTCCCGGCAGCGGAATGACCTTTATCAGCCTTGGAAACTACATCTTTATTGAAATTCTGATGCTCTTGATCGTTGAGATTGTTGCATACGGATTTAACAAAAACATTAGCGGTCAGTCGATCCGCAAGAGCTTAAGGAGGGGATCGAAATGATTAAGATAGAAAATATCGGCAGAGTATTCAATCCCCGTTCAAGAAATCGCAACCAAGTTTTGAAGGGCGTATCCTTTGAGCTCCCCGAAAAGGGGCTTGTGGCGCTGTTCGGTAAATCGGGTAGCGGTAAGACCACCATGCTGAACATCATCGGAGGTCTCGACAGGCAGGATAGCGGTAAGATCTACATAGACGGCGAATGTACAAGCGGAAAGGTAGACCGAATCCGCAATGCCAAGATCGGCTTTATCTTCCAAAACTATTATCTTGAAAAAGGTTATACCATTTCCGAGATCATGCGAAATCAAATGATGATCGCCGGATTCAAGGATGAAGCCGAGATTGCTCGCAGAACATCGGCGGTCTTGCAGCTCGTGGAAATGGAGCGCTACAAGAACAAACAAGGTGATGCGCTTTCGGGCGGTCAGAAGCAAAGAGTGGCGATTGCCCGTGCGCTTATTAAGGGCGCGGATGTGATCCTTGCCGACGAACCCACGGGAAACCTTGACGTGCAGAATACCATTAAGGTTATGGATATTCTGAAAGAAATATCCAAAACCAAGCTCGTTGTCCTTGTTACACACGAAATCACTCTGATTAAACGCTATGCGGATAGTTATATCGAGCTTGTGGACGGCGAGATCAGCAACACAAGCACCATCACAGAAAACGTGCGATATGACGTAGAGCGCAACAATATTTACGCTGACGAAAGCACCGCGAGAGAGGTAAGACAGGACGGACTCGGTATTACTCTTTACGGAGATCCGATACAGACCGAAAGCGACCTTCAGATCTTCAATGACGGCGGCACCGTTTACCTAAAGGTTGGCAAGAGTGTTTCTATCATTGATGATGCAAGCGAAAAGAAGGTCGTATTCAAAGGAAATACCGAGAGTGACATAGCGACAGAAGAAAAAACTCCCGTTCCTGTGTTTGAAAAGAGTAAATCAAAACGAAACGGTAAGCTCTTTAACATCAAGCGTGTATTTGGACTTTTCCGCAGAGATAGTGAAGAACGCTTCTATTCCACCTCAAACGTATTCAAGCAAATATTTATCTGTGCCATTGCAGCCGTAATCTGTTTCTTTGCCTTCAACGTGTTTGAGATCGCCAATATGACGATTGAAAACAAAAGCGTAAATGAGAACAGCATTTATACAAGCTTGAACGCTTACTCGGAGCTACGCCGTATGGATGAGAGCAAGTACGAATCCATTGACTTCTTTGATACCCATATGCTGACAGGTAGCTTCTCGTATAGCGATATGGCGGCACTTGCCAATATTGAAGCCGATTATACTCCGAAAGCCATCAATACAGGAGATACCTTTGAGGGGCTTTACGGTAAGATGCCCGAGGTTGGAGAAATTCTGATCTCTCGCGCTCTTGCGGAAAAGCTGAAAACCGAGTTTCGCATGGAGGAGCTGTCAAATGACAAATCTCTCCTTCTCGTATCCTTTGATAACACCTTCAAGATCAGCGGTATCGTGGACGGCGGCGAATCCTTTGTTTATATGAACAAGAGTGATTATGTCAACTTCCTCGGCGTATTTGCAAGCATGAATTTTTCGGATACCAACGGGTTGTTTTTCAAGGACAACTACGGCGCAAAGAATTATACCGTAGAGATACGTCTTGCCGAAAAGGAGCTTGCAAACGATAAAGTACTTGTTGAGATCAACCGCAACTCGCTTTACAAGATGATGGTTGACAGTACACAGGCGGACTATGAGGTAGAGCTGACCAACACGCAGCTCGCGCATACGCCTTACGCCATTCAAATTACGAACAGTAAGATGTACGTGGAAAAATTTGAGATCACAAGAGATGTGATGACTACCGATATCCGAATCTATGTCAATTCCGAGGTTTTGGATAACATTTTTGTGTATATGTCCCCGAACCTCGATGCTCTTGGAACGAGAACAGCGGCAAACGGAATGCAATCGGCGTACTACTTTGAGATTGAAACCGCCGACAGCGCACAACTGACACAGCTTAAAAATGAGCTGCGTGACAGAGGTGTTACGTCGGTAGATATTAACGCCATCTATGAGCGTGAGAATACCGAGATTTTGGAGGAAAGCCGTGAAGGACTCAACATCTTCTATGTGATGATCGTGCTTCTGCTTCTAATATACTACTTCATTGAGAAATCCGGTAGTATCAAGAACAGTAAGGAATACGGTATTTACCGAGCGATCGGTGTCAACAAGAGCAATCTACTTTTTAAGGAGTGCATTGCAACCCTTGTCAGCAACATCATCGGTTATCTCGTATGCTTCGCTGTTGTAACCACGGTAATTTGTATCAGATACGCAGTGATGAACGTTGTATTTACCGGCTTTGTCGGTATCGCACTTGCTATGTTCGGCATCAGTGCCGCGCTTATGGTTGCGATCTCGATGATCCCTTATACCTTCGTGCTTTATCAGACTCCCGCAAAGATTCTGACCAAGTTCGATATTTAATTTCGGTAATTACCGTCGCCATACGGTTTTACAAAATAAAATTTTTACAGCAAAGGAGTAAAAAAAATGGCAAAAAGTCAGAAAAGAGTCATTACCGCACTTGCCTTGGTAATGCTGCTCTTACTCAGTGTCTGCGCGTTTTCGGCGTGCGGAAGCAAGGACTACACTGTTACCTTCATGATCGAAGATAAAAGTGAAGTCGTTTCGGTTGTGGATGGCAAGGTAACACTACCCGAAGATCCCACTAAGGACGGATATATTTTCCGTGGTTGGTACACAGATGAAGCTTGTACTCAGGCATTTGATGCAAATGCTGAAATAACAAGCGACATGACGGTGTATGCGTATTTCGTACCCGTTACCGCAAATGTTCACATAAATGGTGTGGACAAAGGAGAGGTTCAGATGAAGGATTATGCTACCTTCACCAAGAGCTATCAGGATGATGCACTTTCGCAGAGCCTCACATTTGACGGTTGGTACATTGATGCAGGCTACACCACAAAGTATACTACACAAGATGTAGATGACCTCTACGGACGTTACATGGCAGAGGTTGTCTTTGATAACGGTTATGAGATCGTTTATACAACGCTTGTGCAGACGGGTACAGTAATGGCTCAGCCCGAGATTGCAAGCATACAAAAGAACTACATGGATGCAGAGGATCTTTCCTATGTTGATGCTGACGGAAACGCATTTGATTTCAATAAAGAAATTTCTGTCAACACCACGGTAACGGTGCTTTGGAAAACGCCTTACCTCATTTATGAAAAAATCGAGGGTTCGGCAAACTACAAGGTAATCGGTCTTGCCCGTGACGCTATGGACACTTGGATGCAATATCCTTGTATCTCTATTCTTTCCAAGAACATAACTGTCGGAGAGGATGAGAGCGGTAACAAGATTGTTGCAAACGTCGTGTCCTTTGACGGTCAGGCTTCCTCTACGGAGAGCCATTCCTTTGGATACATCAATGCCGCCAAACAGATCATGTTTGCGGACGGTATTGAATATATCACCAATCTGCAGGGTACGATGAATAACGTCTGCGAGAAGATCATTCTTCCCGAAACGCTCAAGGTGCTTGAAAAGTCCATTTGGAACTACGATATGCTGACATACTGCAATGTTCCCGAGAGCCTTGAGGTCATCATCGACTGCTTCTGGAAGCATTACCTCGAAGGCATTGTAGATACGTACAGAGGTTCTAATACTTACGATTTTGAGATTGCTATTCCCGCAGGCATCAAAACGTTGGCTATGGTACCCGCCACTGTGAAGTTTGCAGATGGAGCACCCTACGTCGTTGAGGATGGTATGATGTACAAAAAGGATGGCGATGATAAGATTCTGATTTCTGTATATCAATCGAACGTGAAGGACGGCAATCTGACCGTTCCCGAGGGTGTAACGAAAATTCACGTCGGCGTACTGAACAAGGTCGATTGCTCTTATATTTATCTCCCCTCTACGCTGACAGGCGTTGAGTACACCGTTGACGCATCCGAATACGATACGGTCTACGACGGTAGCTATCTTACAAAGCAGCAGTATCTTACAGCACCTATGGGCGTTGGAATGTATAATGATGCTTTTGCACTCACCGATAAGCTTGATAAATTGACATATGTTGTATTCAACACTACCGCATACCCCTTCGGCGATAACAATTACCTCTTCCTTGCTTCTATTCTGAACAAAGGTATCTTTACCTATGATCAGCTTGAGGAAACAAAGCTGGTGTTCACAGGCGAGGTGAAAGAGGGCGATATTTCCGTGAATGTTTCCTATAAAAATGTAATGGACGGTACGGATGCAAAAAAGACGACCCTCACGTTCCCCACGGGTACTGTGCTTGAAAGAGAAGCATTCCTTTCCCAGCTTGGCATTACATCCGAGGCGCTCGGTGTCAACGTTAAGGTAACCTCTATCGAGCAGTTTGGCGTAGAGTATGCCTTTGGTGCAAAGAATTGCAATCAGTATATTGAGATCATTTACGAGTATGACGTTAAGGGCTTTACCACTACCGAAAATGCCGACGGTACTCTGACTGTTACCGGATTTGACCAAAACACCGCTCAGCTTCTTGATAACGGAACGTATTTGATCGTTATCCCCAACGAGCTTGACGGTAAGGTTATCACTGCCATTGCTGAGGGCGCATTTAAGGGCAACAATGCTATCTCTAAAGTGTATATCGGCAATAGCGTTAAGACCATTGGTGCGGAGGCTTTTATGAACACCTCCAACCTCGAATATCTCTCGGTAACTCCCGGCGGTCTTGAGGTGATCGGCAGAAGCGCATTTGAAAATATGGGCTGTATCAATGAAAACGGCAAATGGGTGATGAACCCCGAAATGCCCGATTTTAAGTTTGTGAACTATACGAAAAAGACAGCATATATCTATATTCCTCTTGCAAACCTCAAAACCGTTGAGCCCTATGCTTTCAAGTCTATGGCAATTGCTTCCTTTATGCCCGTAGAGGGAGAAACGGACAGAATTTTGATGAAGTTTGCTTACGGTCAAGATCCTATGTACCCGAATCCCGTTGAAAACGAATTCTACTATCTTATCGATGCATCGGGTGATGTTACCGGTATCATTCAGTATGTTGGTAGGGATACCGTGGAGCAGTACAGTTGTATTGATGCGACCCAAAAGGTAAACGTTACGGTTTGGGATGTACGACTTGTGGCAACGATCAGCGGCACAAAAGCTTCGGATAGCATTACGATCGGTTGGGAAGTAAGACCTTTTGCGGCATACTTCGGAGAAGCCTTTGACACAAACGTGCTTCGCTATGAAGTTATGGAGGGTTCTGTTTATTACAGATCCAACGTTGCATTCGGTATTGTAAGCAAGGTTCACAAAAACGCTTTCACTGATATGGGAACAACAAACTCCAGTGGTGAAGAGGTCGAAGGAAAGGTTTCTGTTTATAACCGTACCGGAGATAACGGATGGATCCAAAAGGATGATGTTATCAATCAAAACAGCGAGATATTTGAAGACGGTTGGTGGGAAGGCATTCCCAACAGCGAGAACACGGTAACGAACGAAGATAAAGTGGGTGACTTCACCTCCTTATTGATTTCTTAACCTATTGAAAAGCTGCCAACCGAAAAAACAGATTTCGGTTGGCAGTTTATTTTAAGCTGCCTCCGAAAAAGGAGAACACAGAATGAAAAAAATCATATTATTAGTGCTTTGCGGTATCATGATTTGTGCGGTCTTTACGGGATGCGGTCAGAATTCAACATCTGTATCGCCACAGGATGCAATTGCAGATGCATACGGAGATACCGAATATAAAATATCCTTTATGTCCGAAGGCCTCAGCACGCCCATTGAAAGCATTACTTATACTGCAAACAAAATGCCGGTCTTACCTACGCCCGAAAAGATAGGATATATTTTCTCGGGCTGGTATTTCGATAAGGAATATACCGTTCCGTACGTAGACGGTATCCTTTACCTCTATATGCGTGACGTGACTCTTTACGCAAAATGGGAAAAAGAGAGCTTTGCGACCAACGGTACCTATGATCTTGAATATAGTGCAAAAATATTGGAAGATACCATTGTGAAAGGTAGCTTCACCGATGAGGGTGGCGGATATATGGACTTTACCGAAAGTCTGATCGCCGAAGAAATTTATCTTGAAAAATCCGACGGTAAGCTACTACTGAGACTTCAATATGACACAAAATATTTGCTCCCGATGTTTAATTCCGTGGGAGAAGTATACTCCGTAACGGTATCCTCAAGAATGGGAACGTCCGTTTACATAGAGGATAAGGTCCATTCGCTTGCTGATCCCGTAAAAACAATTTTTATCAATCTTACAGATTTTAATCTTGAAGATACCCTGTATCTTGACATTCAAACGGTTAACTGGGCGAATGATGAGCTCAGTGATTCGGAGCGGATCAATACATTGACTCGCTATACCGTTGCCATTGATTTTACCAAGATCATCGGCTTTTCGCGCTCCTACGTGAACACCGAAGTCCCGCTGGAGAAGGGGTATTACCTTGTAAAATCATATTACCGTAAGGAAAATAACGGAACAACGATGGCGGATTCATTTAATCCCGTTTATTCTTATCTGTATTCCGACGGAAACGAAAATTACACCTTAATTAAGCAAAATATTCCCTATGCAGGACTTACCTCCAATTCGGGATTGACAATAGAAAATACTGCCGACAACTACTATAACAGGATGATGTCCTTGATCCCCATTCAGCTTTTTTACGAAATTACAAATCCTCCCGAAGGCAATGAAGAAGTAGAATCCGACTATTATCCCGCTACTTACGGTGGGCAGTATTACGGCGCTTATGCGATGGAATATCACGCTGACACAGGCAAATTCTATAATATTTACAATCTTGGCAGCAATTTGAAAAGTAGTTATATAGTCATGAACGCTGTAACAGGATTTATGGAAATTGCAAGCGGAATGGGCTATAACGATCTTATATTGGAGATTGACTACGACCATATTATCAAGCTCGCTACCGTGGATTACGAGCCTCTGACAGGCGACAGCTTCCAGTATCAGACCGATATGCAGTATTATCCCGGTAACAGCAACGATCTGTCTAATAAGAATATGTGTTATGAACTTATGACGGACGGCGGTCTTTCTACCGATATGATCAATTTCTTCTATTCTACGTTGGATTCTATGCTTCCGACCACCTCGAGAACGCAGTACAGCAGTCGTATCACCGTCACGCCCACTGTCGGTACAAATGCAAATAAGGTGGCGGATTCTCGTTATATGATGGCTTATTTTGATGTCAACGCGCAGGTGTTCGGTTACGATTATACCTCGGAAGAAAAGCTCTATGCCGATTCTATGACGGTACAGAGTATGGGCATTAGTGGTATGCGTCGGGACATCGAGATCAACGTGGGCAAGAGCTGTACTGTCGGCGAAACCATACGACTTGCCGAGATCTACGCTGAAAAATGCGATGCCACCACAGATTTTTCATCCGTTACGTGGACAGCATACGCCATGAAGAACGGTAAAGCCGATTATAGCAATAAGCTGAATATTGGGAATGTCTTTACCTTCTCGGAAAGTGTTGCCATACTCTTTGAAACAAAGGCAGACACCGGAACGAGAAGAACGCTTGTGGAACTCGCGGAGTACGAAGCACCCGACATCACCATCAAGAGCTCCGAGAATTTCCCATATGATGCGAATGCGGAATATGCCGTTGGGGATACCGTAGGTTATCCCAACGTCTCCTATGACTGGATGGGTAAGAGCGCGGATATGATCGGTACATTCTTTGCAGACCCGACGGCACAGGAGATTGATTATAGCATCAATATCGTGAAAACGGCGATCTTTGAGGATGCAAATGGAGTATATTACTGGTGTGGCTACGGTAAATATAATGATACAACCTTTGAGGTTCCTGCGGAGAAATTTATCGTTGTTTACGAGCTTGAAAACAAGTACGGCGAGAAGTATTACCACGCTGTCCCCTTTGTTTGCAACAGCAGGCTTGACTATTTTGTCGAGAACAGCGCAGGCGACATTTTGGAGACTGATGGAGTCAGATATGATGCCGCAGGTGCGCGCCGTGCCATTTCTACGACTCTGCAAAGCGAACGTTTGACGGCTGAAAATTATGCGAAATTGTTAAATGAAACATATGTCCTACGTATCGGCGATTTTGCAAGAAATTATACAATTTACAGCTATACTCTTTATACCGATACTATTACGGAAGAAGAAATTTTGATCAACGAAGACCAAAATACCGCAATAGAGGATCTTTGGAAAAAGATAGATGGCTCAAAGTACGCTGTGCTGGAGTTGGTTCATAGATTCGGCGATGACAGCGTGATTGCCACGTATTATTACAATCTCAATTTTGCGGGTAAGCACAGCACCGAAATGCTGGACTGCGAAGACTATTTTGTAGGGCATGAATATGCGTTCTCCACTCCCGCATTGTATGATGCCGAGGGCAATCGAATCGCAGGAGGCTATGCTTATTGTGGCGAAAGAGGCTCGACGGTGGTAAGGGATTATTACCAATACCGAGTGACCTTCTCTCAGGCGAGCGATTACACCCTCCATCAAAGATACAATTTTGACGGGTTGACCTTGACTTTTTCACAAAAGATCCATATTTGGAACAATAATGTGGACGTTACGGTGACCTATGTGACCGATGCCGCGCATCCTTTTGATGACGGCACTTTGGAACGAACTGTGACCTATAACCTGACAGAGAATATGTACGCAATGAAAAAGGCGGGCTTTGCCGACAGTATTCCCGGCTCGGATGTTCTTTATGGTTGGACTATGAACGAAGGAAGTTACTCCATTGTTGTTGGTGGAGGCAAGTTGTTTGAGGATTTCATTGCTACATTTAATTCTAGAAATGTTACGCTGTATACTGTTTGGG
This sequence comes from Clostridia bacterium, assembly GCA_017453205.1. Taxonomy (GTDB): domain Bacteria; phylum Bacillota; class Clostridia; order Oscillospirales; family CAG-272; genus UMGS1865. The sequence goes on along the minus strand of JAFTKO010000043.1, from coordinate 118,054 downwards.
ATCCCGGTCTGACACTTACGATCAATAGAGGTGACGGTACCTCGTATAAAAAGACTTATTATATCGGCAGCCAAGGCAATTATCAAATTTCTGGTGGTGATTTCAAGGCAACCGTTCCCGACGGTTATCAATTGGCAGGTTGGGAGTGCGGTCTTTTTGATGGAGTGAGAAAGCAAACGTATTATTATATCAGACCCGCAAAAGTGGATTGGGATAATCCCGATAGCTTTGTTTTGAACCCGGTGTTCAAAAAGGAGCTCACAGTAAAATATTCCGTAGATACCAATTATACCGATGCATTCTTCCGTAATGAGACTGTTTTGGAAGGTAATAGTGTGGTTTTTTCTTCCAATAAGATTCACGTTAACTGTAAAGTAGATGGCTACGAATTTGCGGGCTGGTATATTCAAGGAGATTCCGAGCAGACCTTGATCGACCTTGAAACCTATATTGTCACCGAAAACGTAACTCTCGTTGCAAAATTTGTTCCTGCGGAGGATTGACGGTATGAAAAGAAAAATGAAATTGTTTTCAACCCTTCTGTGTGCCTTGATGCTCACGCTTACCGTTTTCGGTGGTGTGCGTGCATCGGCGGTATCTCCCGTAGGCGGTAGCGACGGTACGTATTCCGTTCCCGTCAACCTTGACGGACTTACGATGGGAGCAGATAATTTTTCCTCCACCGCAGCGGTTGAGAAAAGCGGCGACTTCTATTATATGTCCTTCGGTCATTCATCGAGCATCAGCAATATGAAGCTCGTCAGCGGCAATAAGGTGAATGGATATACTTCAAGAATCGAAGATGGTTGGACGATCTATACCTACACTTTGAGTGCTTCAAGATTGCAGGGTAACCTCTCCTTTACCGCTTTTATCACAGCAATGGATAAGGAGGTCAGCTTCTCCATCTCTCTTAATCTCGCAGGAGCAACCAAGACAAGCGACAGCATCCGAGATCTCGGTGAACGTCCTGCGGAGTTTGTTCCCATATTTACGATGGAGGGCGAAGGAAACTATCAGGTATCGATCGGCTCGGTGTTTGCCGTACCGGAAGCAAGCGCGGTTCTTGGCTCTGAAGCGTGTGACGTGACCGTATCCGCTTACTATCTCCGAGAGGGAGTAAAAGAGCCCGTTGAGATCACGGACAATCGTTTTACACTCTCCGAGGTCGGTGAATACCACCTCATCTACAAAGCCACACACGCAAGCTATAAGACCGAGCTTGGCAACGATACCTACACTGAGCTTGATTTCACCATCACCTCAGTAGCAGGCGGCAGTCAGCTTGCAAAGGTAGAGGACGAAAAAGGCGTTCTTCCCGAAGATACCGCTATTATGGCGAGATACATCACGGGCGGTACGGTGTTTGATACGGCAAGCGAGAAAATGGCGACCATTGCCGATAACTTTGAAGTGTTCAGCGTATCTCTCACGGATGCAAGCGGCTCTGCTGTAACGCCTACGGAGAACGTGAAGATCTATCTCAAAGCAAAATCGACCTTTGACCGCAACAAAATCGTGGTTTACGCTATGAACGAGGACGGCTCACTTACCGAAATTGCTTGTGACGGATACGGAAAATACGTGGTGTTTGAAACGACACACACGGGCAATTTCATTGTCTGTGTTCCCGGCGTTGCCTTTGTAATGCCTATGTGGGGTTACGCGCTTATCTGTGTTGGCGCAATCGTTCTGATTGCAGGCGGTATCACCGCAATTATCATTGTAAAGAAAAGAAAAAAGAAAAAACAGAATCAAGGTAACAATACCACCGAAAACGAGTCATCTCATTTCCGGCGATAAAGCTGACGGCGGTGGACTTTCGAGGTTCACCGCCGTTTTGCCAATAAAGAATGTTTAGTTTTATGAGGAGGCAATATGAGGCACAAAGAATCGGAAGAAATGTATCTTGAAACAATACTGCTTCTTCAAAAGAAAAACGGATATGCTTGCTGTGTAGATATTGCGGCGGAGCTTGGCTATTCAAAGACGAGCGTTTCCCGTGAAATGAAGCTACTTTCCAAGTAAAAATTATATTACGCTTGGAAAGCACAGCGAGGTTCTGCTGACCCGACATCGGACAAGCACAGGCGGAAAAGGTTTATGAAACGCATCGCATTGTTATGGATCTGCTGATGCGGCTTGGTGCGGATGAAACGCTGGCAGAGGAAAACGCCCGTCTGAATGCCGCTATGGATAAGCTCACGGACAAGCAGTATCACGTCCTTTGGAGTACGCCGTGGATGGACTCACTTATGAGGAAATTGCGTTAGAAATGGGTATCCGCTGGGATACGATGAGAGAGCATTATCACGCGGCTGTGAAAAAAGTTCAAAAATATTTTTGACCCCCCCAAAAAAACGCCATTTTCGTGGCAATAGGTGAAGGGGTCTCTATATTCCGCGCTGCCCCGTTTATACGATTTGTACATTTCTCTTTACATTAAGAATTACACGCAAAAGGCGCTGGCGGCTGAACTCGGTTATGAGCCCGAGCACATCAGACGGCTTAATAAAAAATTGTTGCTCTTTTTGCAGACCAAGATCGTTGGTCTGTCACATGGGCGGACAGCTCCAACACCAAGAGCGTCACCGAGTATGTGACCGTTACTCCCAAGTCTGACGGAAGCACCAATGCAACCGTCACCTGCTACAAGGCGTTTGAAGGCAATATCGTCATTACCGTTACCACAAGGGATAGCGGCTTCAAGGCACAGTGTATCGCCACCTATGTCGGAAAGCCCACGGATATCGTCTTTACAAGCTCGGTCACACCTGCGGCAGACGGATACCACATCGCCCCCGGAGGCGCCTACACCTTTAACGTCAGCATGACGAACCCCTTCGGCTCTGTCGGAAGTCAGTTTGACGACATCGAAGTGACCGTCAGCGCGGTCGGCTCGGTGGTTCTCGGCTATTATGAGTATTACGTTTCCAGCGGCACTACCAGATGGTATGACAGCTCCGATGAAACGGTGGCACTCTCCACCATTCAAGATAAGCTGATCTCGGCAAGCTATTCAAATGGCGTTCTGACCGTCAATGCTCTCAAAGCCATCGAGGACTACTACGGCAGTATGTAGCGTCTTGACAGCGGCAGAACCCGCGCCTACTCCAACGCTTTCCGTTCCTACGCAAGCGACTGCTATTTTACCGTAACGATTACGGAAAAGACCTCGGGACTCTCCGAGACCATCAAGATCCGCTTTGATAATACCGCCGTCGCAAGCATCTCTCTGGATAGCTCCACGCTGTCCTTTTAAGGAGGTGACAGGACTATGATGAAATGGACGAAGATCATCATTTACGTTGTCATCGTGTTGGCGCTCGTCGGCATCTGCGGCTTTATTGCATACTTCACGGGCGGCTTTACCACCGATTTCGCCAGCTTCTACGTTACGGTTGACGGTGAGGACGTTTTGAGTACGGGCAGTAACTTCCAAGTGCGCCACGACGATCCCATGAACGTCGAGGTCAAATATGTCTTTGCCTCGGCAAGTGATGAAGCGAGCGGCTACAGCGTCAAGATCGTTCCCAACATCGTCAAGGACAAAGACTTTGATTTCCGTCTCAACGGTGATGTGTACTCCTTCCAAGCCGAAAAGGATCTGACGGCAGGATTTATTATCGAGCAGGAGGAAAACAGCTTTACACTCACCCCGAAGGGCGATATTACGGCAATTCTCTCGGCGGTCTATCCCGGCTATAACGTGGAGGATTGCAGCGATAAGGGCTACGAGAATATGTTTACGCTCATTGTTACCTCTTACAACGGCGAGGCGAGCATCCGCGTCAACTTCACCGTGACCGAGGACATTGAGGGCGTTATCATCGACAAGGAGGTGATCGAGTTTTGATCTACACGGGAGCAGTAAAAAAACCGTTGCTCCGCGTGGTCGCAATGGCGATGGTGCTATTTACCTTATTTTCGGTATTCGGTACCGTCGCTTATGCGGCAGACAGTGGAAGCATCGGCTTCGATAACACAGACGTGCTAGATGATCTTTCTTCCACCACGGCAGGCGGAAAAGCCTTTGATATCAAAAACTATCCCTTCAATGAGAACGGCGAGGTGCAGATCATCAGCTTTATTGAGTATTGCTACTCATACAAAGCCAACCTGCGCGATCATTACGGGCTGTATATCTACGTTTACAATCCGCAAGGTCTGAACCTCTCCACCGACTCCAAGCAGAACAAGATACAAATGGCTGTTTCCTATGACGCGGAGGGCAATCCCAACGACTACGAAAAATTCAGTCTTGAATTTTGCAGTAAGGTCGAATCGGGCGACTATAAAAACCTGTTCTACAAATACAAGGTCATTGACCGAGAGGTGGGCGGCACGACCTTTGTTGAACGTGTCAACAGCAACGAGCGACGCTATGGAAACGGACGAGGGCGTCCCGCTTTGTTCTCCTGCGTACATTGCCTTTGATGAAGCGGTTGGACGCATGAGTGGAATGCTTCCGGGAATCTATGAGAACGGTGGAATTTATAACCACGCAGACGGGCCGACGAAGCCGTGGCAACCTTGCTCAAGATTTTTCCCGACGGAAAGAGCAATCCATCAGATGTTACTACCACCGAGCCGTATGTCTTTACGAATTGTTATTTGAAGCATCCAAACTGCGATATGCGTGTTGGTTGGCTCCTCGTGGAAAACGGGGACGTCGGCGTGGGGATTGATGTTCTGCTACGAGGGGATTTTGGGACTGCAATGGCATTATGACGGTTTGCATATTCAGTCTGCATTTCCAAAGCATTGGAAAACGGTAGATGCAACTCGAAATTTTAGAGGAAATAAGCTGAACTTCCATTATATCAATAAGGGTGGGGCATCTGTATCTCTTAAAGTGGACGGCAAGCCTATTGAGGGGAATATTGTTCCGTTGTTTTTAGATTATAGTGAACACGACATTGAAGTAACATTAGGGGAAAGGAGATCTTAATACGATACATCCCAATGATCTTGGATTTACTCTATAGAACAACACATTGTGGCTTTTTGACTTTTTGGATAAGACGTTGAAAACTGATGAATAGAAAGGTATTGTAATTATGTATAAAATATCCGTACCAATTATGCTGAACAATTTGGATCGTGGGGATAGAAACGAGGTTTTGAAAATGCTTCATTCATTGGGAGCGGAACGCGTTTTTCTTGCCCTTGATGCCTATGATTTAGTTATTAAAAAAAGGGAAAAAACATTTGCAGATCTTAAACGACATACCGCATTTTTTAAATCCGAGGGGTTTGAGGTGGGCGCGTGGACGCTGACATTTGTTGTTTAGGGGGATATCGATTTTACATATATGGTTGCTGTTTCCGAGGGCGAGAAGGTTCTGCAAGGGGCGTGTTGTCCCACAGACGAGTCTTTTCTTGAATTTTCCTCCGATTACATTGCTGATATGGCTCGTTGCGGTGTGGATCTTATTATGTTAGACGATGATTTTCGCTATGCTTTCCTTGCCGGGAATCAAATGGGCTGTCTCTGTGACAATCATATGAGGATGATCGAAGAAATGATTGGGGAGACGCTTCCACAAGGCGTTTGCGAGAGAAAGTCGATATAGTCAATCCAAAAGTTCGATTGGGTATGTGGCTTCCCACAAAATGAACCCACCTCTTTATTCTTTGGTTGATGACTTCTTTTCAAATAAATCAGCAAATGGCATTCGTGTTTATGAATTTCCAAAAAAAATTGCTAACATGGATGTGGGAACTACCGTTTTTGATCCTTCGATTTTCCAAAACACCTTTTTCTGTACCTCGGAGCGCAGTCTTGCGGCGTGTTCAATTCCGACTACATATGAGGGTGAGGGCGTATGCGGTGCCTGCTTTGGACAAAGCGCTCGTTATCTTACTCCCGATATGCGAAAAAACGGATTGATTCTGGATGCAGAAGCGGCGAAAATTTTACATACTTTGGGCGTCGATGTTGGCATTGAGTCTTTGGGAACACCCGAATCAACTACGGTAGAGCACTTTATCGATGATGGCGAAGTAGTCGTTATTTGTGGTACAAAAGTGTTCAATCATAAGTTTAAGGATGCTGTTCGGGTTTGTAGTAACGCAGAGGCTTCTATTGGTTCTATGGCACTCTCTCATATGCGATCTGATAACTTCACGCTTATTCCCATGCCTTATCTTTATGAAAATGAGGCGGGCGAGAGATATTTCGTTATCAACTTTGATACTCGATATATTACCAAAACAGACAATACGCTTTCTATTCGTCATTATAAACGCTCTCAGCAATATGTGCAATTCATTCCGTGGCTTTCGCGTGGAAAACAACTTCCTGCCTATTGTTTCGGACACTCACACTTATATCTCATGACAGAAGAAGACGGTGTAATGGCAGTTGGTCTTTGGAATTTCTTTGCAGATCTGATTGTTGAGCCTGTGATTGAACTTGATAGGGAGTATCAACAAATCCGTTTTTTGAATTGCAATGGTAAGCTGAGTGGGAAAACTGTAATGCTAACAAATATTGCAGCCCACAGCTTTGCGGCTTTTGAAGTGAAATCGCGATTGGACATGGAATCCTGCGTTGATCGTTCCTGCGGCAGGATTTGCATTATCTTACCCAACGGGAACCGTATTTGCGGTTCTGGCGATCCGCCGCGGCTCTCTTGCCAAAACGGCACTGATCGTTTCCTGCTCTCTGCTTGTTCCCAGCTTCTACGGCGTTCTGTTTTTGAGAGAGCCGATCTCAACCACGCTGATCTTGGGGCTTGCACTACTTGTCGTTGCACTGGTGTTGGTCAACTATGAAAAGGATGCCAAAAACTCGCAACCGACTACATGGAAATTGGTATTGTTCGTTTCTCTTGCATTCGTTGGAAACGGTATGTGTTCCACGGTGCTATGTGACCATAGGACGAGTGAACTTTCCCAATTGCGCGGACTGCCCGCTGCACGACCAACTTCGCATCGGAGTGAAAAAAGATCGATGCCAACCGCAATACGCACAACGGCTAAAACTCCACACGCTACTTGACAACCGAATATGTACACCCAAAACAGTCAAGTGCCGATCACTGACTAAAATCCCCTTTTTTCGTCGTACTCATTTTTGCTCTTTTTCGAGTTTTTTCTTTGCTTTCTACCTGTAGAAAGCACTAAAAGAGCTGCCTCAAATGCCCTCGAATTTGCATTTGAGACAGCCCTTTTTTGGCTCTTTCGCGAGGTGGTGCGAGAGGGTGGCTCAATCCATGATGGGAATAGCTTCCCCGATTGTTTATTTCAAATATTGACGCCTTCGTCTTTTAGCGCTTTTTTCAAGCCGTCGACATCAAAGTCTACAAATTGAAAGCCTCTCATACCGAGCTTGCGTCCCGCTTCGATATTCTCCGCTACATCGTCGACGAAGAAGCATTCCTCGGGATCAAGGTCATAGGTCTCAAACAGACGGTGGTAGATGGCGGGATCGGGCTTTGCAAGACGGTGTACGGCGGAGACGATAAAGCCATCCATGAGGCGCATTGCCTCCACGGTGGGATAAAAGGCGTAAAAGCGCGGGGCGGTATTGGAGAGTAGATAACAGCGGTAGCCGTTTGCTTTCAGTGTGCGTACAAGCTCCGTCATACCCGGCACGGGCGTCATGGTGGAATACCAGGTCTCAAACATCTTGTGTATTCCTGCGTGCATATGGGGCGGTGTATTCTTCAACCATCTGTCAAGCGCTTCCATTTCGGTCATGGTACCGGCGTCCACGCGTTCCCAGTCCTTGGATGTAAACACCACCTTGACGGCGAGCTGATAGTCTTCTTTGTTGGGGAAAACGGGCGTGAGGACCTTTTCAATCGTGAAATCCAAAAGGACCTTCCCTTGGTCGAATACGATGTTTTTAATTTCCTTTGCCATAGTAGTTCTCCTTTATTTTTTATTGTTCTTATTTTATCATATGGAACTCAAAAAGTCAATACGTTTTTTGTTTTCTGTGCGTTTGTTCGGCTATAAAATCTTTTGGAATTGCACATACTAAGGGCAAAAGAGGTGATGATATGGATTCCATATGGATAAAAACAGCGGAGCATCCTGCATTTGAGACGCTGAAAGGAGATATGAAAACCGAGGTATTGGTGATTGGCGGCGGAATTACGGGTGTGCTTTGTGCGCACAGACTGAAACGCGCAGGTGTGGATTGTATACTTGTGGAGGCAGACAAGGTTTGCAGTGGTATCACCCAAAATACAACGGCAAAGATCACGCTACAGCACGGATTGATCTATGATCAACTGATCACGCGGTTTGGTGAGGATAAAGCGCGGCGGTATTTGACGGCACAGCGTATGGCATTGGAGGAATATCGTGGGTTATGCGAAGAGATCGCGTGTGATTATCGGGTGCGAGATTCCTTTGTATATTCTCTCGGTCAGCGGGAAAAGTTGGAACGCGAAACGGCGGCTTTGAATCGACTTGGCTGCCAAGCGGACTTTGTTGAGAAAATCGAGCTGCCGTTTTCGGTCGCGGGGGCGGTGCGTGTTGGGGGACAGGCACAGTTCCATCCGCTCAAGCTTTTGTATGCAGTTGCCAAGGATTTGTGTATTTTTGAGAACACCAAGGTTTTGGAGTTGGTACCGGGCAGAGCGGTGACAAATCACGGGAAGATCAAGGCGGAAAAGATCATTGTCGCCACACATTTTCCGTTCCTCAACAAGCACGGCTCTTATTTTTTAAAGCTTTATCAACACCGTTCGTATGTATTGGCGCTCGAGAACGCGCCCGACGTGCGGGGGATATACGTGGATGAGGCAAAGGACGGCTTATCGTTTCGTAATCAAAACGGGTTACTTTTGCTTGGCGGCGGAAGCCATCGCACGGGAAAAAAGGGCGGGAACTGGCAAGAGCTTTTGAATTTTGCGCATCAGTATTATCCCCAGGCACGGGAGAGTGGTCGTTGGGCAACACAAGACTGCATGACCTTGGACGGCATTCCTTATATCGGGCAATACTCCAAACGGACAGAAGAGCTGTATGTGGCAACAGGCTTCAACAAATGGGGAATGACCTCCGCCATGGTTGCGGCAATGATCTTGTGTGACTTGGTGCAGGGTAGAAAAAATGATTTTGCCGAGGTCTTTTCGCCGTCCAGAAGTATTTTGCGTCCACAGCTGGCGCTCAATGCGGCGGAGGCGGTCATGGGGCTTTTGACGCCCACGGTACCGCGCTGTCCGCATATGGGTTGCGCATTAAAATATAACAAGCAGGAGCATTCATGGGATTGTTCTTGCCACGGCTCACGGTTTACGGAGGATGGAGAACTGATCGACAATCCCGCTACGGCAGATCGCGCAAAAATCCAACAATAAAAAATATCGGTCGAGCATTTGAAAAAAGCCCGACCGATATTTTGTTTAGCTTCGCTCTATCTTTTCCAAATCGGAGATCACGTGTGCAATGGCGTGCTCGGCACAGGGAACGGTAATGCGATCTGCAACTGCTTTTACCGAGTCAAGCGCGTCCTTCACAGCGTAACCAATGTCTGCTGCGGCAATCATGTCGATGTCATTTTCGTAATTTCCTACAGCAACAACAATGCGCGCACGTTCTCCCAGCACCTCCTTCATGCGGTGCACCGCATCGCCTTTCCCCGTGCCTGTTGGTTGAAATTCGATGCCGTTGATCCAACTGCGCATCACGATATAGTTCGGCGCAAGCATTTTTTTGACAATGGCTGTGTGCTCGTCACTTTCCTCGGAGGACGTGCGTAATAAGCACTTGTAGATGGGGGAGGGAAGTAATTCGGGATCGATAAAAGCTCCTTGCGGTACTTCGTAAGGCTTTTGGTTACAACCGCAAAAGAAAACAGACTTGAGATTGGGGCAAGCGCGCATAACCTGTTCCGCGGTTTCTACAATTTCCATCCCTGCGGGTTGATCAAAAATAAAATTTTTACCGGTGGCATCGCAAAATACAGCGCCGTTGATCATGGCAGACCATGTGTTGGGGACAAAATATTCCTTCCAATTGAGCAACCAATCGGGATTTCGCCCGCTGGCAACCGAAAACAGCCCACCCTCGGATTGAAAATAGCGAATGGCATCGCAGTTTTCTTGCGACACCGTGCCGGCGGAACACAAGGTTCCGTCAAGATCCGACATCAATAATATTCCATCAAATTTTCCCATGCCCGTATCCTCGGCTTATCAAAATACTTTACTGTTTTTATTATAGCATATAATTAAGAATAATTTGTGAATATATAAAAAATGGTGGTATTTTCAAACCCTTTCATTTTGTAAAACAAAAAGTTTGGGGAAACTTCATTTGAAGTTTCCCCGGGAAAATCAATTATTCGTAAAGCTTGCCCATTTTGAGCAGTCTCTCGTACTTCGCCTTTGCATTGGCATCTGCCTTTGCAAAGAGAGCTTCCGCTCTTTCGGGGAAGGACTGAGCGAGACGTGCATAACGGGTCTCGGTCTTGATAAAGTCTACATAGTCGGCAACGGGAGCCTTGCTGTCAATGGTCAGCTTGTTGGACTCGAGCGTCGGGTTGTAGCGGAACATCTGCCAGTAGCCTGCTTCCACAGCCTTCTTCATTTCGAGCTGGCAGTTCTGCATGCCGCCCTTTAGACCGTGCATTTCGCAAGGAGCGTAACCGATGATCAGCGAAGGACCATGGTAGGATTCAGCCTCCTTGAGAGCCTTGAGCAACTGGTTCATATCGGCGCCCATAGCAACCTGTGCAACGTAAACGTAGCCGTAGGACATCGCGATCTCCGCAAGGTTCTTCTTGCCGATCGCCTTACCTGCTGCCGCGAACTGCGCAACCTGACCGACATTGGAGGACTTGGATGCCTGACCGCCGGTGTTGGAATAGACCTCGGTGTCGAATACGAACACGTTGACATCCTCACCGGAAGCCAAAACGTGGTCCAAACCGCCAAAGCCGATGTCGTAAGCCCAACCGTCACCACCGAAGATCCATACGGACTTCTTGGAGAGGTAATCCTTTTCGGCGAGGATCGCGGGAGCGGTGGGACAACCTGCGGCTGCTGCCTTTTCGAGTTCTGCAACGAGAGCCTTAGTAGCGTCGGTGTTCTTTTCGCCGTCCTCAGCGGTTGCGAGGTAAGCCTCAGCGGCTGCCTTGAACTCGGCAGAAGCCTTATCCGAGGCTGCCATTTCCTTTACTTTGCCGATCAGTCTGTCACGGATGGTCTTTTGACCGAGCGCGATACCGAGACCGTGCTCAGCGTTATCCTCGAACAGGGAGTTGCCCCATGCGGGACCGCGACCGGACTCACGGTTGACGGTGTAAGGCGTTGCGGGAGCGGAGCCACCCCAAATGGAGGAACATCCGGTTGCGTTGGAGATATACATTCTTTCACCAAACAGCTGGGTGACCAAACGAGCGTAAGAGGTCTCAGCACAACCTGCGCAGGAGCCGGAGAACTCGAGCAGGGGCTGCTTGAACTGGCTGCCCTTTACGGTTGCGTTGATGAGCTCCTTCTTCTCGGAAACATTAGCAACAGCGTAGTCGAATGCTGCCTGCTGGTCAAGCTGGCTTGCCTGAGAGGTCATAGCGATAGCTGCCTTTTCGGGGTTGCCGTCTTTCAGTGCCTTTACGGTCACAGGGCAAGCCTTGACGCAAAGGGTACAACCCATGCAGTCCAGAGGGCTGATTGCCATGGTGAACTTGTAGTTGGTCTTAATGACCGGCTTTGCGGTGAACTTGGTGGAAGCGGGAGCGTTTGCGGCCTCTTCCTCTGTCATGGCAAAGGGACGAATGGCTGCGTGAGGACATACGAACGCACAGTTGTTACACTGGATACAGTTCTCTGCGTTCCAAACGGGAACGTCCACTGCAACGCCGCGTTTCTCGTAGGCGGCAGAGCCCTGGGGCAGAGTACCGTCGGCATAAGCGGTGAATGCGGATACGGGGAGGGCGTCACCGTTCATCACGTTCACGGGACGAACGATATCGTTTACAAAGTTGACGAGAGACTCACGGGTTCCGGTTGCGGGAGCCTCGGCAGCCTCGTCTGCAAGGTTTGCCCAAGCCGCAGGAACATCGACCTTTACGATCGCGTCAACGCCGGCATCGATTGCCTTGTAGTTCATTTCAACAACGGCTTCGCCCTTTTTCAGGTACGACTTCTTAGCCATGTACTTCATGTGCTCCACAGCCTCGTCGATGGGCATGATGTTTGCGAGCTTGAAGAACGCAGACTGGAGAATGGTGTTGGTTCTCTTACCCATACCGATCTCACGAGCCTTGTCGATTGCGTTGATGATGTAGAAGTTGATGTTGTTCTTTGCGATGTAGCTCTTAACAGAGTTGGGGAGGTGTTCCTCAAGCTCTGCGGGAGTCCACTGGCAGTTGAGCAGGAACGAGCCGCCGGGCTTAACGTCTTGAACGACCTTGTAGCCCTTGGTAATGTAAGCAGGAACGTGGCAGGCAACAAAGTTTGCCTTGGTAATATAGTAAGGAGACTTGATGACCTTGTCGCCGAAACGCAGGTGCGAAATGGTAACGCCGTTGGTCTTCTTGGAGTCGTACTGATAGTAAGCTTGAATGAACTTGTCGGTGTAGTCACCGATGATCTTAATGGAGTTCTTGTTTGCACCAACGGTACCGTCACCGCCCAGCCCCCAGAACTTGCAAGCAACCGTACCTGCGGATGCGGTGTCGGGAGCCTCGGTCTCGGGGAGAGAGTGACCGGTCACGTCGTCTACGATACCAACGGTAAAGCCGTTCTTGGGCTCAGCTTGATCCAAGTTTGCGAAGATCGCAAAGATGGAGGCGGGAGTGGTATCCTTGGAGCCTAAACCGTAGCGGCCGCCAACGATCTTTGCGTTGACACCAGTCTCGGCGAGAGCTGCAACAACATCGAGGTAGAGAGGATCGCCGAGCGCACCGGGCTCTTTGGTTCTGTCGAGAACTGCGATCTTCTTCACGCTTGCGGGAATTGCTTCAGCAAGCTTTGCGGCAACAAAAGGTCTGTACAAACGAACCTTGACGAGACCGACCTTTTCGCCGGCTGCCATCATGTAGTCGATGACTTCCTCTGCAACATCGCAGACAGAACCCATAGCGATGATGATCTTCTCAGCATCGGGAGCACCGTAGTAGTTGAAGAGCTTGTAGTCGGTGCCGAGCTTTGCATTGACCTTGTCCATGTATTCCTCAACGATTGCGGGGAATGCCTCATAGTAGGGGTTGCAAGCCTCTCTGTGCTGGAAGAAGATGTCACCGTTCTCTGCGGAGCCGCGGAGTACGGGATGCTCGGGATTGAGCGCACGGGAGCGGAAACCTGCGATGGCGTCCATATCGACCATCTCTGCCAGATCCTTATAGTCCCAAGTTTCGATTTTTTGAACCTCGTGGGAGGTACGGAAACCGTCGAAGAAGTTCAGCACGGGAACGCGGCCCTTAATGGTTGCGAGGTGTGCAACGGCACCCAGGTCCATAATCTCCTGCTGGTTGGATTCAGCCAGCATTGCAAAACCGGTCTGACGGCATGCGTAAACGTCGGAGTGGTCGCCGAAAATGTTGAGTGCGTGAGAAGCAACGCAACGTGCGGAGACGTGAATGACGCAGGGGAGAAGCTCACCCGCGATCTTGTACATGTTCGGGATCATCAAAAGCAGACCCTGAGATGCGGTGTAAGTTGTGGTGAGGGCACCTGCTGCCAAGGAACCGTGAACGGCACCTGCAGCACCTGCCTCGGACTGCATCTCCATCACCTTTACGGTGTCACCCAAAATGTTTCTTGCGGGCTGACCGAAAATGTTTTTGTCGGTAGCAGACCATGTGTCGGTCACTTCCGCCATAGGAGACGAGGGAGTGATCGGATAGATGGCGGCAACCTCGGTGAACGCATAGGATACGTGCGCCGCGGCAGTGTTACCATCCATGGAAATCTTTTTTCTTTCAATAGCCATGAGTAAATAAACCTCCTGTTTTTTACAGTTATATTTCTATACCACCCTATATCATAACACAAAAACCGAAAAAAGTAAAGATGTTTTTGAAAATTTCATGATGTTATTTTATAAAAAATGAGGAAAAGAACTGTATATTGAGAATTTTTATGCAAAAAGAGACCTCAAAATGTATTTTGATGAAAATCCGGTGTATAAGCCGCGGTTGCCGAGGCGCGAAATTGAAAATAACCCTCAAAGCCAAGATGATGGGCGGTGTCAAGCACGGCGTTGTATTCAAAGGTTGTCACGCGGCGGCAGAGCTCGGGAAAGGCTTTTTCGGCAAACTGCGGTGTGTATTGGCTCATCAAAGAAAGGAGAAATGCATTGGTACCAAAGCGCTCCGCCAATGCTTTTAAAAGGGCAATCGAGTCATTTCTTTGTCCGGGCAAAACCAGGTGGCGCACGACCGTTCCGCGAAGGATCAATCCGTCCACGTCAAATCGTGCCTTTCCGCTTTGCCTCAGCATTTCGGCAAGTGCCATGGCGGCAACATCAAAATAGTCGGATGCCGCCGAATAACGCGCCGCGATGTCGGAAGAAAAATATTTGAAGTCGGGGAGCCACACGTCCACCAAACCCTCCAGTGCGCGCAACGTCTCAACACTTTCGTAGCCTCCGCAATTGTAGACAACGGGAATGCCGAGCGTCGGCTTGACCTTTTCCAACACGGGGATCAATTGCTTTGCATAAGGCGTGGGGGTGACCAAATTGATGTTATGTGCCCCCTCTTCCCGCAAACGGAGCATCAGCGCGGCGAGTGCGTCCTCGTCAACTGTTTTTCCGAAAAGCTCACGGCTGATGTTGCGGTTTTGGCAAAAGACGCAACGCAGATTACAGCCCGAAAAAAAGATCGTTCCCGAGCCGCGCGTTCCGCTGATCGAGGGCTCTTCCCATGGGTGGAGCGCCGCACGTGCTACCGTAAACTCCCAAGGAGCACCGCAAAAGCCCACTGTGCGCGTTCGGTCGACGCTGCATCTACGCGGGCACTGGAGGCAGATGCTTACCATCATTATATCCCTCCTTTCTATATACTGCTCTTTTATTATACAACGCTTTTATCAAAAATGCAAGAGGATAATTATGCTATAATGAATTATGTAAACATACTGTAAAGAAGACTTCAAAAACATCCTAAAGCTATTTACTTTTTGTTCTTTTGGTGTTATAATAATTACATAAAAAATAAAAGGAGAAAACA
The DNA here is from genome assembly GCA_017453205.1 of Clostridia bacterium. Taxonomy (GTDB): domain Bacteria; phylum Bacillota; class Clostridia; order Oscillospirales; family CAG-272; genus UMGS1865. The sequence goes on along the minus strand of JAFTKO010000043.1, from coordinate 102,918 downwards.
AAAAATGGAAAAATTGGAACAAATCCTTAATGGTTTGATCGATGATGTTGCAAATTTCGGTAAAAAGCTGATTGTTGCGATCATTGTTCTTATCATTGGTAGAATCCTCATCAAATGGGCAGTCAAGTTGTTGACCAAGAGCAAATTTTCACAAAAGAACGACAAGACTGTTGTCACAGTGCTATCGCACTTTATTACTGCAGGTTTGTATATTGTACTCTGCATCACTATCATTGCCATTCTCGGTATTGATACGGCATCGGTCATCACTGTATTGGCTTCTGCCGGTGTTGCCATCGGTCTTGCCTTGCAGGGAGCGCTCAGTAACATTGCGGGCGGCATTATGATCTTGGTGCTTCGTCCCTTCCGGGTTGGTGATTTTGTTGATATCGCAGGCAAATCGGGTACGGTTACCGATGTTGGCATCTTTTACACCGTACTCACCACAGGGGACAACAAGGTGATTACCATTCCCAATGGTACCGTTATGGGAGATCATATCACCAACTACTCGGTTAAGGACACCCGCCGTGTGGATTTGGTATTCAATGTTGCGTACGGTACCGATATTGAAAAGGTCAAGAGTCTTTTGTTAGAAGAAGCGGTTAAGCACGAGCTTGTTCTCAAGGACCCCGCCCCCTTTGCACGTCTTTCCAACCACGCCGAAAGCTCTATTGACTTCACCTTGCGTGTTTGGGCAGAGAACAAGAACTATTGGCAGGTCAATTTCGATCTTCTTGAGGCGATTAACAAGCGCTTCGCGGCAGAAGGTATCGAGATTCCTTTCAATCAGCTCGATGTTCATGTGGTCAACGATCAAAAATAATTTTTTAAATACGAAAACCAACAGCCTCCCCCGGCAATCTCCGCGGGGAGGCTGTTGGTTTTAAGAATAACAATTAATTTTGATAGAGAAAATGTCTCTCGATATTATTTTTCCTTATTCCAAGTGAAGAGAGTCGGTGTTAAGGAAGGCGTGGGCGCTGAGTCCCGAATCGGTGGGGATAAAGCGTGAGGCGGCGCATTTGCGGCAGGAGACCTTCACGCCGTCGTCAAGAATTTCCGCGTCATAATGTCTGCCATTATCGGAGGGATCGCACTTGCAGTAGATCTTTCCCTCGGCATCCAGGTCGTTGATCACAAACATCACGATCTCGCGGACCTGTGGATCGGTCAGTTCGGGAAAGTCACCGTCTCCGTTATTGTCGGTATTTTCGCCGCCGCCAAAGAAATCGGCACCGTCAATGCCGCTTTTTTCCAACAGATCAAGCAACTCCAATTCTCCCCGCGCCAGCTCGGCTTTCACTTGATTGATCTCGCCGAAACAGGCAATGCCCAGATCGGAATACGGGCATTGCAGAGAGAAGAGATCCTTGCCGAAAAAGAGAGAGGTGTTCAGTGTAAAGCTGTGCGGTGTCGGACAAGCAAGACAGGGGACGGTCAAGCGGACCTTGCCGTCCTTTTGGAAAACGACGGTCATTTCGCTTTTGCCGCAGGTGCATTTCAGTTTGACCATATCGGCGGAAAGCGAAAAAATGTTGACCGCGCTCATCACGCCCGTGCCGCACTCGGGACAGCGGTAGGCAACCGTGGTTTGTTTTGCATCAAGTACCATTGCTAATCAATCCTTTTCTGATGTCGGTAATACAGTATATTCGACCGGTCACAAAATGGCACGGAAAGCTCCATGCCATTTTGTGTTTTTTATGTGTGTGATCTTATCCGTTCAAGCCGGCTTCGGTGGCAGCCTCGGTGGTCTCCTCGGCGGCGGTGGTTGTTGCTTCGGTCTCGGTCGTAGCCTCACCAAGCTTGTTGAGCACTTTTTCGTTTACCGTATAGTTGGCGGCAAGCTCGTCCATCCAAGCTTCCAGCTTTTCGGTAACATAGTTGTTCTTCGCGGTATTGTACCAAGTCTCATTGGACTCAACGAACGCGGCAATGTAAGCACCCGTGCCCGCAACATTGTTGATTACGGCAACATCGTTTGCTTTGCGATCTGCGGAGAAGAGCCATGCCTTGAGGTTGGCATCGGTGACCGAGTCCTCGGTAACGGTGTACGAGGTGGTACCGCCCAGTGCGGAGAGCTCATTGATCAACGCCGCGTAGGTCTTGCCGGAGAGCTCGGCTTTTGCCGCCTCGGCATCAGCTGCATAGGTCGAACTGCTGTACAGATAGTAACCGCCGTAAACAACCTTGTCGGTTTCGAGATACATAGGCGTATTGATGACCATGTAAACATTGTAGGTGGTAACCTCATCCTTGGTGGTCTCAAAGGTTTTGGTTTCGTTCTCTGTGCGCGCGGAGGTCAAGGTACCCGTATTGACCGCGGAGAGCCAAGCTTCAAAGGTGCCTGCCTCGGCATCGGCATCATAGTTTGCGGTTTTGTCGGTGGGGTATACCTTGTCAAGCGAGGTAGTCAGTTCATCGATGATCTGATAGTAAAGATCAGACTCAAAGGTCACATAGGTGATTTTTGCGGTGGCAGAACCGATCTCGTGCACATATACGATATATGAGGTTCCGTCGTCATCGATATTCAAAACGTCTTTTGCGGCTACACCGTCCTCAAACACCGCGTCCACAACGGCTTCGGGATGTGTGCTGTTATCGGATGCAAGCGCCTCCACATCTACTTTGTCGTATCCTCCCAAAATGGAGGTCACATCGGCAGTGTCGGGTTTCAAGAGCTCTTCGAGTGCGTCAGCCTTTTCGACGTCGGTCTTGTAGGCAACATTGGGATAGGAAGGCTCGTCCTTTTTGCTTTCCTGCAGATACTTGAGAATATTGTCCTTAAACGATTTGTCCTCGCCGTATTCGGTGCCCTCTTCAAACTTGTAGAATTTTTCGCGTGCGTTCACGGTGGTCGTGCTTGCCGCCTCCGACAAGAATGCGACAATGTAGATACCGTTTTCGGTTTCCACCGTGTCTACATCGTACTGCTCGCGGCTGTCATCAAAGAGCCAAGCCTTGAGATCGGCATCCTCGGTGGTTTCGGGCGTGTAGTCTTTTGCTGCTTCAAATGCAAGCGTATTGAGTGCATCGGTTAGGGAAGTGCCGCCGTTGGCATCGGTCTTGTTTTTGAGGGATGCGACCGCGTCGGCAACCGTCACCTGTGTGGTATACTTGTTGTAAGCAGTTTTATAGTTGTTTGCAAAATGATCGCTGAGTACCAGTGCCTTGAACTCCTCTGGCGTTTTGCAAGCGGCAAGCTGATCGGCAAGCTCTTGGTTGTCGGCGGCAAAGGTAATGTAGTCGTTTTTGTAGTAATCCTCGGGATTGGCATCGCGGAAGTTTTCGAGATCCTTCAGCGTGGTTGCCGTCTCAAAGGAGACCTGCTTTTCGGTGCAGTACGCATCGTAAACTTCCAGCATGGTCAGAGCATCTTCGATGTCGCTCTCCTTTATGCCGTTGCCCATCGCAACCTTCAAAAAGCCGTTGACCGAGGAGTAGCCGTAGGTGTCTTTCAGCTCCTCAAACTGTGACAATGTTTCCTTGACGCCCGCCTTTACGGCATCGGTTTTGTAGCAATTCTTGTCTGCTTCGTAAGCCGCATCGCAAACGGCAACATAGATTTTGAGACTTTCAATCACATCATCCACACAGTCGCGCAACTGGTTCTCAAGGCTGTACTGCGCCGAGGTCAGTGCGTATTCATCCGCAGATTCGTAGTTCGTGGTAATGCCGTAAGTGTCCTCCATTAAACCGTAGGAGCAATAGGTCCAATACATGGCAGAGTTGGAGTAAACGCTCTGCCAAGCGATAAAGGTTGCAATGTTTTGGTTGACGTCGAACTTGCCGCTTTGGCTTTCGATCAAGATTCTGCCGCGCTGAATAATGCCGTTGGCGGAGATGATGTAGGCGGCAACGCCCACGACGATTGCTACCACAAGCACAAGCGAGATCAATGGAGTGAGCCATTTGGGGGCGTGTTTCTTTTCCTTGTACTTTTCGGGGTGATCCAATCTGTCTTGCAGATGGATCTGTCTGTTTCTGCTTCCTTTTCCCATGGTGGGGAGTTCCTTTCTTTTTTTATAAAATTATAAAATTATTTGCGGCTGTGCCACACCCAAACATTATAACTTTGTAGTGTGACAAGCCTGTGTCACGAATATGAACAAACACAAAACTTTGCGTTTTTTTTGTAAAAAACAGCAAAAAAATGATGTTAAACGTTCATAATGACGGGCAAGATCATGGGCTTGCGCTTGGTTTTTGCGTAAAGGAACTTGGTGAGATCGTCCTTGACGCACTTCTTGAGCTGCATGCGGTCGACTTGATCGGAATACTCGAGCGTATCCATCAGCGCTTCGTATGCGATCTGCCTTGCTTCCTCCATCAGCTCCTCCGCTTCGCGGACATAAACAAAGCCGCGTGAGACGATGTCGGGACCGGACAGAATCATGCGCTCGTCGGTATCGACCGTTGCCACCACCACGATAAGACCGTCCTGCGCCAAATGGCGGCGATCACGCAACACGATATTGCCCACGTCCCCCACGCCGTAGCCGTCCACAAGGATCTTTCCGGCGGGAACGGTACCGTTAAAGCGCGCGCCGTTTTCGTCGATCTCGAGGACCTTGCCGATTTCCGAAATGAAAATGTTTTGCGGGTTCATGCCCATATATTTTGCGAGATCGCGGTTGGCGAGCAGATGGCGGCTTTCACCGTGGATCGGCATAAAATACTTGGGCTTGGTGAGTGCCTGCATCAGCTTGAGCTCCTCTTGGCAGGCGTGTCCCGAGACGTGTACCTCGACAACGGCGTCGTGCAATACCTCGACCTCGTTTTTGGAAAGCTCGTTGATGATGCGTCCAACCAGCTTTTCGTTGCCGGGAATGGCACTGGCGGAGAGCACTACCAGATCGTTTGCGCCCAAGGTGACTTGACTGTGGTCGGAGAATGCCATGCGATAGAGCGCCGACATCGGTTCCCCTTGGCTTCCGGTAGTGATCAGTGTCAATTCTCCGGGTTTATAGCGCTTGATCTCGTTGATGTCAACAATGACACCGGCGGGAACTTTCATATATCCGAGCTCCATTGCCGTGCTGACGATGTTGAGCATACTGCGTCCCGTAATGGCGACCTTACGCCCGTGGCGTGCACTGGTATCGATGATCTGCTGGACGCGGTAAACATTGGAGGAAAAGGTGGCGATGATGATGCGCTTTTGCTTGTGCGTGGAGAAGATATATTCCAGCGACGCGCCCACCTTTCTTTCGGACGGCGTGTGTCCCGGGCGTTCGGCGTTGGTCGACTCGCACATCAGCATCAGAACGCCCTCGCGTCCGAGCTCGCCGAGACGAACGATGTCCATCATTTCTCCGTCGATGGGAGAGGTATCAAGCTTGAAGTCACCCGTGTGGATCAGCGTGCCAAGCGGCGTGTGAATGGCAAGCGCACAGGCATCGGCGATCGAGTGGTTGACGTGGATAAACTCGACTTCGATGGCACCGAGCCTTACGGTGTCGCCGGGCTTAACGGGACGCAGATCGGGCTTCCACGGCAGGATGTGTTCCTCAAGCTTGTTTTTGATGATTCCAAGAGAGAGGGGCGTGCCGTAAACGGGAGGATTGATGGAGCGGAGCATATAAGGCACCGCGCCGATGTGGTCCTCATGTCCGTGCGTCAGCAGAACGCCGCGGAGTTTGTCCTTATTGTTTTCGAGATAAGTGATATCGGGAATGACGAGATCGATGCCGGGCATGTCATCGTCGGGAAAGCCGAGACCGCAATCCACCACGATCATGTCGTTTTCGTATTCGATGACCGTCATGTTTTTACCGATCTCACCCAAGCCTCCGAGCGGTATGACGCGGATCTTTCCCATCTGTTTTGCTTTTTTGGGTTTTCTTGGCATTGTAAAATCCTTTCTGTAAATATTTCGATGTATATAAAAAGCATTCCCCGTTGCAATGCGAAAAAAACGGGAGCAGACGCAAATGCGTTTCTCTCGACAAAAAAACGGGCAGAAAGACCTCCTACCGACGGAAATCACGCCCCTTCCGACAGAGTGAGGTCACATATGATATTCGCAAAAGCACTCCGCCGCATGCCGATGCCGTCGGGCGGATGTGTAAAACGGTCTCATATCGCTACCAATATTATACTACCCTTTTGGCAAAAAGTCAATAGGTATGAGAAAAATTCACAATATCAGCAAGCATACCAGTGCCGCAACGATCCCGCCGCAAAGGATTCCCAACAGAAAAAAGCAGACTCCGCGCGGCAAAGCTTTGCGCGGCGGACGCGGGTCAAGCTCGCTTTCCCGCAAAATACGGTTTGCCTCACTCAGCATTTCGCTCCGCATCCCGCGGTGTGTTTTGACCTCCCGCCGAAGTACAAAATACGCTTCGTCAAAATAGCGGCTGTCACCGGTTCTTACTACAATCATCTGTTTTTGCGCGCCTCTCATCATACCAAAAGATCCTCCGTTCTCGCGTCTTTCGGATTAGTATTTGCCCGCAAAGCTTCAAAAAAACCAAAGTCTGCACAAAAAACAGGAAAAAAAGATGCAAAAAAGCATGACGGCAAACGCGCACGGGAATGCCCAGCGGGTGTGTCGGATGCCCACCGAGGAACAATACACGCTGATGACATAGACCACGGTATCAGAGCTGCCGAAAATGACAGAGGCGCACAGCCCTGCAAAGCTGTCGGCGCCGACCTCCGCAAGCAGCGTGCTGTATGCCGCTGTGGAGGCACTTCCCGAAAAGGGACGTGTGACAAGCAAAGGTAACAGTTCCGGCGGCAGTCCGAGCTTTTCCGCCGCAGGTGCAAGAAGCTCGGAAAGAAAATTCACCGCTCCCGACGCGTTCAGCATTGCAACCGCTACCATCAGCGCTACCATGGTGGGGAGCAGCTTGACGGCGGTATGTAAGCCCTCGGAGGCACCCGCAGTAAATGCCGAAAAATAATCGCGCTTGCCAAACAAGAAGATCAGCCCTACACAAAGTGCGACTGCGGGCATGGCGAGTGAGGCGAGCTTCTCAGCCACGGTGACCACGCTTTCCGTGCGAGCGAGATGCCGTGAGATCTCCCTTGACCGTGTTTCCTTTTCGTTCCCATAGCCGCGGCAGAGAGGTGAGCAGAAGCGCCATGCTCGCGCAAAGGATCGAGCTGATCCAAACGGGGATCATGACGGCATAGGGACGCTCCGAGCCCGCGGCGCGACGAAGCGCCAAAAGATTGGCGGGAATGAGTGAGACCGACGCAGTGTTCAGCACCGCCAAGGTGATCTGCTCGGCACTGGCACGCGCTGGGTGAGGGTTGTGCTTTTGCATCTTTTCCATGGCGGCGAGAGCGAAAGGTGTTGCTGCGTTTCCGATGCCAAGAAGATTGGCACTGATATTGGCGCTGATCTCCTCAACTCCCTCGCCGCTTTGGCTTGCCTCCGGAAAGAACACGCGTAAAAAAGGAGCGAGTAGACAGGAAAGACGGCGGATTGCCCCCGCTTCCTGTAAGACGCGCATCATTCCGCACCACAGGCACATCATTCCGCACAGCGACAGTGTAACCTCCAGTGCCCGTGCCGCACCGTCCAAGACCGCGCTTCCCAGCGCCTCGGTGTTCCCGGTAAAGATCCCAAAGAAAAATGCGATTATCGACATAATTCCAAATATTTTTCCAAGCATCGTCAAAAAACTCCTTTTATTTTCTCCTTTTGTCACTTTCTGTCGCAAATTTTTTCAAATTTTTACAAAAATTTCCATAATTGGGTATTGACAGATGAAAAATTATGTAGTATAATAATGCTAACAAGGACAGAATAATTAATTTTGTCAAATAAAAAATTTTTTCATCGAAAAGGAGAATAGAAAATTATGAAATCAACGGGAATGGTAAGAAAAGTGGACGAATTGGGACGAATCGTGTTGCCGGCCGAGATCCGTCAGAGCATGGACATTAAGGTCAAGGACTCGATTGAGATCTTTACAGACAACGAGCGCATCGTTCTGCAAAAGTACAGTCCCTCCTGCATCTTCTGCAACAATGTGGACAATATCGTTTTGTTCCGCGAAAAGCGAGTTTGCGCCGAGTGTCTGGAAAAGCTGAAGAACCAATTCTGATACATTTTATGACGCGTTCGGCTCGGATATGCGTAAACATAAAAGGGGGTGGCTCACAACCGTGAGCCACCCCAAAGATTTTATCGGATCAGTTGCAGCCGCAACCGCAGCCGTTATTGTTGTTGCAGCAGGAGAAGAGAATGATGACAAGGATGATCAGCCAAACCCAGTTGTCGTTAAACAGATTGCAGAAACAGTTATTCATAATTGTGCCTCCTAATGATATTTGAGTTTTGAGAGCGTCTTTCCCGCCCTCTGTTATCAGATTATGCCGAAACCATCGGTTTGTGCACAGATTTTGTCGAAAAATTATTCGCGGTCAAAGAAGCGCAAAAAGAGGCTGAGGGAAAAGCAAAACAGTGACAGCCCGTCGCCTGCGCGCAGTAAAAAGTAGACGGCGGTCGTCCACAAAAGGAACAGAAAGACAAAGGAACACAGTGTCATCAACCGTCCGGCAAGCCGCGTCCCGCCCAAGAAAGTCAGCGCGGTCTCAAACATTCTGCCGCCGTCAAAGGTTTGGATGGGTAAAAGGTTGAGCGCCCCCAACACAAGAGACGCGCAGGAGAATACTTGAGCACCGGTGCTGTACTGCCACAGCGGTGCCGCCACCGCCGCCGCAAGCAGACTTGTCATCGGTCCTGCGGCACATAGCAACCACTCCTCTCCGTAGGAAAGCATTCGTCCGCTGATCTCAAGTCTTGCCCCGAGAAAGCTCATGCGCAAGCCGCCAAGGGGGATATGCAACAGCTTTGCCGCCGCCAAGTGTCCGCATTCGTGCAACAATGCCGCACCGACCGTGATAAGCCCAATCCCGCTTCGGTCCCCAAGGATCATAAAAGCCAGCAATACCGCCACTTGCGGTGCAATTTTTATTTTTTTCAAAAGCTTCATTTGAGCCTCCCGTGCAAAAAGTCCTCCTTGAACGATATGCGGAAAAAGAAAGGCTTATACAAAGGCTTTTTTATTTTTTCATAAAGATTGTATTTTTACTGAAAATGTGCTACAATATATTGTATAATACATTGTATAATAGAAAGGAGCTTTACAACCATGAACAACACAGATGAAAAAGTGGATCTCTCGGCGCTGTTTCAAATCGGCTACGGCTTGTATGTGGTCACCTCCAACGACGGAAAAAAGGATAACGGACTCATCGTCAATACCGTCACACAGGTCACCAACACCCCCAACCGTGTCGCGGTTACTGTCAACAAGCAAAATTATTCACACGATGTCATTCAAAAAACAGGGAAGATGAATGTCAACTGTCTTTCGGTCGAGGCACCGTTTGAGGTGTTCCGCGCCTTCGGCTTCGTCAGCGGACGGGACACTGATAAGTTTGCCGATTGTACGCCGCCCCGTTCGGAGAACGGGCTGGTATATCTGCCGCGCCACATCAACGCCTACCTTTCCTTGGAGGTCGAGCGCTATATCGATTTTGATACCCACGGTATGTTCGTATGTGCCGTGACCGAGGCAAAGGTCATCTCCGACAAGGAGACCATGACCTATACCTACTATCAAAAAAATGTCAAGCCCAAGCCTCAACCCGCCAAAAAGAAAGGATATGTTTGCAAGATCTGCGGGTATGTCTATGAGGGTGAGGAGCTCCCCGCGGATTTTGTTTGTCCACTCTGCAAGCACGGTGCCGCCGATTTTGAAGAGATCAAATAATGGTAAAACACCGCCACTTTTTCAAAAGGCGGTGTTTTACATCTTACATTTATTCAAGTCTGATGATTTGAAAATCGTGCCTCATTTGTGTCACGGCGGTGGAGATCAAGGCGGTTTGTGTCTCGGAGAGTAGCAGACGCATATCATAGGCGATGAGGAGATAGTTGCAATCGGTAAAGATTTGAGCCGCCGCAGGCGAAATTCCCGCATCGTTGATGTCGCTCTCATCTACGAGTTCGGCGGTGAGGTCCAATACAAGAAAATCGCAAACCGCGCCAAGCTCCGCAAGCAATCGCCAGTTGTTGGTATCGGCGGCGACCGCACGCGGGATCGCAACGCCCACAGGGGCTTTCTCCACGGTGAACTTCACGGTTTTGACATACGCAGTCAACTCGTCGATATTGTCGGCGCTCGGCGTCAGACCGCACAGCAAGATCTCACTCCCGCCCGCGTGTAAAAATTCCCGAAGCAGGGCACTTTCCTCGGCGGTAACGGCGTAACGCAGATCGGAGGTCTCTCTCGACAGGGCTTGCGGATAAAACACGCCGCTGATGTAGGGAACAAAGGCGTTTAGTTCGCTCACCGACTCAAACAAGCTCACCTCGGTTTCCACGGTCATGCCGAGATGCATAGCGACATCCGAGGTGTAATACAGTGAGCCGTCGGTACGGTTGAGCGCGACCGAAACCGACGTCTGTCCGATGACCTCGTCGATATTACCGCCAAGCGTAAACGGATAGGCGTTGACATTCCGCACCGCCGACTGTATGACGGGGGCCGCGGTGGTTTCGGTCTCCTCTCCCTCGGTCAGCTTGCGGTAAGCTTCATCATCGAGCCAAATATTCAACAGGTTTCCGACAATTACGGTAATGATTACGGCAACCGCCAGACAGATGCCCACAATGACAGCGGGATGCAGCTTCAGCGTGCCGCGGTTGTGTCCGTGATAATGGCGAAAGCGTTTTCCGGAAAACGGCATCGGGGCTCTCCTTTCTCAAAATTCGATGATGATCTTCTTTATTCAATGGCAAGCAGATCAAGGCTCTTGCCGTAGTCATTTTTCTCAATGGTTAATTCGGCACGGTAGGTCTCCACAAGCTGCTCGACCTTTGCCCACTGATAGGAGGACAGCAGGGACACGGAGTTGGAGAGTAGGGTCGTGGGATTATCTTCCACACGGAGAAGTACGTAAAATCCGTCCTCGGTCTCGATCACCTCGCTCACTTCTCCCACCTCGGCAAGTGCAAATGCGGCGGTCTCCATCTCCTGGGTATAAACATCTCGCACGATATAATAGGGGTTCAGATAGTTCAGCTCCTCGTTGGCGGCGCTTTTGACGATGGCTGTGATCTCCTCGTCGGTCGCGCCCGTCAGCTTTCGGCGCAGCTCATCGGCGGCGGCACGGTTGGCTTCAATGTCATCGCCCTTGTCATTGCGGACGAACACATGGCGGACATACACGCAATTGCCGTCCTCCAACCAATTGATAAATGCGTTGGTATCGTTTTCGATCACACCGAGGTCATCGGTCAAAACGTAAAGCAACTCGTTTTCCATCTGTGTCACGGTCAAAACAAAGCGCATCAGATGTTCGGTCATATACATGCTCTTTAACTCTTCCGCAAAGGCATCTTCATCTCCCCAAGCATCGACTGCCTCCGATATCTGTCTGTCCACGGCGGCGACGATATCCTCATTTTCCATGTCCTCCAACTGCATTCCGTAAGCTTGACAAGCGGCAAGCACGGCATAGTTGTTGAGCATGATCGACCAAACGGTTTCCTCCAACTCCGCGCGGTATTGCTCGGCAGTGGCGGGATTGTCCCAAATGCCCTCGCCGTAGGTTGCTTCAAACAAATCCTTGTAGGTCAAGGTAACGTAGCGCAGCTCCTCATATAAAACATCGCAACCCGCGCAGGTGCCGATGACCTTTTGTTCCTGTCTTTTTTGCGAGGAACAGCCCGCGCACAACGCCAAAAGCAAAACCGTTGCCACCGTCAAAGCGACAACTTGACAGATTTTTTTCATGTTTTTCTCCTTTGAATAAGCTCTTACCCCATCATTATACAGGATACTTGTGTCTTTTTTATGAATATGAAGAAAAAAGGCGACGAATTTTTCAAAAAGGTATTTTCATTGGAAGAATTTTGTGATAAAATATATATATTCACACCAAGCTGAGGAGAAGGAGTATGAAAGAACGCTACAAGATCCCACTTTCAACGATCGTGGAGGAATTTCATTTTGAACTGATCGTTAAGCCCGAGAATTATGACGAGATCCAGATCATCACCAACGAGGTCAACCGTCCCGGTCTTGCGCTTGCCGGATTTTACGAGATCTTTGAACCCGACCGCATTCAACTGATCGGAAAAGCAGAGACTCACTATCTGCAATCCTTGGAGCCGAGCACCAAGCGAGTAATGCTGCAAAAGTTTGTTGACGCAAAGCCGGTTGCCATTCTCTATACCACCAATCTGCCTGTGGATGAGGTCGTTATTGAACGTGCGCGTATCCAACAGGTACCCGTCATGCGTACACAGGTCAAGACCAGTCCCATCATGGCAAGCCTCATCGCATCCCTCAACACGCACTTGGCGCCGCGCATCACGCGTCACGGCGGACTGGTGGAAGTATACGGCGAAGGAATGCTGCTTCTTGGCGACAGCGGCATCGGCAAAAGTGAGACCGCCATTGAGTTGGTCAAGAGAGGTCACCGTCTCATCGCCGACGACGCCGTAGAGATCAAGCGCGTTTCCGACAAAACTCTGGTCGGCTCGGCGCCCGAGATCATCCGCCACTATGTCGAGCTGCGGGGAATTGGCATTGTGGATGTGCGCCGCCTGTTCGGTATCGGCTCCGTGAAGCTCACCGAGCGTATCGACATTGTCATTCAGCTGGAAAACTGGGTGGAAGGGAAGATGTACGACCGTATGGGCATGGACGAGGAGACCATCAACATCCTCGGCATCGACGTCCCCTCGATCACCGTCCCCGTCCGTCCCGGCAGAAACCTTGCCATCATTCTTGAGATAGCGGCAATGAACAATCGACAAAAAAGAATGGGCTACAACGCCGCGGAGGAGTTTAATAAAAAGCTGATGCGGCAGATGGGAATGGATGTGTGATGCAGTCACTTGATTGCGTCTTAAAATATTCTGAAATTATTTTTGCAAAAACTATTGACAATCACTTGACTGTGTGATATAATATAAACGTGATATGGTACCAATATCTCAAAAAATAACTTTTTAGGAGGATTTTATTATGGAACAAATTGCTATCATTGTGGGTGCCGTTGTAGGCGCGCTGTTGCTGCTGTTTTTGATCGGCGGCTACCTCAAAGCACCGCCCGACACAGCGTACATCATTTCCGGTCTCGGTAAAAAACGTATTTTGATCGGTAAAGCCGGTTGGCGCGTTTTGTTCTTTGAGCGCGTGGATAGGCTCTCCTTGCGTGTGATGCAGGTCGATGTGAAGACCAGCGAAGCGGTTCCCACCAACGAGTTTATTAACGTGACCGTGGACGGTGTTGCCAACATCAAGATCTCTTCGGATCCCGAGCTGTTGGAGCGTGCGTCCGAGGCACTCCTCAATCTGCGTCAACCCGAGCTTGTGACCTTGGTGACACAAGTGCTTGAGGGTAATATGCGCGAGATCGTGGGTTCGGTAGGACTCAAGGAAATGGTTCAAGACCGTCAAGGCGTTGCCAAAAAGATTACCGAAAACGTAGTGCCGGATATGGAAAAGCTGGGCATTGAGGTGGTAAACTTTAATATTCAGAATTTTAAGGATGCTGCCGGAACCATTGAGAACATGGGTATCGACAATGTCGAGCAGATCCGTAAGAACGCACAGATCGCAAAAGCCAACGCGCAAAGAGACATTTCCATTGCGACCGCGAACGCACAGCAGGAGGCAAACGCCGTGCGCGTAGAAGCAGAAAAGAAGATTGCGGAACAGGACGCCGAGCTTGCCGTACAGCAAGCGGATATGAAGGTGCGTTCCGAAACCAAGCGTGCCGAGGCAGACGCGGCTTATTCAATCCAACAGGAAAATCAGCGTAAGACCATTGAGATCACGCGCTCCAACGCCGACATTGCCCGCAAAGAGAAGGAAGCAGAATTGGCGGAAAAGGAGATCGCGCTCAAGGAGCGTCAGTTGGACGCCGAAATCCGCAAGCAAGCTGATGCGTTGAAGTATCAGATGGAAAAACAGGCAGAGGCAGAGCTGATCAAACAGCAAAAAGAGGCAGAGGCCGAAAAATACCGTGCCATACAGGCGGCAGAGGCAAAGAGAGCCGAAGCCGAGGCTTTGCGCTACATGATGGAGCAAGAGGCGGCAGGTATCCGTGCCAAGGGTCTTGCTGAGGCAGAGGCGATTGAAAAGAAAGCCGAAGCGCAAAAGAAGATGGGTGAGGCGTCGGTGCTCGAAATGTACTTGACTGCTCTTCCCGAGGTCGTTAAGAACGCCGCTTCTCCGCTGTCGCAGACCGACCGCATTGTGATGTACGGCGACGGCAATGCCACCAAGGTGGTCAAGGATGTGATGAACAGCGCCAGCCAGATCATGGAGGGAATGAAAGAGTCGACCGGCATCGATCTCGGAGCATTGCTTGCGGGAGTCGTCGGAGGCAAGCTCGGGTCTACACCCTCTGTGCCGCCTACTGAAAATAAAGAAGAGCCCGAGGCGTAAACAAAACACTTTACATACCAAAAGCCACCCCCTGCAAAGGGGGTGGCGTAGGCGTTTGATACGAATTTTGAATAAAAGCGTAAGCCTTGTTTGCGCTTTTATTCAAGCATCCGTATCTGTCATTGCATACAAAACGATCCTAATTTTATTCAGAGAGGAAACCAACATGGCAAAAGAGATAGAAAAACGCGTCCGCGCCGCCAACGCCGAGGCAGACACCGAGCTGTTGCGCAACAGCGAGATCCGAAACGGGGAATTTGTCCGCTATTACGGAAAGAAAAGTGAGATCGTGATCCCCGACTCGGTGTCTACCATATCCGAGGGAGCTTTTCGCGGGAATCACAAGCTGACGCGGTTGGTGTTGGGTAAGAATGTTTCGGTCATTCAGCCAAACGCGTTCCGCAACTGCTCGGCGTTGCGTACAGTGACCTTTCCCTCGGGCTTGCGCATCATCGGTGACGATGCCTTTCGTAACTGTGCTTCGCTGACCTCGGTGATCTTACCCCGTTCGGTCATTTCCGTGGGTAACGGTGCGTTTCGCGGCTGTTCCTCCCTGCACCATGCGGTCCTTTCCGCAAATGTGACCAATCTCGGTGCCTATGCGTTTTGCGACTGTGTCGCATTGGACGATCTGACCCTGCCCGAGAACCTGTCGGCGATTCACCGCGGCACCTTTTTTAATTGCTCGTCATTGCAGCTCTTGACAGTTCCGTCAAGCGTGCGCACCGTAGGAAGATACGCTTTTGGGCACTGTTCGGCGCTCAAGGAGCTGCATTTACCCGAGGAAGTGACATATCTTGGCAGCGGCGCGTTTTCGGATTGCCGCTCCTTGCGTTCGTTCCGCATCCCCCCCATGGTTCGTTTTGTGGGGGACTATACATTTTCCTGCTGTGAGGCGCTGGAGGAAGTGGAGCTGCCGGAAAATTTGACGCACATCGGTGTCAATGCTTTTTGTTCTTGCCGCGTGCTTCGCCATGTCGAGCTTTCTCCCATGCTGACACGCATTGGCGCTTCGGCGTTTTTGGGGTGCCGCTCCTTGGAAAAAGCCATCATTCCCGCCAATGTCCGCGAGATCGGCAAGCGTGCGTTTGCCTATTGCTCGGCGCTTGCGGATGTCGAGATTCATTCCTCGCTCGACGCCGTTGAGGACGAGAGCTTTCTCTGTTGCTTTGCCTTGACCGAGATCAAGCTCCCCGACAGTGTCACCCGTATCGGCGAACGCGCGTTTTGCCGTTGCCTGTCGCTGTCCTCCCTGCAGCTTCCCAAACAGCTTGCGCTTTTGGAGGAGCATGCGTTTTCTGAGTGCGAAAGCTTGACCGAGATCAGTTTGCCCGCCGAATTGCGGCGCATCGAGAGTCATGTGTTTGCCGATTGTACCGCGCTTTGCACGGTGATCCTGCCCGAGCACCGCATAGATATCGAATACGGTGTGTTTACGGGTTGCGATGCGCTAAAGACCTTGGTCGTTCCCGACACATTGCGTCTGTTCCGTTACCGTCTTGACCGCTGGGATGTCCCCCAGGAGACCAATGTGATTTTCCATGGAGAGCTCCAGCTGTCGCTTTTGTTTGACGAATTGACCTCTGCCGACTCCTCGGACGAACGCAAGGAAGAATTGCGGCTTGAGATCAAAAAAACACTCTCCCGTGCAAAATTTCGTCGTGCCAAACACAGGGCTCCTGTGTCGGACCCGCCTAAAATCGAAACGCCTGCACAGGAGGAAAATGTGTCTCAACCTGCCGACGTCGAAGAGAATTTACAGAAAATTGATGATGTTTAAACATAAATATGTTACAATGATAAAAATTCCGCATCGGAAAGGATCGAAAAAATCAATGAAAACAAAAATCAGAACGGCGGCACTTTTGCTCGCCCTCACACTTCTCCTTGGCTTTACCTCCTGTGTGCGAGACGCCGATGAGAACCTCCCCGAGGGCATGAAGCTTGCCACCGCCGCAGGCGCCGATTTTCGGCTCTATATTCCCACATCGTGGAACGTCAACACGGCGTATGGCGTTTCGGGCGGTTATGCAACCTTGAGTGCACAATCCACCGTCAGTGTTACCAAGCACGAGATCACCGCCGAGATGGAGGCACAAATGCAATCCGACCTCCAAGAAAAGGCACAAATCGAAACACAAACCGACGGGACCGGTGAGGAAGTGGACAGAACCGGAGAATTGCGTATCGATTGGTTTTGGTCCAATCACTGTTTCCCGACATTGCAGGAGCTCTCTTTGGGCGGTAGCCTTGCCGAGGTTGACGCAAAGACACAGGATCTGCTCAACAAGTACAACGCATGGCGTTATCACTGGAAGGGCATCGTTGACGGTGCCGAGCTGCACTTTTTGCAGGTCATTACCGAAAAGGACAGCGCTTTTTACCTCTTTTCCTTTATTGCCGAAAAAGATCAGTATACCTCACATCTTTCCAATGTGGAGCTGATCCTCGACAACTTTATCTTTGCCGATCCCTATTACCCCGATGACTATGTCAAGGATCTCGACGCGAATGCCGAGGCGCCCGACGGTATGAAGCTCGCATCCAACAACGATGTGGCATACAACTTTTATGTTCCCGAAAGCTGGACGGTCAATCTTGACGAGGAGATCTTCTCCGCGTATTTTGAGGGCGACCGT
This sequence comes from Clostridia bacterium, assembly GCA_017453205.1. Taxonomy (GTDB): domain Bacteria; phylum Bacillota; class Clostridia; order Oscillospirales; family CAG-272; genus UMGS1865. The sequence continues at coordinate 85,844 of JAFTKO010000043.1, read as the reverse complement.
TCCTCGGTCAGCGTGGTTCCCTATATGCCGAATACCGAAAGCATGAGCGTGGGAGAATATTTTGCGCTTTGCGAGGAAATGATGAAAAACACCACCACTGCCGACGGTTATGAACTGCTTTCCAAAACCGAGGGCGTCGACCTTGGCGGCAGAGTTGCAACCGCTTATGTTTACCGCTACACGGTGGGCGGTACCGAGTACCGCTACAAGCAGGTGGTTGCCGCATACAAAAGCATGATTTACAGCTTGACCTACACGGCAACACCCGAACATTTTGACGAACATCTCTCCGATGTGGACGCCATGATCGATGTATTTGAATTTCACTGATTAGAAACATTTTATATGACAAAACAAATTTATCTTGACAACAGCGCTACCACACCGCTCTCAAATGCCGCAAAAAAGGCAATGTGTGACGCGATGGAGGTCTACGGAAATCCTTCATCTCTGCATACGGTGGGACAGGCGGCGCACACCTTGGTGGAACAGGCGCGAAAAAAAATTGCCGTCTCGCTTGGATTGCGTACCGCTGTGGAAGCGGGACAGTTGACCTTTACCTCCTGTGGGAGCGAGGCGGATAACCTTGCCATCTTTGGCACGGCATATGCAAAACCGCGCCGCAAAGGTGGGCGGATCATCACCACTGACTCCGAGCACGCGGGAGTGGAAAATGCCATGCGCGCTTTGGAAAAGGACGGTTTTGAAGTCATCCGCATCGCCACAAAGCAAGGCGTTCTTGATTTTGATCAATTGGAATCCGCGCTGAACGACCGTACCTTTTTGATCTCCATGATGACCGTCAACAACGAAACGGGTGCCATGTATGACATTGGGCGTGCCTTTGCCATGGCAAAAGCCAAAAATCCCAATATCGTTACCCATACCGACGCAGTACAGGGGTACCTCAAATGCCGTCTCTCTCCCATGGTGCTCAAAGCCGATCTTGTCACGATCAGTGCGCACAAGATACACGGACCGAAAGGTGCGGGAGCGCTCTACGCTTCGACCGAGGCACTCAAGCGCCGCGATTTTGTCCCCACACTGCTTGGCGGCGGACAGGAACACGGCTTTCGCTCGGGCACCGAAAATGTCATCGGTATTGTCGGCTTTGGTGCCGCGGTGGAGGAGGGGTATGCCGACCTTGCAAAATCGGTTGCATATCTGACTGATTTGCGTGATTACGCCCGCGAGCGTCTTTCGGCACTATCCGTACAATTGAATACCCCCGCCGGCAAATGCGCCCCGCATATTCTCAATCTTACACTTCCCGATATCAGAAGTGAAACGATGCTCCATGCGCTTTCGGCAGACGGGATCTATATTTCCAACGGTTCGGCTTGCTCTTCGCACTCACACAACGTCAGCTCGGCTTTGACCGCGTTTGGATTAACACCGGCACAAATCGAGTGCTCGATCCGTGTCAGCTTTGGTGTACAAAATACCCGTGAGGATGTTGATTGCTTGACTGCCTCGCTGGAAACCGCCATTGGCAGATTGGTAAAAATTCATCGGTAAGTCGATTGGCGCAACAAAAAACGGCATAAATTAGGGAGATTCCTAATTATGTCGTTTTTTATTTTTATCCGCTAAATTCGAGGGGATAGAAAAACAAAAGGGTTAGTGCAGCTTTTTGGGGGTGTCAATTAATCCTGCAAGGTAATCGAGGGATATGTTATAATATTTTGCAAGCGTGATGAAATGGTGTAGCGGTATTTCACGTTCTCCATTTTCGTAGAGGGCATACTGTTGATATTTCATTCCAAGAATGTCAGCAACTTCGGTTTGATTTTTGTCATTGTCCTCTCTAAGGTCTTTTAGTCTTTGGTAAAAATACATAGTAATATCTCCTATCCGAACCGTAAAAAGCGGCTCTTTTTTTGTGTGTATATATATTATATCACGGAATCTAAAAAAATGTTTAACAGGCATTCAAATGAATGCTATCATTATTAAAAGCATTTGAATAAATGCAAAAAAGAGATGAAACAAATGCAAACAAGAAAAAGAGCTCCGCCGAACGATCAGTAACGCACCGAAAACGCTGCTCCCGATTGTTGCCACACAAATTGCTTATTTTGCCAAGCTCCATTAAAAATCCCCTTAGCAAGTTTTTCTTACTAAGGGGAACAACTTTTATTATAGATAGGGGAACAGCAAATATCTGCTGTGCTGGTCGAGCGCTGTGTAATCGATGATCTCGTAGCGGTTATCGTTGGAGTCGCGGATGAGTACGCGCGTACTTCCGTGCAGACATTTGATGTCACTTTGTCGGTTGCGAATGCGAAAAGCAACATTGCCGCGGTCGGTCTTGACCTTCCATTTGATCGAGCCGAACTTTTCACTGATATCAAACAGCTGTTCAATTTTGGGGATCATGTAGTATTCCGCAAAGCAATCCTCCAAGGCTTGTACCGAGGCTTCGTCCAATTCTTTCAAATCGCGGACAAATGCTACCTCGCGTTCTTCCTTGTCAAGGAGCGTGATGTACATGGTGGTGTTGCTGAAAGGGAAGAGTCGGCGCGGCTCAAGATCTTCGATCACAGTGCCGTCGCGCATGGTCAATCGAACCAAATAGAGGTCGGTGCGTTCCAAGGTCCCCGTGTATTTGTCAACGTAAATTCTTGCCATGGTGTGTCCCTCCTCAATCAAAGTTTTCGGCGCGGCGCTCTTCGGCAACCTTGTCGGACATGGACTGGATCTGCACCAAACGGTAATACTTACCTTTCATTTCCATCAGCTCCTGCGGCGTTCCGCATTCGATGATCTGACCGTTGTCTACGACCACAATCTTGTTTGCTTTGGAAAGGGTAGAGAGACGGTGAGCGATCATGATGGTGGTTCTGCCGCTGATCAAATGCTCGATTGCCTCTTGGATTAGGTGCTCGGTCTCGGAGTCCACCGATGCGGTCGCCTCATCAAATACCAGCATTTTGGGATTGCGCAGCATGGCACGTGCGATAGAGACGCGTTGGCGCTCACCGCCCGAAAGACCTGTACCGCGCTCACCCAACACCGAGTCGTAGCCGTCGGGCTGGCGTGCAATAAATTCGTGCGCGTTGGCAATGTCTGCCGCGTGGATGACCTCGTCTACCGAGAAGCTGTCATCCCCGTAGGCGATGTTGTTGTAGATGGTGTCATGGAACATCATAGGCTCCTGTTGAACATAGCCGATATGCGAGCGGTAATACTGCATGTCGATATCGCGGATATTCACACCGCCCACTGTAATCTCACCCTCGTAGTGGTCATAGTAGCGCAACAGGAGGTTGATGAGCGTGGATTTGCCCGAGCCCGTGGTTCCGACTATGCCGACGATATCGCCGGGCTCAATGGTCAGATTGATGTTTTTCAAGACTTTTTTGGAGCGGTCAAACGAAAAACTGACGTTTTTGAACTCGATCCTGCCGCCGATGTCTGCGTCGGTGTTGCCTTTGCCAAAGTCATGCTCGGGCTCGGCATCGAGAATGTCCATAATGCGCTCTGCCGATGCCATGGCGCTTTGTGTGGAGTCGGAAAGGTTCGCAAAAAAGTTGACGGGCTCGTAAAACATGGTAGCATAAGAGATAAAGGAGACCAAGAGACCGACCGAGATGGAGCCAACGGTCCCCGCCTCAATGGCGTCGATGACCATGTTACCGCCAAACGACCAAATGATGACACTCCCGCAACAGATCAAGCAGTTGACGATGGAGGGATAAGCGTTGAGGATCTTGCCCGCCTTGGTATCGGTCACGCGCCAGTCCTCCACGCAGGAGGCAAAGCGGTCGACCGCATTTTTTTCATTGGTAAAGGATTTGATGACGCGGATACCGGGGATGGTGTCGGTAAGCGTAGATGTCACCGACGAGGACCGCCTCCAAATACGGCGGTAGAAAGGTGCGATCTTTTCACGAAAGATACGCGAGCCGATGGCGACGATCGGTACGGGGAAGAGTGAGAGAAGCGTCAGCTTCCAGTTGATGCAAAGCATGACCACCACGATACCGATCAGCTTAAAGAATTGCACCACGACCTCCTGTGTGATACGAAGCATAAAGGACTGGAGCGTGGAGGTGTCTCCGCTGATACGGTTAATGACCGAACCCGTGGAGGTCTTATCGTAAAACCGCATGGGTAGATGCTGAGCCTTTTCGTAGACCTCACAGCGAATACCCGAGACGATTTTATCTCCGGTGGCACGGAGCATATAGCCGCGAATGCCCGCCAAGGTAAATCGCACGACGTGGAGCGCGACCAAAGCGACCGCGACCATTCCCAACATGGCACGGTCTTTGGAGGGCAGAATGTTGTCCACCAGCTGTTGTGTCAGCAAGGGAGGGACCAGTACGAGCGTGGTGGTGATGATCGAAATAAGGAGGGCGATAAGGAGCGTGGGGAGCTCCGGCTTGAGATATTTTCCAAGCTTTCGGATCAAGCGCCCTTTTTTCATACATCCGATACAGGGAACACCGGGCGCAGAGAGCGTGCGTCCGCACTTGGGACAGACCGAAAGGAGCTTGGTATAGGAGGCATCGATGGCTTCGAGCGCCTCTTCAAACGGAGTTCCGTCGCGAATATCGGTGACATAAGTCAAGACCGCGTCGCAAAGCGCGGCGACCGAGAACGTAAAACGGAACACCTCGCGTGTGGAGCCGTCGGTAAGACGCGCGCGCATCACACCGTTTCCGTACATTCTTTTATTATAGATCTCTTCGATGTCCGAAAACGCCAACGGCTCGGAGCGTGTCTCGCTTCCAAAATCGTAGGTGAACAGGTGCGCTCGTGTTGCCAGTAACACACAGGAGCTGTAATGTGCGTGACTTGAAATTTCGCCGACCACCGCAAAGAGGATCGGCTCGTCCTTATCGGCAAGTCCGATAATTGTCTGAATCTGCTTTTCTTCCAACTTCTGATTGGTTAAAAAGGGAGTATCCATTTCTGTTACGCAGCCAAATTAGGCGCTCTCCTTATTGATTTTTGCGTATTATATCATATTGAAAAATGGATGTCAACCCTTTTTTCAAACTTTGTTCATTATTTCGGGAAAATTCGGCAATCTCACAAACCGTGTTTTGTATATATACAAAATAAAAGTTTAAGGTGTGGATAAATGCACGATTTCGGGCGAAAAAGGAAGAAACGGAAACCAAAATTTTTCGTCAATATGTCTAAGACCCGCTATCGCAAAAAATGATTTTTAAATCTTGATTTTGGCTTAAAAAGAGCCAAAAACGGGCGAAAACACGAGATTGTGAGGTGCTAAATTAAAATAACGAAAAATTTTTTTCAAAAAAGACTTGACAAGCCATTTGGGTTGTGGTATAATATGCAAGCATGAAAAAATGAAAGCTATATTTTTGTATGGAGGAAACACTACAATGTCCACATTTATGCAGAAAAAAGAAAACGTAGTTCGCAAGTGGTACATTCTGGACGCTGCGGATAAGCCCATGGGCAGAACCGCTGTTGTTGCCGCAAACCTGCTCCGCGGTAAGAACGAGCCCGAATTTACCCCTCATGTAGACTGCGGTAACTTTGTTATCGTGATCAATGCCGACAAGGCGATCTTGACCGGTAATAAGATGGAAGACAAATACTACTACCGTCACTCCGGTTATATCGGCGGTCTCAAGGCTGTTCAAGCAAAGACCATGATGGCAACCAAGCCCGAGAGAGCTATGGAGATTGCCATTAAGGGAATGCTCCCCAAGAACACCTTGGGCGACAAGGCATTCACCCGTCTCAAGGTTTACGCCGGTGACGCTCACAAGCACGAGGCTCAAAAGCCCGAGGCTTATGAGATTTAATTGAGAGAAAGGAAGGACACAACAGATGTATACAAGTTCTAAGCCCTATTTCTACGGCACCGGAAGAAGAAAGAAATCCGTAGCACGCGTTCGCATCGTTCCCGGCACGGGCGCGATTACCATCAACAAGCGTGACATCGACGAGTACTTTGGTTTGGAGACTCTGAAGCTGATCGTCAATCAGCCGTTCGGTGTTACCGGAACCGAGGGTAAGTTTGACATTATCGCAACCGTAAACGGCGGCGGTATCTCGGGTCAAGCAGGCGCTATCCGCCACGGCTTGGCACGTGCACTCGTTGCAGCAGATGCAGAGTACAGACCTGCCCTCAAGGCAGCAGGCTTCCTTACTCGCGATCCTCGTATGAAGGAAAGAAAGAAGTACGGACTCAAGGCAGCACGTCGTGCTCCCCAGTTCTCCAAGAGATAATATACGCGGCGTTTTATACACTGCAAACATCTCTTGCCGCGAGCCTTGTTTTGCAAAGCAAAACAAGAGAAAATTAGGCATAATGATACCCCCGAAAATCAAGGGATTTTCGGGGGCTCTTTCTGTTTTTACCACAAATCTGTAGATTAACTCGATCCAAACAATGCGTTTGAAACCGTCTTTTATACCATAAAAATTATCGCGAGACAAGAAAAAATAGACATTGACAAAGTTGTATAATTGTGATATAATAATACTACCAACTATGAAAGGAGTTTGTCATGAACCAATCATTTTCTATTAGACCTTCCAAGGATATTCGCACAAATTATGCTCAGATTTCCTTGCTGGCCAAGAGTAATCCCGTAGCGATTACGGTGAACGGGAAAGAAGATACTGTACTGATGAGTCATGAGGATTTTTTGGAGCAACAAAAATATATTTCTGAGTTGGAATCCAAGCTTGCAGTCTATGCTCATTTGGCAGAGGCAATGGATGACGTCAAGTTGGGAAGAACGCAATCCGCCGACGATACTTTTGCGGAACTCCTCGGTGATTTGGAGAATCTGGAACTATGAGTTGTCGGGTTGAGTTTACCGATACTGCAAAGTATGATCTTCGTGAGATTGCATTTTATATTGCAGATCAATCCCAAGAAAAGTCCGTTGCGGTTCGATTTGTAACAGAACTTCAAGAAAAATGTAAGATACTTGAAGATTTCCTTGAGAGTGGCGCAATACCGAGGGATCGTATGATGAAAAGTACGGGTCATCGTTTCTTGGTGCATGGAGATTATCTGATCTTTTACAAATATGAAACAAGTGAAAATATCGCATATATTTTGGCGGTTTTCAACGCAAAAAGAGATTACATGAAGATTATGAGAAAATTTATATAAATTGGTTCTACCGCCACCCGATACTACTTCGGATGGCGGTTCTGTTTTATTCCCAAAAGGAAGGTTTTTGAAACCTTTCGCAACCGTCCCAAACCGTCTGAAAAGATGGGTTTTGGGACGGTTGTTTGTTTCATAACGCGTTTCAAAATCAAGATTTCAAAACAGTGTCCTTTATGGTACGGTAACCGTAGGTAACGGCTTTTGTCATGCGTGAAATCTTGCAAAAAACAGGTTGCAGTAATATTTGCGAAAACGTAAAATAATTAATATAGAATCTAATATACACATGAGATCCAATAATCCCCAAAAGGAGACAAACAAATATGCGCTACATGATTGTCAGCGGTAAACCCTCACCCTATGAGGTAACTCTGATCAACCAAGATAAGTCTTTTGCAGTAGACGAGTATCTTACCATTAGCGATAAGGCCAATGTAAAAAAAGGTGAAAAAAATAAGTATTTGATTATTGATGGAAGAAAAAAATAATTGTTTGTTGCGTCTATCCGTGATACAATATTGTTAACAGAGCAACTGTTTTGATCGGATAATTTATAAAAGTTGGTAAAAATGCCTGTCACGGAAAAGGGGTGACTTTTTTAGGGTGATGAAATTTCATAGGTTTTCCGATGCTCTGAAAATTTGTAATCATCAATGAAAGGAGAATGAACAAAAAGACAATGAAACAAAGCACATCCATCTTGCGTGTATTCGCACTGCTCTTGGCATTGGTTTCGCTCTTGTCGGTATTTGTTGGGTGTCAAAATGAAAAAACGCCCGTCAATACCGATACCGAGGATGAAACCACTGAAAAAAAGGACTCCGAACTGATTGAGGATGAATTGCCGGTTAAGGACTACGGCGGCGATCAATTTACGTTGGCGCTGGCATCCAACATGATGTATCAGTTTGACGAAAGCTCAAATGACGTACGCACGGGTGAGAAGATTGCGGAATGGATCATGTACACCGATGAGGTATACAACATTGAGTTTACCGTAATTGAACAAAACTATCTGAATGTGTTTACGGATATCAACAATCTTGCGCTTTCGGGCGAAACGGTCTACGATTTGGTAGGAGGACAGTGCTACCGCGTTTACACGGCGGCACAGCTCAAGGGCTTTTACCAGAACTGGAACAACGTTCCCTACATTAATCTAAAAACCGATTGCTGGAATCACAACATCAACGAAACCATGACCCTGGGCGGTACGTTGATCGGTCTTAGCGGCTCGTTGGGACTCAGCAGCATGCAGTACACCATGGCAACCTTCTTCAACTACGATTTGGTAGAAAAGTACGGTTATCCCGCAGAGAAGCTGTACGGGATGGTCTACGATCACGAATGGACATTTGATGCCTTGTACACAATCGCGCAAAACGCATGGGAGGATCTCAACAATGACGGTCAGCCCAGCACAGGGGATATGTTCACCTTTGCGTCGGGCACGGGTAACTCTTACGATCATTGGCTCTATTCTACCGGTCATCAAATCGTGAACAAGGCAGACGATGGAACACTTTCGATCTCACTGGTCAGCGACTACACAACAAGCGTGCTTTCCAAGCTGCTTTCGTTCTATGAGCTGAACGGTGTCAACCGTATCATGATTTACAGTGCGGACAAGGGAACCAATGAGATGATTGAATTCCGCGACGGCAGACTGATGTTTGTTGCATCCACCTTTGCCACCACCTATTCCGCGTACCGCGAAACCTCGTTTGATTACGGTATTCTGCCGCATCCACTGTGGACGACGGACCAAAAGGAATACTACACCAACATCAATGACCAATTTGCCGTTTACTGCGTTCCCAATTATCTCAGAGACGACCGCTTGGAGCGCGTTGGTCTGATCGTGCAGTTTATGGCACAGGAATGCCGCCGCGAGATCTATCCCGAGTACTATGAAGCCGTGCTGAAGGGAAGATACTCTAAGGAACCCGACATGGCGGCAATGGTTGACCTGATCATGGAAAATGTTCACTTTGATTTTTCGCAGATGTACGGTGAATATCTTGACGATATCCCTTACATCTTCCGTGAATTGCTGACCAAGGATAACTCCAATCTTGCTTCCTACTACGGCAATAATGTCAGCAATATCAAGATCAAGTTGAATGACATTAAAAAATGGCACGAACAATCTAAAGAATTATCATAACGATTAAAGGAGATTGAAGAAATGAAAAAATTACTTGTATGTATCCTCTCTCTTGTTATGGTGCTGTCCTTGATGGCTCCTCTTGCGGTCAGCGCAGATGAGACAGCGTCCAAGTATTCGGGCACACCCGATACCTCTTGGTACAACACCACCGACACCACCTTTACTCTGACCACTGCGGATCAGTTTATGGGCTTTGCAAAGCTGCTCAAGGGTGACAGCACCGCAGATCCCGCAGTTGCAGCGGTTACCTTTGAGGGTGTGACCGTGAAGCTGGGCGCGGATATGATCATCAATGAGGATGTAACGGCGGAAACCGCATACATCTGGGATGCAACCGGCTCTACCTTTAAGGGAATCTTTGACGGTGACGGCAAGGCCGTAACGGGTCTTAAGGCGGTTTCTCCCGAAGGCTTTACCAATAACTACGGTATTTTTCCCACGACCGCCGGTACTGTTACTGTGAAGAACGTGACCTTTGATCAGCTTTTGATCACGGCTACTATCAAAACGGTTGAAACCACTGATGACGCGGGAAAAACCACCACCTCCTACGTAAGCGCAGGCACCGCGGGTCTGATCGGTTATGCAAACGGTGCCGTGAACCTTGAAAACGTGACCGTAAAGGGCGACATCAGCGGCTTGCAGAATGTCGGTGGCTTGATCGGCGGCGCAGGCAGAGTGGCGGTTTCGGTTAAGAACTGTACCGTTGAGGGTACAATTACCGGTTTCCACAAGGGCAATCAAGCACAGGTTGGCGGTTTGTTGGGTAACACCTTTGGCGAGCTGACCGTTGAGGGCTGTATCGTTAAGGCAGATATTGCGACCAAGGGCGGTCGTACCGCAGGCGTTTGCGGATTCCCGAATAGCACGGTAACCGTTACCGACACCACGGTTGAGGGTACTATCACTGCAGACGGCTCCTACAGCGGCGCTGTCGGCGGTATCCTCGGTCAATCGGTAGGCGCTACCACAATCGATAACTGCTCCTACACGGGCAGCATCAACGTAACCGGTGAGGGCGTTGGCGGTATTGTTGGTTGGTATCACAACACCATGACCGTTAGTAACGTGGTGGTTGTAGGCGACTTGATCAAGGGCTACCGCGCACTGGGCGGTGTGCTGGGTTATAACAACGGCTCCGATAAGGAGATTAAGGTTGAAAACGCATACGTCAATGTTGCAGAACTGAATGCAAGAAAGGATGAAAAAAATCCCGGTGTCGGCGGTATCCTCGGCAGAGCTACGAATGCAAATCTGGTAATTACGCTGAGCGACTGCATGGCAGTTGTGAAGAATTTGGTAGGTGTCCTGGAGGACGGCGGTATCATTGGCAGCGTGCAGGGGAAAACGCTGACAATGGAGCGCTGCGCGTTCGTTGGTGACATCATTGAAGCAAATGAGTCGGTTGCGGCTGCCGCTACGTTGGTCGGCGTTGCAAAAATGGAGACCGTTACCATGACCGATTGCTACAGCATTGCACTGATCTACTTTGCGGCGGCTGAGGAAGCAGGCACCGACGCGGCAGTGATCCATATGGGTGAGATGACCAAGCTGACCGTTACCGATTGTTACATGATCGAGGCGTTTACCGAGTACTTTACTTATGCGGATGACTTCAACGTTACGGGTACGCCCAACGCGATCGAGCATAAGAACATGGTTGGCGACGCTGCTGTTACCAACATGACGGGTCTTGACTTTACCAACGAGTGGGTAAAGACCGACTACTATCCGATCCAAAAGGATTTGATCGCCATGATTGCCGACGATCTGATGCCCGAGGCTCCCGAGGGACTTGATGACTCCACTACCACTCCCGGCGAAGGCGAAGGCGAAGGCGAGGGTGAAGGAGAAGGCGAAGGCGAGGGCGAAAGCGAGGGCGAGGGTGAAAGCGAAACCAATGCTCCCGAAACCAACGCTCCCGAAACCAATGCTACAACCACTACGGCTCCCGTAGACGAGGAAAGCGGATGCGCGTCCACCGTTTTGGGCGGCGTATCGGCAATCATCATGGCTGCAGGTGCGGCAATGTTCCTCAAAAAGAAAGAAGACTGATTTTATTCCCGCCGCCTTCTATTCCCATACAAAGCTGTCAACTTAAGGATTTAGAGTTAGGGAAGAAGCGCTTAGCAGCACGATAAGTAACTTTAGGCTCCCTCTTGAGGGAGCTCCCGCGAAGCGGGTGAGGGAGTCCGTAATACAAAGTTTCTTTTTTGAAAGGACTCCTTCCGTCTTGCGTTGCTCGCCACCTCCCTCAAGAGGGAGGCTAAAAGTAACTGTGCCAAAACAAGCATCCTTTTCTTAAATTGACAGCATTGCTATTCCCATAGAGGGTGGCACACCCCACATAAAAAATAAAAACAAAAAATAAAAATGGAGGCGCAAACTCAAATGAAAAAGTTTATCTCGTGTTTACTGACTTTCGTATTGATCCTTTCTCTCATGGCACCTCTCTCCCTCTGCGTAAGCGCAGAAGTAACGGCATTGAGCCAAGACTCTGACGGCTATTATTTGATCAATAACGAAGAAGAGCTTTGGTTTTTTCAAAACAATTTCGCAACCTTTGCAAGCGCAAATATTAAGCTGGTAAATGACATTACCATCACTTCGGAGGATCAATGGACTCCTTCCACAACGGCGTTCACGGGAATTTTTGACGGTCAAGGTCATACTATTAGCGGCTTAACAAGAACAAGCGGATTTGGCAATAACTTTGGTTTCTTTTCTCAAACCGGTACTGCAACAATTAAAAATCTGAAATTGGTTTTGAGTAAGTGGATAAACAATAGTCCTTTGGGGGCTTTGGTTGGCTACCAAGCTTCAGGTACGCTTACCATTGACAATGTTCATGTTACTGCTAATTCGGGGTTTTATCAGAGTCAAAACAAAGCCACCGGCGGTTTGGTTGGTGCAGTAAACTCATCATGTACAACTCAAATTACAAATAGTAGCTTTAACGGTGCAATTACCGGTGCAGGTAAACCAGTTGGCGGTTTAGTCGGTAACACTTACAGTGCGCTCACAGTTCAGAATTGCAGTGTAAACGGTAGTATTACCAGCAGTGCGGCAAATATAGCCGGTATCATTGGATTTGCACAGAACGGTGCATTGAAAATTGAAAATACGGATGTAAACATGAATATTACCTCCAACGGTAGTTTAACCGGAGCAAGTGGCGGTTTGATTGGTCAAGCCCACTCTGTCGCTTCTGTGACTGTCGATAAGGTATCTTACAACGGAACGATCTCCGCAACAGGTGAAGGCATTGGCGCTATTATTGGATGGAATAACCCTTCCGGAGCGACAACCATTTCAAATGTTTTTGTTAGCGGTGAATCCATTTCTGCTTATAGAGCAGCCGGCGGCGTGATTGGTTATCAAGCGGCAGGTACCGGTGTTGCAATTTCCAATGCGTATGTATCCACCACGGCAATTACCGCGACAAACAGTAGTACCCGTCCCGGTGTGGGTGGCTTAATTGGTAATTCACAGGTAGATGCAACATTGACAGATTGTGTTGTTACTACAGATATCACCGGTAATACCAATAACGGCGGCTTGATCGGTACGATTGCGAATAAGAGTGTTACTGCCACTCGTTGTGTGTTTACAGGTTCTCTTAACGAAAATGGCTCGGGTGCTGCAACCGGTGCTTTGATCGGCGATGCTACAAATGCAACATTGATTGAATGTGTAACGATTGCAACGCTTTATGCCGCTGGTGCTGAGTACACTACTTTGCCTGTCGTTAATTCGGTAAGCGGAACCCTTTCTGTAACCGATTGTTACTATGATTCGACCAAGACAGCAGCATTGACAAATGCAACCGACATCAAAGATCTTCCTCTTAACAGCGCTAACGGCGCAAAGAATCTGTCCGCGCTCTTTGACGAGGACAGCTGCGCAAACTGGACCATCACCGACAGTTGCCCCATGCCCACTGCGGCACTAAAGGGCTGCAACGTGGCAAATCTCGAAATGCTTGCATTCCAAACCAAGCCGGAACAACCGGTAACGGGCGAATATGACATTCGTTTTGTTGGCTTTATCAACAGCACGGATTACAAAGAGGCAGGCGTCATCGTGAAAATCGGTGATAAGGAAGCAAAGCTTGCCGCAACGCACGTTTACAATTCCATTAACGAGAAGCTTGGGGACACAACCGCCTCTTCCGACATTACCGACTACGGCTACCAAACCGGAGACGGTCATTTTCTCGCGATCGTTCTTAAGGGCGTTCCCGCAAGCGTAACCGAGTTTACCGTTACCCCGTATGTTGTCACCAATGATGACATTACCGTTTACGGCGTATCCGGCACGGCAGCTGTAACCGTTGCCACTGTAACCGAATAAGGAGGATTTGTGAAAATGAAAAAATATGTATCTGCTTTTGTTGAAATCGTTTCTCTTGAAGAATCCGACGTGATCGTGACCTCGACTCCCGTTCTCTTTAGCGGTAGTGCCGACGGTGACGAGTTTGTATACGATGAAGTTTTTAAGGCATAATCCTTGTTCCTGAGCTACAGGGCGGTTGACCGCAGACAGGTTGTAACATTTCTTACAATTCGCCGGCAGTACAACCGCCCTTTTGCGCATTACCGTTGTATCATCGATTTTTCCGATTTTATTAAAATTTTTGACTTTACAAGCTTTTTTTGATATAATAGAGATACCATAAAATAAGGAGATTCTCTATGAAATATTTTAATTTTGATTTGAACAAAGAACTTGATTTTTACGCTTACCGCGAAACCTCCGACCATGGCGGTAAAATGAAGCATTCCGAAATGCACACCTTTTGGGAAATCTATTTTTGCCTTTCTCACGCTTCACAGGTGATGCACATCAACGGGCATGAGTTTTCCAGCAATCAGCCTTGCATTGCTATCAGCGCGCCCTTTTCGGTACACGATATGAACGTATACGATTGTACGGATTATGACCGTTACGTGATCTATTTTCGCAAAACGTTCTTCCAAAAAGCACAGTTGGATATTCGTCACTATGGCAATACTGTTTTTTTGCTGACCGACGAGCAGGCAAAGGAGCTGCAGTGTTGGATCTCGTTGATCGATTGCCACCGCGAGCGTAATGTGTTTGCACGAAAGGAATCCAATCGCTTGTCGCACACGGAATGTGTGAGCATGATGAGCGGATTTTTTGCTACGCTTGACCGTCTGAAGCCGGAAAAACTGTCATTTCCGTATTCTCCCGAAATCTCTTACGTCGCCGACGTTTTAAAATATATTTATGAAAATCTGAGCGGAGATCTAAGCGCTGTTGCGATTGCAAAAAAATTCAATATCAGCCGCAGCAAGCTTGACCGTGATGTAAAAAACTATTGCAATCAAAATTTGCACGAGCTGGTGGTAAGGGTGCGTCTCAGCTATGCACTTGATATGCTGCGTAATACCGACTATCCCATCTCTAAGCTTGCGGAGAGCTGCGGCTTAAATAACGAAATTTACTTTTATTCCTTTATCAAAAAGCACACGGGTAAAAATCCGTCAAGCTTTCGACAATCCTCAAAAGAAAGAAAGGTTTGATTATGAAAAACATTTTGGCACGGCTTGCACTTTTATTGACATTATGTCTGACCGTTACCTCCGTTATGATCTCGTGTCATTCGGGCGACTCCAAGCCAAATGGCACGACCGATGGCGGCGCGACCGAAAACGGGATGGTTGAAACGGAGAATTCCGAAACCGAGAGCGAAACTCTACCGCAGGACGAGACGCCCCGGCTTCCTACCAACAACGAAACCGTCCTCAACCTTGCACTTGACGGAGATACGCCCTATACGATCCTTTATTCCCGCAAGAGCGGTTCTTGGTGTTCGGACGCGGCGTATGACCTTGCCGACCGGCTGGAGGAGCTTGTGGGGGACAAGAATGTGACGGTTATGAGCGATCGTTATTACGCGACCAAGGAGACCGAGAGCAAGCTGATCTTTGTCGGCAATTCCACGGCGCCGGAAGCCGAGAATTTTGCCAATGCCGTTGGCTACGGCGAGTATGGCTACTATGCGGCAGGGGAACGGATTTGCATTTTGGGATGGACGTCCGAAACGCTGAGCGCCGCAATGGACGATTTTTGCGACCTGTTGGCAGACCACGTAACCGAAGCGGACGGCAAAAAATCGATCTCCCTGCAAATCGAAGCTCCCGTGATCAACGCTAAGAAAAATTTTGATGTAAACGTGGAAAAGCTTGCGGATTCCACCGATGCGTATACGCTTGCCAACAACAATATTCTGGTGCTTGCCAACAACGGCACGGCAGAGGCGTTCCACGCTTATGCCGCCAAGCTGGAGCAAAAGGGGTATACCAAAACAATGGAGAATACCATTGGCTCTAACCTCTACCGCGCATACAAAAATGATACGTATGCAGTTTACGTTTACTATACCGCTGCGGAGAATATGATCCGCATGGTTGGTGCAACGCTGACGAATGCCCGTCAGCCCGTGTTCGGGGAGGCTTCTGCCGACGGAACGGTTTCCGCAAAATTGGCGGTCATCAACATGGATTACGACGGTCAGGCCTCTAAGGACAACGGCATGGGCTTGGTCTTTACACTGGACGACGGCAGCTATCTGATATACGATAGCGGCTACAACGCCAACGATGCGAAAACGCTTTACAATTATCTCAAAGACAACAACAAACGTACCGATGGTAAGATTGTGATCGAGGGATGGTTTGTAACACACGGTCACGAGGATCACTACGGCGCGCTGGAGCAGTTTTCGTCGCTTTACAGCACGAAAGTGACCGTAAAGACCTTCTATTTCAACCCCGTAACGTGGGCGAGCGAGACCGACACGATGCTGACGCTCGGAAACACCTTAAAACGCAAATTTGACGGTTGTACGCTTGCCACACCACACACGGGTATGAAGCTTCAGATCCGCAATGCAACCGTTGAGGTACTTTACACGCACGAGGACAGAATGCCGAATGCCATCAACAGCCTAAACGACGCCAGCGTGGTATCCCGCGTAACGGTGGGGGAGAAAACCGTATTGATCACGGGGGACATTCAACAGACCTTCGCATCGGATATTCTGGTCAAAAATTTTGGCTCGTATCTCAAGAGTGACGTTTTTCAAGTGCCTCACCACGGCGACAGCGGCGGAACCAAGGCGCTGTATGCGCTGGTCGATCCCACCGCAGTGATCTATACCACCGCACAAAACAAGTTTGAGGAGCGCAAGCTGGCAAGCTGGCCGCCGCACAATATCCCCGCTCCCAACTACTATCTACTCAACGAATTGCACGTCAAGGACGTTTATGTGGCTGACGGCTACGTGAAAGAGATCGACTTGACAAAATAATGAGGTGAAACGATGAAACAATTGATTTCGGTCATTCTGACGTTAAGTATGCTGTTTACACTCGTCTTGCCCTTATGCTTCTCCGCAAGCGCGGAGGGAGACGTGGCAGAGATCGGAACAGCAGCCGAGCTGATCGCCTTTGGTAAAAATCTCGGCTCTTACAGCGGCAAGACCGTAAAGCTGACCGCCGATATCGATATGAGCGGACAAATGTGGAGTCCCACGGGCACGGCTTTTGCGGGAACGCTTGACGGAAACGGACACAAAATCAGCAATCTCACAGCGGCAACTACGGGAAACTACAATTACGGCTTTATCCCCAACACCACCGCAGGGGCGGCGATATGCAACTTGACCTTTGAGGGGATCGAGATCTCTCATAGCGGTACAAGCGGTGTTTTGGGCGGCTTGATCGGCTATCATAATTCGGGATCGCTGACCGTACAAAACGTACATCTTCAAAATGCAGAGCTTACCTGCACCAACAAGGGCGCGGGGGGCTTGATCGGTGCGGTCGGTGTTGCCGACGTAACGGTTTCTCGTTGCAGCTTTGACGGAACGGTGAGCGGAAAGGCGCAAACAGGCGGTATTGTTGGCAATACCTACGGTGCGTTGACGATCGATGGTTGCAACCTAAAAGGGGAGATTATCGGCACAGAGCAGGTTGGCGGCTTGATCGGTGCAAGAAATTACACCACTGATCTGCAGGAGCTGAATCTGCTGGATTGTGTGATGACTGCAACCGTTAGCGGCACTGCCTACAGCGGCGGTTTGGTAGGAAAAAGTCAGGCTATTATCAAGGCTGTACGCTGCGTAGTAACGTTGGACGCAACAACCGCCAATACGGGTGCTTTTGTGGGTTACGCCGAGCAAAACGTGATCATGAAGGAGTGCTTTACCACGGCAATTGCGAGTACCGCTGTCAACGCGGTCAATTTGGCTGACGGAAAAACACTGGAAGCGATTGATTGCTATTTGGTTGAAGACACAAACGTTTCTTTTGATAACAAAACGTCAACCTCCAATATCATCAGCGTCACAAAGGATCATCTTTCAGATATCACCGATACGGAAATTTCCGAGCTTGATCTGACGGGAGACTGGACGGTGACCGACGGCATCATTCTTCCTACGGGCGGTGCGCAAAAGGATGCATCTGTTTCCATGTTGGGCTATCAAACGCGCGATAACGGCACCGCGTATGACATTCGTTTTTGCGCGTATATCAACGATACCGATTATCGGGGAGCGGGGATGCTGATTAGTCTGGACGGCGGCACACCCGTGGAGCTTGCGGCAACGCACGTCTACGAATCCATAAACGAAACGCTTGGCAACAGCGCGAGCGCATTGTCAGTCAAAAAGCATTACGGATATGCAAGCGGATATTTTATGGCGATCGTCATCAAGGGCGTGCCGAGCAACGAGGCGCACGCCTTTTCCGCAGTACCGTTCGTGGACACCAACGAGGGTGTCCGCGTGTACGGATTTTCCGGAAATACGATTCTTTTGGGAGAGGATAGCAACGATTTCGGTGCGCAAATACTTTCCGTGCTTGGATTGGATTCTTCTACTGCCGTTACGCCGTTGGCGAATGGGAACGTGGAGATCGTGACCGCCGCGTCGATGGACGCCTTATCGGAAAAGCTTAGCGGCTACACGCTTGTGATAAGTAACGTCATCGGTGAGAACGAGTATCACGCGTATACGAACGATCAATATATGATCTATATGTACACAGCAGATGGCACTACCCGTGTGATTGCTTCCCACATAGAGGACGCTCACCTGCCCGAGAATTTTGGTGCGCAGGCGGTCGGTGGAACGAACGATCCCAAGCTCGCGATCTTGAATATGGACTATGCGAATCAGCCTGCACAGGATAACGGTATGGGCTTGATCTTTACGCTTGACGACGGCAGTTATCTGATCTATGACAGTGGCTACAACGCAAACGACGCGGTGAATCTCTATAATTATCTTGCGGCGAACAATCAACGCAAGGATGGAAAGATTGTGATTGAGGGGTGGTTCATCACGCACGGGCATGACGATCACTACGGTGGACTTGCGCAATTTATGACGCTTTACAATGACAAGATAACGGTAACCGGCTTTTATTACAATCCCGTGATCAATGCGGAAGAGAGCGATCCCTTGGTAACGTTGGGAAGCGAGTTGGCAAAGAATTTTGCAGGAAGCCGACTTTATACCGTACACACGGGAATGAAGCTCTATTTCCAAAATATGCAGGTTGAGATTCTCTACACGCATGAGGATTATCAACCTAACGCACTGACTACACTCAATGATTGTAGTATCGTTTCCCGCGTCACCGTGGACGGGGGCAAGAGCGTTTTGGTTACGGGAGATATTCAGGATATGGCAACCTATAAGCCCTCGGAGATGCTGGTAAATTCCTACGGGGATTATCTTAAGAGCGATATTTTGCAGGTGCCTCACCACGGAGACAGTGGCGGAACCGTTGCATTGTATCAAGTAATCGATCCGTCATATGCCGTTTATTGTACCTCGAATACAAAATTTGAGCAATTGCAGGAAGGATATAACAGTCAGTATGCGCCCAACGCGACACTTTGGGAAATCGTTGGAACAAATTATACTGTTGCCGACGGAACGCTTCAAATGATCAATTTGAAATAAACACGATAAGGGAGCTATTATGGATTTCAAAACAATAGAAAACAAATACCGTCCGATTCCGTTCTGGTCTTGGAACGAGAAGTTGGACACAGAGGAGACGGCACGTCAAATTCGTCTCATGGGCGAGGCGGGCATCGGAGGCTTTTTTATGCACGCACGCGGCGGCCTTCAAACCAAATATATGGGTGAAGAATGGCATGACAATATCCGCGCGTCGATCAACACCGCAAGCGAACGCGGTATGCACCCATGGGTATATGACGAGGACGGTTGGCCCAGCGGCTTTGGCGGCGGCATCGTCAGCGGTATGGGTGAGGAGTATCAGCTCAAATATCTCCGTATCGAGGAAGGCGACCGCACCTGCAGTACCACGATCACGCATGTGGGCGGTTACCATCTTTATTACGAGGTTAACCCTTTTTACGTCGATACCATGGATGCAAAAGTCGTCAAACTTTTTATCGATAGCATCTATCAACCCTACGTGGACAAATACGGACACGAGATCGAGGGCTTCTTTACCGATGAGCCGCAGGTTTCACGCTATTCGATGCCATGGAGCTTTGTATTGCCCGATGCTTATTTCAAGCGTTACGGCGTGCGTTTGGAAGAGCATCTGCACGAGATTTTCTATCCCGTGGGAGATTATCAAGCCACACGCTTTCATTTTTGGAAGCTGATCACCGATCTGTTTTCCGAAAGCTACATGAAGCAGGTGCAGGATTTTTGCCATGCAAACGGTCTGCGCCTAACTGGGCATCTGCTCTGCGAGGAGACGTTGCAATCACAGCTTCTCTGTCACGGTGCAATCATGCCGCATTACGAGTATTTTGATATCCCCGGCATGGATTGGCTCGGCAAGCCCATTAAGGAGTGCCTAACCCCCTTGCAGGTATCGTCGGTTGCGCACCAGCTGGGGCAAAAGCAGATCCTTTCCGAAACCTTTGCGGGATGCGGTCACAACGTAGGTCATGACGAGTTAAAGGGACTTTACGAGTGGCAAATGGTACACGGTATCACGCTGTTGTGCCAGCATCTGAGCGGCTACTCTTTGCGCGGACTGCGTAAGCGTGATTACCCGCCTGCACTCAACTATCAACAGCCGTGGTGGAAGCACTACCGTTTGTTTAACGACACTGTTTCGCGCATTGGAAAGATTCTGACCGAGGGAGAAGTGAAGTACGATACGTTGCTGCTCCATCCGCAATCGAGCGCATGGTTGCTCTTTGACAGCCTTACCAATGAAGGCTTGGACGAATTAAACCATGATCTGCTGTCCGTTATTCGTATGCTGGAGCAAAAGCACGTTCTGTTTCATCTCGGAGATGAAACGATCATGGAGCGTCACGCGTACGTGGACGGTAAATCGCTTGTCATCGGGAAGCAACGCTATACCAAGATTGTGTTGCCGCGATACCTTCGTCTGTTTGAGAACACCGAGCGTCTGCTTAACGAGTACCGCAAAAACGGCGGTCAGATCGTTACGGCGGAGGAGCTTCCCGCAAATACGGTTGTCGATAATCCCAATATTACCTATACCGAGCGGATTTTTGAAGATCAAAAGATCTATTATTTTGTCAACAGCAATCCAACGGAGCAAAGGGCGTACGTCACAAAAGGAAATATCCGTATCCATCCCGAAACCGGCGATACGGAGCCGTTTGACGGAAATTATACGTTTGCACCCTACGAAAGTCTTTTGATCCTTGACACCGGCGCAGAGCACGTGAAAAACGAGAAAAGCGAGAAAAAGAATACTGCCGTTCTTGATCTCGGCGGTGAGTGGAAGATCACAGGCATGGATGAAAACGCCATGACGCTGGACAAGTGCGACTATTGGTTTGACGGCGAGAAGCAGGGTGAGAATGAATATGTATTGAGCGTGATGCACAAGGCACTGGCTTTGGAGCGTCCGGTGCGTGTAAAATTGCAGTTCCGCGTACAAGCAGACTATAAACCGAAAGCACTGTATCTGGTAACTGAAACGCCCGACTTCTACACGCTTACCTGCAACGGAAAGCCGATCGATAAGACCGATCGAGGATATTTTGTTGACCGTTCCTTCCGCAAACTTGATATTGCCGATTGCTTCAAGATCGGTGAAAACGTTATCGAAGCAGAAATGGATTTTGCACAGTCGCAAAAGACCTATGAAAATATTCGAAAGGCGTATCTGTTTGAGGTGGAAAAGAACCGCTTTACCTGTGAGAGAGAGCTGGAAAACTTCTATCTGGTGGGAGCGTTCGGAATCAGATGCAACGGAGCATGGAACGAGACTGAACGCAATGCGGCGATTACGGCGGGGAATTTTACACTGACCGCGCCGACAACATATGTACGGCTCACGAATTTAGAGCGTCAAGGGTTTCCGTTCTTTGCGGGCAGTATGACCTTGGAAAAGGAATTTGATTGGAGCGGCGAGGATCTTTACCTTGCCTTTGAAAAGCGGGGCGTGAACTGTGTCGAGGTCAAGCTGAATGGGGGAGAGCTTGGTAAACTGATGTGGGAGCCTCTTTCGATGGAGTTGACACCGCATTTGACCGAGGGCAGAAACCGCATCGCGCTTACGCTGACCAACAATCTGCGCAATCTTCTGGGGCCTCACCACTGTGGTGAGGAGCCGATCTATACCCGTCCGGGTAGCTTTCAGAAGGACAAGAGCTTTTGGAATCTTGAACCGATTTGGGACGAAAACTATTGTTTTGCCGAGGTTGGGCTTTTCGCCAAGCAAAACGGAAATGAGGATAAAGTATGAAATCATCGGAGCAAATCCGTAAAATCATTGACGAGGCGTTTGCGTGGTTGGAAACCGCGCATGGCGTAAGTGCGAGAGTGTTTTCCTTATATGGTGAGGCTTTGGAGTTGATTGCCGAAAACGCGGGGCTTTCCTTGTACGAGGAGTTTTGTTCCTATTTAAACGGACAACGGCGTTACGAAAATCGCATTTTGAACAATCTGTACCGACTGTTTTCGGTGGGAGAGTTGGACATTTACGTATATTATACAGATTCCGAGCATCGCCTACGTGCCGTTGTTTCCCCACGTAGTGCATATCCGTTGGCGGAGGAACTTAATTTTACGTCGAACACTGCTCCTACGCTTTCCGTACTGAATATGTCCTATGAGCTTCAACCCAGTCACGATAATGGACTTGGACTGGTTTTGACACTTGATGACGGTAGTTTTGTGATATACGACGGCGGCTTCCTGGAAAGCGATGCCGATCGCATACTGAATTTCCTAACGCAAAGGAATACCCGTACCGATGGCATTTGCATTACAGCGTGGATCATTACACACGGACATGAGGATCATTATGGTGCATTTGTATGGTTTTTAAAGAAATATCACGATCTTGTTAAGGTAAAGTACTTCCTGCTCAATCCCGTAAATCATTGCGGAGAAGGAAAAGATTACTTGGCTACGGTGTCCGAATTGATAGACCTCTACTATGCAGATGCAACGAAGCTGATTCCTTACACGGGCATGAAGTTTCAATTTCAAAACGTTCGTATTGAGGTGCTTTTTACACATCAGGATATCCTTCCGTTACCTGTCACCTGCTTTAACGATGCTTCCACAATCACCAAAATTACATCCCCTGATGGCACAACACTGTTGGTGACCGGTGACATTCAAACGCGTTCCCGTTCTTCTTTGCTGCAAAACAATATGCGGGAATATATGAAAAGTGATATTTTGCAGGTTCCCCATCACGGCGATAGTGGAGGAACTCCCGATTTGTACGACTTGATTGATCCCCACACGGTTATTTATTCCACATCCAACGATAAGTACGGACGTATTCGGGGCGAGGATTGGGCGTTGGCACCAAATGACTTTTTGTTGAAAAAAATGCAAGTGAAAAGGGTGATCCTTGCAGACGATGGCATAAAAGACATTTCGTTGACACAAAAGACTTTTTCTGATTGAGGTGAAATGATGTTTGAACGTCCCGTTTTAATTTGCAAAAAAAAGAATCAAGCAAGCAACATATCCGTGACTTCCGAGAGTGGGGGGACGGGAATTACACTTGTGCGCATTTTATTTGCATTCGATTCATGTATTACTCCCGATAAGGCAACATTTACCTTTACTGCTCCGTGTGTGGACGTGTTCAGTACATGGCGGCCTGTGGGGGGAACTGTGCGCAATGTTGCGCCCAATTGGCGCAAGCTGACGGCTGCTTCTCGTTTGGCATCAGGCGCTCCTGTTCTGTCTATGCTCTCGAAGGGTGGAAATAATCGCGTTACGGTAGCACTATCCGATGCGCAAATGCCTTGTACGATCGGGTGCGGTGTTTTGGAGGAAACGGCGGAGCTTGAATTTAGGATCGATCTTTTTACACAGTTGGTCAGTCCCTTGGATTCTTATGAGATCACAGTGCGGGTCGATCAACGCGACATTCCTTTTTACGATGCACTTGCCGACGTGGAAAAGTGGTGGTGTGACGATCTCGGCTTTGCCGAAGCGTACATCCCCGACGCAGCCAAGCTGCCCGTGGATTCTCTTTGGTATTCCTTTCATCAAGAGCTTGATCCCGCATCGATTCTCGCGGAATGTAAGGCATCCAAAGCCCTTGGTATGGATACCGTGATTATTGATGATGGTTGGCAAACCGACGATAATCACCGCGGCTACGAATACTGCGGGGATTGGGAGCTTGCAAAAGGAAAAATTCCCGATCTGAAGAAGCTGGTGGATGACCTGCATGCAATCGGCATGAAAGTGATGCTATGGTTTTCGGTACCTTACGTGGGGATCCATTCGAGGGCGTATGCTGAGTTTGAGGATATGTATCTCTGTTCGGCGGCGCGCAACAGAACGGTGATGGTGCTTGATCCGCGCTATAAAAAGGTACGCGATTATCTTTCCGATATTTATGTGAACGCTGTCAAAAACTACGGTCTTGACGGCTTGAAATTAGATTTTATTGATGCTTTCTCGCTTTCCGAAATATCGGTGGGGAAGACCTTTGATGATGGAAACGTATCCTTAGAAAACGGTGTGGAAACATTGTTGCGTGAGGTGATGGAAAAACTTCGCGCGATCAATCCCGAGATCCTAATCGAGTTCCGACAGACCTACGTCGGTCCTACGATCCGCAAATACGGCAATATGTTGCGCGTGGCAGACTGTCCAAATGACACGCAATCCAACCGCAACGGTATTATTGATCTGCGTTTGATTTCGGGCAGTACTGCGGTTCACTCGGATATGATCATGTGGCATCATGATGAAACCAATGAAGCGGCTGCGGCGCAGCTTTTGGCGGTGATATTTGGTGTCCCCCAGATTTCCCTTCGTATTCCCGAGCTGAAAGAAGATCACAGGCAGCTGTTGGCATATTTCCTGTCGTTCTGGCGTAAGCATCGTGATGTGTTACTTGAAGGCAAGCTGATTGTAAAGGATCCCGATGTGTGCTATAGCATGGTCATGGCACAAAAGGATCACAAAGCGGTTGCCGTGCGCTATCTGTCCGTACCGTTTGAGGTACAAGAGAATAACAGCTATCGCCTGTTCAATGCTACTACGGATGAAAATGTCACGATTTTGGCTAACTCTGCACTGGGCTTTGATTATAAAATATTCGATTGTCTTGGCAACTGCTTAGACAAGGGGGCTTTTTCAAATACTGCGGTGGCGTTGTTGAGGGTTCCTGCATCGGGAAGCATAGAGTTATGCCCGATCAAGCAATAAACGAAAGCATATCATTCGGAGGTTTTAAAATGGTTTTGGAGAGAGAGACTATCTGCTATGCCGACCTTAAGGGAGCGTTGGCAAAGGCTATCACATTTATCAAAGAAAATCAAATTATGGACGTGGCACTGTGGCGGAAATGCGTGGAGCAGTTCCGTATTCGTCCCGACGGAAAAAAAAGGGCGTGGAGAGGTGAATATTGGGGGAAGATGATGCGCGGGGCGTGCATGATCCAATCCTGTACTCACGATGATGAATTATATCGCGTACTGGAGGACAGTGTACATGATCTTTTGACAACGCAGGACGAGTTGGGCAGGTTTTCGACCTACACCGTAGAATTGGAATTTAACGGTTGGGATATGTGGTGCCGCAAGTATGTGCTTCTTGGCTTCCAATATTTTCTTGAGATTTGCCGAGATGGTTTGCTCAAAGAGCGGATTGTTGCCGCCATGTGCCGTCATGCCGATTATATTTTGGATAAGATCGGTTCGGAGAAAGGAAAATTGGATATTTTACGCACCTCACGAGCTTGGGGTGCGGTCAATTCTTCCTCCATTCTGGAGCCGATGGTGCGACTCTACCGTTTGACGGGCGTGCAAAAATATCTCGATTTTGCGTCGTATATCGTAGATCGCGGCTTCTGTTTGGATGGAAATCTCATCAAGCGTGCGCTGGAGGATGTTCGTATTCCGTTTGAATATCCTTCGGTGAAGGCGTATGAGATCATGTCTTGCTTTGAGGGCTTAATCGCCTACTACGAGGTGACGGGAATCGAGATCTATAAGATTGCCGCGCTCAATTTCGGGAAAAAAGTTTTGGAAACCGAGGTCAGCGTGATCGGGTGTTCGGGTTGTACGCACGAATTGTTCGATCACACGTCGGTGATGCAAACCAAAAACGATTATCCGGGCATTATGCAGGAAACCTGCGTAACGGTTACGTTGATGAAGCTTTGTGCCGCACTCCTAAAGCTTTCGGGAGATGCGACGTACGCAGATCAAATCGAACAGAGCTTTTACAATGCCTATCTCGGCTGTCTCAATACGCATCACAAAAAAGTGGTCAGTGAGGAGCAGCCTGAAATGGATATCCCCCAATTCTTGCCGTTTGACAGCTACAGCCCTTTGACCGCAGGAACACGCGGACGCAAGGTGGGGGGCTACCAATCCTTTGGTGACGGTAGCTTTTATGGTTGTTGCGCCTGTATCGGCGCGGCAGGCATCGGCGTGATGCTACAGAACGCATGTATGCGCTCGGAACATGGTGTGGTGTTGAATTTCTATCTGCCGGGCAATATCGATACAACCACGCCGAGCGGAAAGCCCTTACATCTCGCTATTGATACCGCCTATCCGTATGACGGAAAGGTTGCGGTGAAGCTATCGCTTGAAAGCGAGGAGCGGTTTGCCCTCACCTTGCGCATCCCCGCGTGGTGCCGCAAGGCAGGTCTGACCGTAAACGGGGAAGTACATTCCACACAAAACGGCTACGTAACTGTGACGCGGATTTGGAAGAACGGCGATACGATCGTGTTGACGCTTGACATGACGGTGGCGCGTATTCTTCCGCCCGTGGGAGCAGAAAATCAAAATCTGTATGCGGCGTATCGCAGGGGCGCGATCATGCTTGCTTCCGACCGTCGCATCAGTGATCCTGATATGGCACACCCTATCGTGTACGATCAAAACGGTTTGGTCGAGAGCCGTAGTTGCGATTGTCCCGAAATCCCCGATCATGAGATCTGTGTAGAGCTGCAACAGCTCGATGGCACATCTGTACGTCTTGTTGACTATGCCTCTGCAGGAAAGACATGGGACGAAGAATCTAAATGCGCTGTGTGGTTGTATCGGTGATGAATGAGAGCTAAAGATACGAAAACAGAAAGGAATACGAATGAAATACGATTTTAATACCGAAAAAGGGCAATTCTTTCTTTATGATCCCGAAACGGGTAAAGAATGGTCGAATTTCCTTTTTAACGATATGGGTTATATTTGCACGGTCGCACACACGGGGGCAACTTCGTCAAGATATTTGAACGAGGACGCGATATCGATCGCATATAATGACGGTCAATCCTTTTTCTACGTGCGTGACGAGGAAAATAAAAAATTTTGGAACATCGGCGGCTATCCGACGGTTGCACCGATTGATGAGTATTGCTGTGAGCACGCGCAGACCTATACGAGGATATCCTCTGTCACCGAGAATATTGCAGGCGAGATCGTTTATACGGTCGATCCCCATGATACGCGAGAGCTGTGGCGTGTCACTCTGACGAACCGTTCCGACAAAACGCGCACGCTGTCACTTTTTACGTATACACAGTTTTCGCTCGGTGGCTTTAGTCAACCCTTTTACTATAACATGAAAACAACATGCGCAACGGAGTTTTGCGAAGATGCAGGAGGCTTGTGGTGTGAAAACCAAAATCCGTTCAAGCCTCATAAGCGATGCTCGGGGTATATCGTTACCTCATTACCGATCAAGGCGTATAGCGGAAACGGCGAAAAGTTTATTGGAACGATGGGAACCCCCACGATCCCGCGAGTGATTGCGCAGGGCTTGGATTGTGCAAACGATCATTCCGATGTTCGAAGCAGAGCGGGGATATTACAAAGTCAAGTCGTGTTGCAAAAGGACGAATCGATCACCGTATATTATGCGCTGGGACTTGCCGAACATAAGGACGAGATTATTCAATCCCGTCAAGAATTTTATGAAGAGTGTCGTGCGATCTTTGAAACCCGTCTTTCCTCTCCGTCACCCTTTGGTTCTCTTTCTGTCAGTTGCCCCGAGCCGCAGATCAATCGCGTGCTAAACCATTGGGCTGAGCATCAGATCCGCCTTTGTATGTTGGGAAAGAAAGCCGTGCGCGACAATTCGCAATTAGCTATGGGGATTCTAAACTGCGATTCCGATAAAGCGGGAGAGGTGATCAAGGAGTGCATTGTTCATCAGTATTCGGACGGACATTCGGTTCTTCTTTGGTATCCTGTCGTGGATAAGCATGTATATTCCGATCCGTCCTGTTGGCTTGTTTATTCGATCTGTGAGTATATTAAGGAAACGGGAGACATTGACTTTTTGGATCAAAGCTTTGCTTATCTGGACGGTGGAGATGGAAGTGTTTGGGAGCATCTCGAAAGGGCTGTGGAATGGCTTTCCGCACTCGAGAATTACGGACCAAACGGACTTCCGAAGATCCATTACGCCGATTGGAATGACGCACTGAATATTCCGGATGAAAACGGTGAGTCGGTGTTGATGGCAATGCTGATCGGATGCGTATATCTTGAGATGGAGCAACTTGCCCGATACATTGGCAAGATCGGATATGCAGAGGCTGTGTGGGAAAAGTATGAAACCTTAAAAAATACCGTAAACGGTGTGGCATATAATGGAGAATATTATGTGCGCGCGTTTTCCCGTTTCGGTACTGTAGGAGATCATGATGCTCAAAATGGAGGTAAAATCTACGTCAATCCCCAAGGTTGGTCTATTCTGTCAGGAATTTGTACCGAAGAACGGCGTTCTTCCGTGTTGGGGGCAATTGATGCTATGGAAACGGACGAGGGTGTTCCGCTTTGTTCTCCTGCGTATGTTGCCTTTGACGAAGCGGTTGGCCGCATGAGCGGGATGCTCCCCGGAATTTATGAAAACGGTGGCATTTATAACCACGCAGGCTGTTTTAAGGTGATGGCAGATTGCCGTCTTGGACGGGCGGATGAAGCCGTGGCGACCCTGCTCAAAATTCTTCCCGACGGAAAGAGTAATCCGTCCGACATTACTACTACCGAGCCGTACGTTTTTACAAACTGTTATTTGAAGCATCCCAACTGCGATATGCGCGTAGGTTCCTCATGGAAAACGGGAACATCGGCGTGGGGATTGATGTGTTGCTACGAGGGAATCTTGGGATTGCAACGGCATTATGACGGTCTGCACATTCAACCTGCCTTCCCGAAGCAATGGGAAACGGTAAGCGCGACTCGGCGTTTCCGAGGAAATAAGCTAAACTTCCATTATGTTAATAAGGGCGGGAGCTCCGTTTCTCTGAAAGTGGACGGCAAGCCTATTGAGGGGAACGTTGTTCCGTTGTTTTCCGATCTTGACGAGCATACCGTCGAAGTAACTTTGGTGTAAAATATAATATCCATATGATTCAATATTTTGATTATTACAATCCGAAAGGAGCAGACTATGCAAAAGAAATATGACGTTGCGGCGTTTATTTGGCCTGCGTATACAGGTAAGGAGCCCAGAACCAAGATATTCTGGTCCGAAGACATCGGTGAATGGCAGACGGTACGCGATACCGTCATGGATATCCCCGAAATTAACTATTATTGGGACAGAAAGCCTCTTTGGGGCTATCGGGACGAGGCAGACCCCAAGGTGATGGAATTCCAGATTGAAGAAGCGGTAAAGCACGGCGTGAACGTCTTTATCTATGATTGGTATTGGTATGAGAATCGTCCTTTTCTTGAGCAGTGTCTTGATGACGGCTTCCTCAAGGCATCCAATAAGGATAAAATGAAGTTCTATATCATGTGGGCTAATCATGATGCAAACTACACATGGGACAAGCGTAATTCCGATATGGTTCAAACCTCAAATCCTACCATTTGGGACGGATCTGTTGACAGAGGGCAGTTTGACATTATCGTTGACCGCATGATCACCAAATATTTTTCACAGCCCAACTACTATAAGATTGACGGCAAGCCTGTGTTTATGATCTATTCGCTCGGTAATCTGATGCACGGGCTTGGCGGATTTGACGCAACACGCGAGGCGCTTGAATTCTTCAAGGCAAAAACTGTCGAGGCGGGATTTCCCGGTCTTGAAATTCAAATGGTATCCTATGGCTCGGGGGTTGAAAACGAAAGCGGAGTTGACGGTAGCGAGAAGGTATCCGAGAGAGAAGTTGCGGAGGGAGTTGGTATCACAGGCGTATCCAATTATCAGTTCTGTCACTTTATGCGCATGAAGAATCACTATTCCGCGCTCATCGATGCTGCCGAAAGAGAATGGA
This sequence comes from Clostridia bacterium, assembly GCA_017453205.1. Taxonomy (GTDB): domain Bacteria; phylum Bacillota; class Clostridia; order Oscillospirales; family CAG-272; genus UMGS1865. Next base: position 55,819 of record JAFTKO010000043.1, on the reverse strand, counting down.
ATAATATGATAGAGAGCTACTGCGTTCCTTACTATCCTCATGTATCCGTGGGTTGGGATGCCAACCCCAGATACAATATTCATCATGAGAATGTTTGTTATGGCAACACTCCGGAGCTTGTTGAGGAGGCGTTCAGAAGAGCAAGAAATTTCGTTGACGCGCATATGGATAAGCTCAAGGCGCCTCTGATCACTGTAAACAGCTGGAACGAATGGACGGAAACAAGCTACCTCCAGCCGGACAATGTATACGGCTACGGCTACCTTGAGGCGGTCAAGAAAGTATTCGTTGACGAGGTTAACGAGCAATAATTTTAAAGAAACGATTGCATATTACAAAGCAAACGACAGTTCAATACCTTTCCGGTAAAAAACTGTCGTTCTTTTGAAACCGCCTTAATACTAACTTTACTGTATTCAAACCCACATAGTATATATTTCTCTCGGAATGCCCCGACAAAACACCTGTGTTTTTAATTACGTGTCATGACAATAAAGAAGTGTATATTTTGGATTACTGTAGGTTTGAATAAATGCCTCGCTTTTTTCGGGACAACGTGAGCAACCGGTTGGGATGCCACGCTCCATACACACTTTCTTGTAGCATTCGTCCCCCACGATCACGTATTCATACGCTCCGTCACGGATATGTACCACCGACGAGCCGATGCTGTGTCCGCCGATCCTTCGCATTTCCACACCCCTGCATATTTCAATACGTTCCGAAAACAATTGTACGTTAGCCCGCTCGGAAATGTAATTTTGTTTTTTTGCTTTCTCATATTCATCGGATTGAATGAAAATCGTTGTATTGGGATAGGCGTTGGCGCACTCAATATGATCGTGATGCGCGTGCGTAATTAAAAGATCGGTGATGTCGGTCGGTTCCACACCATAAGCCTGCAAAGCATTGATCGGACCGCAAAAATCCCGCATCTCAAATCCGGGCATCGTTACACACCCGGTATCTACGAGCAGCTTACGTTCTCCGACTTCGATGAGATATATGATAAAATCGATCGGCAATACGCGCCCGGGGTCGCCACCGCGAAGGATTGCTGCCTCCGACAACATCGAGGACGCGTATTTGAGTGGCGTGATCCTCATTCGACCGTCAATACGACCTTGCCCACATTCTCGCCGCGATACAGAATATCGTGCGCCGCCTCTGCCTCTGTGATCGGCAGAACCTTGTAGATCGTAGGCTTCACCTCGCCGCTTGCAACCTTGGGCCATACATCGCGCACAAGGCTTGCCAAAATCTCGGCTTTGACCGTGGGTGTACGCGAGCGAAGCGTGCTACCCATGATACGCACGTTGCGGACGTAGATGTTTTTGAGGTCGATCTCGGTTTTCTGACCTGCAAGAGCCGCGATCACGATCCAACGCGCGCCGTGCGTCAGATAATGCAGGCACTGCCCCATGATCTCACCGCCCAGACAGTCGATCGCCACGTCCACGGAATGACCGTTCTCCAGCTCGCGCTTCAGTACCTCGGCAATATTTTCCTTGCGTGTATTCACCACCACGTCGGCATTTAGGTGCTTGATCGACGCCGCGATTTCATCAGATAGTACGGTGGTGATCACACGTACGCCAAACGCCTTTGCCATGGGAATAATCACGCTGGCAAGTCCGCTGGCGCCCGCGTTCATTAAGAGTGTGTTCCCTGCTTGGATCTTCCCCTCGATAAACAGGTTGAGATACGCCGTTGCAAACGCCTCGGGGATCGCCGCGGCTTCCACCATCGAGCAATTTTCGGGAATTGGCATGAGCATATCGTAGCGCACGGTTACGTATTCGGCATATCCACCGCCCCCAAGCAGTGCGCACACCTTGTCGCCAACCTTCCATGAGGAGTTCTTTTGGGCTTCCTTACCCACGCTTACGATGGTTCCCGCAATCTCCAGACCCATCCAATCGGGAGCGCCGGGAGGGGGCGGATAATCGCCCTCGCGTTGCATCAAGTCGGCTCTGTTGAGTGCTGTCGCCTCGATCTTTACCAGCACCTCATTGCTCTGCATTACGGGATCGGGTACGTCGCTCCAATGCAGGCTTCTGTCGTTTTTATCTACCAATATTGCTTTCATAATCTTACTCCTTTATTCATTTTCAACGCCGCAGCATTTGAGAATTGTGCGGAAAAGCGCAAGCTCGTAGTCTGCGGTGTAGGGGTTGTCGATCTCGCCGCGCACCATTGCGGCAAAGGATTTTAACATTTTGTCGTATCTGCTGAATGGCTGACTTCGCTTATGCTCGACCTCGCCGCGGCTGCCTTTGTTCCCCGTCATAATCCTATCGACCTGCTCGGTGTAGAGTCCGTTTTCGATACCCTCGATAGGTTTTATTTCAAGCGTGCGCTTCGAGCCGCAGATGACGAGCTGACGGCGGAAAAATCCACCGACCTCGCCGGCGCAGGTTCTGATCACCGACACACCGTGCGGGTATTTGAGCATGGCGAAGCTTACATCCTCGGATTCCACTCCGTCGATGCCCGATGACGCGGTCATAGGAACTATCTCGTCGGGGATGCCTTGGATGCGCAACACGAGGTCAACGAGGTGACAGCCGAGATAGAACATCATCCCCCCCTGAAAGGTGCCAAGCCACTCGCGTGTTTTTTTGTTGTCCCAGCGGCTCATATGAGCCTCAATGCTGAATATCGTTCCGAATTTGCCTGTCTTGGCATCGTCGATGGCATTGGCTAAAAATTCGTTATAGCGGTACATATATCCGATGTGGAATACCTTTCCGCTCCTCTTGACACTCTTGATAAGGGACTCGAAGCTTGAAAGATCCTGGCTTCCCGGCTTTTCCATATGAACATGCTTGCCCGCGTCGACCGCCATTTTGGCGTATTTACTGAGGTGTATCTCGTCGACCTCGACCGTCACTGCCTCAATACCCTTGTCGTTCAGAATTTCTTCGAGAGTCAGCTCGGGGTAGCCCTCGAAAACGTGGAGCTTGTCGACGCATCGCTCACGCTCATCCTCGACAAGCGCGTAGCCGACCACCTCGAAAATATCTTTAAGCTCAACGAGGCTCGTGAATATCTCAGGGCCGTGGCTGTACTGGTTGATACCGATCTGTGCGATCCTTATTTTTCTCATATCAAAGCGCTCTCCAATCAAACTGAACGATCGGGAACGATGGCTCCTTTGCAAGGCGTCCGTAGACCTCGGGGGCTTGGTCGGGGGAGAAGGTTTCGTCGATCAGCTTTTTGACGTTGAATCGACCGAGCGAGATGAGGCGGAGAGTTGCTTTCATATCGTCGCTCTGTGTCCACCAGCCCTCGTGCGATTCAATATCCGGTCGCGCACTTGTGTGTGCGCCGACAAGCGTGATTCCGGGATTGTGTACCTTGCGGTAATAATCTATCGTGAAGTCGGAATTTCTTGTACAACCAAGCAGCGCCACGCGTCCGAATCTTGCCATACAGTCAAGCACCATATCAAGTCCTTGACCATTGCCCGTGACCTCGATAGCGACCTTTGCGCCACCACCTGTGACCGCCTTGACTTTCTCGGCAAAGCCTTTCTCAAAGGGATCAAAGGCGTAATCTGCGCCAAGCTTTATGGCAAGCTCACGCTTTTCGAGGATCGGATCGACGGCTACGATCGGAGCCGCGCCCGCAAGCTTTAATTCCTCGATCGCGAAGATTCCCAGTACGCCGAGTCCCATAACGATTGCCGACTCGGCAAGCTCAAGACGGCACTTTCTGATTGCCGCCATAGGAAAGGTTGCGATATTGGTGAGCGCCGCCTCCTCAAACGACACGTTGTCGGGGATAATTTCGGCGAGGTCTTGATCTATCGCGCAATAGAGCGAGTGGGTAGTCCAGCGACACGCCACGCGGTCGCCGACCTTAACCTTTTTTACCGCGTTGCCAATCTCCACAATGACACCGCTGAGGCTGTAGCCAAGCTGGCAGGGAAACCGCTTCGTGCCTGCCGAGTTTGAGGGGTCACCGAGGAGATTTGCACGCTCAGTTCCTGCACTGACGCTTGATACCGCAGTTTTTACTATAATATAATTGGGTTTGTCGGAAATATCGGGCATCTCCTTGTCTTGAAGCTCCGCGACGCCCGACGCTACAAAAAATATACCTTTGTTAGACATATGTTTGGTTTCCTTTCGTTTTTTATTTTTATTTATTTTACCATCTTGACGTGCGACTTGCAATATGCTATACTGTAAAAAAAGAATGCGATACTCTAAAAAAGCGGAGAAAAGTGATATGGAACAGATATCTTTCTACAATTCATTTCGGTTTAATGTGCACCATCGCTCCTGCGCAAGCCGAACCGACAATTCCTGCGGCATACCGTATCATTATATCGCAAGAATGATCTCGGGGAGCGCGAAGATCGTTTCCCTGTCGGGCGAGACGATAGAGGTGGGCGAGGGTGAGATATTTTATCTGCCCAAGGGACTGAAATACCATTCCTATTGGTCTTGCGGCGAGGCAAGTGAGGTCGCGTGGGAGTCTTACGGCTTTAAAATGATGCCCGTCTCAAGCGAAATTCACTACGCGATGCAAAAAATAGAGGCAAGTGAGGCAGAGAGGGAGATGCTCGATACGCTCTCGCGCGATATCAAGGTGTCGCCGACCTCGGTTGGACTTTTGTATCTCTTTGTCGGTCTGTCGTTGGAAAATATGCGCCGCGATACTGCCGATTCTCGCGCGGCGGCGTGGGAGAGGGCGGTAAAATACGTATCCGAGCACCCAAATTTTCGCGTGTGTGAGCTCGCCGCGCACTGCCATATGAGCGAGTCGGGGCTTTTCGCATTTTTCAAGCAGTACGGGGGACTGACGCCTGTCGAATTGAAAAACCAAATACTTGTAAAAAGGGCGGTAGAGTTGCTTTTGACGACTGACCTCTCAGTTGAGGAGATTTGCTCACGCACAGGTTTTTGCAACGCGGCGTATTTTCGCAAGCAGCTTCGCAAGGTAACCGGCAAAACTTCGCTTGAGATTAGGCGCGAAGGCACAAGGATATAAAGAAATGGGTCTATCGCAAATCTTTATTTGCAACAGACCCTACTCGATTTTCTTGCTATTAAAATTGGGATACGGCTAAACGATACGGCAGTTAAATGATAGAGGAATTACGGAAAGAGTACTATTTCCGCGAGGATAGCCCGCTTGTATGTGACGAACACGGAAACTTCCACTACCCCCGAAAACACTGGGTTTTCGGGGGCTCTTTCTATTTTACCACAAATTTGCATTTTATTCTACATTTCGCGGCTTCTGATAAAATCTAAAAAATGCTTGATATAACCGTAATTAGATTCTTTCCTATAAAATGCACAAATGGTTTGACGTTCATTAAAGTCTTTTACATCCAAAAAACTGATTTTATCATTGTGAGGTTTGTGCGCGTAATCACGGCTCAACCCCAAAACCAATCCGGACGCGATACATTTTTCGTAGCAAATGTGATCGTTTACTTGTATCAAAATATCAGGTGTAAATCCCGCGCGTTTACAAGCGTTGATCAAAATTTTTTGGAGATTGCTTTTTTCACCAAACGTAATAAAGTGTTGATTGCAGAGCTGTTTTAGGGTGAGTTGTTTGCCGCACAAATGATTGTTAGCAGAGCAAGCGATGCGAATACGCAAGCTGCAAAGCTCAAATTTTTCATACTCGTGGTAAGCATCGGTTAGCTCGTCAATAATAATGTCATAATTTTTATAATTGTCGTTATCAAAATCAAAGGCAATTTTAAAGCGGGCTTGTGGGTTTTTTGCCTTGTATTCGATGATATAATCTGTAAGCGTGCTGCGTAAGGATCTGGCAAGGATATTAATTTCTCTTTTGTCCGATAGAGTAGTCAGAGAGAGGTTGTTTACTACGGAATCCAACTCCTCGAAAATGGAGCATAACGACTGTTGTAACCGTTTTCCATTATCGTTTAGCAAGATACGATTGGTAGTTCTGTCAAAGAGTGGGCACCCCAGCTCTTTTTCCAATTTTTTTACCGAGGCGGATACTGAGGTGGCGGGAACCATATATTTTTCTGCTGTTTTTGCAAAGCTTTCGGTTTTTGCACTATCGTAAAAATAACGTAATTGAAGCAATTCCATAATGGCTGAACCTCCGTAAGCATTACTTGATAGAGATATTTTACCACATTTTTTAAAATATTGCAACCCCTGTTTTGATAGATTTTGAAAATTTGGAGGAGGTAGCCCAACTTTAAATATGGGCATACCCCAAATTTATTATATTGTTGACATCATTTTTTTCGTGTGTTATAATGGACTCAAATATAAGTCACATGCACAAATGAAACAACAAAATAGCAAATCCAAGACCGATATATGAACCGACATACCAAATTGTTGTATCGTTTTTGCCCGATTTATATAAAAAATAAGGAGGTTTTGTATGAAAAGCAAAACAGGAGTTGTCAAAATCTTGCTATTGATTTTGACATTTGCACTTACCGTGAGTGTGTTGGCCGGTTGTAAGAAAAACGAACCGGATCCCAATACCGACTCGCAAGCCCCCGCCGACAGTGGCAACGAGGATATTTTGTACGATGAAAACGGTTACAAAAAAGACTCTTTGCCAAAGTTGAATTACCATGGCGACGATGTCACGGTGCTTTGTTGGAATGCCCCGCGTTCGGAGTTTGAAACGGAGTACGGTGATAACGTGATCGACAATGCAATCTTTGAAAGAAACGCAACCGTTGAGGAACGGATTGGCATTACGTTGTCCTTTGAGGAAACCAATGGAAGCGTAAAATACTGCGGTGACTACAAGCAAAAGGTCTTAAACGCATACAATGGCGGAGATTATTGGGATATTATTGCATCCTACACGCGCAGTACCGCCATTTGCGCCAGTGCCGGTCTTTTGAAAAACTTGGGTGGCTTGCAGGATAGCTATCTGGATTTCAGCCAGCCTTGGTGGTCGGATGACGTGATTGAAAAGACTTCGGTTGGAAACACGTTCTATTTTGCAACGGGAGATATTTCTACCAATTTAATTCAAGCAACCTACTGCATGTATTTCAACGCCGATCTGGTTGATGATTTGCGATTGTCCTCTCCTTATGATATGGTTGCTAACAACGAGTGGACGCTTGACAATATGCTCACCATGACAAAAGATGTTTATCTGAGCATGGATGAGAATGAAACGGTTGAGGTTACCGACCGCGTTGGAATTGTGGGCTCGTATTATGCATGGCCGGCAATATTACACGGTTGCGGTCTTCCGATTGTGGAAAAGGATGCGGCAGGCTCCTTTGTGATGAACGCAGAGTATAAGGGCGAAAAAGCCATGAGCATCATGAATAAAATCGCCGATGCAATCAGCGCAAAGCAGGTGCTTGTAAACGAGTCGAGCGCAGGCTTTGTTGCCGGAACCAATCTTTTCTTTATCATTGATAGCGGCGCGGGTCTGAACTCTTTTTCCGACGTTGACTTTGAATACGGTTGTGTTCCGATGCCCAAATATACCGGCGAGCAAGAAACCTACTATTCTACGGTTCGTCAGCCCATTACCCTTTACGGTATGATGTTAAATTTGCCCACCGAACGGGTTAGTGAGGTATCGGCTGTGCTGGAATGCCTTGCAAGCGAGGGCTACCGTCAGACCACTCCCGTTATTTTTGAAGAATGTATGAAGTATCTGAGATCCACATCTCCCGAAATGACCGAGATGCTGCAATTGATTCGCGATACTGCATGGTTTGATTGCGCAAGAATTTACGCGCAAGAAACCAAATACGTGTGTGATGCTCCCGGATACGTGCTCCAGGACGGCAGAACGTGGGAAAATTATATCAACGATACCATTCCTACTGTGGAAGGTTACATTAAAGCGTTGAGTACGAAGTTGCTTTCCGTCGCACTTCAGTAAGAACGGAGGAGCATATGAAAAAAATTACGTCTTTATTGCTTGTTTGTGTAATGGCTTTCAGCTTAAGTGTTTCCGCCACGGCTTGGACAGTGCCCGACACCGCTATTGAGGTTCCGCAAAGCAACGGTATGACCTATGAGCAGATCAACGCGGAGCTTTCGGGTGATGCGGCGTATGATTGGAGCAACGCCGTTTCGATCTCGGGCGATGCCAATGATAGCGGCTATGAGGGGAATGCCGAGTTTAAAATTACCCATGCGGGCGATTATATTTACATTTACACAAAGGTTCCCACAATTTACGACTATCGTACCCAGTCTGAGGAATTTATCTACGTAGATTTGATCGCGGGTGACGGCGTGGTCGACTATACCATTATTATGAAGCCCAACTACGGCCCCTATACACTGAACGGAAGCAACGTTTCTTATTATCAAGAGGGTGTTGTGGACAGAGCGCGTCAGAATGACAAGTGGGGCCCCGCTTATAACAATACCGTGAATAAAGATTCGGGTCTTGCAACGGGCGTTCTGTTTGGCAGAAATGAGTATTCGGCAAAAGATGCAGAGGAGTGTATCTATCACGTTGCCGTTCCGTTGAGTGAGGCAAATAAGGAGGCTCTTGCAAACGGTTCTTGCAATATCGGAGTTGGATATGCATTTATTCAATGCAAAACCGCCGGTGCGGTACGCTATTACACCAACTGCGGCAGCTTTACGATCGATCATGAAACCAACTGCGGCAATGATTTCTACGAGGACATTACCGAGGGAAAGCTGACAACGCTCACCCTCAAAAAGGGAAGCGGAACGGTGACCCCCGATCATGTGATCGAAAATTCCAACAATCACGTAACCGAAGAAAATTTGGCTGAGAAGGTAACGGCATGGGTGGAGGCGGACAGAAACCGCACTTATGATATCAACCTTGAGGATCTGACGGTGAATATCATCGGTGACAGTTATTTCGCGGGACACACCATGGGATCGGATTTTGTTTGGCCCAAGCTTCTTGCGGAAAAGTATTATTGGAAGTTCAATAATTACGGTAAAAACGGCGGAATGGTTTCCACCTACGCACCGGGCGTGGATTCCGAGCCAATGGTAACCCGTTACCAAAGCATGGCAGACAACAACGCCAATTTGATTTTGGTAAACGGCGGCAGAAACGACTACAACAACGAGGTTCCTTTGGGTTCGGTTGACAGCACCGATACCAATACCTATATGGGTGCGTTAAACGTACTGATTGACGGCTTACAGGCAAAATACCCCAAAGCTGTAATCATGTGTACCACCGTTTGGAATTACGGAGGAACCAATGACATTGGCTTGACATCCTCCGATTACGCCAACGCGATGATTGCTGTTTGCGAGGCGCAGGGTGTGTATTGCTTCAAGGCAAACGATCCCACCGTTTCGGGTGTGGATATGACCAGCGAAAGCTTTCGTTCCACGTATTGTCTGACGGCAACCGACATTTCCCACTTGAACGTAGACGGCATGAAGCTGGTAATGCCCAAATTTGAGGCGTTTATTACGGCATCTTATGCGGATTATCTGGAAAAAAATCCGGTTCAAGTACCCACGGTCACGCCCGGAACCGATACCAATGAAACTACCACAGGAGACACCGAAACCGATACCGATCCCGTTTCCACATCCGAACCTGCCGAGGCAGAGGGCGGCTGTGCTTCGTCTCTTGGATTTTCGGGATTTGCGATGATGGCGGCAGTTGCCTCTGCGGCAATCCTTGGTAAAAAAAGAAAAAACAAAAAATAAGTTTTAAGGAGAAATGACATGAAAAAATTTCTTTCCATTTTGTTGGTTTGCGCAATGCTGTTATCCTTTGGCATAACCGCTACGGCAACCGAAACCGAAACCACAAAAACCAATGATACTGTTATTGAACAGATCGGCAGAATTGATATCGCTTCTTTAGCGGACGGTAAGGATGAGAACAATGTGTACTCAGGTATTTTGTATCCGCAAACCGAAACCTCCGATTATACCGGTACTTTGAAGATCGCGCACGACGGCGACTACCTCTATTTGGTTTCTTGGGCTAACAATATTTATGCTAACCGGAAGAGCTTTGAAGCGCATATTTACATTGAGCTTGACGACAGTACAAAATATCAGATTGTAGGAGGCCTAAACTATGGACCTTACACGTATTTGAAAGATGGTACAACAAAGACGAACGTTAACTACTATAATGGTTCCACTACTGCTTCGAGATACGAGAATGGTTACGAATTTTATTACCGTTTCGGTGTATTTACGGAGGATATGACTGACGGCGTTTATCCCACAAGTAGTGCTGTAAATGCCGAGAATGCGTTGGATTACGGCATCTTTTGCGGTTTGAATCATCCCGGCACTACGAGCGATGCTCCTTGGGAGGAGGATGGTGCCGGATATGAGATCGTAATTCCGATGCCCGAATCGATCCGTTCGGCGCTTGGTAACGGCGAGAATGTTAATGTTAAGATCGGTTTTACCTATATGCACAAAGCCACAGCCGATCTCTACACCACTACCGGTGGCGCGGCACCTGATGAAACTACCGACTATCGTGCATGGGCAAACTCCGGTAGCACCAACGCTCTTGTTAACGTAACCCTGCAAGGTAAGGCTCAAAGCGATGCTGCTGAAATTGCAGATACCGAGATCGTTGGCGTTCAAACCACCGAAATTGGGGAGGAGGGCACCACCTATTCGGCGCGTTTTGTTGCTACGCTGAATACTCCCGATTTGCAGAATGCAAAGATCGGCTTCCGTCTGATCGGTACCAACACTGTTGACAAGCAGTGCAACACCGTATTTAACAGCATTACGGCTGACGGTAACAATGTACCCGCATGGTATCTTGGAGCTGACTATCTGTATTGCCTCAACCTAAATGATCTTGTGGTAGGCAAAACTTATGCGCTTCAAATTGCCGCTTACTACATGGATGGCGACACTGCCAAGGTCGGTACGATATACAACGTGACGATCGGAGCGGACGGAACGATTACTGCGTCCCCTTTAGCATAATGAACCCACGGATTGTCATATCCGCCAATGCCACGCTTGACGAGGTTTACGCCGCATCGGAGCTGCGGGCGGCGTTTGCCGACTATCAAGGGGCAGAGGTCGATATTGTATATGATGATGTAACCGCCTCCAACGAAGATATTTACGTTGGAAATACAGTGTATTCCAAAAAGGTACCGGTCGGGAACGCATATTCCGTTACCACCGCCGGTACTTGCGTATACATTTCTGCGGGTTCTACTTATGGATTTGAGGCGGCTGTGGCTGCGGTGTGTGGAGAATTGCAAACCAACGGATGCTTAAAAAGCGGCTTGGAGTTGTTTGGAAACGGTGACGCGCTACAGACTTGCGGTCAAAAGCAAGAGGGACAAATTCGCTTTCTTACGCTCAACGTATATGGTTGGGCAAACACATCGCACAACACCACCGTCGCACTTCGCCAACCGTATCAAGTCTCTTTGTTAAAATCCTATGATGCCGATATTTTGGCATTTCAGGAATTTAGCAACAGCACGGAAAAAGGTACTGTGCGCTATCGCTCCGAGTCCTTTTTGGCAGATCTTGCCGAGCTTGGCTACTCCGAGGTTGGTGACGGCACACTTTTGAATACCGACGGCGCAAACTTTACACCTCTGTTTTACAAAAAGGATACGCTTACCGTTGTGGATTGCGGATACCTGCTGTATAGCGGTATCAACGATGTCAATTCCAAATCGGTAACCTGGGCGGTGTTCTCCGACCAAAACGGAGATCGTTTTATCGCCATGTCAACCCACTTTATGTGGAACGACACCACAGGAAGCTTGGTAACACGTACCGAGGATATGACCGACGAGCAGTACTCGGATCTTGTTGATGAAGCGGCCGATGTGCTCCGTCAACAAAACGCCAAGGAGCTGTTGGCACTTTTGTCGGAGATTCGTGAGGAGTACGGGGACTTGGGCGTGGTGATCGGCGGTGACATGAACACCGGCTTTGCAAGAACACGGCACGCTCCGTTGAGCGAGTTGGAGGGTGGCGGTCTTTTGTGGGCGCAGGGAACAGCGGATGACGCGGGATGTGCGGTCAACTCGGTAAACGGTCACGGCGCATATGCTACGTGGGATTCCGAAAAAGAGCTGTTTACATCTTATTATTCCCACATCGACCGGGACGCAACCTATTCCATCGACCACGTTTGGTACGAGGGTATTTCGATTGAACTGTTTGCAACCGTTGCCGACCGCTATGCTTGCTTTTCCTCGGATCATAATCCCAAAATCGTGGATTTTTCACTACAATAATGAAATATAATGGAGAATGAATATGAAAAAAACTTACATCGATCCTCAATTGAATGTTATGCTTTTCGATATGCAGGATATCGTTACGGCATCTGTTGCACTGGTGTATAATGATGATCTTGTTGACGGTATGAGCATCAATGACCTTTACAACAGCTAATACAAGCAATGACGCGGAGAGGTCTTTATCGCATAATCTGCATTGCGCTGATCGCGGCAATGCTGGCTGTATGCTTTTCCGGCTGCAATGATCAACAAAACAACGAAGAAACGGTGGGTACCGAATTGTCCACCGATTCTTCGGATTTAGCCGAAACCGTTTTGACGATCGTTGACAACGGGCAAAGTGAATACAACATTTACTATGATAAATCCTATGCTTCCAATGACGATTTTATATCCGTTGTGGGAGCCATGTCCAAAATGATTTATAACGGCACGGGGGCAAGGCTTTCCATGACCACCGACCGATACTACAAGGACACCATGGCAAATCAGCCTGCAATTCTCATAGGCGTTACGCAATGGGCAGAATCGCAGGAGATTGCCGCAAAGCTGACAAAGCTGAACGACTATTATATCGGCGTTGTTGGAAATAAGCTTGTTATTTGCGCACAAAACGCGGAAACATCTACAACGGCTGTTCAATATTTTATGAACAACGTGTTGCTTTCACAAACACAAAACGGTAAGAGTATTACGTTTTCTTCCAAGGACAACCATTTGCAAAAAGCAGTTTACGGTATTGACAGCGTTTCTTTATTGGGAGCCGAGCTTTCCGAGTACCGTATGGTCATTCCCGAGCACGCAGATGTCAACGAAAATTATTTTGCCTATCAGCTTCGATATTGGCTAATGAAGCACTACGGTGTTTTGTTGGATATCGTAAATGATTCCGCAACTGCGGGGGAACGCGATATTCTGATTGGTGACACCGCACGTTCTACCTCGCATGCGGATGAAGATGAGTACATCGTAAAAGCAAGCGGCAAAACTCTGGAGCTTTCCGCAAACGGCTATTCGGCTTACGACGAGTTGTATCAGTATGTTACCAAAACGCTGATCCCCTCCAAATCCGGTGCTTGTTACACGATCGCCGAAACCGAAACTACCGTAAACGCAATATCGGGGTTTGAGGAAAGAACGGCAAGCTCCATCACGGCATCGGGAGATGTGCGTGTGATGTATTACAACATTTACGGTTGGGAGAATTATAGTACCAGCGTGCGTAAGGAAATGCAACTGGAGCTGTTTAAAACCTATTCTCCCGACGTCATCGGATTGCAGGAATTCAGTTCAAGTGTCAGACTCGGAGGCTTGATCAGTGATCTGTCACAGTTGGGCTACGCCGAAGTGAAGCCGAAAAATGCCTACTCGAATTTTACGCCTCTGTTTTATAAAACAGACGTGCTGGAGGTGGTGGAGTCGGGATATCAGCTTTATAGCGGACTGAACGATGTCAATTCCAAATCGGTGACGTGGGCGGTGTTTTCTGTAAAGCAAACGGGAGAACGCTTTATTGCTATGTCCACTCACTTCTACTGGGAAAGTACCGAGGAGGGAGCTGCGGCGCGAATTTCAAACGCAACGGAATTGATTGATCTGATTGCATCCATACGCGCAAACGCGGAGTATGCAGAGCTGCCGTTGGTGGCGGGAGGAGATTTGAACTGTACGGTTTCCTCGGAGCCTGCCAATATCCTCAGTATGGGCGGTTTGCAATTCGCGTGGGATCTCGCTGTGCAAAAGAATGACGTTTCCACCCATCATCAACACGCCGAGTACAGCGCTGACTACCAAACCTATATCAACTTGTATCGTCCAACCGGTAAATACAGCGCGGCGATTGATCAAGTATGGGTTTCTTCCGATAATATGACGGTAAACAGGCTTTCAACCCTAACCGCTACCTATACGATGATCGCATCGGATCATTGTCCCGTGTTGGTGGATATTTCTTTTTAGATACAGATAAATCGAGGCAAACTTACTATGGCAAATATGAAACTGACGGACGATCGAGAGATTTCACTTGAAGGTAAAAAAATTATATTTATTGGTAATTCTTTTATTCATCATGGATTTACCGTTTTCCGCATTCCGCAAACCGTTCTGGGTCAAGAAGAACGCAACGGAGATCGGGGATATTTTTATCAGCTTTGCAAAGCCAATGGTGAACACGTAGACGTAACAGCGTGGACCTTTGGCGGACACACCTTAACCGATTTGTTTGGCGGATGTTGCCGAGCTGACCGAGGGTGTGACGGTGAAGACCATTTAAGCAGATTGACCGACCGTTTTTACGATTACGTTGTGATTTCGGCGGGAAGCAGAAGTAAATCGGATGTATATTTTCTTGATGATATTCAAAAGATCATAGATACTTTTCAATCTGTAAACCCAAACGTGAAATTTTTCTACTTATGTAACGTGGCATCCTACGGTATTTCTTCATGTCACAAAATACAAGACAACATACTGAACAGCCTAAAGCTATTAGGGAGTATGGGAGTTACGGTAGTGGATTGGGGCGGTTTCGTAATGGGATTGATTAACGGAACGATTGCCGTAGCCAACTCTACTCAACCGTACGATAAAAACAGCTTTATCATTTGTAAAAGTGAGATTGACGGATTTCATCCCAACATATTGTCGGGTTATATCACATCACTGATGCTGTATTGTGCCATGACGGGGAAGAGTGCCGTTGGACAAAGCTATTCATTTTGTAATGATTCTTCCGTTCATGTAAAATTTGATTTTGAGCTATATCAAAGAAAACATTATTGCTATAATAACTTTGTTACCAATTTTCACAAAATATTCAATTCTGCCACGGATATGAAGGGCATACAAAGCCGGATAGACGACTTTTTAAAAGAAAAGTCGTATGAATATTATCAATTTTAACGATAAGTGATTGCTTAACGGTGTTTATGACCTTGGGATTGGCGGTTATACCGTCAATCCCAAAATACTTATTTTTTTATGATTGCAAATCAAGAAGAAAGACGTGCTTTTGTAAAGCCGTATAAAGAAGGAGAAAAAATGCAGAATAAGATTCATTCTTTGATAAGAGTATTGATGTTGTTGATATGTTTGACAATTCTTGTAACCTCGTGCGCACAGCAAGACAATAAGGAAAACTTGAGTACCAATGATACGAATACTCCTTCCGTAACAACCCAAGCTGAAACCACACCGCCGGAGTGGGCTCCCAAGGATGAATGGGAGCTTTTGAGAGAGAAGGCAACGACAAGGGGAATTAAGGTTCTGTTTATTGGTAATAGCTTGACTTATTATAACGATATGCCGGAGCTTTTTGAAAATCTTTGTATTTTGGATGGTAAGATCGTTGATGCGGAACGGTTGACGTATGCCGGACAAAACATTGCCATGATGAAGGATGATGAAACGATGTGGTCGGAAATCGACACTAAGCTCACGTCCAGAGCATGGGATGTGGTAGTTTTTCAAACCGACCGTAACGGTGTGGTAATGGAGGAATATTTCCCCGATTATCCTTTGAAGGTCTATGAAGCGGCAAAGGAATTGACTGAAAAAATCCGAGATGCAGGTGCGATTCCTGTGATCTATTCCACGTTTGGTGTCAATAAAGGCTCTTTGACCTTCCAAGATCACACCAAAGAAAATATAACCTCGGTAGAGCTTAGCAATCTTGTAATTGCTTATGATGCAGCTGTTGCCCAAAAATTGAATTGCAAGGTGGTGTATGCGGGAGCCACCTTCAACAGCGTTCTTTCGTCCAATCCCGAAATCAATCTTTTTCATACTGACGAAAGACATCCGTCTTTGGCAGGTAGCGTGCTGATTGCGTGCGATTTCTATACGGTTCTGTTTGGTCAATCTCCCGAAAACATTCGTTTTAAAGGCGGATTGGACAGTGAAGAAACCGCGGCTGTATTGCGTAAAGCTGCCGCCGGTCTTCTTACCTACACGCCAAGAACGATTGCTACGATAAATGGGGCAGACTAATAGGAGCTTGATACGGATATGAGTTTTAATATCTATGAATCAGCAAAAGAAAAGCTTTTGATTGTGGCACACCGAGGTGTTTTTGGTGGAAATATCCCTTGCAATACGACTGCGTCTTATGAAGTCAGCTTGAAGCAAGGGGCCGATATGATTGAAACCGATATCAGTATGACCTCCGACGGTGAGCTGATCGTATTTCATCCGGGTAAGGAGAGCGCACACCTTTGCCTTGACCGATCCCTGCGTGAAATGACTTGGGAAAGCGTGGCTTCACTTCGGTATGTGAATATTGATAATGTACCCACTCAGTTTGGTATTATGCGTTTTGATGATTTTTTGGAACATTTTAAAGACAGATGCTTTATTAATGTGGATAAATTTTGGGATCATCCGGAAGCAATATACCATGCCATAGAGCGGCACGATATGATAGATCAGATTGTAGTAAAAGCACCGCCAACCGATGCCGTACTGCGTGTATTGGAGGATATTGCCCCCACACTTGCGTATATGCCAGTGGTAAAACGCGTCTTTGAACAACACCGTTCGCTCTTGAAGCGAAACATCAACTATGTGGGCGCAGAGGTACTGTTTTACGACGATGAAGATGAGGTCGCTTCAGATGCGTTTATCCAAATGATGCATCGTGACAGCAAGCTTGTTTGGGTAAATTCCATTATCTACGATTGCCAAAGACAGATTGCAGCGGGGCATTCGGACGATGTGGCACTGACCGTATCAGAGGATGCCGGCTGGGGCTGGCTTGCGGACAAAGGCTTTGATTTAATTCAAACCGACTGGCCGATGATGTTGATTGATTATTTGAAACGTACGGGGAAATATCATAAAACAATCCCTAACTTCACTAAGGAGCAGATATGACACAGTCCTATGCAAGGCAAATCAGACGTCGACTTCATATGTATCCCGAAATTGGTTTTGAGCTTCCCAAAACGTTGGAATTGATTAGAGCGGAGCTTGATAAACTGGGAATTATGTATACAGAGGAATATGGAAAAAGCAGTATCGTTGCCACGGTCAACTCACATATTACCGATTTTACGATCGGTATTCGAGCTGATATGGATGCGTTGCCCATAAAAGAACAAAATAACGTTTCTTATAAATCGCAAATTGAGGGACAGATGCACGCTTGCGGACATGATGCCCACACAGCCATTGCACTTGCGACGCTCAAGGAAATTTGGGAGAAACGGGATCAGATTGCTTGCAGGGTAAAATTCTTATTTCAAAGTGCCGAGGAATACGCGCCTTCAGGAGCGATGCTGATGGTAAAAGACGGCGTCATGGATGATATTGATTGTATCGTCGCGTTACATTGTCAACCCACGATGTCGGTTGGATGCGTAGGTGTTACGGCGGGGGAGCAAAATGCTACCAGCGATGGCTTTACCATTGATTTTTACGGTAAAAGTTGTCATGTTGCAAATCAAAATAGCGGTGTGGACGCTATCATGATGGCAGTGAGAGCTTACACCGATATTGAGCTTATGATCGCAAAAGAATTTGATGTACAATCACCGATTTTATTCAATGTTGGTGCATTTCACGGTGGAGATACAAACAACATCATTGCGGATCATTGTTCGCTGTTTTGCACTTTGCGTACATATGATGATGCGGTTGCCGCATATGCATTTGATAAAATACAACGGATCATTGATGCCGTAGCATCAACGGCAGGAGGTCACGCAACACTGACGCGTCATAAGCATTATCCCATTTTGGTGAATGATGAAGCTGTTAGCAATCACATTCGTCTTGCCGCCGAAAAAGTCGTAGGAAGGGATGGTGTCAAACTTTACCGTCGCAGTATGGAAGGGGAGGACTTCTCCTATTTTGCGCTGAAAAAGCCTGCGTGCATGTTTCGGCTCGGTGTACGCAACGAGAAAAAGGGCTTTGTACACGGATTGCATCAAGACCGATTTGATATTGATGAGGATGCATTGGAGATTGGAGTTCGTATTTTTGTTCAGTTTATATTGGATCATATGTATGACCGGCCGATTAAAAAGTATGATCAATTTTGACGGTAAAGGAGAGGTTAACCATGTTTATAGTATACGCACACAGAGGAGCCAGTGAATACGCACCCGAAAATACGATGAGCTCGTTCTATCTTGGCTTAAAGCAAGGCGCGAACGGAATAGAAACGGATGTTCGCAAAACAAAAGACGGTGTTTTGGTGCTTTTTCACGATAAAACCTTGGAAAGAGTGATTGGAAATTTCGGAGGCGTTGGTGACTTTACCTATGCAGAGCTTTTGAAAATGCGAGTGAAGAATCACAAAACGGCAACCGAGGATATAATCGTAAGGTTTGAGGACTTTTTGCACTATTTTGGTTTTCGCGATATTCATTTTGCCATTGAACTGAAGGAAGTGGGAACTGAGAAAGAGGTTCTTGATTTGCTTGAACGCTACGGTATGAGAGAAAAAACCGTTGTGACGTCCTTTAAGTTTGAATGTCTCAAAACCGTTAAAGCACTTTCTCGAACATATAAAGTGGGATATTTGGCAGCTGACTTTGACAGTGAGGCATTGGCTGAAACCAAAAAGGCGGGTGTTGAACAACTTTGTCCGCAAGCCGAACACGTAACAAAAGAAAAGGTAGAGCAATGGCATCGTTTGGGGTACAGTGTAAGAGCGTGGGGTGTTTCCAACGTCGAGTTAATGAAGCATGCTTATGATAGCGGTGTTGACGGTATGACGGTCAATTTCCCCGATCTGCTTGTTCCTTACGTTATAGCAAAACAGAAAAACAAAAATTGAAAGTACCTATGATTTTACGAACGGACAGATGCTGTATATAAGGCGAGATCACGTATGAAAATATCACAAATTACTCTCGAAAAATTAATGTCAATGACACCAAGTGAAAAATGGAATATTGTTTGCAAAGATATAACGGACGATGGCGCGTTCAGTGAATTTGCGTTGCTTCTTGGCAGTTGTCCCGAACTCGCAGAGGAACGTGCAATTACTGCCGCAAAGCTTTATCACGAAGGAAGAGTGAAATACATCGTACCCAGTGGAGGGGTCAGTTGGATTAATAATGGTGTATCGATGACGGAAGCTTGCTTTATGTCACAAATATTGACAGATAATGGGGTTCCTGCCGAAGCTATCGTGATTGAAAACGAAGCGCTTACAACTCGAGAAAATATGATATACGGCACGCTGCAGATCAATCGCAAATGCAGATTTAACGACGTAAGCGGGATTGCTTTAGTTACTTCATTTTGGCATATGAAGCGCAGTCTTATGTTGGCAAGAGCTTTTTTGCCGAAAATGATTAGGATTCATACATGTCCAACATTTCCGAATAGAGATAAGGAAGAATGGTTATGTATGAAAGAAAATATAAATTTGCTGGATAATGAAATAAGATTGCTTAAAAATTTAGCTGATACCCGTATGATAGAGGATCTGAATTTGTAGAGTTCATAAAAGGAGGAAAAGAATGCTGAAATACGATCATTTTATATTTGATTTTGATGGGACGCTCTCGGACAGTTATCCTGCTTTCGTTAAGGCAGCAAAATCGATCGCAGATAAGTATGGCGTTCCTTCATCGGATGAACAGATATACCGTCTTTTGAAAAAGCACAGTACGGTATATCTGTTTGATACGCTTGGCTTTGGAAAGTATCGAGATGGTGCTTACAGTGAGTTTCAAAGGCTGTCGGAGGAATTGTTGAGTACCGAAGCTACGGCTATGGAGGGGGCAGAAGATCTTTTGCGTTTTATTTCTGAAAACGGAGGAAAAAGTTACGTCTATTCACATAGCGGAAACATAGTTGTGCAAAATGTCAGCAGGTGGGGCTTTAAAAAATATTTTGTCGATTATATGCTCGGTGACACCCGGTACCCGAGAAAGCCTGCCCCCGATGCGTTGCTCGCACTTATGAGTAAGCACGGGATAGAGCCCCATAAATGCGTTATGATAGGTGATCGTGATATAGACATTCTTGCGGGTAAAAACGCAAAAATAAGCGGAATACTCATTGATGACGCAGAATATTATCCGGAGCTTGAGGTGGAATACCGCGTTTCAAAATTAAGTCGGATAAAATATTTGTTACAAAGCGATCCCCAGATATAAACTTATTTGCCGCAAATTGCTATTGCAATTTGCGGTAAATTCAGATTGTAGACAAAAAGGAAGTCGTATTGAAAAACACCTGCGAAGGTAACGATGCAGGTCACGCTTGCTTTTGCGTGCATGAATTTAAAAAACTGGCAAAATGGAAAAAACTTTTCTCCAAACTTAATTTTCACTGTTTTTCTCTCATTTCTCCAAAATCTTTTCCCTCCTTTGCAGAAAAGCACTCACACCTCAGCTTGGGATTCGTGAGCAAGCCACGGCTTAGCCGATGGTCATGATGATTGGATTAGCCGAAATCATAAATTCGATAGTAGGAGAATGGCTTGATTATTTTAAGACGTACCGCAAATTCCTGTCAGATACACTATAAATTGTTTGAATCAGTAGCTGATAAAATGGGCGTTGTAAAGGTTACGATTAATGCTACAATGCCCAATAATTCAACTAATTTGTCTCCTTTTGTATTGACATTATAAAAATAAAAGAGTATAATTGAAAAAAATAAAAGGAGAACCGGTAGTGAAAAAGAAAATTATTTCAATTGGAGAAATCATTTGGGATATTTATCCGAAAAAAAAGACCATTGGCGGTGCACCGTTGAATTTTGCAGCACATGCGGTTCTTTGCGGTGCGGAAAGTGCCTTGATCTCGGCAGTCGGACAGGATCTTTTGGGCGAGGAAGCGATGAAATGGTTGCATTCGTTTGGAATCGTTGACAAATATGTGAAAGTCAATCCTCAATCGACAGGGCAATGCTTGGTGACATTGGATGAAAACGCCGTCCCGCATTACAATGTTTTGCGTGATGTGGCATATGATCATATCTGTCTTGCCGATGAGGAACTTGCGAGTATTGCAAGGGAGGGCTACGATGCCTTGTATTTCGGAACACTGATACAAAGAAATATTGTGTCACGAAAAACGGTTTGCGAGTTGGTGTCCCGCTGTTCATTTGCTCATGTGATCTGTGATGTCAATCTGCGCCCGAATTGCTACGACGCGGAGTCGGTGAATTTTTGTATGCGCCATGCAACGGTATTAAAAGTAAGTATCGAGGAAGAGGGTCTGTTACGCAGTCTTGCGGGATATGTCCCCGAGTCGGAGTCCTATTCTTCGATTGCGCGGGCAATCTGTAAAAAATATCCTCAAATTCGGGTTTTAATCTTAACGCTCGGAAAGGATGGATCCTATGCGTATTTATCGGAAGAGAAAAAGGAGTACCGTCAAGGTGCGGTGGGAAATAAGGTGGTTTCCACTGTCGGTGCGGGTGACAGCTTTGCAGCGGCGTGGTTGGTATCTTATTTGAACGGGATGCCGATAGAGGCTTGTATGCAAAAGGCGGCAGAGGTCAGCGGCTATGTTGTGGCGCATATGCAGGCAGTTCCAAATTATTAAAATGAAACGGGGTGATATAAAATTGCAAAAATTGGACTCTCTTATTTACTTTTCTATGATTTTATGGTAGAATGTAACTAACAGATAAACTTGAATTTGTTGCTCCAAGGGAAAAGAAAGCGACCGGGTCATAAAGGGGAAAGATAATGAGAGATAATGATAAATTCACAACAGATATTTCTTCGTTATACAGTTATTATATTTACCAAAATTTAATACAATCACTTCTGTTGAGAAAACAGGGTAAGGTTCATTTTTTAGTTGAGAATGGCAGTGCCATGATATCATGGGGACTAAGTGCTTTTATTGGCGGAGATTTTTCAAAAGCGAATGGTGAAAAAGTTATTTCAATATTAGATGATTATGATAAACCACTATATCTCTATTATCCGGATGACAGATGGCGTTCTTTTATTAAAAGTACACTTTCAGACAAGTTGAAAGACAGATATCTCAATTTATATCAGTTCGATAATAAAAATATTACCGAACTTAATGACGATAGCGAATGTGTAGTTCAAATTACGCGAAACCTTATGGAGAATAATTTGCCTAATACTGAATTGGTTATAAGTGAATTGTATTCTTATACGGATGTGGAAGATTTTTATCAAAACGGATTTGGGTTGGCTTTGGTTATGGATGGTGTCGTATCCGGGTATTGTTTAAGTGAATACAGTAATAACAACAGTCATGGGATTAACATATGGATAGATGAGCAGTATCGCGGATTAGGATATGCCAAGAAAATGGTAAATGCCTTTTTGTTACACTGTCAAGAAAAGAATCAATCTGTCTACTGGGTATGTAATGCTGACAACATAACATCTAATAAATTGGCTGTCTCAAGCGGATTTGTTTTGAAATCTACGATGCATTATTTTGAACTGTAAAATGTATTTATTCGGAGCGACAAATTCCAATTTGTCGGTGAGATTAGGTGCTGAATTATAGTTTTATCATTTTGTGATATAATGAACTGACGGTAAATTTGGCTTTGTGGAGGTAACACCAATGGAAAAATTATCAAAAGCGGCAGAAGCAATACTAATAGACCGATTTGGCAAAGATTGTATCATTGCACTGGCAACAACAATTGATGACGTTCCTTATGTCCGTAACGTGAACGCATTTTATGACAACGGTGCTTTTTATGTGCTTACTTATGGATTGTCAAATAAAATGAGACAAATCGAACATAATCCTACGGTTGCGATATCGGGGGATTGGTTTACCGCACATGGCAAAGGGATTAATTTAGGCTATTTTGGAAAAGCAGAAAATGCACGCATCGCAAAAAAGATGAAAGTGGCATTTTCCGAGTGGATTGATAACGGTCACAATAATTTTGATGATATAAATACTTGTATTCTTTGTATTAAACTAACCGATGGACTTTTATTTTCACACGGCACACGGTATGAAATTGATTTTTCTAAATAATCACAAATTCTAAATTTATAAAATTGAGTTGATATTTTATAAAAAGTGCGTTGATAATTTATTGACTTTTGTTCCGCGCCGTGTTATAATGCAACCAACAGAAAACAAAATTGAGGGGAATACAATGGAAAACAACAAATTCGGAATGTTTATTCACTGGGGCATCTACGCGCTGACGGGTGTGCAGGAGCAGGTGATCGCACGGAATGATATGTCGCATGAGGAATACGACAAGCTGGTAGGACAGTTCAACCCAACCGAGTACGACCCCGAGGAATGGGTATTGCTTGCAAAGAATGCAGGCATGAAGTACATCTGCTTTACGACCAAGCATCACGACGGCTTTTGCATGTGGGATACCAAGTATACCGACTACAATGTTATGAATACCCCCTATGGCAAGGATGTGCTCAAAATGCTTGCCGATGCCTGCCGCAAGCATGGCATGAAGCTTTCTCTCTACTACTCCAACCCCGATTGGCACCACGAAAACGGCTACAATTCCTACTCTACCCATCAATGGAAGGCGGTCAATCCAAGTGCGGGCGACAGAGAAAAATACCGTGCGTATGTCAAAAATCAAGTGCGTGAGTTGTTGACAAACTACGGCGAGATCTATACCTTTTTTTGGGATATCCCTCCCAAGTATATCGATCAATCGATGAACGAGCTGATCAGAGAGCTGCAGCCGGGTATTTTCATCAACAATCGCGGCTATGATGACGGTGACTTTGAAACTCCCGAGCGCGAGGTTCCCGAGGGGAATCGCTTTGTGCGCATGACCGAGGCGTGTGAGTCGGTAGGTGAGCAATCGTGGGGATATCGCGAGAACGAGGACTATTTTTCGATCCGATATCTGACAAGCTCCATCTGCAAGATCATGGCAATGGGCGGCAGTTATTTGCTCAATGTCGGACCGATGGCAAACGGAAAGATTGACGAAAAGAGTGCTTCGATCATCAAGCGCGTGGGCGACTGGTACTGTCGCATGAACGGCGTACTCGAGGGACACGAAAAGGATCCTTTGGGATTGACGACAAAGGGCAAGGATCCCTTTGTTGCTTTCCGCAAGAACGAAAAAACCTATCTGTGCTATTATGCGGGATCGAGTTCTTCCGCGATCAACTTTGTCAACGCGCCTTCGGTACCCAAGTGCGCAAGGTTGCTCAACGGCGGAGAGACGCTTGGGTTGCGTTACGAGACACTCCCCGCGTATATTTGGGGCGGCAGAGCCGCAGGTCCGTTCGTCAGCATCACAGGGATCCCTGTGGATGATTATCCCGCGGAGCCGCTTGTGATCGAGATCGAGTGGTGATTGATAGGAAACGAGGCGGTTGTATTGCAATCGCCTCGAAAATTTTTGCCTTGTATCGGAAAATAATCAAAAATTTTGTTGACTTTACTTTGTGTTTATGATAGAATAAGTAAAACGGACATTGCTTTTGAATAGTTACTATATGCCATATTTCAGTTACTTTATGCAATGGATTTTCAATGAAATCAATGTTATAATATAAAGGTTCAGAAAGGATTTTTTGAAAAGATGAGTAAAAATATTTTGGTGATCGGCAGTATCAATGTTGATTATGTCATTCATACCGACCGTCTTCCAAAGCTTGGCGAAACGATTACCGGCAGTGATTTTGCCATGAACTTTGGCGGTAAGGGTGCCAATCAGGCGGTGGCGATCGCCAAGGCGGGGTGCAGTGTTAAGATGCTGGGAGCCGTGGGAAATGACCTTTCCGGCGATCTTGCCCTTAAGAACCTCGAGGATTGCGGTGTGGACAGCAGCGAAGTCCTGCGTGTGGATGCTCCTACGGGAGCGGCGGTCATTACGGTCTGCGGTGGGGATAACCACATCATTCTCGATGTGGGCGCCAACGGTTATGTCACGCCTAAACGTATTGCCGAGCGCGCCGACCTGTTTGCATGGGCGGACATTGTTGTGATGCAGTACGAAATTCCCACCGAGTCGGTGATTGCCGCCGCACGTATGGCAAAGGAGCGCGGCAAAATGGTTGTCATCAATCCCGCACCGGTGAAAGAGGTTGACGCCGAGCTTTACCGATATGTGGATCTGATGATCCCCAACGAGTTTGAGGCGCAGCTGATTACGGGCATTGCGCAGAACAACGATGATGACGCACGCAACGCCATTGCCAAGCTGCGTGAAATGGGCTGTCAAAACGCCATTGTTACCTTGGGAGGCAAGGGCTGTGCCTACGGTGTGGGCGATGATGTGCACTTTGCGGGGATCTACAAGGTCCAACGTGTCGATACCACTGCCGCTGGCGACAGCTTTATCGGCGGCATCTGCTCCAAGCTTTGCGAGGGATGGGATCTTGACCGCGCGGTTACCTATGCCGCCGCTGTTTCGGCGATTACCGTCAGCCGTCCCGGCGCCGCGGTTTCGATCCCCGTTGCCTCTGAGGTCGAGGAGTTCTTGAAAACGCATACCATCGGGGAGCATTAATAACGCCTTTTCCTCAAGCTCTTTCAAAAACCTTTCACGCATTTTGAATTACAGTGAGGATTTTACGATGTCGATTACTTTTGACGCAAGCACAAAAACCTTTTATTTGGACGGAAAGGGCATGACCTATGCCTTTTTCATTAACGAGCATGGTTATGCCGAGCATTTGTATTACGGACAGCCCATTGCGCATGACGATCTCTCCTATACAAGAGAACGCGGGGTGCAGAGCTTTGTGGTGAAAATTCCGGGCAAGGAGAATGTCAACGGACTTTGCTACTACGGACAATTTCCGACCGAGCTTTCCTTTTTTGGAACGGGGGATTACCGCGAGCCGACGGTTGCTGTGACCAACGCCGCGGGAGATCGCCTGGCGGAATTGCTTTACGACGGTCACGAGATCCTTTCGGAAAAGCCCGCGATCACGGGAATGCCCTCGATGCGTGGCGGCGAGACCTTGGTGGTACATTTGAAGGATCAATTTACTGCCTTTGCCTGCGATCTTTATTACACGGTATACGACGATTGCGGTGTGATCGCGCGCCGTGCCGTTTACAAGAACGGTGCAAAAACGCCCGTTATGCTGAATCGCGCCTATTCCTTTGCCATGTCTTTGCCGGGCGGCGACTATGACATGATCTCGCTCCACGGCGCATGGGCGACCGAGCGTGCCGTGCAGAGAACGCCTCTGCCTTACGGCGTGACATCGGTCGACTCCAAGCGTACCACCTCATCGGCAACCCTCAATCCCTTTATGGCAATCGTCGGCAAGACTACCGACGAGCTCCAAGGCAATGCCTACGGTGTAAGCTTGGTCTATTCCTCGTCTTACGTTTTAAAAGCCGAAAAGAATGAGAGTGGAAATGTGCTCCTGACCGGCGGTATCAACGACTTTGATTTTGCATGGAAGCTGGGCGCGGGTGAGAGCTTTGAAACGCCCGAGGTCGTTCTTGCTTACTCGCATGAGGGACTTGGCGGGATGAGCCGACAGTTCCACGACGCTTATCGCAACCACCTCATCAATCCGCGCTATGTGCGTAGCCATCGCCCTGTGGTCATCAACAACTGGGAGGGGACTTACTTTAATTTTGACAATGAAAAGCTCAAAGCCATTGTAAAGGCGGTTGCGGGGACGGGGATCGATACCTTCGTTCTTGACGACGGTTGGTTTGGCAAGCGTGACAATGATAGATCCGGCTTGGGTGACTGGGTGGTCAACTCCCAAAAGCTCCAAGGCGGGCTGACCGAGATCATCAATTATGTGCACAGCCTCGGCATGAATTTCGGTCTTTGGTTTGAGCCCGAAATGATCAGTGAGGATTCCGATCTTTACCGTGCGCACCCCGATTATGCCATCGGTGTTCCGGGACGCGCACGTTGCACCAGTCGCACACAGTATATGCTCGATTTGACGCGCAAGGAAGTGCGCGATGCCGTTGTAGGGGCGGTCAACAAGATCCTGCGTGAGAACCAAATTGAGTATGTCAAATGGGACTATAACCGCAATGTGACCGAGTCTTTTTCTTTGGGACGTGAGCCCGAGAGACAGGCAGAGTTCGCGCACCGTTATGCATTGGGCGTGTATGACCTGTGCGAGCGGATCGTCAATGCCAATCCCGACGTGTTCTTTGAGGGCTGTTCGGGCGGCGGCGCACGTTTTGATCCTGCCATGCTGTACTACTTCCCGCAGATCTGGACCTCCGACGACAGTGACGCCGAGGAACGCACGAGGATCCAATACGGCACCTCGATGGTTTACCCCGTGTCTACTATGAGCTGTCATGTTTCAGTGGTACCCAACCATCAGACCACGCGTGTCACACCGATGAAGACCCGTGCCGACATTGCACATCTTGGCGCGACAGGCTATGAGCTGGATACCTCGAGCTTTACCGACGAGGATCGCGAAACGACCAAGGCACAGGTCGAGGATTACCACGGGATGGAGGAATTGGTACTGAACGGCGATCTTTACCGTACCGAGGATATCTACAACTCCAATTACTTTGGATTTATGTTGGTCTCCAAGGATCAGAACGACGCGCTTTTGACCGCATACCGACGCATGGGCGGCGCACAGGTCGAGACCAAATATCTGCGTGTGTGTGGCTTGGATGCGAATAAAAAGTACCGTGTTTCGGGCTTGGATAAGGTGCTCAGTGGCTCCACGCTGATGAATGTGGGGTTGCTTGCCCGTTTCCCGCGCGGCGACTTTGGAACTGTGACGCATCACTTTACCGCAGTAGAGGAATGATTTGAATATTTGATCTTTGGTGGGGAAGCTTTTTAGAGGCTTCCCCACATTTTTTTCAAATTCTCTTGACAATGTAACAATGTTATGCTATACGATAGCCAAGATTGTCCGTTGCACCGACGCCGTCATCGGTGAGGGCTGTGAGATCGAGGTCTTGGAATACAGCGGTGCCGCCGAGGTCCACCCGAAAGCTAAGATTGGAAAAGTCGTGAAAATATAAACATGAATGGGAAGAAACCGTAACGATTTCTTCCCATTTTTGTCACGGGAGGATGATATGACGATTTTTTTTCGGTCGATTATTGTATAGTTACCGTTTTTAAAGCTTTCGTGCTTTTTATAATACGAACGCTATGAGGAGACATGGACAGATCGATTTTATCGCTCAACCCAATATCCTCTTTTGCCCATACATCTCGTAAGCTGCCGATACCGTCAAAAATGATGTGTAAGTGCTCCTCTTGATCTCCGAGCTGGAAAAAAGCGTATGCGTATGTTTGATCTTCCAGCTTTTTTTCAAAAACGTGCAGAAGCCTTCCGTTTTCTTCGATTTGATAGATTGGAGTTGCCGTGGAAAAAGCAGTGTCTTGATTGATTGCGATGATTTCGTCATTACAGTAAAGCGAAAGCTCGAATTTGCTGATGTTTTCGAGGGTGCTGCTGATTTGAATGGGCGAATTAAAAAAAGCCCGCATTGAATACGCAACGATCATCTCGTCCTCAGTAAACTCCTTACCGACGGCACTGTAATTACAAGTGCCGATATCCAACATATCCAAATCAAAATAGTGTCCTTTATTGATATAGGGCATAAATGTAAAATACGATCGATAGATATCCAATAGATTGCTCCAATTTCCAAACGAGTCGGTATTGGATCGGTAAGAGCTGCAATATTTTGACCAATACTCATGATATTCCTTGAGTGCATGTACGGTGACACAAAATCCAAAGTCGCGGTCAGAGCGCATCAGCTCGCTTCGCATGAGCTCGGCATTGACCGGATCAGTCGGTGTCCAATCGTATTTTAGGTAGTCAAAGCCCCATTCCGTCCATTGCAGTACATTGTTTTTTTCTTTGCGGACAACACCAATCCCACCCATGGTCGAGGCAAAGCGTTTGTCGGGCTCACCCGTGGTACAACCGGGAATAGAGGAGAACTCCTTGGGACATCCCCATGCGTTGAGCATCGGAGTGGAATAGATTCCGCATTTCAATCCCAAGGCGTGCAATGTATCGGTGAGGTACTTCATATTCGGAAACTTTTGATTTGGCATAACGGCGTCAAATTTACCGCCGTATTGAGATTGCCAACCGGAGTCGATGTTGACGTAACGGTATCCGTATTCCGTAATACCAAGCTCGGTCAATCGCTTAACGATATTTAAAACGGAGGCTTGTGATACCTCGGAGCCAAAGGCGTTCCACGTCGTAAAGCCAAGCAAGGGCGTTACAAGTACGTTTTCCGGTCGAATTTCCAACAAAAGCTTTTTGCGATCAACGCCGTGGCGGTTTTGGGCGATAAGCGTGATTTGATAATTTCCTGCCGAAACGACGCTACCGGAGATGATGTTATCGTTCAGTACAAGGCCTTCGGGTAGATCAAGTGCACTGTACGAAATGGGGCGTTCCCCTGTAACGGGGATCCTTAATAGAAAGGGTTTGTTCGGTGATGCTCCGAAAACGGAAGCAAGATTGATTTTGGGTGCCCCGGTAAAAGGCATGGCGGTTGCAATACGGATTGTTCTCATCGTCGGTTCCTCCTGATTTTTTATTTATTATAGCATATATAGATTTTATTTCCTATTGACAAAACATAGTTATTTATGGTAAAATCATAGGGGGTGAGGAAGATGAAAATGAGATCTGTTTTCCAAGGTGATTCTTTACTGTTGAAAATTTGTCATTTCGGTTATGAGAATATCGGTAATGATGCCAAGTGGGGGCGTGGGAGCAGAAATGTTTATATCTTGCATTACGTTTTGGAAGGAAGCGGTTTTTTTAATGATTTTTCCGTAAAAAATGGGCAAGGCTTTTTGATCCGTCCTATGCAGAGTGTGGAATATCATTTTGATGAGATCGATCCGTGGAAATATTTTTGGGTGGTGTTTGAGGGTGAATGTGCCGATCAAATATGTCAAAAATATATTAAAACCGATACGCACGGGATATTTACTTACGGCTTTTGTCAAAACTTGATTTTTCAAATTGGTAAGATATTTTCCGAAAAGTTTCCGTTGGGAGAGGCGGAAGCGATGTCATTATTTTTTTATCTGTTATCCATGCACAAGGTGTCTTTGCCGCGTTCCGACAATCATTATGTGACCGAAGCTCAAAATTACATTCATCTGAACTTTCACCGTCCTCTTACGGTAAAAGAAATTGCTGCGTCACAAAATATTGCGGATCGTTATCTTTATAATCTTTTTATCAAATATCAAGGGGTGTCTCCCAAGCAATATTTGAACAAAGTAAAGCTTCAAAACGCTTTGGAATTGCTCCGAAAAAGCGATTGCACGATCACAGAGGTGGCTATTTCGGTCGGATTTGATGACGTTTTGCAATTTTCGCGTTTTTTTGCCAGACAGATGGGAATCTCCCCAAGTGCTTACCGTAAAAAATGGCGTGAATAATGAAACCGAGAGATCGCATGACTTTCACTTGAACGCAAAAATAGGAAGAATCAAAAGCTCTTCCTATTTTTTACATTATTGTTTTTTCTCGCCTGCGGTCTTGTGCCCGCGGGCTTTGATTTTGCGGTCTTGTGCGTATTCCTTTGTGTGGCAGAGTGTTCGCTCTTGCCGTTGCGCGGTTGTCGGCTCTGCTTGCTTGGCGCGGTTTGGCGACCTTTCGCATTGCCTTTCTGTTTGCCATTTTTTTGCGGTGCGTCTTTCTTGATGTGCGCGTTTGCGGGACGCACAAGACAATCGGGACCAAAGCCGATGAGATCGGTCCTACCCGCACGTGTCAACGCCTCACGCACCAAATCCGCGTTTTGCGGACGGTTGAACTGAAGTAGGGCGCGTTGGAGCTGTTTTTCGTGATAGTCGGTGGCAACGTAGACGGGCTTCATATTCAAGGGGTTCATGCCTGTGTAGTACATGACCGTGGACGCCGTGCCGGGGGTGGGATAGTAGTCCTGCACCTGTTCGGGTGCGTAGCCGTTCTTTTTGAGGCAGAGCGCCAGCTCAATGGCGTCGTTCAAGGTTGAGCCGGGGTGGCTGGACATGAGATAGGGGACAAGGTATTGCTCCTTGCCGATCTGCTTGGTGATATCAAAGAACTTTTTGCGAAAGCTCTCGTACACGCCAAAATTCGGTTTGCCCATGCAGGAAAGTACCCCATCGGAGCAATGCTCGGGCGCGACCTTGAGCTGACCGCTGACATGATCCTTGACCAGCTTGTAAAAGAAAGCATCGTCGGGATCTGCCATCAGATAGTCAAAGCGGATGCCGCTGCGGATAAATACTTTTTTGACCTTGGGGAGCGCTTCCACCTCTTCCAAAAGATGCAGATATTCCTCATGATTGACCTTGAGGTTTTTGCAAGGCGTGGGGGCGAGACACTTGCGGCTTGCGCATACACCGTCCTTGAGCTGTTTGTCGCAGGCGGGGTAACGGAAATTTGCTGTCGGACCGCCGATGTCGTGGATGTATCCCTTAAAATCGGGGAGCGCGGTGATCTTGCGTGCCTCTTCCACAACACTTTTGACACTGCGGGAGCGCACGGTTCTTCCTTGGTGGAAGGCAAGCGCACAGAAGTTACAGCCACCGAAACAGCCGCGATTGTGTGTGATCGAGAACTTGACCTCTTCAATTCCCGGGACACCGCCGGCAGGCTTGTAGGATGGGTGATAGTCGCGCATATAAGGGAGAGAATAGACGTGGTCGAGCTCCTCACGCTCCAGAGGCGGCATGGGCGGATTTTGTACCAGGAGCTTGTTGTCGTAGCGCTCGCAAATGGCTTTGCCGTTGATCGAGTCTTGATTTTTGTATTGCACGCCAAACGCCTCGGCGTATTTGTGCTTGTTCTCCTTGAGCTCGTTATAGTCAAAGATGGCGGCGACCTCGTAGTGGATGGGATCCTCGGGCTTGGCAAGGTAGACCGTTCCGCGCACGTCTCGGATCTTGCGGATCGGTACGCCTTTGTTAAGCAGCTCGGCAATGCGGCAGAGGATTTTTTCTCCCATGCCGTAGGTCAAAAGGTCGGCGCGGCTGTCTACCAGCACCGAGCGGCGCACCTTGTTATCCCAGTAGTCGTAGTGCGCAAAGCGGCGCAGAGAGGCCTCCAGACCGCCGAGAATGATCGGCACATCGCCATAAGCCTCGCGGATGCGGTTGCAGTAAACGATCACGGCACGGTCGGGGCGCTTGCCCATCTCGCCGCCCGCTGTGTAGTAGTCGAAGCTGCGCTTTCTTTTGGCGGCGGTGTAATGCGCCACCATGCTGTCGATGTTGCCCGACGTCACGAGAAAGCCGAGACGGGGTCTGCCAAACTCGCGAAAGGCGTCGCAGGTCTTGTAATCGGGCTGTGAGAGGATCGCCACACGATATCCCGCGTCCTCCAGCACGCGCGAAATAATGGCAACGCCAAAGGACGGGTGATCGACGTAAGCGTCGCCCGTCACGTATACGAAATCGGGTGCGTCCCACCCACGTGCTTCCATCTCCGCACGCGAGAGCGGCAAAAAGCCTGTTGTATTCATGGTTGTTCCTTTCTTTATCTTTTTTGCGGGGGAACTTTTGAGAAAGTTCCCCCGCACCCCCTCAAAACTTTTAACGCATTTTTGGAGTATTATAGTTGTCTCTTTTTTAGGGAAATAACATCTTGGAGCGGGCAGGGTCTTGGCGGTGCCTAACCGCTTGCGGGAGTACCTGACGAAAAGCGTACAAACATACCCAATATTGCCCTGCATTATGAAACGGGGCAGAAATGTCACCGTTTTCTAAATCTCAAAATGCGTTTAAAGTTCTTGAAGGGTTTGGGAAACTTCTTTCAAGAAGTTTCCCAAGAAAAAAGCATCCCTATTCTTCCTCGTTCCGATATGCCTTTTTACCCTGCATGCCTGCCATTTCTTTAAAACCGTCGATCTCGCCGCGCTGCATAGCGCCGAAGATGCGGTAGCGCAGACCGTCGTGTTTGCGGTCAAGTTGGTTCAGCAGTTGCTTCATTTCCTCACGCTGAGTGTTGCCGTCGGCGGGGCAGGGGGATTTGATCACGGGGAGCTGTACCTTGGAGGCAAAATAACGCACATCCTTTTCGGGCATATAGAGCATGGGGCGGATCAGCTTGATGCCGACACGGGAAAGATACGTGACGGGCGAAAAACAGCCGATGCGTCCCTCAAAAAAGAGGTTGAGCATAAAGGTCTCTACCGCATCGTCAAAGTGATGCCCAAGCGCCACCGTGTTGCAACCCAACTCCTTTGCCGCGTTGTGGAGTGCCCCGCGACGCATCTTGGCGCAGAGTGAGCAGGGGTTCTTTTCTTTTCGCACATCAAAAATAATGCGAGAGATCTCGGTGGGGACGATATGATAGGGGACATCCAGTTCCTCGCACAGCTTGGCGATCGGTGTAAAGTCCGTCCCTTCAAATCCCATGTCTATGGTGATGGCGATCAGTTCAAAGGGGACGGGATAAAAACGGCGCAGCTCTGCCATGGCACAAAGCAGGGTGAGCGAGTCCTTTCCCGCGGATACCCCCACGGCGATCTTGTCTCCCGCCTCGATCATTTGGTAGTCGTCCAGCGCACGGCGGGTAAAGCTTAAAATTCGTTTGATATGTTCCATATTTGGGTTGATATACACAAATCAGGGGTGCCGCAAGCGCAACACCCCCAACCGTTTCCTTTTCTTATTCGGCAGCTTCTTCAGCCTCGGCAACATCAGCCTCGTCAAGCTCGATATCGCATTCACCGAGTTCATCGGGAATTTCGTCTGCGTCGATGGTGAGGGTTTTAATTGCTTTGAGCTGGCGAATGATACCGATGGTGATTACGGTAACAGCTGCGGCGGCAATGCCCACGCCGATGGCGATTTTTACATTTTTGTTCATGATGTGTCTCCTTATTATATATATTTATAGATTTAACATTTTGAGGCTCCCGCAATCTCTTTTCAGAAAGAAAAATTGCAGGTTTCGTAAATTTTTTGTGCCGCATCGGTAAGAACACGGTTTTTTTCTCCCTCGCGTCGCGGACGGTACAGCAACAGCGGAGCGCTCATGCGCAAGGAGGGGGCACCCCCTTTGACCGCCTCGGTCAGTACCATACACGGCTCTGTTTCCGCATCGGCATGGACGAAGGTCATGCGTTTGGGTTCCAGTGAAGCACGGTCGAGCGCCGCCAAAAGCTCGGTCAGCCGATCGGGTCGCCATACGCATACAAATCTTCCGCCGTAGCGTAAGAGCCTTCCTGCGGCATCGCAAAAATCGCCGATGCCGCCGCATACTTCGTGGCGTGCTATGTATTTTTCATCATGCGCATTCCGCTTTCCCGTGTTGCACTTCATGTAAGGCGGATTGGATATTACCAAATCGACTTCCCCCCCAAGCTGTGTGGCACAGAGTGTGCGAACGTCGGCACAGAGTGGTGTGATACGGTCGGAAAAACCGTTAAGCGCGGCATTGCGGGCGATCAAGTCAGCAAAGCTTTCTTGCACCTCCACTGCTGTCACGAATGCTGCCTTTTGTCTTGCAAGCAAAAGCAGAGGGAGGATCCCTGTGCCACTGCCGAGATCGACGGCGCGAGCGCGGTGCTGCGGACGGACATAGGCGGCGAGCAGATAGGCATCGGTGCCAAAGGTCAAGCCCTGTTTCTTCTGTATCAAACGGATCGATGCGTTGACTTCGTCAAGCCGTTCATCCGACAACAGCCGCGGTGTGACGTCTTTGGCGATGTCCATACGTCTCTCCTTTTCTTTCCGGTAGGTGCGGAACTGTATGAGAAACTCACACAGGGTGAGTGTTTTCTTTTTGGAACGCAACAGCGGAGCAGGCAGAAAAACCGCTTGCTCCGCCGTTTGCGGGTGATGTATTACTCCTCAGCGGGAGCGCCAACAGGGCAAGCATCAGCGCAAGCGCCGCAGCTAACGCATACATCGGCATTAATTTCGTACTTGCCGTCGCCTTCGGAAATTGCCTCAGTGGGGCAAGCCTCTGCGCAAGCGCCGCAGGATACGCAATCGTCAGAAATTTTGTATGCCATTGGTACGGTACCTCCTGTGAGATTTTTTGGGCAATCGGGCACAAAGTGTCGGGTTGTCCTACACTTATATTGTATCACATTTTTTTTGAAATGCAACTGTTTTTTTCAATTTTTCAAAAAAAATTTATAAACTGTGCGATTTGATGTGATTTCAGTTATTTTTTGTGCCTTTTTCGGTGTTATTTTCGTTATTTTGTGCACTCTTTCGCTCTTTGGAGAGCACGGTGACATCATCGCGGTGGTACTGTTTGGGCGGTGTATCGGGCTGATCCTTGAGAATTACACGCACGGTACCTGCCAAGGGACTCGATCCGATCACCGTTCCTACGCCATCGGGCGTGCGCACCGCCGTATCGTTGGAGGGGGTTTTGCGGATCTCCTCCAGATAAACATCCTCCTCATAACGCAAACAGCACATCAAGCGCCCGCATACTCCCGAGATCTTTGCGGAGTTGAGCGAGAGACTTTGATCCTTTGCCATTTTGATAGAGACTTGTGCAAAGTCGGGTAAGAAAGTGGCACAGCAGAGTGAGCGGCCGCAAGCACCAATGCCGCCGAGGAGCTTTGCCTCGTCGCGGATGCCGATCTGTCTGAGCTCAATGCGGGTGCGGAATACCGAGGCGAGGTCTCTGACCAGATCGCGGAAGTCGATACGTCCGTCTGCGGAGAAATAGAATAGGATCTTGGAGCCGTCAAAGGCATACTGTACGTCGATCAGCTTCATTTCCAGTCCGTGCTCACGCACTTTCTGTTGGCAGACCTTCAGTGCTTCTTTTTCTTTTTCGCGGTTTTCGGCATTGCGTGCGATATCCGCGGGGGTTGCGATACGGAGCACGGGGCGAAGCGGCGCGACCGTGTCGTCCGCGTTGACCATGCTGTTGCCAAGGCAAACATCGCCAAACTCGGGACCTCTTGTGGTCTCCACAATGGCAGAGTCCCCCTTTTTGGCTTTGATGCCGTGGGGGTCAAAATAGTACATTTTACCGGCGGAGCGGAACCGAATGCCGATGACCTCCACTTTTTTGACGTTCTCATTGACCGGAGCGGGGGTATCGGGCGCGGGAGACATGGGCGTGTCGGCTGACGATGCTTCGGGCGCAGAGGTCTGTGCGGCGGGAGTGGCGGTCGGTGTCGGCTTTTTTTCGGACTGTGTACCGTAGACCGTGGGGACACTGCCATCGGCTGCCTTCATAACGATCTTTGCACGAAGCTCGGAAAGCTCGATTTCCTCCTTGCTCGGTGCTTCGTAAGGGTCATAGGGGCGTCCCTCGGCACCGTGGCGATTCCCTCTGCCGGGACGCTGAGCGCGGTTTTTATTGTTGGGGTTGTTGTTCTTTTTGGGGTGGTTGCGGCTTCCCTGATTATTTTTACCGCCGTTGTTGTGCTGCTGCTTTTGCGCGGGCTCGACTGTTTCGGACGCTTTTGTCTCCTGCGCCGCCGTTTCGGGACGGGGACGGTTGCCTGCTTTGTTATGTGGGCGGTGGCGGTTGCGTTGGTTACGGTTACCGCTTTTTGCCGCGTTGTTTTCGCGGGCTTCGGCATTTTGTATCGGTTGATTGTTGTCTGTCATGAATTTTGGGATCCTTTCTATCTATAGGCAAATCAACAAAACAAACAAGTTTTGTCGGTATGGTTATCAAAATAACGGTGAGCTTACAGCAGACTTGTCTGTACGGCAAGCTCCGTCAGTGTCAAACGTACATTGGCATTCACACGCAAGCGGGAGATCGCATCACAGACACGGTCGCACAGTTCTAAGAGCGCCGGCGTGGTAAAACCGTAGGACAGCGCGGATGCCTCCTCACGGTCCGAGAAAAAACAGAGGGGGGCTTGTTCGGTCTGCTTGCAAAGCAACAGATCGCGCAGACAGAGCAAAATGATGCTCAACTGTTCGGTCAATTCCTCGCGCTTTTGTCCCAAGCTGTTGAGAAAACGCAGAGCGGCGGAGCTGTTACGACGGGAGGAGCAGAGACGGACAAACTCTCGAGCGGTCTCGCGGCGTGCGATGATGGGCTTTCGTGCTTTTGCGTCAAGCAGATTCAGCGCTTTGCCGATGCTCCCATCCGCGGCGGCAAGGATCTCGGAGAAATCCTTTGGTGAAGCTTTTGCAAGACCAGCGGCGTCGGTGTTGACGCGGCACAAATGCTTTCCGATCTCCTCCGCGGGGATCGGCTCGGTGCGGAGCGTTGGCGCGCGGCTGCGGATGGTTTCCAGCAGGGGCGTAACGCTCTCGCAAAGCAAGAGGAAAAGCACATAGGGGGGCGGTTCCTCCAGAGTCAAAAGAAACGCGTTTTGTGCCTGTACAGTCATCAGATGCGCATCCTCGATGATATAGATCTTGACCGAGACATCATTTGGCGCGACGCACACATCTTGTTTTAAATTGCGGATCGCCTCGACACCCAACGTTGCCTTGTCCCCGCGATTGATAAAGATCACGTCGGGGGAGTTGCCGCCGAGAATTTTGCGGCAGGAAAGGCATCCCATGCAGGGCAAGGGCGTGGCGGGACTGTCTTTATTCTCACACGCAAGTGCGGCGGCAATGCGGAGTGCCAGCATATGTTTTCCCGTTCCGTAAGCTCCCTCGATGATATAAGCGTGAGAGATCCTGCCGTTTTGGATATCATCGCCAAGACGGTTTCGCAGAGCGAGATTTCCAAGGACATCGGTAAAAGCGGGCTTCAATTTGTGACACTCCTTTCCGCCACATATGTGGCAGTATCAATGATGATAATATACCATTATTTATTATACCAGTTTCTTTTCTTATTGTCAAGTAAATACTTATGACTTTTCAATGAATTTCCATGTTCTTTAGCTCCTCCAGATAGCTTTCGGGGCGGTGTGCATCGATCGACGAATATTTTCCCGCCGTTCCCACTGTCACAAGATTGCCGACATGGCAGTATCCTGCGGCGCGTGGCGGAAGATGTGTGACAAGATCGTCGAGGTTGCGTACAACGTAAAAAGTATCCCAGCGAGGTGCAATTTCGGGAGGGACACAACCAAAGAGCACACGTGGACAACCGTAACCAAAGCCGCACATGCCTTGATGCAGATCGGGGCGACGGTACCAAATAAACTCATGACAGAGGACGGCAAGCGCGGCGCCGTGGCTGTACCCGACCGTACAAATTTGTTTGACAGAGGTGTCCAAAATCGAGGGCTCAAGATAGGGCTTGACACTTTTCCAAACCTTGAGAAAGCCTGCGTGACATTGCCAAACAGGTTCCATTTCCCGATAGGGCGCGGCGGCAAAACGGAGGTTATTGAGCCAGTCGGTGATGCCGTGGCTTTGCTCGAACCAAATATAAAGAGTGTCACCGTGTCTCTCGCACGCGAAGCTCCCGCCGTTTTCCACCTCGTTGTAGCTTTGCGAAAGACAGGATTTGAACAGATCAAGCAGAATGTTTTCCATAGGTCGGCTCCTTTTTCGTTCTGCTTTCAGTATATGAAGTAGAAAATAAAAAAGCGGACAAAAATGGAGTTGCTAACCAAACATACTTGATGTAATAAGAGGCTGACTCATGGTTTTTGAGTCAGCCTCTTATTTTAAACAGCGCAGGATTGATTATTCCTCAATCTGGTCAAAGCTGTCGCGGGCGCGGAACACGAGCGAAATACACCAGATACCCGCAAGCGCGATCACGGTATAAATAATACGGCTGAGCAGAGAGGCCTGTCCGCCGCAGATCCATGCCACGATGTCGAATTGGAACAGACCGATGCTGCCCCAGTTGAGGGCACCGAGAATGGTAAGGATGAGCGCAATGCGATCCATGATCATAACCATAACTCCTTTCCGAGTCGGATTGTGACCTGCCGCGAATATGAAACGGCAGGACGTGAATATTGAATAAAATTCTCCGGCTGTTGTTAGTATGCTCCGTATCAAAAGCTTTATTCTATGGATAATTTTGATTAAGAATAAAAATTATTCCAGAAAATAAGGGGCGCTTCGCAAAAACGAGGCGTCCCTATTGTTTTGACGTCAGTTCTCCAGCTGTCTGCCGAGAAACCCGGCGGCGGTAAGGATCAGCTTGCTTTCCACTTCTCCTCCGGGAACTTCGCGCCGCGCTGCTCCGGGTTGATCGGTAACAGACGCTACGCACCCGACAATGTCGCCCTCGCTGATGATGGGCATGGCACAGCTGACATAGTAGCTTCCGCCTTCCGCAAGCACGGGGATGGGCTCGCTGTCCTCTCGGTGGAAGTACAGAGAGCGGTTCTCAATGATCTGTTCCAGCTCCTCGGAGAGTGCCTTGTCGGTGTAATCCTTGCGCGGGACTCCCGCACAAGCGATCACGGCGTCGCGGTCACAGATCACGACGGAAAGGGAACAGGTCTTGTGCAGGGTTTCGGCGTATTGCGACGCAAACGAGGCGAGCTCGCCGATGGGAGAATATTTTTTAAAGATGACTTCACCTTCGCGGTCAGTATAGATTTCAAGCGGGTCGCCCACACTGATAATATTGACACGAAAAACCTTGTCATGCTGCTTATTTGCACGCTGTACTGCCTCGATTTCATAGAAATCGTCGGCGCTTTCGATATTTTCCGTGTCTTTGTCAAAATTTACGGCTGCTCCGCTTTCCTCATTCTGTTTCAGCTGCTCGATCGTACCCGTTCTTAGAAGCTCATCGATCTCCGCCTTCAGCTTGATCTCGATATGATCCTCAAAAACAACCATGTGACTGATAATCAGGTTGATATCGTTCTTGTCAAGGTGATCCTTTTCCAAAATGTCGTTAAAAACGTCAATGACGGTCTTGGCAACGCGATTAACTCGAACCATCGTGTTGGTTGTGTTTGCCACCATTTCAAGCTGATTTTGCAAGCCCTCAATACGGTTTCTGGAACTGTCAATCTCCATATCGTAGGATTCAACCATAATGGATCCCTCGCCCGATCTTGCAAGCTCCTTGGCTCTTTGCTTTACCAAGGAACGAAGCACGTCGCGCTCCTCCTCAATTTCCGCAATAAGAGTCTCGGCGGCTTCCTTTCCGTTAGCGGTACGCTGATCTTCGTTTTTGATAGCATCCTTCAAAACATCAATCATCGAAGCGGAATTATCGCGGATCTTTCGGATATATTCCTTCAATACTTCATCAAGAAAATCGACCTTAACCGTGTGAGCCTTGCATCCCTTCAGCCCTCTTCTGTGATACCTTCCGCAAACGTAGGCATCGTTCAGAGTCTCTCGATTTCTCGCAAACATCGGAGAACCGCAATCACCGCAAATCAAGAAACCGGAATAGTTATTCTCGTTTTTCTTTACTCCGCGATAGTGATCTTTCTTTCTGCGCTCCAGCTGCTCTTTCGCCGTCATAAATGTGCGTGAGTCAACGATAGGCGTATGATGGTTCTCAAAAACGATATGCTGGCTTTCGTGAACGGGTACGTCGGGACCATTGATCCTCTGCCGCTGAAATTTCTTGCAACGAAGCGTGCCGATATAGAAATCATTACAGAGTATCTCCGATACCGTTATGATGCTCCACTCCTCACGAACCTTCGCATGATACTCATCTCCCATCGCCTCCTTGCGAGCTTTCTCGCACATTCTCGGCGTTGGGATTTTTTTATCGGTCAGATGATTGGCGATTCTCTTGTACCCCCAACCACTTATGTAGAGGCGGAAGATCTCGCGAACCACCTCAGCGGCAGGCTCGTCAATCTCGTAGATCATCTTTTTGGTGTTCTTCATTACGTAGCCGTAAGGAACCGAACAGACCCACTCACCCTTCTTCTGACGGTTTGCGATGACTGCCAATACCTTTTTGCTGGCATCGGTTACGGGCATTTCGTTAACGAAGAAATAGAGCTTTATCTGCAACCAGTCGTCGGTCTTGCCCTCCTCGTAATCGATGGATTCACCAATCGAAATGATGCGAAGATTATTTTCAACAAGATCCTCAAACTCGGCAAGTCCCTTTCCTGTACGGCGAGAAAAACGGCTCAGATCCTTGATGATCAAAATATCATACTCACCGCTCATCAGCTTCGGACGAAGCTCGTAATAATAACACGGACGCTGATTAAACGTATATCCGGATTTATCACGGTCTTCATAGTAATCCACCGTACTCGTTGGAAAGTGAGTCTTACAATACTCAGCAATAATTGCCTTTTGGTTCTCGATACTCGTGTTGTCGGTGTCTTTCTCAACGTCCACCGAAATACGGGTATAAGCGGCAATTTTGTATCTTTCTACCATTTTATATCTCCTTTCTTGTTATCGCTAACAACATTGTAACATATTTTCGTTTTCAAGTCAATATGACAGAAAAATGTTTACAATATTGTTTATCCATCCGCTGATGCCTCCTTGCGTGCATTGAGCAGATGATTGTAGGAAAGAAGACTTTGGGTAAGCGTAGTCAGATCGCCGTTGCCGGATTCAAAAACCACAACCTTATAGTCCATTGCCTTGTATTTTTGGTAGATCGGTTTCAGATCTTCGCGAAGCGCATTGTCACGTGACTCACCGCGAGTGAGCCATATCGATACGTATTTTTTGTTGTCATAAACATTTATTTCCATACAGCTCACTCCTTTCATTGAATTATTGACGCGTGGCTCTTTTGATATTCAGATACCGTTTGTCCTGATGGAATTTTAATGCTTGTCTTTGTCTTAAACTCATGTCTGTATTGATAGAAAACTGCTGTGTTCACCTCCTTTCAAGCTTTCTATTACCTCACTCAGATCGAGCTTAAAATCTGAGTTTGGAGAAAGGCAGATTTATTTGCCTTTCAACTGTAACCACACTTAAAACTCTCGATTTTTATACCTTTTTTCAAAAAAATTGAATTTTTTCACCCAAGCTTTTCTGATTTTTCAAAGGAGCTTTAAGTGTCTTTACTAATACAGTGGGAATTTTGACGCAAAATCTCATCACGTTTCCGAAAATTTTTGAAAATTATTTTTCGTTTCAAAAATTGCATAAGAAAAAGCCGTTATCGAAAGCGTTACGAAAACGCCTTGATAGCGGCTCTTTATTTATGCCTGCGCCAAAATGAAAAGTGCAAGCTAAAACCGGAACTCCACGCCCCGATCAAAGCTTACACTTTTTGACATTACCATTATAACATATTTACTTTAACTTGTCATCGGCTTATCTCTGCCTTTTTTCCGCCTTTTTTGTGACATTCTCAAAATCGGTATGATAAATGACTATTTTGCCCTTTTCTTAACTGATTTTGTGGCTTCAAAACTTACGTTCACGAGAAACTGCACCACGTCCTCAGGCGCATCGGGCAGTAGCACCGAAATCCAATGAAGCTTATTCATATGATACGCTGGATATACTCCGTCCGCTGCACCGAACGAACCGAACATTTCCGTCGGCAGCTTGAGATTGACAACGTCGATTAACTCGTCGCTGTCAAACCCAAACTTGCACCGCGAGACCTTCATCACAATCGCATACCACTTGCGATTGTCCGTGTGCCTCAGCACCGCCGTCTCAAAATCCTCGTCAAACGGATAGTCTGGTGATGTGCCGTATGTATCAAGGCAGTATTCAAGAAATTCTTGTTTTGTCATTATTTTCCCTCTTGTTTGGGTTGGCATGTTTTTACAAAAAGCTTCCCAAAAGGAGAAATTTTAACTATTTTCCTTTCAAACACTAATCGTTCAGTAGGTGCACCGAGATAGATAATTGGATTTTCAAGAGGTTTATATAGAGACTCGTTGGAATAATGTGTATCTGCAGGAATTTCTACAAGTTGCAATCTAATTAAATTGTCCACATACACGAGATAATTTTGAGGAACATCTAACAATCCATCTGGCATTGTAAAATTTAGTTTTGCAAGAATTCTGAAACCTGTACCAGTTTCTGACCGTTTTCTAACCTCTACCGCAGGTATAGCTTTTTGTTCAGAAAAATAGCGTAACAATTTTGCTTCATCTGGAGCTAATTGTTTAATAATATCCACAAATGCGGGATGGACATCTCCTTTTGTGTCTGCATTCATCGAAGAAGCAAGTAGATTTGCATACAATTCTCTTAACTCTTCACTATCAAGACTATAGCTCAACTGTTGCAATGCAGGCACAGCAACATAAGGCTCGGGCTCTACGATTTTTTCTTCAGGTATGTGTTTTAACTTTTCTGCCAGAAGTATCTCTGTTTCTTTTATCGCATATTCACCGTTGAGAATCCATTTTTCCCACTTTCCAAGCCATACCTTAATAGTTCTTGGGATAAAACTTATAATTTGCCCTGTCGCGTGAGCGGTAGGATGCGCAATATCATCATAAGTTTTACCAGCGGTCTGCGCAACCAATTCCTTTGCAAGATCTTGATTTATATCGTTACTCATATTGTTTTTCTCCGTATGTTTATACTGCAATTATTTCAGAATTATAGTTTTATCACTTCATAACCTTTTCAAGCAGGCTTTGATAGCTATCGACCACATCATACACCACATCATCACCGCTAATAGCTTTAAAATGCTCTCTTGCACAATCAATCTTTGCTTGTTCAACAGGAGTAATGTGGTTAAATGTCATTGTATCCATTGTACCCTTGGTTTCAGCTACAAAATAGATGTGCTTTACCTTACCCTCATAAAAGGCAATTGCCCAGTCTGGGTTATATTTGCCTACCGGAGTAGTAATGTAAAAGCTATTCGGAAGCTTAACGTATACAGCAACATCCGTATTTGTATCAAGCTCTGTTGCAAAATTGCGCTCATTAGTAGAATCATAGACGATATGATCGTACAGGTGATTATTTGCTTTCATTGCATTTACACCAAGCTTACCCTTGATTGTAGCATCGGTAAAGATATCCGTATCATAGCAGTCATCAATCACACTATAGGTTATATGCTGAATAATTGCCGTTGCCTTTTCGTCATTGATCAATTGAGCTGCTTTTATAATGAAATCTTCTGGATTGTCCTTAAATTGATCAAAAACAGTTTTGTCGATGCCTTGAAGAATAGCAACGATCGCTTTGCGAGTCAGTCCTGTTTCCTCTACCAGCTTTCCAACCAAATCGTATTTAACGCTTTGATTTGCGCGAATTGTGTTTTCAAGATTGTACATAGAGGATTTTTCTTTGGTAAATGACGATCCCTCCAGTAAAGATTCTTTTGATTTTATTTCAGACATTGCTCCGCTTTCGATTTTGAAGAAAACCTTCGATACTCTGAGCTTGAGATTCAATTTGTCTATTGCTTTTGAAATCAGCTCCTCTGTATCGAAATCCACAACGTATACGGATTTTGCATTGATACGCTTCCATAGCGCTTTAAATTCCTGCATTTGAAGCTTATCGTTGTTTACCTGTAACTCCACATTGTTGCTTCGAGCATTTTCTGGCTGCATTGCCTTGCTGTCATATACAGAATCAAGGATATCAATGATTGATTCTGTGCAATCGGCAACCTCCTCCGCAACCTTAATCTCCGAATTGGACTTATCTTCGTAATATTTATCCGTAAGATTACCTTTTCGGTCG
Organism: Clostridia bacterium; assembly: GCA_017453205.1. GTDB lineage: Bacteria > Bacillota > Clostridia > Oscillospirales > CAG-272 > UMGS1865. Next base: position 11,247 of record JAFTKO010000043.1, on the reverse strand, counting down.
ATATAGCCATTGATGATCATCTCATAGTGAATAGCTTGAGCGAGGTCTGCATCTACAACAACTTCATTTCCGTCGATATCCTTAATAACCTTACCCTTGAACAAATCAACGGTAACAGCGCGCGGACGGTTAGCCACCGCATCTGCCAATTCCTCTTGTAATCCTTTGGCAAACTTGTCGTAGCTCTCACTTGCAATAACGGTAAGTACATTGATGCTGTGAACATCGTTTCCGAGCACGTTGGCATCCATACGCTCTCCGTCCTGATTGACACAAAGACGCAACCCGCGACCGACTTCCTGACGCTTACGCACCTCGCTGCTACTTTGCTTTAACGTGCAAATTTGGAATACATTAGGATTATCCCAGCCTTCTCTTAACGCAGAGTGGGAGAAGATAAAGCGAACCGGTGAACGCTTGGGATTACGATCGAGTAACAACTCCTTGTTTTTCATGATTAGGTCATACGCATCAATATCATCTGAAGTCTTTTCCGCTTTGTCGGAGAATTTGCTATCGGTCATACGTCCTTTTTTATCAACAGAAAAGTATCCGGCGTGTGTAGCGTTCGCATCAATCGCATTGAGATAACGCATATAATCATCGTCACCGAACTGAAGCTGCATATTACCGAGAATATCGTTGTATTCCTCAACAAACATATCAGCGTAAATACCATTAAAGGGTTGTCCTGCCTCATCATATTGCTTGTACTTTTGCACTTCATCAATGAAGAACAAAGACAGCACCTTGATCCCCTTGTGGAACAGCTTTCTTTCTCTCTCGATATGGGATAGAATGGTTTCTCGAATCTGTATACGGCGTAACTGATCCTCTGCTACTTTGCCTATAACATCGCCTGCGTAAATTTTGATACCATTAAGAAATTCCACCGAATCGTCACGACCGTCAATTGCCTTAACAACAAAATTGTTTTTGTATTCATCAAGATTGCCTGAATGATCGTACAGATTATATCCGATATTGACTGTTGCCGTCTTTTTCTTGATTCCCGAAGCACCTTTGACATCAAATTGAATGGTTGCCGTAGGATCTGCTTTTGAAAGATTGATGCTTTCAAGATATACGTATCCCTCGGTTGCAGTGCTTCCTGTTTCGGTAATTCCTTTTACGGCAATCTTCTTTACCAATCGTTTGTTGTACGCCTCCATTGCATCCAGACGGTACACCATATTATAAATACTGTCGGATTTGTGAGTTGCCGAATAACGCAAGGTGATTAAAGGATTGAATTCCTTCAGTCTCTCCTTGGTTTGCTTTCCCTCTACCGACTGAGGCTCATCAATGATTACAATAGGATTTGTTTTTGCAATAATATCAATCGGACGGCGGGAACGGAATTCGTCAAGCTTCATATAAATGCGTCGCGCATCCTTGCCCTTAGCATTGAATGCTTGGGAATTGATGATCATAACGTTAATTCCGTTGTCAGACGCAAAACGGTCAATCTCGGTAAGCTGAGCAGAATTGTAGATAAAGAAGCGAACTTTTTTACCGTATTCCTCCGCAAAATGCTCCTGCGTTACCTGAAAGGATTTGTAAACACCCTCTCTGATTGCCACGCTTGGAACAACCACGATGAATTTGCTCCATCCGTAATGCTTATTTAACTCATACATGGTTTTGATGTATGTATAAGTTTTGCCAACGCCTGTTTCCATCTCAATCGTCAGATTGTACCGTCCTTCAAGCTGAAGTGAGGGGGCAATTTGATTGGCACGTTGTATTTTATTTAGATGCTCCAATATAACGGCATCGGAAAGTCCGGGCACAATACGCTCATTGCGCCAGCCCGTAAAATCTTCATCGTCTGTCGTTTTCATCTGATAAACGCTACCTTTGTCCATCATATAGGATGGTGTAAGATAGGGCTGTCCGGCAAAAACATCTACAACCGCTTTGGCAGCGTCAGCTTGGAATTTTTGATGTTTAAATTGGAGTTTCATATCTTTCACCTCCTGCTTTTCTTTTTTATATTAGCTTCATTATTCTTCATACATTCACGGCGATTATTTTCAATTTTTTTATCAATCTCAGCACATTCTTCTGGCGAAAGTGCCATTTCTGATTTTGTAAAGAACACATTATATCCCAGTTCGAACATCACAATAATAAGTGCATTGGTAAATGCCGAAAGAAATCGTATATCGAAGGCAGGTGCAAACTTTCCTTCATAACAGTATCTCCATTGTACAAAAGCATCTGACATAAGTAATAATTCGTTTTCTCGCTTTTCCGTATCTGCATACTCCGGCGCTTTTTGAGCAAGAAAGTACCAAACTCTATTTTGAAAATCCATAGGAAGTTTTTCAAAAAGAATTTTAAGATTATGTTCGTTATTATAAGGTATATCTTGTTCCACTAAAATAGCCTTGATTATCAATTCAGCAGAAAAAGCTCCATTAACCAATTTAGGGATATACAAAAGCAATTCGTCCTGATCCGGTTCAAGCTGATCAAGGGCAATATACGCATTATAAAATGATTTCGCCAAATATGCTAATGATGGATTTTTCATCAGATCACCTTCACTCTTGTATCGGGAGCAAGAAGCTTGAATATTTCTGTTACGTTGATCTTGGCAGGGCTATTGGCAAAGCTGCTGTCGCGGAAGACTGCGCGGAGAGGTTTGCGCTTCGCGATCTCCTTAATGACAGTTTCGGGAATGTTTTCCTCAAAGCATGCTACCAGGTCTCCGTCATTATAGGTGTGAACGGTATAGTCCTCAATTTTTTCGGATTTATACGGCAGAGAAAGAGGCAATCCCCATTCAAGTAAGCAACCAAACAGCAAATCGAGGTCGGTACGGTCGTCCTTGATATTTGATTCCAACATAGAGAGCATGTCCTGGGAGTAGTCATCAGCACTGTAATATACGCTATTCATGTTGGATTCATCGAGCTTGAACACACGGAAGCCGATGTCTAAATCCGATGCCAAATCAAGTTTTGATTCAGTTCTTTGATTTAATTCTTGTTCCAAATCACGATTGAAGTCTATTGCAAACAGATTAATTGCAGCTTCTCCCAACAATTTTTGTTTTATGCTATCGCCAGCTCTTTTAATTCGTATTTTGGCTAATTCAGGGATGGTGTGTGGTAGTTTTAACTGATCAAGAACAGACACAGCATTCTCAGCCACTCTCTTTGCATTTGCTGATGAACTGTTGAGCATCGGATCGATGTTTTCATCTAATTGAACCAAGATAAACTTTCTATGATTACCATCAAGATTGGAACGCATAACCGCTTCAGCGGTTGTTCCCGATCCGCTAAAAAAGTCCAATACGATATCATCTTTGCCTAACCCAAAGCCAAGTAAAAACTCAATCAAAGCAACTGGCTTAGGATTGGAAAAGACATCTTTCTTAAAGTATTCGTATACATCATTAGCTCCTGCACTCGTAGTTCCTTTGTCCGAAATAACCGTATTAGTTGTAAAAATACTGCGTGGGGTTTTACCTAAAGGAATTCGTTGCTTGAATTGTACCGACCATTTGTCGTTTACTTTAATGATTCTAATTTCCCCAGCTTTAATATCTGAATCAAATCGCTCTTTCGATCTTAGCCAACTAATTGCGTTGCCATCATCGTCGTATTCAAGGATAGTTCCATCGGGACATGTAATCGGATAGTATTGTTTTCCAGCCTTACGCTTAAAAGTATCCCAATAAAACCTACCTACATCATCAACCTCTTTATAGCGTTTTATATATTCTGCAGAATAGGATTCGTAAAACTCTCCTAACAAGACCTTGTTTTTAGCATAAGTCAAAATATATTCGTGCTCAATTGCGATGTGAGTGGAATCATTGCCTCCGCCTTTTTTATTTTGCCAAATCAATTGAGCTATAAAGTTCGCTCCTCCAAATATCTCGTCACAAATATTCTTTAGATTTCGAATTTCACTATCATCTATGGATATAAAAATAACACCATCATCAGTTAAAAGATTCTTTGCAAGTTGTAGGCGGGCATAGAGCATACTACACCAGTCGGAATGAAAACGTCCATTGGTTTCCGTATTATGAAACAAACGATTGTTATCCTCGTTAAAAACTCCGATTTGTTCTGCGTATTGATTGGTGTCCGTTGTATAGTTGTCTTTATATACAAAATCATTTCCGGTGTTGTACGGTGGATCAATATAGATCATCTTTACCTTGCCAAGATAACTTTCCTGCAACAGCTTCAGCACTTCAAGGTTATCTCCCTCAATGTATAGGTTCTCGGTCGAATCCCAATTTTTGCTTTCATCGGGACAGGGGCGCAAAGTTTTACGAATCGGCTTGTTAGCTTCTACAATTGCCGCTTTCTTACCTACCCATGTAAACTCATATTTTTCATCGCCCACAATAGCTTCCTCGGTCAGCATCTGACGGAGAATATCAAAATTGATTGCTTTCTTGAGTTTCCCGTTCTCATCTACAGTTTCCGTGATACAATTCGGGAACAACGCACCGATCTTTTCTATATTCTGCTCGGTCATATTTACCGATTCCATTCTCATTTTTTCCATGATTTTGTTTCTCCTGTTATTTCTTTCATGCTTTTGGCTAATTCAATTAATGCGGGATCCGGTTTGAAATCTTTTAGAGATTTTTGCAATTCTAATAATTCCTGCGGAATAGTGATTTTATATTCTTTCATTGATGCCGCAAGCTCCTGCAACTCTTTAACAACTGGGGGAATATCCAATTGAATTTTTGATATTTCTTGAACATGTTTCGTTATGTCTGCAAATTCGGGTGATACAAGATATTCTCTCATAGCAACTATTTCAGGCGATTTTGTCAGACGGCGGTATTCTTCAATTGCCGCAATCATACCCTGGGGCTTTATTCCAGAAGCCATAGCTTGCAGCTCTGCTAATTGTTCTTGCCAGCTTTTTGCGGTCTGCACAGAATCCATGTCTTTTATAGCATCTCCCATAGCCGTATTGAAATCCTGTTCAGGTTCTTGTTGAACCGTATTCTCCTTGGCTACAATAATTTTACCAATTTCGGTATCAAGTTGCTCATTTATCTTTTTTATAAGCTTTAATGCAGAAGAATAACTTTTGGCATTCATCGCATGCGCATGCATTACATCGTTACGAAAATTCTTAACTTTAATAAAATCTGAACGCAACAGTGGAACCGCATCTTTTCCTATCAAGTTATCCCAAACAGTATGTTCGGACAATTGTTCTATCGCGGCAACTATTTCAGCTTTGGTAAACTGCCACGTTTTATCGCCAATTGTTTTCTTAGCATTTTGTACGAACTGAGCATCCGAGAACAAAAGAGTAAATATTTCTCCGAAATCCTTGCTTTCCAAATCCTTTATGATCTCTGCATCTTTGGAATTCTTGCTCAGCGCACTTTTTAGGTAAAGCAATTTTCTCAGCTTTCTTTCGAATTCGTTAAAATGGGGAAAAAGAGCTTTATTATAATACGCAGAGCAACCGTTGCTCAAAACAATGGGGTGAAATTCTCCAATGATATACTCGTGAACCTTCGATAAGGTATTTGCGCTTGGTTCACTTTCGCTTGACAAGGAAAATGTTGCAATCCAGCAATCGGAATTATCAATATCATATATTTCAATTTTTATGTCATCGGGAGTATATTGTTCGATTTTTTCTTTCTCTGTCTTATTTATGAAAAGATATTCTTGAATCATGATATTTGCTCCAGCTCCTTTTTCAAGCGTTTTAATTCTTCATTCAGCTGAATTTGTCTATTTAGTTGCTTCTCGCTACGTATCTTCTTTTCCAACGATGCGATATCCGTTATCAATTTGCGCCGATGCGTTTCCGTAGCAATGTTTTCCTCAATCGTTGCATTGACATCCCATGCAGCACTATTTTCACCGCAAACAATCTGTTTTATAGTGTTTTCCCATACAATGTCAAGATCAAGTCCCGACAGTGGCACTAAAAGCCTATCAAGCTCCACCCATTCCGTGTGGTATAGGCGATTATGATAGTACGCAAGGCAATACTGATTTTCATACTGCAAAAGGAAAATCATACGCTGAGGTATCAGTTTGGAGAGGCTCGCAATAGCCTTTTCGTCGTACTTTTTGTTCTTCAGTACGATTTGAAGTATGTAAAAGCCTTGTATGTCCTTTCCCGCCGCAATTTGCGTAGTTGTCGGTGTAATCTCTCCAACAATAGAGATACGGGATATATCAGCGTCAAATTTTGCCTTTTGAGCTGTGGTCATATTGAATTTTTCGTATATTGCTTTTTTGGGAAGCATTTTTGATACTTTCGCTTTTGATGGTAAACCTAACACTGATATTCCTCCTTATTGTAGATTGGACAGTTCCTTTGCACACATTTTTAATAACTGAAACTTTAAATTTCCCAAAATATCTTCATCAGGCAACTGATTAAGAGGTTTGACGAATACACTTGCATGCTTGAATTCATTTTCAAACAGTTCTCCATGCATCAAATAATTTTCTCCAACCTTCTTCTCGGCACTGTCACGCTGAAAAGGATACTTTGATAGCTCGTTGGCGGTTTCGATTATGGATTTTTCCAAATCGGTAAGATGGTGGCGTTGCTTTAAATATTCTAAAACTGTTGTTATTATAGTATCGTTTGTCATAGCAACTCCTTTATTTTACTACTAAGAAACAGATGAGTTCAAAATCGTCAAGCCCTGAAATGCCGCCCTCAGCAAAGCTGATCTGCTCACCTCCGAGGAAACTGTTGATGTCGCTTTCTTCCTTGACGTGAATGATAGAGTGTATCGCATCACCAAGAAGCTTGGAGCACACTCTCATATCCTTGCCATCACGTGTCTCACGGTTAAACGCAGCGCAAAGTTCGGCGTAGGGCGAGGTCTTGTCCTTACAAAGATAGCGCATTTTATCGAGCAGTTCTTTGGGAGAAAGATGGTCGCAAATCACCGAACCGTCCTCTGCCACATACACCATATAGAACGGATGCAGGCGATTCTGATGTCCGATATTGACGGCATTGGTGCGGTTTTTTAGAACGAATATCACGCCTGCGGGCATATCCTCACTTGCGGGAACGACTGCGTTCATGCCGAATGGAACGTGGTCAAGATCGCCGTGGTTCTTTGTATAAGACAGAAGATCAAGGCGAAATTCGTTAAGCCCCAGGTCCATAATAGAAATACCGCTGGACATTTCCTCAATATCTACGACCTCTTCCTGAAGTCGTTTTAGTTGTGCTTTACGGTATTCAAGGTCGCCCTTTTCCTCTGCATTGATGAGATCATCATCACCCGTAGAAGTCATTACCGTAATCTTCATTCGAGTCTCAACGCGGCTCTTGAGATTGATGTAATCGTCAAGCGTTACATTTGGCCAGAAGTTCACAAGCTGAATATGAGCATTCTTTGATCCGATACGGTCGATTCGACCAAAGCGCTGAATGATACGAACGGGATTCCAATGGATATCGTAGTTGATACAGTAATCGCAGTCCTGCAGATTTTGACCTTCGGAAATACAGTCGGTAGCGATCAGCACATCAATGCTATCGTTATTATTGGGCATCAGCACCTGCTTGTCCTTTGATATAGGGGAGAAATAGGTCAGCACGTTATTAAGCGTTGCCGAGAAGCGCGGGATGGTTGTTTTGCCGTCAACCGTTCCTGTAATCTGCGCTGTATTCAATCCATATTTATTTTTCACAAATGCAGATACGTTTTCATAGAGATAATTTGCGGTATCGGAGAAAGCGGTAAATATCAAAATCTTTTTGTTGCCGGCGTTGATGGGATGCTCAATCTTATTGGAAATCACCTCAAAAAGCTGTTGGAGCTTGCTGTCATGCTCGGGAGTAATATCCGAAACCATTAAAATTACCAATTCGAGCGTTTCGGAGTCCTTGCGCAACTCTCTTTCCCAGCTCTCGTAATCCATATCGGCAAGGTCAATTTTGATTTTCTTTCCGATTGCGTGGTCATCGATGTTTTGGTCGTCAAAATCAAAATCGTCATCGGTATGAATTTCAAAACCATTTATCACAGAAGCGCCGTGAGCTTTGAAATCCTCAATTTCCTTTATGGTATTGTCAATAAGCTCTTTGATACGCTTCAATGTAAGGTTGAAAGAATATACAGAGCTTTCAAGACGTTTAAGGAGCTGAATACTCATCAAGCGGCGAATACCTGCTTCACGACCTGCGCGGGTAAGGCTCTTTTCCGTAACATCGGTGTACTTATACAGCTTACTTTCAAACACAAAGGACGTAGGCGCATACACAAGAAGATTGAGGGAAATAAGTTGCTCGTATATTTCGTTGTAGTTAATCGCTCTGTTCAGATCGGTTAAGTCCGGGCGGAGAGAGATTGGCTTCAGTCTTTCGGGAAACGTACCGATTTCCTCGGTATTATAGAATTTTTCAATGTGTTTGCGAGAGCGGGCGATAGTAACGCTATCAAGGACTTCAAAAAAATCAAAATCAAGCGTTTTGAGCAGATTTTCGGTTGTTCGTTTTTCGGCGGGAAGCTCACTCCACACATTGAAAGCACGTTGCGCAAAGCGGAAAATATCGTCAATTGACCGTTTGGTGTTCAGCTTATCATTGATCAATTCGGGATTGCCCTCATATGCTAACGCCAACTGATTTTTCAAATCGTTGAATCTGTTATTTACGGGCGTAGCGGAAAGCATTAGAACTTTTGTCTTGACGCCGGGACGGATAACTTTATTAAGAAGCTTAAGATAGCGATTTTCTTTTTCGCCATATTGTCCCGACACCTCGCCGCCGTTGCGGAAATTGTGGGATTCATCAATTACCACAAGGTCATAGTTTTCCCAATTCAAACGATCAAGGTCAAGTCCGTTAGATGTGCCATGATCACGTGACAGATCCGTATGGAACAACACATCGTAGCGCAGGCGGTCTGCGGCGATAGGATTGTTTTTGTAATTATCTTTATATGTATTCCAGTTCTCGCAAAGCTTTTTAGGGCAAAGAACGAGAACGTTTCTGTTTTTACTTTCGTAGTATTTTACAACAGCAAGAGCCGTAAAGGTTTTACCCAAACCAACGCTATCGGCAAGGATACAACCATTGTACTGCTCCAGCTTATTGATAATGGCAAGGACTGCATCGCGCTGGAAGTTGTAAAGCGTATTCCATATCTTGCTCTGCTTAAATCCCGTGGCTTCATTAGGAAGAACATCTTCGGAAATGTCTTCAAGAAACTCATTGAAAATGTTATAAAGAGCGATGAAATAGATAAATTCGGGAGAGTTTTCCTTGTATGCAACGGTTATGTTATCAAGCACAACGTCGGTTACGTCCTGAAGACGATTCTTATCACGCCAAAGCTCCTCAAAAAGATCAATATACGCCTTGCTAAATGGCATATCTGTTTTCTGAATCATACTATATGCGTTGTTGCCACGTTCGCACCCAAGATCAACCGTAGTAAACCCATTGATAGGCATATAGTTTTTATCGTCCACATTGATAAAGCCCATCATATTTTCGTTTGTAATGTTGGATTTGAAGCGAACCTTTTTGCGTATCCAATCAGCACACTCTTTTGCTATCGCTTTTTGTGTAAGCTCATTACGAAGTTTTACTTCAAATTCCGTTCCATACAAACTACGTTCGCGGTTCATTCGAGGAATATAAAACTCACGCTTTTCCTTTGGAGCGTTTTCGGTTGTGAATGACGGAGAGGTGAAAATGAAACGGAGTTCATCAATATCTTTAAGTTCCTTCTTCAGCTTCTGAAAGGCGTAGATAGAGAAACAAGCTGCCGCTACCGACATCTTGCTACCCGATTTCAATTCGGAAGCCAAATCATCCTTCAATTTTTTATTTCTATTATCGATCAACTCCATTTGAGTCCTCCGCATAATTTTTCATCAAATATTAAAATCAATTGTTGATTACGCCACTGTTATTATCTTGTTTTTGTAATACTACACTTTATTTGAGTTTTGTGTTGAAAAAAATACAATATCAAAGCATACTCTCATACTCAACCAGTGTTATGTTACCCATTTCATTGGCTTTCTCCACGCAACCCTTTGTGAATCCGGATTTTGCGAACAGGTAGTAATGCACGTTCTTGTAGTGGAAGAGTTTGCTACGTTCAACGAGCAGATCGAGCACGCCGACGTCAACCCTTTCGTTCGTCCACTTGCATTCGCCGAAGAGGGCGGTGTTTTTATCGGCCTCGCCCATAATATCAATCTCGGTCTGGGATTTGGTCTTAGGATCGTTGCCCCACCAGCGTCCGAGCGAGCTGAACTCCACGGGACATTTGCCCGTGAGAAGCTGCTTCCAGAGGTACTGCTTGCAGATCTCTTCAAACACTCTGCCCATATACTCGGACAGATGCGGTTCGATGCGCTTGTAGGCCAGATCATCGGCACCACGTGCGATGATAGAATTGTTTTCGGGCACGAAGCGATACCAGAAGCGGAACATATTATCCTCAACCGAATAGATCGACTTGCGAGACGCCTTTTCGCCGTAGGGAGTTTCCTTCTGCACGATGCCAAGCGAAAGCAGATTCTTCAGATAAATGGAGCACACGTTGGTATCCTCACCCACCTTACTGGAAATCTCGGACATACGCGACGCGCCGGTTGCGATAGCGGTGATGATCGCGTTATAGATCGCGGGCTCGCGCACCTCCTGCTTGAGCAGATTGGTGGTTTCCTCAAACAGAGGCGAGGTCGGGTTTAGGTAGGTATTCTTGATATTTTCCTCGATGCTGAGCTTATCGTCGATCTGCAAGAGATATTGCGGAGTGCCGCCGACGATACCGTAAATGAGGGCTTTGTCCTCGCTTGATGCGTTCGGGAAGTAACGGCAGGTTTCCTCAAAATCAAAGGGATTGATCTTCATCTGCGCTGTTTTTCTTCCATAAAGCGGGGCTTTGTAGGAAAGCACGTAATCCTCCATAAAGGACATGGACGAGCCGCACAGAATCAGCATCAGCTTGGAGGTATCCTTATATTTATCGATCAAAAGCTGGAGCGTGGATGCAAGGCTCTTGGAGGAACGGGCAACGTAAGGGTACTCGTCGATTGCGAGAACCACTCTCTCGTTCTCCGCCATCTTGAATACGTACTCCAATGCCGCTTGGAATGACGAAAAGGAGGTTTCAAGTGAGAACCCCGTACCGTATTCAATGATGCTTTTTGAGAAGTTATCAAGATTTTGCTTGGCGTTACTCTCAACGCCCATAAAATATATCGCATTTTTATCACGAACAAACTCGTTGATCAG
>JAFTKO010000042.1 GCA_017453205.1 Clostridia bacterium | reverse complement strand
TTGACAAGCCTGAAAACGAGCTTGTGGACGAAACCGAAGAACCCACCGAGGGGGAGAATGAACCCACCGAGGACGAGCAAGAGCAAGAGGAAGAAGATCGGGAGGGGGAGGAAAGATAAGAAAACAGCCGAACGGTTCGGGTGAATCGTTCGGCGCAGTGTCTTTTTTATCTTAAATAAATTACTACACGATATATAAATTCAGTTATATCCGCAAAGTAGTTAGGGTAGGCAGCTTTTAGATCGTTAAAAGATTCTGCACGCACAAGTACAGCGTCCATTTTGTTTTCAACTCTGTTTTTTTCAATTTGAGCGTATATGTCATTTGCTTTATCAATTTCACTTGGCAAGAAATATTTTATTTTAAGTCTTCTTGTGTTGAAATTAAGCAAAAGCATATAATAGCCACTTTTTTTCATTTCTATTTCACGAGTATAATCCGAAAAAACTTTTATTGCACTTAATGTATCTAACACATTGTATTTTGCATTGATGGTTTCTATTTCAGAAATGAGTTCTTTCCTATCATTTACCGTTCCAGGAACAATTGGATAGCCTTCATCAATTGCAAATAATGAAGAAACTACAACAAAAAAACGCTTAACGTGTTCATCTCCCTGACTTGCTTTCAGATTTTGTTTGGTGAAAATTCCCATCGTTTCCAAGGTTGTTGCCCAAATATGTTGTAGGTGTGTGCGAAATTGTATTTCAATTAGCATATTTTGATTATAAGTCTCTTTTTTATCACTATAAAACTTATATACAAGATGTAGGGAACGGTATCCAGAGGGCTTGGGGGCTTTGATATAGTCATATGAACGTTTAAATTCATGTCGGATTTTTGAGTTTTTATAGGCCTCAGAAAAGGAGTATACCTCATCTACTGTGTCTAAAATGCATCTACAACCACCTAAATCTTGCATTCTCCACAGTTCCATACCTGTAGTTCTTTTTAACTTCCCGATTATCGAGTCAAGACGTTTCAATCTTTCAACAACCAAACACTTTTTTGATTTTGCCATTCGACGCAGATGCATATACATGACATGTAGCGGGTATGCATGTGATGCTCGCCAATTATCAATAATGGTTGATGCACTATCAATTTCTTCTTGTGTTGAATCATTATTGCGAATAATTTCTCCAGCTTTATTTATTTCTCTTCTTGAGTATTTTGGTGTTTTCCATGTTTGATTTTTCAACATAATGTTTTTTCCTTGTTTTGTATTCTTATCTTATTATATCATGTGATAGCACAAAAATCAATTAGTATTTTTACAAATATCAACAAAAAGGACAGTATTTATACAAAAGTCATATTTTTTGTAGAAAGGAGATGATATTATGTCCTACGTTTCCCCCGAAATGATCGCCCAAGCGCGGACGGTTGACCTGTTTTCGTTTCTTCAGGCACACGAACCGGGTGAGCTTGTACCGTGCAAGGGCGGCGCTTATTGCACCGCAAGTCACGATTCCCTCAAGATTTCCAACGGAAAATGGTTCTGGTTCAGCCGAGGATTCGGTGGTTCAAGCGCCTTGGACTATCTTGTAAAGGTGCGAAATATGGATTTTACCGACGCGGTGAACTGCGTCAACGGGGTGGCAGCCATGCCATCCTTTTCTTCTATCCCCAAGCAAACCGTCAAAAAGTACGACCACATCTGCCTGCCGCGCTTCAATTTTGAGTGCAAAACCGTCAAGCCCTACCTTCTGTCGCGTGGGATCGACGAGGGGATCGTGGATTATTTCATCCGTAAGCGGCAGATCGCGGAGGCGGATCAGAACGGATACGCTCTCTTTTTTGGCAAGGATGACGCGGGAAAGATCCTCCAATGCTCGATCCGAGCCACCGACGGAAGCCCCGACAAGTGGGATGCGGGCGGCAGTAACCGTGCGTATTCCTTTCAGCTTCGCGCCGAAAAGGAGCCTCAAACGCTCCGATTGTTTGAAAGTGCCATTGATCTCATGTCCTTTTTGACCTTGGAAAAGCAGGCGGGACACAAGCTCAATGGCATTTATTTGTCACTTTCGGGTGTTTATAAGCCGCGCGGACGGCTGGAGGATACCAAGATTCCCGTTGCCTTGGAGCGTTGTTTGGAGAAATATCCGATCAAAAGGATCGATCTGCACCTTGACAGCGATGAAGCGGGGCGATTAGCGGCGAAAGGAATGATGGCGGTGCTTGGCGAGAACTATGAGATGCACTACCGACCGCCGCCCTTTGGTAAGGACTATAACGAATATTTACAGCGAAAAAATGATCAAGAGAAAGGAGCAAAAACGGCGGGGGAAAGTGTCCGTTAGTCTTAACAAGCACTGAATTTTGTCCCCAAAATTCGCTTGTTAGGGGGTGTCCCCTAAAACCCCACCGAAATTTCATGAGAAGAACAAAAGAGATCAAAATCCGTATGACAGAGGAGGAGTTCGACCGAGTGACCAAGTTGGCGCAAACCACAGTGCTTTCCCGTGAAGAATTTATCCGTCAAGTCTTGCGCGGAACGACCATCCGAGAAAGACCGCCTGCAGAGTACGAGGAAAACAGCAGCTATTCTACCATAGACTTTGTAAAACGCGCTATTATCTTCTTCGGTTATGCGCCAAAAACGATTCAAACTGACAACGGAGCAGAATTTACCCATTTCACCAAAACCAAGCGTACACATCCTTT
>JAFTKO010000034.1 GCA_017453205.1 Clostridia bacterium | reverse complement strand
TATCGTCGCTGACATTCTTGCGGGATTCGCCGCGCTTTGTTCTCGCCTCTTTTATAGCCTTTCCGAACGCCGTAAAGTCGTAAATTGGTACGGGTCTTTTCATTACTTTTACGTTCCTTTGTGCTATAATAATTCCTACTCCTATATTATACAGTTCATCTTTTGATTTGGATATGATTACACAATTCATAGTGTTAGCCATTATAATTCAAATTATTTACATTCAATGCCTTGAAAATGCCACAAGATATTAGTAAAATATATAAGGGGAAAGTATTCACAGCGGCGATCTGGCACAAACGCCGTGTCGCCGCTATTATTTTTACCATTTTTGCATTTTCAGCTTATATCAAAGCGATGTTAATTCCCATTGCTTGTGGCAACGGGAAGTTTTGCATATTATCAGAGCAATGTTAATTCCCATTGCTTGCGGCAACGGGAAGTTTTGCCTATAATAAAGGTACACTCAAAGGAAGGAGGTTATACCCAATGCTCAAAGTACACTCAAAGAAAGGAGGTTATACCCAATGCTCAACGAGAATATTAAAGCAATCCGAAAATCAAAAGGACTTTCGCAAGAAGAACTTGCTGTCAAATTGAATGTCGTGCGACAAACAATATCTAAATGGGAGCAAGGACTGTCTGTTCCCGATTCTGATATGCTGCTTTCCATATCAGAAGTGCTTGAAACACCCGTAAGTGTACTGCTTGGAGAAAAAGTCATTGAATCAGAAGTTGATGACTTAAAAGCGATTTCCGCAAAGTTGGAGGTGATAAATTTGCAACTGGCGCAAAGGAAAACTACAAGAAGAAAAATTATTCATTGGTTGCTTATCTCTTTGTGTGTAGCAATAGTAACAATCTTTGCAATCTTATTGGCATTAGAAAGTTCCTATTTAGGATGGAATTACAGTGATCCTGAAACCGCTGTTCTCGGAACGGCAGTTCACTCATTTGAATGGTTATTTGTCAGAGTAGCACCGATTATTCTTATCGGTTCAATCATTGGAATTTTCTTGACACGAAAGAAAGAATAAAATCGTCTTGCTTTTGACTTCAAGATTTGCATAGTCCACATAAAGGGTTACAATGGAACCGCCATTTTGCCAAACTTATTCAAAGATTGCAACGCTTCTTTCTGCGATATTCAGTTTTGACGGATAGGATAGAGATTAAAAATCGAAAGGAATTGTAGGAGGTGAAAGCACTTGTGTAAAATTGAATGGTTGCTATGCCCTGTCTGCGGGAGCAAGACGCGGATAAAGCTGCGCCCAGACACGGTGCTTGAAAACTTCCCGCTGTTCTGCCCGAAATGCAGACAGGAAACGCTAATTACAGTAAAAGAACTACATACCATAGTTATCACAGAGCCAGACGCATAGACGCAGAGCCGATAACCCGTTAGCCTTTTTAGGCGCGGTTTGTCGGCTCTTTTTCTATCCCTACACAAAACCGCCATTTATGACGATTTTGCATAAAACAACTTTAACGGCGGTTTGAGAATATCAAGCCGCCGTTATACGACGACTTTACAACCACACACGGCGGTATCAATGGAGGTATCGTCGTGTTATTTTTATTCAATACTCACCCGCCTAATATCCTACGGTCAAAAAAAGTTATCACCCACCGGCGGCATATTACGGTCATGAGTATGAACTGTCAAATCATCTAAATACCACTTACAATTCTTTTTGCGCTTATCCGCGTCTTTTCGCGGGCAGGCGCATTTTGCTTTTTCGTACATATCGCTGCCGTTCACCGCCCTTTCAATTCGCTATCGAGATCAACCCGAAACGAATTGAAAGGAGACGCTATATGAGCGACAGAAAAAATATTTTTGAGAAATTTTCCGAAAATCGGCCAAAACCCACCTCCGTCAGACCAGTAATGGATGAAAGGGGAAAGAAGGACCTGCCTCCCGGCATGACGAAGGGAGGTGAGAAAATGGAACTCGATCCCAAAGAAATCCAAAGGCAGCAGACCTTTGATAGCTTCTGCAAGAAGGTATTGAGGCATGAGGCCAACAACGGGCACAGGGAGATCAATCGCAGGGCACTGATAGAAATACCTATGAGCGAACTGCCGGAAGAAGCTATGGAGCAGCTTGCGGTTTACGATGAATACCCCTGGGACTACACCTCTTTCCAGGTTGGAAACGAGACCGTGTATGTCAAGAATGACCGTCTGGCCGAGGCGCTGGCTGCTATTCCTGAAAAGGAACGCAACATCATCCTGATGTATTGGTTCCTGGATATGGCAGACCGTGAGATCGCAACCCACATGGGCATAGCGAGGCGAACGGTCAATACCCATCGGCAAAAAGGCTACGATCTGCTGAAAAAGCTGATGGGAGGTGAAGCGGATGAATAATACTGCTAAGCAACCCCGCCTGATCCCGTATCCGGTGATTGAAGCTGCAATCAGCGGTGATACAGACGCGGTGAATGAGGTGATCCGTCACTACTCCGGCTATATTGCTACGCTTTGTCAGAGGACAGGCCGTGATGAAAACGGCAACTACTGTACTTATGTTGACGAAGAACTCCGTAGAAGGCTGGAAACAAAACTGATTATCTCTATCCTGGGCTTTAAGCTGATATAAAGCCCGGAGGCGCATACGAGCCACCCCCTTTCCTCGTATGTTGCCGGGCTCCTTGACAAAGAAAGCCGAGGCGGAAAATTCCCGGCAGTATAAGGCAGACGGATACGATCTGTTGGTGACGAGCCGAGCGGACGGTGCGCCACGACCCCGACAAGGGCGAGCGAGAAACACAAAGACGCAAAGCAGGTGTGGCAGCCTGCGGGCGATAACTCCCAACAGGACAATGAGACTCCCTTACAGCTATAGTCCGAGCGTGCAACCATTTATCAGGTGGCGAGGCGTCGCAGGCAATAGGTAGGGTCGCGCGAGAACCGCGTGAGGGTGAAATTCCCGTGGAGCTGAGCCAAGCAGCCGTCCGTATTTGCCTCTTTCTATTTTTCGATTTTTAAGTTACTGAAAGGGGGTTCCAGCGCAATGAATTGCGCGCAAGAAAACAAATTGCCGAAAGGCAAAAAAAATAAAGCAAGAGAAAATCCTCTGGAAGAAACAACGACCTACCGTATCGAAGGTAGGTCGTTTGTCGTAAAGCCGGTATTCAAGGAAGGAAACGCCAACACCTTTGGCGCGATCCTTTTACGCCTCATGCAGGCAGATTGTGAAAGTAAATCGTAAAACTTCTGCGAACCCGGCTGACAAGTGGCTGTCGGGCGCGGTATAATATAAGCGTGGAGATGTATCCACGCAAGAAAAATTGTTGTCCGACTGTCCCGGAAAGGAGGACTTGTGAAACAGTCGAACAATAAAAAATCCCGTGACGTGACAGCCTTTCTTTATGAGAGACTTTCCCGTGACGATAATCTGGAAGGTGAGAGCTACAGCATAGGCAATCAGAAAAAGCTGCTCACCAAAGTAGCCAAAGAAAAGGGCTACACGAATTTAGTTCATTTTATGGACGATGGTATTTCAGGCGTAACGATGGACCGCCCCGGCTTTGTGGATATGATCCGTCAGCTTGAAGAAGGACGCGCTGCTGCCGTATTCGTCAAAGACCTTTCCCGTCTCGGACGAAACTATATTGAGGTCGGACGCTTGACCGAGGAATTTTTCCCCGAGCATGATATCCGTCTCGTAGCGGTCTCGGATAATATCGACACCGCCGAAGGTGAAAACGAGCTGGCGCCGATCCGCAATCTGTTCAACGAATGGTACGCACGCGATATCAGCAAGAAACGCCGCATCAGCAATAAGATCAAGGGCAATGCAGGCGAACCGATGGGACAGCCTCCCTACGGTTACATGAAGGACCCCGAAAATCCGAAACGCTGGATAGTGGATGATGAAGCCGCCCTGGTAGTCAAGCGTATTTACAGTATGACCTTGGACGGCCTCGGAACGGAGCAGATTGCGGCACAGCTTGAAAGGGATGGAATACTTACCCCTCGCGCCTATTGGCTGCAGAAGGGCGTTAAACGGCCCGGAAAGGGCAAGCAGTTACCGCCTACAAGGTGGAACAGCTCAACCATCACCAAAATTCTTTCGCTTCAAGAATACTGCGGCGATATCCTCAATTTCAAGACCTACTCTAAGTCTTATAAGAATAAGAAATGGATTGATAATGACCGTGAGAATTGGGTCGTTTTCAAAGACGTACACGAACCGATCATTGATCGCGCCGTGTGGGAGCAGGTACAGCAGAAACGAGGAACGAGGCGCAGACGGCGGACGGGCGATGGAGAGAAAAATATGTTTTCGGGTCTCTTGGTTTGCTCCGACTGCGGAAACAACCTCCATTACCATTTCAATCAAGGCAATCCCGAGATCAAGTATTTCAACTGTTCCAACTACAAGGGCAACAGAGGGACTTGTACCTCTACCCATTATGTCCGTGTGGATTTTCTGGAACAGGTGGTGCTTGGTGAGATCAAACGGCTAACGAAGTTTGCAAGCCATTATGAGGACGATTTCGTAAAGGCCGTCATGGGTAGCTCTCAACAGAGTGTTGCACTTGACCGTAAGCTCAAAGAAAAAGAGCTTGCAGCCTTGCAAGCCCGTGATGAAGAATTGGACGGATTGTTTGAGCGTATCTATGAGGACAATGTTTCGGGTAAGCTCTCCGATGATCGCTTTTCCAAAATGTCAAGACGATACGAGGACGAGCAAAAGGAGATATCCGAAAGAATAAAGACTCTCCGC